>NZ_DASUVO010000115.1:0-49154 GCF_036378875.1 Actinophytocola sp.
GACCTGCAGCACCGGCCAGGGTTCAAGCGCGGCATCAGTCCAGGCTGCTGTCCTCCGGACGTCCCCTCGCCAGCTGAGCCAAAGCGTCCACACTGGACTCCAGCACCTCCACCGGCGGTGCGGAAACCGCCAGGCGGACCGCGTTCGGGGCGCGGCCCTGGCCGACCGTGAAGGCGGCCGCGGGCGTGACCGCGATGCCCTGCCGCGCGGCGGCGGCCACGAAGGTCTCCGCACGCCACGGTTCCGGGAGTTCCCACCAGCAGTGGTAGGCGCGCGGGTCGGACCGCACCGTGAAGCCGGCCAGCCGGTCGGCGACGATCCGTTGGCGGGCAAGGGCATCGGCCCGCTTGGCGGCCTGGATCGTGGCCGCGGTCCCGTCCGTGACGTACAGGGTCGTCGCCTCGATGGCGAACCGTGGGGCCGACCAGCCGCCGGCTCGCAACGCGCTCGCCACCCGTTCCCGCAATGCCGGTGGCGGAAGGGCGAAGCCGAGCGTCAGGCCTGGCGCGATGCGTTTCGACATGCTGTCGACCAGCACGACGTGGTCCGGGGCGTGCGCGGCCAGCGGTGGCTGGTCGGCGTCCGACTCGCTGTGCAGGAACGCGTAGATACCGTCCTCGATCGCGGGCAGGTCACGCTCGGCCAGCACCTCGGCGAGCGCCGCGCGGCGGTGCGGCGGCATGGTGACGCCGAGCGGGTTGTGCAGCGTGGGTTGGAGGTAGACGGCACGGACCGCGGCACCTCGCACCGCCTCCGGCGCCAGACCGTGCTCGTCCATCTCCAGCGGTACCAGGGTGACGCCCAGCCGTGCGGCCACCGCCTTCACCACCGGGTACGTCAGCGCCTCGACGCCGAGCCGGCCGCCGACCGGTACCAGTGCGGCGATCGTGGCGGCGATCGCCTGCCTTCCGTTGCCGGCGAACAGGATCCGCGCGGGGTCGGGGCCCCAGCCCGCACGGGCGAGCAGCGTGGCCGCGGCCTCGCGGGCCGGCGCGGTGCCGCTGACCGTCACCGGCGGCAACGCGCCAGCCAGCAGTTCTGGCCGCAGCAGACGCACGAGGCTGGCGGACAGCAGCGCCCCCTGTTCCGGCAGCACGGAGAAGTTCAGCTCCAGGTCCACCAGGGCGCCGCCGGGTTCGGCCGTCGCGGGCTCCGGCGCTGGGGCGGCCGCACGCACGTACGTGCCCCTGCCGACCTCACCCACCGCGAGGCCGCGCCGCACCAGCTCGCCGTAGACCCTTGCCGCGGTCGACGTCGCGATCCCGCGTTGGCGCGCGAACCTTCGCTGCGGCGGCAGGCGCTCACCCGGCCGCATCCGCCCGGCGGCGATGTCGGCGGCGAGAGCGTCCGCGATCGTCAGGTAGTCCATGCGACCTCGCATTGCACCGAGTGCATTTGTTTCTATTGCACCGAGATTGTGCCGCGTTTAGCCTCGGATCATCAAGGAGAGGAGCGGCTTTCGTGACTACCGCCGACCTGAACGGCATCACCATCGGCTACGACGACGTCGGCACGGGCCGGGACGTGCTCGTCCTGGTGCACGGCCACCCGTTCGACCGCTCGATGTGGCACCCGCAGCTGACGCAGGTCGCCGACCTGGGCTGGCGCGTGATCGCCGCGGACCTGCGTGGCTACGGCGAGACCACGGTCGTGCCGGGCGTGACGCCGCTCTCGACGTTCGCCGGGGACATCGCCGGGCTGCTCGACCACCTCGGCGTCGAGCGGTTCGTGCTGGGCGGCCTGTCGATGGGCGGGCAGATCGTGCTCGAGTGCCACCGGCTGTTCCCGGCGCGGATCCGCGGGCTGGTGCTGGCCGACACCTCCGCACAGGCGGACACTCCGGCTGGGCGCCGCGGCCGCACCGAGATGGCCGACCGGCTGCTGCGTGAGGGTATGGCCGGTTACGCCGCCGAGGTGCTGTCGAAGATGGTGGCGCCGCGCAACCTCGCGGAGGTCGGCGAGCACGTGTCGCGGATGATGCGGAACGCGTCACCCGAGGGTGCGGCCGCGGCCTTGCGTGGCCGGTCCGAGCGGCCGGACTACACCGACACGCTCGGCACGGTGAACGTGCCCACGCTCGTGGTCGTCGGCAGCGACGACGAGTACACCCCGGTCGCGGACGCCGAGTACATGGCCGACCGAATCCCAGGCTCTACGCTGGCGGTGATCGAAGGGGCCGCGCACATGCCGAACCTCGAACGGCCGGACGAGTTCGGCAAGGCGCTGGCCGGGTTGCTGTCGGAGGTGAGTCGATGAGCCCAGCTTGCGGAGCGAATCATCAGGGTCCAGGACGGCGCCGGGCCCGCGGAGGGCGCCGGTGGAGCGGAGCCTGCGGAGCCATGAGCGGAGCTTGCGGAGCGCATCATCGAGCACTGCGGCGCCACGCAGCGGGAACGGCGGCGTCATGATTGTGCTTGTCACCGGTGCGAGCAGTGGGTTCGGCGCGGCGATCACCCGCCGCTTCGCCGACGATGGCGCCCACGTCGTGGCCGCCGCCCGCCGAGCCGACCGGATCCCCACCGGTGAACGCGTGCTGCCGCTCGCTCTCGACGTGCGCGACGGCGACGCGGTCCGGGAGGCGATCGACGGCCTGCCGGCCGAGTACACGGAGATCGATGTGCTCGTGAACAACGCCGGTCTGGCAAAGGGACTCGAACCGGCGCACCAGGCCGACCTCGGCGACTGGGACCAGATGCTGGACACCAACTGCCGGGGGCTCGTGCACTGCACCAGGGCCGTGCTGCCCGGCATGGTCGCCCGCGGCCGGGGCCACGTGGTCAACATCGGGTCGGTCGCGGCCACCCACGCCTACCCCGGCGGGAACGTCTACGGCGCGACGAAGGCGTTCGTGCACCAGTTCAGCCGCAACCTGCGCAGCGATCTGCACGGCACGGGCGTACGGGTCACGTGTGTCGAGCCGGGCATGTGTGAGGGCACGGAGTTCTCCCTGGTCCGCTTCGACGGTGACGCGGGCCGCGCGGACGCGGTGTACGAGGGCCTGCAGGCCCTGACGGCGGAGGACATCGCGGAGACCGTGCACTGGGCGACCAACCAACCACCGCATGTGAACGTGAACATCATCGAGCTCATGCCGGTGGCACAGTCGCCCGGCCCGTTCCAGGTGTACCGCAAGCCGGTCTGACGGAGGACCGGTCCGTGTCGACGGCTGACCGTTACCGCCGCTTCGCCGACGCCGAGGCACGTGGCGGGTCGCCGTGCTACGAGGAGTGGGCGCTCGGCGTCGCGGCCGACGGCGAGTTGCTCGCCCTCCTCGATGACCTGCCGGTCGCCAAGCGGCAACCGAACCTGCTGTTCGCGGCCGCCCGCTACAGCGGCATCCCCGCCGGCCCGTTCCCGGACTTCCGGCGTGCGCTGCTCGCGGACTGGCCCGCCGTGCGGAAGGTCATGCTCGCCAGGCGGACGCAGACCAACGAACCGGGCCGCTGCGCCGTCCTGCTGCCCTTACTGGCCGCCCTCCCCCAGCCGCTGGCCCTGCTGGAGGTGGGCGCGTCCGCCGGGCTGTGCCTGTACCCGGACCGGTACAGCTACCGCTACGGCGACCACCCGCGGCTCGACCCACCCGCCGGGCCCGCGAGAGCGGTGCTCGACTGCGAGATCACCGGCCCGGTTCCGATCCCCGCGGCACTCCCCCGCGTCGTGTGGCGGGCAGGCATCGACCTGAACCCGCTCGACGTGGCGGACGCCGACGACGTGCGCTGGCTGGAGGCCCTCATCTGGCCGGAGCACGACCACCGTCGCGCCAGGCTGACGCCGGCGATCGAGATCGCCAAGGCCGAACCGGCACACATCGTGACCGGTGACCTGAACGAGAAGCTGACCACGCTCGCCGCGGCGGCGCCACGCGAAGCCACGCTCGTGGTCTTCCACAGCGCCGTTCTCGCCTACCTGGACGCGGAGAGCCGGGCCGAGTTCGTCGACACCGTGCGGGGCCTGAACGCGCGGTGGATCGCCAACGAGGGACCCGGCGCCCTGCCGGTGACCGCACCACCGTCACCCGAGCCGGAGCGGGCCCTGTTCCTGCTCACGCTCGACAGCGAGCCGGTCGCCTACTCCGCCGGGCACGGCCAGACGCTGCACTGGCTCTAGCCGATCGCGGCGAGCAGGTCACGGCAGGCCTGCTCGCAGTTGCGACACGCCTCCGCGCAGACCCGGCAGTGCTCGTGCATCGCCGCGTGGGAGCCGCACTCGTCACCGCACGACCCGCACACCGTCACGCAGGCCGCCAGCAGTGCGCGGCTGATGTTCGCGTCGTAGCCGGTGTGGCGGGAGAGTACTCGTGCCGTCGCCTCGCACACGTCCGCGCAGTCCATGTTCGCGCGTATGCATTTGGTCAGGTCCGCGACCGACTTCTCCGACAGGCAGGCATCCGCGCAGGAAGTGCACGTTTCGGCACAGGCGATCAGGGCGTCGATGGCCACCGCGAGCTTGCCGCGGTCCACGTTGATCTCGGCGGGGTGGGTCTCGAGCATTGACATGGTTGTCGTCGTCATGGGCAGGTGGCTACCCACCATCCGCGAGGCGCATACCCTGGCGCTCAGCGCCGGGACATAGGATGTTCTACGTCCACGACGGAGGGGCGACCATGGGGCCAACTGATCTGCGTGGCGTGTGGGCCACGGTGCTGCTTCCGCTGGAAGCCAACGACGACATCGACTTCGGTCGCCTGGAGGCCGAAGTCGATGTCCTGCTCACCACCGGTGTGCACGGGATCTACACCAACGGGAGCGCCGGCGAGTTCCACACGCTCGGCGACGCCGAGTACGACCGGCTGCATGACCTCGTCGCCACCCGTTGCCGTGCCGCCGGGATGCCCTTTCAGCTGGGCGCGGGCCATCCCGGCGGACACCGCTCGCTGGAGCTGATCCGCCGCGCCGCCGCGTTGGAGCCGGACGCCATCCAGGTGGTGCTTCCCGACTGGCTGCCGTTGACCACGGAGGAGGTCCTTGCCGCCGTCGACCGGATGGCCCGAGTCGCCGACGGGTCCCGCTGGTGCTCTACAACCCGCCCTGCGCCAAGACGCGGCTCGACCCGACGTCGTTCGTCCGGTTGGCCGACGAGGTGCCCACACTGATCGGGATCAAGGTGCCCGGCGGGGACGACGCGTGGTTCGGCCGGATGACGGACGACCTCGGGACGCGGCTGGCGATCTTCGTCGCCGGACACGCGCTCGCCTCCGGGGTCGCCAGGGGTGCGGCCGGCTCCTATTCGAACGTCGCGTGCCTGAACCCGACCGGCGCCGTTCGGTGGTACGAACAGATGCTCACGGACCTGCCCGCCGCACTGGACGTGGAGCGGCGGCTCCAGCGGTTCTTCGCCGACCACATCACGCCGCTGTCCCGGCAGGGTTACTGTGACCCGGCCCTGGACAAGGCACTGGCCGCGATCGGCGACTGGGCGCCGGTCGGCACCCGGGTGCGCTGGCCACATCGCTTCGTTTCGGCCGACGTCGTGCCGGCGCTGCGCGACGCGGCGCGTCAGGCCGTGCCGGAGCTACTCGAACACGCGCCCGGTCAGTAGCCATTTCCGTTGCGGGGCAGCGGAGTTTCGGCGATGTGTCCCCGACTCTTGACCTCCCGGCGACACCGCCCTATGGTTCTGCCATTCATAGGACGTCCCATGTCCTATGTCGTCCAACGAAGTACGTGCGCTCAGGAGGTGCGGGTGTCGAAAACTCCGCCCGGGTCCGGTCAGTCCTTCAGCCGTCGGGACATGTTGCGTTTCACCGGCATGGCCGGGGTCGCGGCCGCCTTCTCGTCCAGTCTTGCCGCGTGCGGTGGACCAGCCTCCACGAACGCCACGGGCAACACGGTTGACTCGATCACCGCGGTGATCGGGTACGGCAACAACCAAACATGGGACCCGTTACAGTCGGCGTCCGCGTTCTCAGTCGCCGCGTTCCTGCACACCTACGAGTCCCTTGTGGAGGGTGACCCGATCAGCCGGGAGTCCTACGCGGGCCTCGCCAAGGAACTCCCGAAGGACGTGACCGGCACCAGCTTCGACGTGGTGCTGCGGGACGGCGCGAAGTGGCACGACGGCCAGCCCGTCACCGCCGACGACGTCGTGTTCACGTTCACCCGCGTGCTCGACCCGACCGAGAACGTGCTCGTGCGCACCTTCTTCACCCCGTGGCTGAAGGAGGTCACGAAGACCGACGACAAGACCGTCACGTTCACGCTCAACCAGCCGTTCCCCTATGTGCTGGAACGGCTCCAGTCCGTGAAGATCTGCCCGAAGCACGTCTTCGAAGGTAAGTGGGCCGACGCGGCCGCCGGCAAGGTGGTCGGCTCCGGACCGTACAAGGTGGTCGAGCAGGCCCCGTTGTCGTTCACCAGCTTCGAGAAGTTCGCCGAGTACAACGGCCCGCGCCCGGCCGTGTACAAGAAGATGCTGTGGAACTCGATCGTCGAGGCCGCCCCGCGCGTCGCGAAGATCTCCGGCGCCAAACCGGCCGCGCAGATCGTCGAGAACATCCCGGCGGCCAACGCGGAACAGTTGCAGAAGGACGGTCGCACCGTCCAGTTCGCCGACGGCGGCAACAACCTGTGGCTCATGTTCAACACCACACACGCACCGTTCGACAACAAGCTGGTGCGCCAGGCACTGCACCACGCCGTCGACCGCGAGAAGATGATCAAGGTTGGTCTGAAGGGCAAGGGCACGGCCGGCACCGCGTTCATCAACCCCAAGCTGCCGGAGTCCCAGCCCGCGGCCAACGACCTCGGCTACGACCCCGACAAGGCGAAGGATCTGCTGAAGCAGGCCGGTGTCACCAACCTGTCGGTGACGCTGTCCACGTCGAACACCACGCTCGTCGCCGACTGCGTGAACGTCATCAAGGAGGGCTGGGACGCGATCGGCGTCACGACCACTCTGGACTCACAGGACACGAAGGCGCTGTTCTCCAAACTGGACGGCGGGTTCGACTTCCAGGTCGTGGCCACCACCTCCAACCCGCAGCAGTTCGGCAACGACCCGGACCTGCTGGTGCGCTACTACTACAACACGGGTGCCGGCGTGGCGGCCAAGTACGCGAAGTGGGCAGGTCCCGACCAGCAGTCGCTTCTCGCGCTGCTCGACGAGGCCGCCGAGGAGACCGACGAGGGCAAGCGGAAGAAGACCACCAAGAAGGTGCTCGACGTACTGGCCGACCAGGCCGTCGTGTACCCGCTGGTGTTCACACAGCTCGGCACCGCGTGGGACCCGAAGGCCATCTCCGGCGTGCGGGCGCAGGGCTACCCCGGCATCAACCTCAACCAGGCGAAGCCAGGGACAACCGCGTGATCATCCTGCGGATGCTGCTCGGGCGTGTGCTGTCGCTCGTGCCGCTGGTGCTGGGCGTGACGTTGTTCGTGTTCATCGTGATGCGCTTCTCTCCGGTGGACCCGGCGGTCGCGGCGCTCGGCGACACCAATCCCACGGACGCGCAGCTCGAGCAGTTCCGCAGGGACAACGGCCTGCTCGATCCGTGGCCGATCCAGTATGGACGGTTCGTGTGGCAGCTGCTGCACGGCGACTTCGGGGTCAGCGTGATCACCAAGCAGTCGGTGGGTGACACGATCGCGACGGCGTTGCCGCTGACCGTCCAGTTGACACTGATGGGCCTGGTCATCGCGATCGTCCTGGGACTGCTGTTCGGCATCACGTCCGCGCTGTACCGGGACCGGTGGCCGGACCAGCTGATCCGGGTCGTGTCGCTGGCGGGGATCGCGGCACCCGCGTTCTGGATCGCGTTGCTGCTCGTGCAGTGGCTCGCGGTCGGCGAGGGCCTGTTCCCCACCAGCGGCTACATCAGCCCGCAGGACTCGTTCTCCGGCTGGCTGAACTCGATGACATTGCCGGCGATCGCGCTGGCCGGGCCGGTGACCGCCCAGCTGACCCGCATCATCCGCACGTCCATGGTCGAGGAACTGGACAGGGACTACGTGCGGACGGCACGCGGCGGCGGACTGTCGCCCGTCGTGGTGGTGGGCCGGAACGTCCTGCGCAACGCGCTGGTCACCCCGCTCACCGTGCTGGGCCTGCGGGTCGGCTACCTGCTCGGCGGCGCGGTGGTCATCGAGACGATGTTCGCGTTACCAGGCATGGGGCAGAACATGATCCAGGCCGTCACCGACGGCGACACCTCGAAGGTGCAGGGCTTCGTGATCACGATCGCGCTCATCTTCGTGCTGGTCAACCTGATCGTCGACATCCTCTACGTGATCGCCAACCCACGCCTGCGGAGCCACTCGTGATACGCCCCGGCCTGACCGAACGACTCAGCCGGGGCGCCCGGTTCCGCCGCCTCAACCTCCTGTCGTGGGTGTCGGTGGCGATCCTCGCGCTGCTGGTCCTCGCGGCGGCGCTCGCGCCGCTGATCACCAACCACGACCCGTACCTCACCGGCGACGACGTCACCGGTCCTGGCGGCGAGTACTGGTTCGGCACCGACTCCTCCGGCCGCGACATCTACACCCGCCTGATCTACGGCGCCCGGTGGTCGCTCACCGTCGGTCTCGGCGCCGTCGCGATCGCGCTGATCGCCGGCGCGGTCATCGGCGCCGTCGCCGCCACCTCGAACCGGCGGGTCGACGGCGTCATCATGCGGGTGCTCGACGTGGTGATGGCGTTCCCCGGCATCGCGCTCGCGGCCGTGCTGGTCGCGGTGTTCGGCCGGGGGCTGCCGGTGCTGATCCTCGCGATCGGCTTCCTGTACACGCCACCGATCGCGCGGGTCGTGCGCGCCAACGTGATGGCCCAGTACAGCGAGGACTACGTCGCCGCCGAACGTGTCATCGGAGCCAAACGCCAGTACATCCTCACCCGGCACGTCGCGGTGAACTGCGCGGCGCCGATCCTGGTGTTCTGCACGGTGATGGTGGCCGACGCGATCGTGTTCGAGGCGTCGCTTTCGTTCATCGGCGCGGGCATCCAGGCCCCGGACCCGTCGTGGGGCGCGGTGCTGTCCAACGGCAAGGAACTGGTGCTCACCGGCGGCTGGTGGGCGACGCTGTTCCCCGGCCTGCTGATCCTGATCACGGTGTTGGCGCTCAACATCCTGTCCGAGGGCATCTCCGACGCGTGGGCGACCCCGTCGGCGCGACGGGCGAAGGCCGGCCGTGCGGCGAAGAAGGCCGCCGCCGCACCGGAGGCGACCGAGGAGCGGGCCGAGCCGGTGCTGCCGATCGCGGGACTGCGTGAGGCCGGCGAGCGGCTGGCCGAGCACGCTCGCGACCTCGACGACAGTCCGAGCGTGCTCGACGTCGAGCACCTGTCGATCGCGTTCGCCGACCGGCACGACGGCGTGCGCGTGGTGGACGACGTGTCGTTCTCCGTGCGGTCCGGCGAGGTGCTGGGGCTGATCGGCGAGTCCGGCTGCGGCAAGACCATCACGTCGCTCGCGATCATGGGCCTGCTGCCGGACACCGCTCGGATCTCCGGCCAGATCCGCTTCGCACAACAGGACCTTCTCGCGCTGAGTTCCCGTCAGCGACGCCGCCACCTCGGCCACGACCTGGCGATGATCTACCAGGACGCGCTCAGCTCGCTCAACCCGGCGATGACGATCCGCGCGCAGCTCAAGCAGTTCACCCGGCGCGGCGGCACCCGCACGCCGGCAGAGCTTCTCGAGCTGGTGAACCTCGACCCGGAACGGACGCTGCGGTCCTACCCGCACGAGCTGTCCGGTGGGCAGCGGCAGCGGGTGCTGATCGCGATGGCGCTGTCCAGGAGCCCCAGGCTGATCGTCGCGGACGAGCCGACCACGGCACTGGACGTGACCGTGCAGGCGCAGATCATGAAGCTGCTGCTGCGGCTGCAGGAGGAGCTCGGGTTCGCGCTCATCCTGGTCTCACACGACCTCGCGCTCGTGTCCGAAGTGGCCGATCGCGTGGTGGTGATGTACGGCGGGCAGGTCGCGGAGACCGGCACCATCGCCCAGGTCGTCGGCGAGCCACGCCACCACTACACCCGAGGCCTGCTGTCGGCGGTGCTGTCCCTGGAGGAGAACCAGGCACGGCTCACCCAGATCAAGGGTGTCGTGCCCTCCCCCGCCGACTTCGCGCCCGGCTGCCGGTTCTCCGACCGGTGCCCGGCCGCACGCGCGATCTGCCACGAGAAACCGCCGGCCCACGACGGAGATCCGCTCAGCCACGTGTTCGCCTGCCACTTTCCCGCCGAGCAGCCGGTGGTGACGTCATGAGTTTGCTGGAACTGGACGGTGTCCACGTCGTACACCGGATTCGGGCGCGCCGGTTGTTCGGGCACGACAACGTGTACGCGCTCACCGACGCGCACCTGTCGCTGGACGCCGGCGAGACCGTCGGCGTGGTCGGCGAGTCCGGCTGCGGCAAGTCCACTCTGGCCAAGGTGATCGTCGGACTGCAGCGCCCGACCCAGGGCACCGTCCGGTACGAGGGCGAGTCCCTGTGGGAGATGACCGCCTCGGCGCGGGCGGAACGGTTCGGTCGCAACGTCGGCATGGTGTTCCAGGACCCGACGACCGCGCTCAACCGGCGGCTCCCCATCGCGAAGATCATCCGGGATCCGCTGGACGTGCACCGGGAAGGCACGCCAGAAGAGCGGGACGACCGTGTCCGCGAGCTGATGTCGTTGGTGGGTCTGCCGGACAGCGTCGCCGACGCCGTGCCGGGACAGCTCTCCGGCGGCCAGCGGCAGCGCGTGGCCATCGCGCGGGCACTCGCGCTCGGGCCCAAGCTGCTGGTCGCGGACGAGCCGACCTCCGCGCTCGACGTGTCGGTGCGGGCCCAGATCCTCAACCTGCTGATCGACCTGCGGGAGCGGCTCGGCCTCGCGATGGTGTTCGTGTCCCACGACATCCAGACCGTCCGCAAGATGAGCGACCGGATCATCACGATGTACCTGGGCCGGGTCGTCGAGGAGGCGCCTGCCGCGGCCGTGCCCGCGAGCACACACCACCCGTACATGCGGGCGTTGTTCTCCGCCACGCCGAGCCTGCGACACGCCGTACAACCCATCGTCCTGAGTGGACCCGTGCCGTCGGCGACGAACCCGCCGAGCGGCTGCAACTTCCGCACCCGGTGCTGGAAGGCCACCGACGAGTGCGCGGCCGAGCTGCCACCACTCGCGACGGCCGGCACCGGGCACACCTATCGCTGCGTTCACCCCGAGCAATACCAAGGAGGCCGAAAGTAAGCGAAAACCCTGTCAGCAGGCGGCCGAACTACGTTTCGCCGATGGGCAAAATTTCGGCCGGATTGGTATCTACAAGCACTGTGAGGACGTGGTCCGTGAAAGCACTTCTCACCGCTCTGTTGTCGGTCGTGGTGGCCGCGAGTGTCACCCAGTCCGTTGCCGCCGAGCCGGCGCCCGCGCCGGCCTTCGACCAACAGGTGCTGTTCAAGGCGGCCAACGAGCAGGGCTACGGCTGCTTCCGCATCCCGGCGATCGTCAAGAGCAAGAAGGGCACGCTGTTGGCGTTCGCCGAGGGGCGGGTCGACAACTGCGGTGACACCGGCGACATCGACCTGGTGCTCAAGCGCAGCACCGACGGTGGCCGCACCTGGTCGCCGCTCCAGCTCGTCAACGAGGGCGGCGGCGACACGCACGGCAACCCGGTGCCCATCGTGGACAGGGTGACCGGCCGGATCTTCCTGTTCACCACCTACAACGCGGGCCGGGACGACGACAAGCCGTGTGCGACCCCGTGCCCGCGCTTCCCGCACCTGCAGTACAGCGACGACGACGGCGCGACGTGGTCGACGCCCGTGGACATGAGCAGCAAGGTCAAGCTGCCCGAATGGGACTGGTGGGTCGCCACCGGTCCGGTGCACGGCATCCAGCTGACGAGGGGACGCCACGCCGGCCGGCTCGTGTTCGGGATCAGCGGCGAGGTCGCAGGCGGCACGCAGGCGTACGCCAACGACGCCGCGCTCGTCTACAGCGACGACCACGGCCGCACCTGGCAGGTCGGTGCCAACGGCCGGACCGAGTTCCCGCCCGGCGGACGGTTCACGCAGAAGCCCCAGGAGATCACGGTCACCGAGCTGGCCGACGGTTCGGTGTACGCGAACGGCCGCGACCAGGGCGGCACCTCGGTCGGCAACCGGTCCTACGCGGTCAGCCGGGACGGCGGCAAGACCTTCAGTACACCGTGGACACCGATTCCCGACCTGGTGACCCCGACCGTGCAGAGCGCGGTGCTGCACCTCGAACGACCCGGTCCGGACCGGGTCCTGTACTCCGCGCCGTCGGACACCGACCGCCGCCGCTGGATGATGATCCGCTCGTCCTACGACAGCGGCCGCAGCTGGGAGAGCGCCGAGCAGGGCACAAGGATCACGAACGACTGGTCCGGCTACTCGGACATGGTGCAGATCAGCTCGGAGCGCGTCCGCAACGCCGAGATCGGCCTGCTGTACGAGGGCGGCCCGGTCGACGCCCGCGACGAGATCAGGTTCGCACGCTTCACGGAGGACTATCTCGGCTACCGCAAGCCGGTGGGACCGACCACTCCGGACACGTCGAAAACCCGTGCTGACACGTACGTCCTCGGTGGCGCGACCCCGGTCGCCGGGAAGTTCGGTCCCGGCCTGGAACTCGACGGCGTCGACGACTACCTGCGGGTGCCGTACGACCCGGCGCAGCTGCCCGGCGACGGCGACCTCACCTACACGGCGTGGTTCCGGTACGGCGCGTCCACCGGCCAGCAGGCGCTGCTGTGGTTGGGCGGCATGGGCACGACCGCGCCGCAGCTGTGGCTGCGTGGCGAACCGGCCAGCAACCGCCTCGTGGCGAACCTGACCACGGCGAACGGCAGCTCGCAGCTCACCACCACCTCGGCCTACAACGACAACCAGTGGCACCACGTGGCGTTGCAGCGTGCCGGCGGACAGCTGCGGCTGTGGATCGACGGCGCCGAGGTGGCGTCCGGCCCGGCCGTCGCGGGGTCGGTGAGCGAGCGGGTCGCGTTCCAGATCCACCTCGGTGAGCGACAGGACTACCTGCAGCGGTTCGACGGCACGTTCGACGAGGTCCGCCTCTACCGACGCGCGCTGTCCGCCGACGAACTGAACCAGATCCGGGCGTCCAATGCGGACATTCGCGACGGCCAGGTGCTGCGCCTGCCGCTCGACTCGGTGAAGGCACTGCCAGGTCAGGGTTGCACGTCCGTGCCGTTCATCTCCGGCACCGAGGGCTACCACACGTTCCGCATCCCCGCCGTGGTGCGGGCGAGGAACGGTGACGTGCTGGCCTTCGCCGAGGGCCGGGTCGAGTCGGCGGGCGACACCGGCGCGATCCGGGTCGTGTCACGCCGCTCGACGGACGGCGGCTGCACGTGGGGCCCGCTGACCGTGGTGTCGGAGAACGGCGACGCGACCGCGGGCAACCCCGCGCCGGTTGTGCTGCCGGGTGGCGACATCGTGTTGCTGACCACCCGCAACGGCCGGGTCACCGAGAAGGAGATCATGTCCGGCACGGTGTCCGCACAGGACAGTCGACGTGTTTTCGTCCAGCGCAGCAAGGACAACGGCCGCGGCTGGTCACCGGCACGCGAGATCACGTCCGTGGCGAAGAAGGCGGACTGGCGCTGGTACGCCACCGGCCCGGGGCACGCGATCGTGCTGCGGAACGGGCGGATCGTCGTGCCGGCCAACCACTCGTCGGCGCCGCCTGCCGGCTCGACCGACGTCGGCACCGAGGCCAAGTACTACGGCGGCCACGACCTGATCAGCGACGACGGTGGCCGCACCTGGCGGATCGGGTTCTCCGAGGACCGCGGCGACGCCGGTGTCGCGTCGAACGAGACGACGGTCGCGCAGCTGCCGGACGGCCGGCTGTACTTCAACAGCCGTAACCAGGGCAGCGCCGCGAACCGGGTCGACGCGTACAGCACCGACGGCGGCGCGACGCTCGCCGCGCCGTACCAGCCGCAGCCCGGTCTCTCGATCCCGAAGGTGCAGGCCAGTGTGCTGCAGACCGTGCGGCCGGACCTGCTGCTGTTCTCCGGCCCGTCGAACCCGACGGCGCGGCGCTCGATGGCCGTCCGGGCCAGCTCGGACGGCGGCCGGACGTGGCGGCAGGCGCTGCTCGTCTCCGACGCGCCCGCCGCCTACTCCGACCTCCTGCAGCTGTCCGGCTCGACCGTCGGCCTGCTCTACGAGACCGGCGTGACCGGCACCTACGAGACGATCACGTTCCGGCAGCTGCCGATGCGTGACCTGGGCTAGCCAGATGCGCGACCAGTACTCCTCGACCGGCGAGCCGCTCCTCCTCCGTGAGCGGCTCGCCGGTGAGGGCGTCGGTCGCACCGGCCGGAACCGGCACGGTCACCTCGGTCTCGTTGTGGTTCAGCAGGAACAGCCACTGTCCACGCAGGACGGACTCGACGCCGGCTGGCAGCTCGGGTGTCGGCACCCCGGCGTCTTCGAGTGCGCGCGCCAGCACGGCGGCCATCGCCTGCTCGTCCGGCCGGGTGCCGAGGTAGGTGGCGACACCATCGCCGAACGTGTGGCGCGTGATCGCTGGCCGGCCGGCCAGCTCACCGCCGGTGAACGTGTCGAGCACCTCGGCGCCCTCGGCCGCGATCCACTCCGACCAGAGGGTGCCCGTGGCGCCGGAGCCGAGCGCGACCGTCCCGCCGGCGGGCAGCGGCCAGAACTCCTCGACCACGAGGCCGAGCAGCTCACGGAACGGGCCGGGATAGCCGCCGAGGTGAACGCGCTCATTGCCGTCCACGATCCCGGAGAAGTACGACATGACGAGGTGTCCGCCGGCGCGGACGTACTCGACGAGCCGCGCGGCCACCTCGGTGTCGACCGCGTACAGGTTGGGCACGACCACCAAGCGGTACCTGCTCAGGTCGGCGGTGGGTGCCACCACGTCCACCGCGACGTTCGCGTTCCACAAGGGACGGTAGTGCGCGAAGTTGGTGTCCTCGAACGAGAGGTCCGAGGCCGGCAGGGCGCTTCCTTCGAGGGCCCAGCCGCTGGACCAGTCCGCCACCAACGCGGCATGAGCGCTCACATCCGCGCCCAGCAACGGTTCCAGCTTCGCCAGCTCCGCGCCGAGTGCCGAGCTCTCGGTGAACACGCGGCTGTTCTCGCCGGCGTGCGGCACGATGGCCGAGTGGAAGCGTTCCGCGCCGCCGCGGGACTGTCGCCACTGGAAGTACATGACGGCGTCCGCGCCGCGTGCGACGGCCTGGTGGCTCCACAGCCGCATCTCGCCAGGGGCCTTCGGCGCGTTGCGTTCACGCCAGTTCACCGCGCTCGGGGCCTGCTCCAGCAGCAGCCACGGTCCGCCGTGCAGCGAACGCATCCAGTCGTACATGAACGCCGCCTGGACGACCGTGTCGCGGTCGTGCGGGTCCGGGTAGGAGTCGTAGGACACCACGTCGAGGTGCGGGGCCCACTCCGTCGCGTCGATCCGGTGCCACGCGCCGACGAAGTTCGTCGTCACCGGCACGTCCGGCGTGACTCGGTTCAGGATCTCCTTCTCCATCAGGTAGCACTCGAGCAACGCGGCGGAGGAGAACCGCTTGTAGTCCAGGACCTGCGCGGGGTTGCGGAACGTCGGCGCGGTGCGCGGTGGTGCCACCTCGGCCAGGTCGGTGTAGCGCTGGGACCAGAACGTGGTGGACCACGCGTCGTTGAGCGCGCTCACATCGCCGTATCGGTCGGCGAGCCAGCCGCGGAACGCGTTCGCGGACACGTCGCAGAAGCACTCCGGCACATGGCAGCCGTACTCGTTGTTCACGTGCCACATGGCCAGCGCGGGGTGGTTGGCGTAGCGGGTGGCGAGTGCCTCGACGAGACGGGCGGCGTGCTCCCGGTAGACCGGGCTGGACGGGCAGTAGTGCTGCCGTCCTCCTGGGGACAGGACGGTGCCGTCCTCGCGACGCGGCAGCGTCTCCGGGTGGCGGTGCGCGAGCCACGGTGGCGGGGACGCGGTCATGGTGGCGAGGCAGACGTTGACCCCGTTGGCGGACAGCAGGTCCATGACCCGGTCGAGCCACCCGAAGTCGTACACCCCCGGCGCGGACTCGGTCATCGCCCAGCCGAAGATCCCCACGGACACCATGGTGACGCCGGCCGCCTTCATCAGCGCGACGTCCTCGGCCCACACCGACTCCGGCCACTGTTCGGGGTTGTAGTCGGCCCCGAACCCGAACGCTCCGAGGCGGTGCCGCACGACTGAGCTCACGACGATCCTCATCTCAACTCGCGAATGACATAGGACATAGGACGTAGGATGTTGGGCGACCGTATGCCGGCTCGACTCCGGTCCGCAAGGGAGACACTTTGACACAGCTCTACGGCGGCGTGGTGCCACCCGTGTGCACACCCCTGACCCCGGAACGGGAGCTCGACGTGCCCTCGTTGGAACGCCTTGCCGCGTTCCTGATCGAGGGCGGCATGCACGCGTTGTTCGTCACCGGCTCGACCGGTGAGGTCGCCTACCTGCCGGACGAGACCCGTTACCGGGTGCTGGAGGTCGTGGCGGGGGTCTCCTCGGGGCAGGTGCCGGTGCTCGCCGGCGTCATCGACACCACCACGCCGCGCGTCATCGAGCACGCGAAGGCGGCCAAGGCGGCCGGCGCCGACGCGCTGGTGGCGACCGCGCCCTTCTACGCACCGACGGACCCGGTCGAGTTCCCCGGGCACTTCCGTGCCATCCGAGCAGCGGTGGACCTCCCGCTCATCGCCTACGACATCCCGGTGTCGGTGGGTCACAAACTGCCAACCGACCTGTTGTTGACGCTCACCCAGGACGGCACGATCGACGCGGTGAAGGACTCGAGCGGCGACCTCGACGGCCTGCGGGCGCTGCTGGAGTCGGACGTCCCGGTGCGGTGCCTGACCGGCTCGGAGGTGCTGGCCGACGTCGCGCTCTTCCTCGGCTCCCACGGCCTGGTGCCCGGCCTCGGCAACGTCGACCCGCACGGGTACGTACGCCTGTACGAGGCGGCCCTGCGCGGCGACTGGGACGCGGCGAAGACCGAGCAACAGCGGCTGCGGAAGCTGTTCCGGATCATCTTCGTCGGCGACGGCCGCATGGGTCGGTACTCCTCGGCGATGGGCGCGTTCAAGGAGGGCCTCGTGGCCCGCGGCGTCATCGCGGGCGGCACGACGAGCCACCCGATGATCCCGCTCGACGACACGGAACGCGCGTCGGTGCGAAGCCATCTCGCGGAAGCGGGCCTGCTCTAGAGTTTGGCCAAGGAGGTCTGAGTGACGGAGCAGCAGCACATGCCGGCGAAGCTGGCCACGAGGATGAGCCGGGCGATCCGGGACGAGATCACCGCGCTCATCCTCAACCGGGGCCTGCGCTCGGGCGACCCGCTGCCGACCGAGACCGAGCTCGTCGAGGCACTCGGGGTCAGCCGCAACTCGATCCGCGAGGCACTCAAGGCGCTGCAGGCGTTGGACATCGTGGAGATCCGGCACGGCTACGGCACCTACGTCGGTCGTCTGTCGCTCGACCCGCTGGCCGACGGGCTGACCTTCCGCGCCCTGCACGACATCGGCAAGGACCTCCGCTCGATGGAGGAGATCCTGGAGGTCCGCGAGGCGCTGGAGGCCGCGCTGATCCGCCGGGTGGCCGCGACCGTGCCGGAGGAGGACCTGGTCGCGCTGGACGAGGTCACCAAGAAGATGGCCGAGCGTGCCAGGTCGGGACAGACGTTCGCCGAAGAGGACCGCGAGTTCCACGAGCTGCTGTACCGGTCGCTGAACAACGCGCTCGTGACACAGCTGCTGCGTGCCTTCTGGGACGTCTTCCACCGGGTCAACCACCGGCTCGGCGTCACCGACCCGAACCCGGCACAGACCGTCCGCCGGCACCGGGCCATCGTGACCGCACTCCGCAAGCGGGACGTGGCCCGCGCTGAGCACGCGATGGTCGAGCACTTCCGCAACCTGGACGCCAGGATCGCGCAGATAAAGTCGACCTGAGAGCCGCGGCGGGCCGCCTCCCGGCAAGCGGGAGACGGCCCATGGTGAAACGTCGACTACGGGAGTGACGCGGCAGCGGAGGCGATCGCCGAGGCGAAGGTGCTCACCTGCGTGTACACGCCCGGGGCCTGCGGGCGCGCACAACCGATGCCCCAACTGGTGATGCCGACCTGGACCCATGCGTTGTTGTTGTTGCGGCGGAACATCGGGCCGCCGGAGTCACCCTGGCAGGTGTCCACACCACCGGAGTTCCAGTTGCCGGCGCAGATCTCCTCGGCGGCGATCAGACCGCTGTACCCGCTCGCACTGCGGCACTGCGTGTCGCTGATGAACGGCACGTTCGCCTTGAGCAGGAAGCGCTGCTGCCCGCCACCCTCGGTGGCCGCGCCCCAGCCGGCGACGGTGAACGTGCCGCTGTCGAACGCCGTCGACGTGGCGATCGGCAGCGTGGCCAGGTTGGTGATCGGCGAGTTCAGCTTGATCAGCGCCCAGTCGTCGCCGTTCGGATAGCCGGGCGCCTGGTGGACATAGGTCGACCTGCGGGTGATCCGGCTCGAGGACTGGAGGTCGACGACGCCGGCGGTCGCCGTGATGCTGGTGTTGTTGCCGGTGCCGCTGACGCAGTGCGCCGCGGTCAACACGATGCTCGGGGTGTACAGGGCGCCGCCGCAACCCATCGACAGGCGGACCATGAACGGGAACTCGCCCTGTGCGGCGCGGGTTCCCCCGATGACCTGGACGCCGACGTCCGACGGCGGCGGTGCGGCCACCGCCTGTCCGGCGGCAGCACCGAACACGGCGGCCGCGCCGATGGTGACCAGCGCGGTTCTGCGCAGGGCGGATCTGATTCTGGACACGGGAAGGTTCCTCTCGACAGACCGGATCTCGGACAGCAGGGGTGTCGAAACGGAGGTAGTCGACCGATGACCACTGGCTGTGGCCGAGCAGCGATCCTCCGTATCTGATCTCACCCGGTCAGGGACACCGGCCACAAGACTGCAAAGCGGTCAACTACCGTTCGTCCGAGCGGGTCCGCGACGAAGGAGGGGTGGATGGCCAGAGTCGTCGTCACCGGTGGGAGTGGGAAGCTCGGCCGGGCCGTGGTCGCCGAGCTGCTCGAGCACGGCTGGGAGGTGCACAACCTCGACCTGGTCCCCTCCGGCGCGAGCCAGCACACACGGGTCGACCTGACCGACTACGGCCAGGTCGTCGAGGCGCTGACCGGCATCGACGACCGCTACCACGGGGTGGACGCGGTGGTTCACCTCGCCGCGATCCCGGCGCCTGGCCTCACGGCGAACGCGGCCACGTTCGCCAACAACGTGCCGTCGACGTACAACGTGTTCGCCGCCGCCCGGCTCGCCGGGATCAAGAACGTGGTGTGGTCGTCCAGCGAGACCGTGCTCGGCCTGCCGTTCGAGACTCCGCCGCCGTACGTGCCGGTCGACGAGGAGTACCCCGGCCGCCCCGAGTCGACGTACTCGCTTGGCAAGCTGCTCGACGAGACGATGGCCGCCCAGTTCTGCCGCTGGGACCCGACGTTGAAGATCATCGGCCTGCGGTTCTCGAACGTGATGGACCCGCAGGACTACGCACGGTTCCCCGGCTTCGACGCGGACGCGCGGGCCCGCAGCTGGAACCTGTGGTCCTACATCGACGCCCGCGACGGCGCGCAGGCAGTGCGCCTCGCCCTCGAGTACGACCGGCCCGGGTTCGAGGTGTTCGTCATCGCCAACGCCGACACGGTCATGTCGCGACCCAACCACGAGCTGCTCGCCGAGGTGTACCCGGACGTGCCGCACAAGCGCGAGTTCGGCCAACACGAGACCCTGCTGTCCATCGACAAGGCGAAGCGACTGCTGGGCTTCGAGCCGAGGCATTCGTGGCGTCAGGAGAGCGGTTCCTGACCCGGTTCGACCAGCCGGTGCCGGTAGGCCAGCGCCACCAGCTGGGCGCGGTCGCGAGCGCCCAGCTTGGCGAGCGCACGGCTGATGTGGGTCTTGGTGGTGGCCGGGCTGATCACCAGCTCCCGGGTGATCTCCTCATTGGACAGTCCATGCGCCGCGAGCGCGACCACCTCCCGCTCGCGCGCGGTGAGCTGGGCGAAAACGTCGTGGTTGACCGCACCCGTCGGTGTGGTCGCGCGGGCGAGCAGCCGTCTCGTCATGCCGGGTGACAGGAGCTCCTCCCCACCGGCGACGACCCGGATGCCGTGGAGCAGTTGCGCCGGGTCGGTGTTCTTCAGCAGAAACCCGCTCGCGCCAGCGTTCAGGCCGGCGATGGCGTAGTCGTCCTCGTCGAAGGTCGTCAGGATGAGCACGCGCACGGCGGACAGCGCCGGGTTCGCGGCCACGCGCCGGATGCCCTCGATGCCGTCCACACCGGGCATCTGGACGTCCATGAGGATCACGTCCGGCACGGTCGTCGCCGCCAGTTCCGCCGCCGCGGCGCCGTCGCTCGCCTCACCGACCACCGTCATGTCCGGTTCGTTGTCGATGAGCATCCGGAATCCGCCACGCACCAGGGCCTGGTCGTCGGCGATCACGACCCTGATCATGAACGTCCCTCCTGGACCGGTAGCACGCACCGCACCTCGAACCCATCCTCCACTCGCCCGGCGGTCAGGGTGCCGCCCAGTTTCTCCGCGCGGGCCCGCATGCCGTCGATGCCGTGACCACCAACGGTGGTGTGCTCCGCGTGCGGCTTCCCGTCGTCGCGCACCACGATCTCCAGCGCGTCACCGTAGACCAGTTCGAGGCGCACCGAGGTGGCACGCGCGTGCCGGCGCACGTTGGTGAGCGACTCCTGGATGATGCGGAACGCCGCCAGGTCCACGGCCACCGGCACGGTCCGGTTCTCGCCACGCACCACCAACGTCACGCGCATCCCCGCGGCGTCGAGCAGCTTGTCGAGCTTGGCGAGGCCGCCGGTGGCCGTGCGCATGTCCGGTGACCGCATCGCACCCAGCAGCACCTGCACCTCGGCGAGGCCGTCGTCGCTGATCCGCTTGATCGTGTGCAGTGCCTCGGTGGCCTTCTCGGGGCGGCGGCCCACGATGTGCGCGGCCACCCCGGCCTGCACGCTGATCGCGGCCATGGTGTGGCCGAACACGTCGTGCAGCTCGCGCGCGATCTCGAGACGTTCCTCGGCGGCCTGCCGCCGGGTCTGGTCCGAGCGGGCCTCGGCGATCCGTTCGGCCCGCTCCCTGGCACCCGCCGCGAAAGCGCGGTGGGAGTGGACAGCGGCGCCAAGGGCGGTCGCGGCGGCTTCCAGCGGCACGGCGTTGAAGACCTGGTCGCCGAACCACTCCCCGTCGAGCGCGAACCGCACCGTCAGCACCGTGACGGTCGCGGTGAACAGGCCGCCGACCACGCCCGCCTTCCACCCCCGGTGCGCGGCGAGGGTGTAGCAGCCGATCAGCGACGCCGTGCTGATCAGCCGGCCGGGGTAGAGGAGGAACCACCCGACCGTGATCATGTTGACCGCCACCAGGCAGGCGACGGGACAGCGCCGCCGGACCGCGATCGCCGCCCCGGCCGCCACCGCGAGCGCGACCGCGCCCCAGTCCAGCGCGCCCTCCGGTCCCGGCGGGCCCCAACCCAGCAGGCCGGTCAGGAGCACGAGGGCCGCGATACCGGCGCCCAGTGCGGTGTCGAGCACGTCACCCCTCCACTGTGATCAGCGCGCGCATGCCGCGTGCCGCGAACATCGTGCCAGTAGCCACATCCCGGACCCAGGTGACCAGCGCGTACTCCCCCGGCGGCAGGTCCGTGGACAGGACCGCGGACCGTCGAGGCGAGAGCGGCACGACACCCGTGGGGCCGCCGGTGAACAGCGAACCGGCCGGTCGTCGACCCGCGTCGACCTCGGTGAAGAACGCGTCGAGGTCGACGAGCGTGGTGCCGGCGCGGACGGGCATCAGCATGGCCTCGTTGTGCTGGCACGACTGGTTGATCACCTGGACGGGACCGGACAACGTCGCGGGCGTTTCGAACACGCCGTCGCGCAGGACGATCCGCGCCGCCGGTGCCGGTGTCCGCCCCGCCTGGCTCGGCAGGACCCGAACGCGGTGCACGCGCTCGGCGAGGTCCGGCAGCCCGACGTCCCGAAAGTCGATCAGGTAGTGATCGCCGGGCGCGACCCGCAGCGTCGCCGAAGCCGGGACGTGTGCGACGGCGACACCGCCGAGCATCTCGACATCACGGGCGACGGCCCGGCCGCCCTCGACCGGATCGTCGCCCATGGCGCGGGCGAGGGCGTCGAGGTACCGCTCCAGGGTGACCCCGGGACGCGGGCGCACGAGCCCGACCCACGCCCCGCCTGGATCGGTGGATCGGACGTGGAGGGTCACCGGCCCGGCCGGCAAGGTGGCGGGCGCGGCGAACCCGTCCGGCGTGACGGCGATGTGCACGTCCCGGACCGGGGCGGCCTGCGCGGCGGGGGCGACGGCGACGAGCGCACCGAGAAGTGCGGGGATCAGAAGAAGTCGTTTCATGGCGACGACTCTGCTGTTCCGCACCGGGTAACCGCGTCAGCCCGACGCCGACACCGCGGCCGTACCGCTGGGGTATGACGCTACCGCCCTGGTCGTACGCGAAGGTTGCCGCGCCGGGCCGACGCGCCGACGTGCGCTTCTCCGCAGGATTCTCGGCATGAGACGACGCGACTTCCTCGCCCTCACCGGGCTCCTCGCCGGACTCGCGCTGACCGGATGCGGTGATGTGGAAGGCAACGCCGGCAGCCTGACGTTCCGCAACCCGCTGCGCATACCGCCCCTGCTCGACCCGCGAGCCGACGGCGACGGCGTCAAGCGGTTCGCACTCGAGCTACGCCAGGGCAGCGCCGAGTTCCTCCCCGGTAAGCGGGCGAGGACCTGGGGCATCAACGGTGACTACCTCGGCCCGACTCTGCGTGCGCGCCGCGGTGACCGGGTGGCGATGGCCGTGACGAACACCCTCGGTGAAGCGACGACCCTCCACTGGCACGGCATGCGGCTGCCCGCACGCATGGACGGCGGTCCACACCAGATGGTCCAGCCCAGCGAGACGTGGAGTCCGGAATGGACGATCGACCAGCCGGCCGCCACGACCTGGTACCACCCGCACCCGCACGGCGAGACGTCAGAACACGTGTACCGCGGCCTGGCCGGCATGTTCATCCTGGACGACGACGAGGACGTCGACCTGCCATCGGACTACGGCACCGACGACGTCCCGCTGATCATCCAGGACAAGAAGATCACCGCGGACGGTCGGCTCGACGAGGACTTCGGCGGCACGTGGGGCCTGCTCGGCGACCAGATCCTGGTCAACGGCACGTACGACCCGCACTTCCGGGTCACGACCACCCGAGTCCGCTTCCGCCTGCTCAACGCGTCCAACGCGCACGTCTTCCACCTGGGCTTCGCCGACGACCGCGAATTCCACGTCGTCGCGAGCGACGCGGGCCTGCTGGCGAAACCCGCGCCGCTGAACCGCCTCCGGATCAGCCCGGGCGAGCGATTCGAGATCGTGGTGGCGTTCGAGCCGGACGAGCAGGTGGTACTGAAAGCCTTCAGCGGCGACGAGACCATCGACAGCGGCGACTACGACATCCTGAAGCTCGCCGCCGCCGCGCGCCTGGCCCCGTCCCCCGAGCTGCCGCGCGACCTGGTCGCGCTCACCCCACCGGTCGCGGGCAGGAAGGTCCGCCGCTTCCGGCTCGGTGGCTCGAACATCAACGGGCAGAACATGGACATGAACCGGATCGACGAGGTCGTGCCCGCCGGCGCCCGCGAGCTCTGGGAGCTGGACAACGTCACCTACGAGCACAACTTCCACATCCACGAGGTGCGGTTCCGGGTGCTCGACATCGACGGCGCACGGCCTCCCGAGCACCTAAGCGGCCCGAAGGACACCGTGTTCGTGCCCGACGGCGCGCGGATCCGGCTCGCCGTCGAGTTCGGACACCACGTCGACCCGAAGACCCCGTACATGTACCACTGCCACATCCTCAAACACGAGGACAACGGCATGATGGGCCAGTTCGTGATCGTCGAGCCGGGCACGGAAGACGAGGTGCCGCGTCCGTCACCCAAGACGGGCCATGGCCACTGACGGCCACGCGTGCCACCCCGCCTACTCGATCTCCGCTCGGACGAGCGGTAGTTGACCGATTTGCAGTCTTGTGGCCGAGGCCCTCAACAGGTGAGATCAGCAACGGAAGATCGCTGACCGGCCACAGCCAGTGGTCATCGCGCCGTCCTCCGCCTTTCTCGACACCCCTGCTGTCCGGATACCGGACTGTCGAAAGGACTTCGCCGTGACAAGATTCAGAGCCGCCCTGCGCAGAGCCACCCTGGCGACCGTTGGCGTCGCCGCCGCGCTCGGCGCCGCCGCCGGACAGGCGGTCGCCGCCCCCGAGACGCCGTCGAACGACGTACAACCCCAGGTCATCGGCGGCACGCGTGCCGCGCAGGGCGAGTTCCCGTTCATGGTCCGCCTGTCGATGGGCTGCGGCGGCGCCCTGTACACCACCGACGTCGTGCTCACCGCGGCGCACTGCGTCAGCGGCACCGGCAACAACACCAGCATCGGGGTGACCGCCGGCGCCGTCGACCTGCAGGACCCGAACCGCGTCACCCGCACGTCCACCTACGTCTACCAGGCGCCGGGCTACAACAACCCGAGCGGTGACGACTGGGCGCTGATCAAGCTCAACGCGCCGATCACCAACCAGGCCACGCTGCCGATCGCCACGTCGACGGCGTTCGACAGCGGCACGTTCACCGTCGCCGGCTGGGGCGCCGCCGTCGAGGGCGGCGTCCAGCAGCGGTACCTGCTGAAGGCGGACGTGCCGTTCATCTCCGACTCGCAGTGCGCCAGCGCCGGTGGCAGCTACGCCGACCTGGTGCCGGCCGAGGAGATCTGCGCCGGCAACTGGAGCTCCGGTGGCGTGGACACCTGCCAGGGTGACTCGGGCGGCCCGATGTTCCGCCGCGACAACAACAACGCATGGGTCCAGGTCGGCATCACCAGCTGGGGCATCGGCTGCGCCCGTCCCGAGAACCCGGGCGTCTACACCCAGGTGAGCAACTTCGCGTCGGCCATCGCCGCGGCCGCCGCGTCGCTGCCGGGCACCCAGCCGCCGCCGGGACGCACGTTCGAGAACACGAACAACGTCAACATCACCGACAACGCCACCGTGTCCAGCCCGATCACGGTGTCGGGCGCGACGGGCAACGCGTCGGCGAACACCAACATCGAGGTGCACATCGTGCACACCTACCGCGGTGACCTGGTGGTCGACCTCGTCGCCCCGGACGGCTCGGTCTACAACCTGCTGAACCGCTCCGGCGGCAGCGCGGACAACGTGGACCAGGTGTTCGTGAGAAACGTGTCGAGCGAGGTGGCCAACGGCACCTGGAACCTCCGGGTCCGGGACGCGGCCACCGCGGACACCGGCTTCATCGACAGCTGGAAGATCAGCCTGTAGCACTCTTGTCGAGGGCCGCTTCCGACACCGGGAGCGGCCCTCGGCCCCAGCAGTCCACGGTCACTGCGCGGCGGCCTCCCGCAGTGGAAGACGGACCTGGAAGTGCGTGTCGCCCGGCTCGGACTCGATGCGCATGTCGCCGCCGTGGCGGTTGACGACCACCCGCCACGACACGTCAAGGCCCAGGCCCGTCCCCTTGCCGACGCCCTTGGTCGTGAAGAACGGCTCGAACACGCGCCGCTTCAGGTCCGGTGGCACGCCGGGGCCGGTGTCGATGACCTCGACGAGCACGTTGTCGCCGTCGCGGGCGGTGCGGATCGTCACCGTGCCGTCGCCGTCGACGGCGTGCAGCGCGTTGTCGATCAGGTTGGTCCACACCTGGTTGAGCTCCGCCGGGTAGGCCGGCACGTGCGGCAGCGACCGGTCGTAGTCCTTCACGATCCGCACGCCGGGGCCGATCTTGCCCGACATCATGACGAGCGTCGCGTCCAGACCCTCGTGGACGTCCACGTCCTGGTGCGGGGTCCGGTCCAGCTGCGAGTACTGCTTGGCCGCGCCGATCAGTTCGGAGATCCGCTTCGTGCTCTCCTTCACCTCGATCAGCAGGTTCTCCGTCTCCACCGTGTAGGCGAGCCAGCGCAGCGCGGGCTCCAGGAACCCGGGGTCGACCGCGTTCGACAGCTCGTCCAGGTCGGAGGTGGTGATCCCGGCCGCCACGAACACGGGGGCGAGGTCCCAGCCGCCGTTGACGTCGCGCTCCTCGAGCCACTCGCCGAGCTCGTCCTCGCGGTCGGCCACCTGCATGGGCGTCAGCTCCTCGGTCGACGCCATCCGCTCGATGAACTTCTCCTGGATCTTCGTGAGCCGGTGCAGCTGCAGCCCGTCGAAGTGACCGTCCGCCAGCATCGCCAGCTTGTGCCGCATGCCGGCGAAGCGCTCCCGCAACGTCCCGGTCGCCCGCACGGCCGCCGCGGCCGGGTTGTTCAGCTCGTGGGTCAGACCGGCGGTGAGCTTGCCCAGCGCCAGCAGGCGCTCCCGCTGGGCGATCAGCTCGTTCGCGTTGTTGAGGCCGACGAACATGCCCTGCAGCAGGTGCACGGCCATCGGGAACCACTGCCGGAACTTCGCCGCGAACTCCGTCGCCGGCAGCGCGAGGAACTCGCAGTCGGTGACCGCGCGGACCGTCGCCCCGTACACCTGGTCGACCTGGTCCTCGAGGTAGAACTGCGTCGCGCCGGCGTAGACCCCCGGCTGGTCCGTGCGCGTGATCTCCACCTCGTCGCCGCGGACCTTGCGCAGGAGCGTCAACGTGCCGGACAGCAGCACGTAGAAGCACTCCGCCTGCGCGCCCTCGGCCAGCACCGTCTCCCCCGCCTTGTAGGAGACGACGTCGGCGCTCTCGACCAGCCACGCCAGCTGCGCGTC
Source organism: Actinophytocola sp. (assembly GCF_036378875.1). Classification (GTDB taxonomy): domain Bacteria; phylum Actinomycetota; class Actinomycetes; order Mycobacteriales; family Pseudonocardiaceae; genus Actinophytocola. The sequence continues at coordinate 26,838 of NZ_DASUVO010000115.1, forward strand.
GGTCAGGTGCTCGAACAGGAACAGCTCGCGGAGCTGAGCTGGCGTGGTCACTGCTCCTCCAGGAATCGGTGCACGAGCGTCACCGCCATCGCGCCCTCCCCGACCGCCGACGCGACCCGCTTCACCGACTGGGCCCGCACGTCGCCGGCCACGAACACGCCAGGCACGCTCGATTCAAGGTAGAACGGGTCGCGCTGCAGTGGCCACCCCGCGGGCCGGCTCCCGTCGACGAGCAGGTCCGGGCCGGTCCAGACGAACCCGCGCTCGTCGCGCGCCACCACGCCGTCCAGCCAGTCCGTGCGGGGCTCGGCGCCGATGAAGATGAACAGGTGGCTGGTGTCGACCGTCTCGGACGTGCCGTCGACGTGGTCGAGCCGCAGCCGCTCCAGGTGGTCGTCGCCGTGCACCTCGCCGACCGTCGTGCACGTGCGGACGTGCACGTTGGGGATGGCCTCCAACTGCTGGATGAGGTAGTGCGACATCGACGACCGCAGCGACTCGCCACGCACCACCAGCGTGACCGACCGCGCGTGCCGCGAGAAGAACACCGCGGCCTGGCCCGCCGAGTTCGCGCCGCCGACGATGTAGACGTCGCGGTTGAGGCACTCGGGCGCCTCGGTCATCGCCGAGCCGTAGTACACGCCGCGACCCGACAGCTCGTCGACGCCCGGTGCGACCAGGCTCCGGTACGACACGCCGGTCGCGAGGATCACCGCGTGCGCGGCGATGCTGCTGCCGTCTCCGAACCGCACCACCCGCGCGGAGCCCTGCACGTCCAGCGAGACGACGTCCCGCGCGGTGAGCATCTCCGCGCCGAACTTGACCGCCTGGCGTCGTGCCCGGTCGGTGAGCTGCGCGCCGGACACACCGTCGGGGAAGCCGAGGTAGTTCTCGATGCGTGAGCTCTGCCCGGCCTGTCCGCCCGCGGCCTGCCGCTCCACGAGGACGGTGCGCAGCCCCTCGGACGCGCCGTACACCGCGGCGCCCAGCCCGGCGGGGCCGCCGCCGACCACGATCAGGTCGTAGAAGTCGGTCGCCGGGTCCACGGTCAGCCCGACCGCGGTCGCGATCTCGGCGTCGGACGGGGCCAGCAGCGCGCGGCCGTCGGCCGTGATCACCACCGGGATCTCGGTCGGGTCGGCCGCGGCGGCGTCGAGCAGGCGGCGGCCCTCCGGCTCGTCGATCGTGTAGTAGCGGTACGGCACGGCGTTGCGGGCGAGGAAGTCGCGGGCGGCATAGGTCGGCGCCGACCAGCGGTGGCCGACGATCTTGATCTCCTCGACGGCGGCGGCGCCGGAGCTGCGCCACGTCTCGATCAGCGCGTCCACGACCGGGTAGAGCTTCTCCTCCGGCGGGTCCCACGGTTTGAGCAGGTAGTGGTCGACGTCCACCAGGTTGATGGCCTGGATGGCGGCGTCGGTGTCGGCGTAGGCGGTGAGCAGCGCGCGGCGGGCGCGCGGGAACAGGTCCATGGCCTGCTCCAGGAACTCGATGCCGTTCATCTCCGGCATGCGGTAGTCGGCGAGCATGGCCGCCACCTGCTCGCCCCGCAGCTTGAGCTCCTTGAGTGCCTCCAGGGCCTCCTGACCGGACGACGCCCGCACCACGCGGTGCCCTTCGCCGTACCGGCGGCGCAGGTCGCGCGCCACCGCTCTGGACACGCCAGGGTCGTCGTCGACGGTCAGGAGTACCGGTTTGTTCACTGCGCTATTCACTCACACAGCCACTTCGTCCACGTAGCACCACCGCCAGTCCTCGCCCGGCTCGAACGACTGGACCACCGGGTGCCGGGTGTGCGCGAAGTGCGCGGTCGCGTGCTTGTTGGGGGACGAGTCGCAGCAGCCGACGTGCCCGCAGCTCAGGCACTCCCGGAGGTGGACCCACTGGCCACCGACGGCGAGGCAGTCCGTGCAACCCTCGGTCGAACTCGGCGAGACGTCGCGGATCTCGGCGACGTGCGTGCATTCAGCCATGCCCCCATCCTTCCACCGCGCCGGGGAGTTGATACCCGGCGCGCGGGTTGCCAAGGCTCCGGCGGCGGACGTACAGTCCCGCTGTAAACGTTCTCGTAAACGTTTACAGCCACTCACAGGGCACCTGCCAACGACGCGAGGAAACCCATGGCCGAGGCCAAGAAGTCAACGCTGGCGCTGGTCGCCGAGCGGGCCGGGGTGTCCATCGCGTCGGTGTCTCGAGTGATGAACGGGTTGCCGGCGTCGCAGCGGGTCACCGACCAGGTGCGGGCCGCGGCCGAGGAACTCGGCTACGTGCCCGACGCGTCGGCGCGATCGTTGAAGATCGGCAAAACCGAGCAGATCGCGCTGGCCGTCGCGGACGTCGGCAACCCGGTGTACGTCGCCATGATGCGGGAGATCTCGCGGGTCGTGACCAAGGCCGGCTACCGGCTGGTGCTGTCGTCGACCGGGAGCGACCCGGCCGACCAGATCGACCTGCTGGTGAGCCTGAACAAGGGCTACGCGGACGGGCTGATCATGAGCCCGCTGCGGGTCCCGGCGGAGTTGGGCGCCCAGCTGCGGTCGAGCCGCTTCCCCATCGTGATCATCGGGTCCCTGCCCCCCGGGGTCGAACTGGACAACGTACGGGCCGACTCGGTCACCGGCATGGCGCTGGCCGTGAACCACCTCGCCGAGCTGGGACGTGAGCGCATCGCGTTCGTCAACGGCCCGGTCGACACCGTGCCGGGGTCGGCCCGCCTCGGCGGCTACCTGAAGGCGCTGGCCGCCCTCGGCCTGCACCACAACGCGGACGCGCAGGTCAGCGCGAAGGACTTCACCTACAAGGCCGGCCTGAGGGCCGCCGCCACGCTCCTGGAACAGTCCACTCCGGACGCGATCGTGTGCGCGAACGACCTCCTGGCCGTCGCCGCGTTGAACGTGGCCACCCGTCGCGGCCTGCGGATCCCCGCCGACGTCGCGATCGTCGGGATGGACGACACGGACATCGCCGACCTCGCGAACCCGGCGATCACCAGCGTGGACCTCGGCGCGACCAAGCGCGCGAAGGCCGCGGCCAAGCTCCTGCTGCGGCGGCTCGCGAAACCGGACGCCCCGGTGCGGAAGATCGTCATCGAGCCGACCCTCACCGTCCGGGGGTCCACTGTGGAGCCTGACCGGTGACCGCCGTCGCCGCACCGGCACGCCGCCGGCGCAGGCGAGGCGACGGGCGGGACGCGTGGCTACTCGTACTGCCGGCGCTCGTGCCGGTCGTGCTCGTCAGCGTCTACCCGCTGGCGCAGGGCATCCTGCTCGGTTTCACCGACGCGCGTGCCGGTCTCAACCAGGCCGTGCACGTCAACGGCGTGGACAACTACACCCGGTTGCTGGGCAACGAACTGTTCTGGAGCTCGTTTCGCATCGGGCTGATCTGGGCGTTCGGCGTCACGATCCTGCAGTTCCTCGCCTCGCTCGGGCTCGCGCTGCTGCTCAACCTGAACCTGCGGCTGCGGTGGCTCGCCCGCACGCTCGCGCTCGTCCCGTGGGCCATGCCGCCCGTCGTCATCGCGATCATGTGGCGGATGATGCTCAACCCGACCTACGGGCCGGTGAACGACGCGATGCGGACGCTGGGGCTGCCAGGGGACATCAACTGGTTGGGCGACTTCTCGACCGCGCTGCCCGCCGTGATCGTCGTCGGTGTGTGGGCCGGCATGCCGCAGACCACGGTCACCCTGCTCGCCGGCCTGCAGAACGTGTCGCCCGAGTTGCACGAGGCCGCGGCCATCGACGGCGCGGGAGCATGGCAGCGGTTCTGGCACGTCACCATGCCCGCGCTGCGACCCGTGGCCGTCGCCATCACGTCGCTGGACCTGATCTGGAACTTCAACTCGTTCGCGCTGGTGTTCGTGCTCACGTCCGGTGGGCCGGGCGGTGAGACCATGCTGCCCGCGCTGTTCGCCTACAACGAGGCGTTCAAGTACGGCAACTTCGGCTACGCGGCGGCGATGGGCAACGTCATGGTGATCGTGATCGCCGCGTTCCTGTTCGTCTACCTGCGTGGCCAGGCAAGGAGCCGTGAGTCGTGACACGGAGCGCAGCTTGCGGAGCGAACAGATGACACAAACCCTCGCTCCGCCCAGCCCGCCGCGGCCGACCGTGCGCAAGGTGGCCGAGCCGCCGGCGCGCCGCACGAGAACGTTCACCAGGCCGCTGCAGTATCTCGCACTGTTGGGGTACATGGTCTTCCTCGGCTTCCCGCTGCTGTTCCTGCTGTCCACGTCACTGAAGACACCGCGCGAGCTGCGGTCGACGGACTCGTCGTTCCTCCCCGAGAAACTCAACTGGGACAACTTCGGCAACGCCGTCGAGAAGGCGAACCTGGCACAGGCGGCCGGAAACAGCCTCTACGTGGCAGCGCTCACCACGGTGATCGTCACCGTCATCTCGCTGCCCGCGGCCTACGCGCTGGCACGGTTCCGGACCAAGCTGCGGGGCGTCGCGACCGTCTGGATCCTGCTCAGCCAGGTGTTCCCGTTCATTCTCATCGTGATCCCGGTGTTCCTGGTGCTCAAGCAGGTCGGGCTCGTGAACAACCCGCTGGGACTGGTGCTGGTCTACACGGTCTGGTGCCTGCCGTTCGCGTTGTGGATGCTGCGTGGCTACGTGGCCGCGATCCCGGTCGACCTCGAGGAGGCGGGCGCGATCGACGGCGCGGGCCGGCTGCGGGTGCTGCGCTCGATCGTGCTGCCCCTGCTGGCGCCCGGGCTGGTGGCCACGAGCCTGTTCACGTTCATCTCGTCGTGGAACGAGTTCTTCTTCGCCCTGGTGCTGATCCAGGACCCAGGCCTGCAGACCCTGCCACTGACCCTCGCGCGGTTCTTCGGCGCCGAGGGACAGGTACAGCTCGGGCAGCTCGCGGCGGCCTCGCTGCTCGCGACCATCCCGAGCCTCGTGTTCTTCCTGATCATCCAGCGCCGGCTCACCTCCGGGCTGATGAGCGGCGCCGTCAAAGGCTGACGAGTTGAAGGAGAAAACCCATGAAGGGTAAGGCGTTACTCGGCATCGGTGCCGTGGCCGCCCTGGTGCTGTCGGGATGCGCGCTGAACGGCGGGGAAAGCTCGAACGAGGGCGAGTCGACCAGCGGTCCGGTGACGCTCACCTTCCAGAGCCTGGCGTACCAGGACTCCACGGTGGCCGCGGTGAAGGACATCGTGGACACGTGGAACTCCGACAACCCCGACATCCAGATCAAGCTCACGCAGGGCACGTGGGACAACGTGCACGACCAGCTCGTGACCCAGTTCCAGGGCGGCACGGCGCCGGACATCATCCATGACGAGTCCAGCGACATCATGGGCTTCGCCGAGCAGGGCTACCTCGCGGACATCGGCAAGTACCTCAGCGCCGACGTGAAGAGCGCTGTCAGCAAGGACGTCTGGGACACCGTGACCACGGCCGACGGCAAGGTCATCGCCGCGCCGACACTGCTCCAGACCTACGTGGTGTTCGCCAACACCGACGCGTTCACGACGGCCGGGGTCGAGGTCCCGTCCGGTAAGGAACTGTCCTGGGACGACTTCCAGGGCGTGGCGAAGCAGCTGACCGCGAACGGGAAGTTCGGCGTCGGCTGGGGTCTGAAGCAGCCGACCGCCGCGGTGATGAACACCGCGCTCGGCTTCGACGGCACGTTCTTCGACACGAAGGACGACGGCTCCGCGACGATCCATGTCGGCGACAACGAACTGGCCGTGCCGGAACGCATCCACGCCATGGCGTACGACGACAAGTCACTGGACCCGGTGTCGCTCACACAGTCCGGCACCGACGTGCTGCCCAACTTCCTCGGCGGCAAGTACGCGATGTACGTGGGCGGCAACTTCCTTGCCCAGCAGATCACCGAGTCGGCACCGACCGGTTTCAAGTGGACGGTGCTGCCGCCGCTCGCCGGTTCGGCCGGCGCGACGCAGGCGGCGAACCCGCAGACCATGTCGGTGTCGGCGCAGAGCAAGGCGCCCGCGCAGGCGGCGAAGTTCATCGACTACTTCTCCTCGGCGGAGAACCAGGCGAAGCTCGCGCAGGGTGACTGGCTGATCCCCGCGTCCAAGCCGGCGCGCGACGCGGTGGCGGCGGAGACGAAGAGCACTCCGGTGTGGACACCGATCCTCGCCAGCGGCGAGGACCTGGCCGGCGCGCCGTTCCAGAAGGCGAAGAACTATCCACAGTGGAAGGATCAGTTCGCGACTCCCGCGCTGCAGCAGTACCTCGCCAACTCGATCAGCCTTGACGACCTCAAGAAACAGCTGACCGACGGTTGGTCGTCGATCGGTTGACCACGAAGGGGGAATTCTCATGAACCTGCTCGAGGACAAGGCGACGGGCGCACTGTCCGGCGCCGCGGTGGCCGACGCGCTCGGCGGCGCGGCGGAGGGCAACTCACCGGAAGCCATCCGCGAGCGGTACAACGGGTTCATCGAGGGCGTCGTGCCGCCGTTCCTCCCGGACTGGCGGCACGCCCGCCCGATCGCGCCCTACCACAAGGGCGACGGGCACGTCACCGACGACACGCTGATGACCACGGCGCTCGTCGAGGTCTACGACCGCGTGCGTGACCACCTGGACGCGCACGCCATCGCCGACCACCTCGTGCCACTGCTTATCGGCGAGCGCCGGTGGATCCCGGAGCTCGAGACCGAGACGATCCTGCTCCAGCGGATCTTCCTGGCGGAGAAGTGGCTGGTCGCGCGTCTGCACTACGGTCACATCGACCCGCGCGAGGCGGGTGTGGGTAACATCGTCAACTGTGGCGCGGCCATGTATGCCGCCCCCATCGGCATCGCGAACGCGGGCTCACCGGCCGGCGCGTACGCCGAGGCCATCGACATCGCGGGAGCGCACCAGTCCAGCTACGGCCGTGAGGCGGCCGGTGTCTACGCGGCCTGCGTTGCGGAGGCCATGCGTCCTGGCGCGACGGTCTCCTCGGTGGTGGAAACCGCGCTGCGGCTGGCGAAGGACGGCACGCGGGACGCGATCGAGGCGGTGACGGCGGCGGCGAGCAAGCTCACCGACTGGCGCACGTCACTGGCCACGATCCGGGCGTCCGTTGAACCGTTCGACACGGTGGGGCCGAACTACCGGGCACCTGCCCGCGACGCCCGGATCCCGAGCCGCACCAAGTCAATCGAGGAGCTGCCGGTGGCCCTGGGCATGCTGGTGGTGGGCGGCGGCGACTACCGGGAAACGGTGCTGGGCGCGGTGAACTACGGCCGTGACTCGGACTCGATCGCGGTCATGGGCGGCTCGATCGCCGGCGCGCTCGGTGGGCGGGCGGCCGTGCCGTCCGACTGGGTCACGACGATCAGCGAGGCGAGCCGCATGGACATCACGGCGACGGGTCCGACCATGGCCGAGGTGGCGAAGGACGTCTGGGCCAAGGACCAGGAGCGCTTCGCCCAGCGCGCCTCGCTGTTCGGCTCACTGGTGGACGCCGCGTAACGATGCTCCGTCTCACGTGGACCCAGCCGGAGGACCTGGTGCCGCACGCACTGCGGGCGGCACTCCTGGACGGTGTGGACATCGACGACCTGGCGACGCGCTGGGTCGCGGCGGGCGGCACGCGCGTCGCGCCGGTGTCGGGCGCTTCCCCGGACCCGGCGCCGCCGGCTCTGCGCGCACTGGCTCGTGAGGTTCTGTCGCAACTCGACGAACGGGAGGCGCCGGAGGCGCTGCGCCGTGCGGAACCCGATGGTCTGGAAGAGATACTGACGCTCGCGCCGCCGGTCGATGCCGTCCCACCGCCGGCCGACGATCTCGCCGACCGTGTCCACGGCGCGTGGCTCGGCCGGGCCGCCGGCTGTCTGCTCGGCAAGCCTGTCGAGAAGATCCCCCGCGAGGGCATCGAGGCCATCGCCCGGAGTACCGGCAACTGGCCCATCTCCCGGTACTTCACCGAGATCGGTCTCGACGGCGAGGTCGCCGCCCGCTACCCGTGGAACCGGCGCAGCCGGCCCACCAGTCTCGCCGAGAACATCGACGGGATGCCCGAGGACGACGACCTCAACTACCCGCTCATCGCGCTCGACCTCCTCGAACGACACGGCGACGCGTTCACCACCGACGACGTCGCCAACTCGTGGCTGTCGAACCTGCCCGGCGGGCGGGTGTTCACGGCCGAGCGGATCGCCTACCGCAACCTCCTCCTCGGCCACGAACCCGAGGTCGCCGGCGCGGTCGGCAACCCGTTCCGCGACTGGATCGGCGCCCAGATCCGCACCGACGTCTACGGCTGGGCCCACCCCGGCGCCCCGATCACGGCGGCCCGTCTCGCATGGACGGACGCCCGGCTCTCCCACGGGCGCAACGGTGTCTACGGCGCGATGTTCGCGGCCGCCGCCTGCTCGGCCGCGGTGACGGCGGACGACGTGCGAACGGTGATCGAGACCGGACTTTCGGTCGTGCCCGCGGCGTCCCGCTTCACCGGGGCGATCCGCATGGGCGCGGAACTCGGCGCCACCGCGATGTCCACAGCGGACGCTCTGGACGCGATCCACGCCCGCTACGGCGAGTTGCACTGGGTGCACGTGCTCAACAACGCGGCCGTGTTGGCGTTCGCGCTCGTCCGCGGCGCGGGAAACTACAGCACGACGATCACCACGGCGGTCACCGGTGGCTGGGACACCGACTCCACGGCCGCCACGGCGGGCTCACTGGTGGGAGCGCTCACCGGCGCGAAGGCCCTGCCCGCCCAGTGGACCGACCCGCTGCGCAACCGGCTGGCCACGAGCGTGCCCGGCTTCGACGGCATCGGCTTCGACACCCTCGCCACCCGGACGTTAGCGCTCACCGGGCGGGCTCCATGAGCGGAGCTTGCGGAGCGAATCGTCGATGTCCAGGACGCCACCGAGCCCGCGGAGGGCGCCGGAGTAGCGGAGCCTGCGGAGCGTTCCGGCGCCACGCAGCGGGTGAGGTGGCGTCATGAGCATGGTGGTGGTTGGTAGCGGCAACGTCGATCTGGTCAGCCAGGTCGAGCGGATCCCGTCGCCCGGCGAGACCGTGCTGTCGACCGGGTTCGCCACTCATGCCGGCGGCAAGGGCAACAACCAGGCCACCGCGGCCGCGCGTGCCGGCGCCCACACCACGTTCGTCGGCGCGTTCGGCGACGACGACAACGGCAACCGTCTCCGCGCGAGCCTCGCGGAAAGCGGCGTGCACCCACTCGTTCGCACCTCGACCGAGCCCACCGGGACGGCACTCATCACGGTCGCGGCGAGCGGAGTGAACTCGATCGTGGTCAACGCGGGCGCGAACGCGACGCTGACCGGCCTCACCGCGGACGAGCGGCAGGCCGTCGCCGGCGCCAGGGTCGTCCTGCTGCAGCTGGAGGTCCCGCTCGACACGGTCATTGAGGCCGCTCAGGTCGCCACGGGCACCGTCGTGCTCAACGCCGCCCCCGCCCAGCCGCTCCCCCGCGACCTGCTCGACGCCGTCGACCTGCTGATCGTCAACGAGCACGAGGCCGCCCTCCTCGGTGGCGCGGACCATCTACTCACGGTCGTCCCGCGGCTCGTCGTCACGCTCGGCGGCAAGGGCGCGTCGATCCGCACCAGGGACACCAGCGTCGAGGTGCCGGGCATTCCCGTCGACGTCGTCGACACCACCGGAGCCGGCGACACCTTCTGCGGGGCGCTCGTCGCGAAGCTCGACGAGGGCGCCGAGCTGGAACCCGCGGTCCGGTTCGCTACCGCCGCGGCCGCGCTGTCGGTGGGCCGCGCCGGCGCGGTGCCCGCAATACCGACCAGGCGGCAGATCGACGACCTCCTGCGGCGCACCGACCCGGACGAGGCCAGCACGAACCTGCGCGACCCGCTGGTCCCCCGCCCGATCGACCTGCCCACCACCCTGCCTCTCGACGGCGAGCTGGATCCCGAGGTCGGCGACATCGCCAAGATCTTCGCGGCGCCCAGCGCCCCGGCGGACTGGCCGGCGTGGCGGGCGGCGCTGACTCGCTGGCGCGAGGAGGCACACCGTCGCCTCGCCTACCGCGGTTCCCAATACGACCGACCTGAGACCGCGTGGACGGCGTCCTGCTACAGCGTCGCCCTCGTGTGGTTGTGGGACGAGCGGCTGTTCGACCGCGCAGCCGGGCGGTTCGACGTCGCCGGCTTCCTCGAGCGGACCGCCGACCACGGCGGCTTCGACGGTGTGGTGCTGTGGCACGCCTACCCGGTCATCGGCATCGACGACCGCAACCAGTTCGACTTCTACCGGGACGTGCCTGGACTGCGGGACGTGGTCGCCGACTTCCAGGCCCGCGGCATCCGGGTGTTCCTCGACTACAACCCGTGGGACACCGGCACCCGACGCGCGCCGGGGGACGACGCCACCGAGCTGGCGCGGCTGGCCACCGAGCTTGGCACGGACGGGATGTTCCTCGACACCATGAAGGAGGGCGACTCCCGCCTGGTGTCGGCGCTGCTCACCAACTCCCCGCCGCAGGTGCTGGAAGGCGAGTCGCGGCTGCCGAACGCCCGGATCGAAGACCACCAGCTGAGCTGGGCGCAGTGGTTCGCCGACAGCACGGCACCCGGCGTCCAGCGGGCCCGCTGGTACGAGCGGCGACACATGACCCATGCGACCCGGCGCTGGAACCGCGACCACAGCGACGAACTGCAGTCGGCGTTCATGAACGGCACGGGGATGCTCGTGTGGGACGCGGTGTTCGGTGTCTGGGTCGGCTGGAACGAGCGCGACAAGGCAACGCTGCGCCGGATGCTGCGCGTGCAGCGAACGCTCACCTCACTGCTCGTCGCCGGTGAGTGGACGCCGCTCGTGGACGCCTCGGCCGAGGCGATCGCCGCCGGCGTGTACGCGTCGCGGTTCACCGGTCCTGGCCTGACGTTGTGGACGCTGGTGAACCGCGGCCACACCGACTTCACCGGGCACCCGCTCACCGCTGTGACAGGGGGCAGGCAGTGGTTCGACCTCGCCGCGGGACGGCGGCTCGGGCACGATGTGAACGCTCCCGCGATCACGGTGCCGGCACGCGGGGTAGCCGCCGTCCTCGCGGTGGAGGGAGCCGAGCCCGACTGGCTGGGCGACCTGCTCGACGCCGCCGCGGCGGACCCAGGAGGCGACAGCACGACGTTCCCCGCCCGCACCGCCCGGCGTGTGCACGTTCACCCGACCACCGCACGCCCGACCGTCCCGACCGTGCGCGTCGAGGGCGGACCACGCTCCCTGCTCATGACCTATCGGCGCCGCGAGACCGGCGGCTACCAGGGCGCGCCGTACATCGAGGAGTGGAAGCCGCTCCCGCCGCGCCTGCACGATCCGAGACGGGAGCTGTCAACGGTCACGCTCACCGACGTCGAGGTCGCGGCACACGAGGTGACCGGGCGGGAGTTCGCGGAGTTCCTGGCGGACACCGGCTACCGGCCGGCGTGCGAGAACCGGTTCGCGCCACCGGCCGGCGACGGACCGGTCACGATGGTGGGCCTCGACGACGCGCGTGCGTATGCGAGGTGGGCGGGCGCGCGGCTGCCGACGGAGTTCGAGTGGCAGGTCGCGGCAGGGCAACCCGGGTTCCGGCGGGCCACTCCCCTGGTCTGGAACTGGACGGAGAGCGAGCACACCGACGGGATCACCCGATTTGTCATGCTCAAGGGCGGCAGCGACCATCAGACGGTTGGATCGGAATGGTATGTCGACGGCGGTCCGCGCGACCCGTCGTTCAGCCTGAAGTTCCTGGTGCCGGGCCTCGGGGTTGAGCGTTCACCGTCGATCGGCTTCCGACTCGCGTGGGAGGTTCGATGACCGAACTGCCGCTCGCCGGTATCCGGGTGCTGGACGTGTCGACCCTGTTCGCCGGCCCACTGGCGGCGACGTTCCTCGGGGACTTCGGCGCCGACGTGATCAAGGTCGAACACCCGCGCAAACCGGACGCCGCCCGCAACCACGGCCCCGCGAAGGACGGCGTCAACCTGTGGTGGAAGACGCTGGGCCGCAACAAGCGCACGATCACCCTGGACCTCGGCAGAACGGACGGCGCCGAGCTGTTGTTGGCGCTCGCCGAGGAAGCGGACGTGCTGATCGAGAACTTCCGGCCGGGCACGCTGGAGCGCTGGGGCCTCGGTCCCGCACAGCTCCACAAGGCGAACCCTCGGCTGGTGATCGCGCGGGTCACGGCGTTCGGCCAATTCGGCCCGTACGCGGCGCGGCCCGGGTTCGGCACGCTGGCCGAGGCGATGAGCGGGTTCGCCGCGCTCACCGGCGCCCCGGACGGCCCGCCGACGCTGCCCCCGTTCGGTCTGGCCGACGGCATCGCGGCGCTCGCGACCTCCTACGCGGTCATGATCGGCCTGCGTACCGGCGTGGGCCAGGTGATCGACACGGCGATCATCGAGCCGATCCTGATGCTGCTCGGCGGCCAGATCACGGCGTACGACCAGCTGGGTGTGGTGCAGCCGAGGACGGGCAACCGCTCGGTGAACAACGCGCCCCGCAACGTCTACCGCACGCTCGACCGCCAGTGGCTCGCGGTGTCGACCAGCTCGCAGTCGATCGCGGAGCGCGTGATGCGTCTGGTGGGGCGCCCGGACGTGGTCGAGCAGCCGTGGTTCGCCTCAGGCCACGAGCGGGCACGGCACGCCGACGAGCTGGACGCGGCCGTGTCGGCGTGGATCGCGGCCCGGCCGGCAGACGAAGTGGTCGCCGAGTTCGAGAAGGCCCAGGCGGCGGTCGCGCGGGTCTATGACGTGCGCGGGGTCGTCGCGGATCCGCAGTACCAGGCGCTGGGCACGGTGCAGACGGTCCCGGACGACGAGCTAGGCCCGGTCAGGATGCAGAACGTGCTGTTCCGCATGTCGGCGACGCCGGGCCGCATCCGCTGGGCTGGCCGGCCGCACGGCGCGGACACCGAGGAGATCCTCGCGTCGATCGGCGTGACCCGGGAACAGGTGGCCGCTCTACGAGAGAGCGGGATCGTGTGAGCGTTCCTATTACCGGGCTTTACGTGCCCGGTGACCGGCCTGACCGCTTCGACAAGGCGGTCGCGACCGGCGCGGACCTGGTGATCCTCGACCTGGAGGACGCGGTGGCGCCGGACCGCAAGGCGTTCGCGAGAGACGCGGTCGCCACGTGGCTGGCACAGGCGAGGGTCGAATGCGTTCTCCAGGTGCGGGTGAACGCGCACAACGCCGAGGATCTGGCCGTGCTGCGCGAGCTGACAGGATTCGAGGTACGCCTGCCGAAGGTCGAGTCCCCGGCTCAGGTCGACGAGGTCGTGGCCGCGCTTCCGGGTGTCCCGGTCACCGCGTTGGTGGAGAGCGCGTTCGGTGTCGAGCACGCGACCGACCTGGCCGCCCACCCGGCGGTCACCCGGCTGGGCCTCGGCGAGTCGGACCTGGCGAGCGAGCTGGGCACGCGGACGGACGCGGTGCTGGACCACGCCCGGGTGCGTCTGCTGTACGCGGCACGTGCGGCCGGGCTGCCTTCACCCATGCTGTCGGCCTACCCGGCGATCAAGGACCTGGCGGGGCTGCGGGCGGACACTGTGCGTGGTCGTGATCTCGGTTGGGTGGGCCGGGTCGCGATTCACCCGACTCAGCTACCCGTCATCGCCGAGGTGTTCCTGCCGTCCGAGGAGGAACGCCGCTGGGCCACGGAAGTGCTGGCAGTGGGCTCGCGCGGGGTGTCGACGCTCGCGTCCGGCGAGATGGTGGACCCCGCGATGCTGGGCCGCGCGCGGGCCATTCTTGCCCGTTTCGAACAGAAATTTGCACACCGCAGGTGACCGTTCACGCCGCCCATGACAAAGTTCGGGTATGCGGGGTGACGTACGTGAGGTGTTGACGCACTGGCTGGGGGCCGACGTGCACGCGGTCGAGGAGCTGTCCGACGAGGCGCTGGAGGAGCTGCGCGCCGTGCTGGTGAGCGCGAAGGAACGCCAGGCGGCGTCGCTGCGGGCGGCGTCCGACGAGGCGTTGCGGCAGATGCCGCCGGTGCTGCGGGGCACGGTCAGCAAAATCCTGGGGCGCTGATGGGTGAGGATCTCGCCACCAGAGCGGAGCTGGTGAAGCTCGCCCGTGCGCTCGGCGCGTCCGCCGACGAGGTCGCGTTCGCGGCGGCCCTGCCGCACACGGCGATCCGCCGGCTGCGGGAACGCGCGGTCGGTGTTCTCTACGACGAGCACCGGTCGGCGTTCCGGCGCGTCGCCGCCATCACCAGGCTGCTGCCGACGGCGGTGAACGTACGCATCACGCTGCGGGCGTTCCCGCCGCTGCTGGCCGCCAGGGTGGCCGGCGAGATGCCCCCGGAGCGCGCGGCGGAGCTGGCCAACCGGATGCCGGTGGACTACCTGGCGGAGGCGTGCCTGCACCTGGACCCGCGCCGCGCGACGGCGCTCGTGCAGCTGGTGCGGCCGGACAGCGTGCTGGCGATCGTGCGTGCGCTGGTCGACCGCGGCGAGTTCATCACCCTGGGCCGCCTGCTGGACTCGGCCACCGCGTCACTCGTCCGGGACGTGGCCGCGACCGTGCCGACGGACGCCCTGCTGCGGATCGGCTTCTACGCGGAGTCGGACGAACAGCTCACCCACGCGGTGGCCCTCCTCCCACCGGCCCGAATGCGCGCGATCGTCCGCGACGCACTCTCCGGCCCACCCGAACTGCGAGCGGCGGGCCTGCGCCTGGTTGGCCGCCTGACGGACGACGAACTTCGCGGCCGCCTAGCCGAATACGCGACGGAGTCGACCGACGAGACGCTGATTTCGATACTGCAGACCGCCATCGACACCGGCGCGGTGCGGGAACTGCTGGTCGCGGTGGCCGCCATGGGCGAACCGGCCCAGCGCCGGGTGCTCGCACTGTCCGCGCTCGCGGAGCCCCGCACGCTCGGCCACCTGGTCCGCGGGGTGGAGCGGCACAACCTGTGGCTGCGCATGGCCCCGACGATCACTCTGATGGACCCGGACCTACGCCGCCGCTTCGCCGAAGCGGCCAACCTCGGGTAGGTCCCGCTGAAAGCGACGCGCGCCGAGGCGGCCGGTCACGTCTCGGCTACCGAGGCCCGGCACCTCTCGCGGCTCCGGGATCATTGTCTTTCCGGCGGATCCGGCTCACCTTCCGCGGCCACCGGCTGAAGTCCGATCGGCTCAGGCGCCGCACACATCCGCGCCGCCATCCCACAGCTCCTGCATCGGACCGACCTCACGCATGGCCACACCGACCCGACAGTCGCGCGGGACGCCGTGCTCGACCGGCTCGGCATCCCGCCGGTGCTGCTGTCGACGGCGACGTTCGACCCGGTCTTCGACTCGACCGAGACCCGCAAGGCGCTCGCCGGCTCCGGTGTTCACATCCTCAACCGCCGCTACCACCCGCGGTGCCGAGCCGGCCAGCCTCGGGTAGGGCGATCCTTCTCGCCCACCGAGCCTCCACCTTTCGCGGCCCCTGGACAGACTCACGCATGGCCACACCGATCCGACAGTTCACATCCTCAATCGCCGCCACCACCCGCGGTGCCGAGCCGGCCAGCCTCGGGTAGGTCGACCCTTCTCGCCCACCGAAGCCTGCACCTTTCGCAGCCCCTGGACCGACCTCACGCATGGCCACACCGAGAGTTCGCATTCTCCGTCGCCACCCGGCTTCGCCGACCCGGCCAGCCTCGGGTAGGGCAGCGCTTCTCGCCTACCGAAGCTACCGCCTCCCACCGCGAAGCGCGGCCGACCTCGGACAGCTCACGTCTCGGCTACCGAGGCCTGCACCTCTCGTGGTCCCCTCGACAAGCGCGGTTCCGGGATCGCCGTCCGTCTCGCGGGTTCCGCCTCCCCTTCGGCGGCCACCGGCTGCAGCAACGGCCCCGCATCTCCCAGCAGCTCGCGCGCCGCGGTCAACCGCTCCGCCATCCGCCCACGCAGCTCACGCAAACGACCGACCTCCCGGGTGGCCGCCGTGATCCGGCAGTGCGCGTCCTCCTTCGCCGCCGCCACTCGCTGTTCCGCCTCGGCCGTGCCGTCGCGGACCAGCCGTTCCGCCTGCTCGGTGGCCTCCCGCACCTGCCGTTCCGCCTGCTCGGTGGCCTCCCGTACCTGCCGTTCGGCTTGCTCGGTGGCCTCCCGTACCAGGCGCTCGGCCTCGGTCTCCGCGGTGACGCGTTGTTCCGCCAGCTCCCGCATGGCCTCCGCGCGTCGGCGGGCCATGGCGATCTCGAAGTCCGACTCGACCCTCTCCCGGCGCCGGGCGGCCTGTGCGTCCAGCTCGGTGCGGCGGCGGTCGGCCTCGGTGGTCATCCGCGTCGCGTCGGCACGCGCCTGTTGCAGCAACGTGCGGTGTTCGATCTCCGTCTCGCGGCGGGCGCGGTCCATCTCGGCGAGCGCGCCGGCGTAGCGAGCCCGTAGCCGGCCGGCCGCTTCCTCCGCGACGGCCCAGCTGTGCTCGGCGGCCGCCTGCGCCCGCGCGGTGATCTCCGCGGCTTCCTCCTTGGCCAGCTCCACCATCCGCCGCAGCCGAGGCGGCACCGCCTCGGGGGACACCGGCGTGCGGGACATCTCGTCGACCTGCCGGGCAAGCCGGGCGTTCTGCGCACGCAGCTGCTCGACCTCCCTCGCCAGCGACGCGGCGAGCCCGGCGTTCGCGTCCCGGTCGGCGCTGACGAGCCGCAGCTCGTCCTCGACGGCACGCACGTACGCCCGCACCTGTCCTCGCCGGTAACCACGGAGCACGACGTCGAAGTCCGTGCGCAACGGCACCAGTTCCTGGACGTCACTCACCCGGCCATCACAACCTTTCGCCACAGGGCAAACCAGGGCGTTCGTCCATTATGGACAGTGCACGGTCGAACACCTTCTTGCTCCACCTTTACCAGCCATCACCGCAGGCAGTAAAGGCCCTTCGCGGCCAGAGTCGATCTCCGGGCGACGAACGGTGGTCAGTCCTCCGCCGGTTTCAGCGGATCGTGCCCCAGTGACATCAGGCGGTGGCGCCAGTGCGCCTCGCCCTGAGTGGGCTCCAGGTCGTCCCGGCGTTCGGCGTGGACGCGCTCCACCACGTTGCGCATGACGCGAACGTCGTCGGGGTTCAGGTCGGTCTTCCGCTTGCCCAGGATCGACAGCACGTGCTGCCCGGTGGCGGTGCCGGCCTGGTCGGGCAGTTCCTCGGTCTCGTCGTCGGCGGACCGCACGCGAAGCCACTCGGAAAGCTCCCGCGACGACATGTTCACCACGCGATGGAACTCGTTCCACAGATCCTCGTCGACAGCTGTGTGTGCCAACCGTCTCGCCTCCTCCCGTGTCACTAGCGGGCTACCCGGAGTGCGCTACGCCAAACGGCGGGGTTTACATCGTTGGCACAACGTTGTAAAAGCAGTACATGGCCACGTTGAAGGACGTCGCGGTGCTCGCCGGCGTGTCCGTCAAGACGGTGTCGAACGTGGTCAACGGGTACGGCTTCGTGAAGCCGGAGAACCGCCGCCGCGTGGAGGACGCACTCTCCGCGACCGGCTACCGGCCCAACATCGGCGCCCGCAACCTGCGTCGAGGGCGCACGGGGTTCATCGCGCTCGTGGTGCCGGAGCTGTCCATCCCCTATTTCGGTGAGCTGGCCGGCGGCATCATCGCGGCGGCGGCCGAGCACGACTGGAACGTGCTCATCGAGCAGACCCAGGGCGACCGGGACCGCGAACGCGAGACGATCGCCGCGCTCGGCCCGCACATGGTCGACGGGGCGATCATCTCCCCGCAGGCCGTCGAGACCGCCGACGTCGCCCTGCCGAGGGTGCCCGCGGTGCTGCTCGGCGAGCACCCGCTCGCGCTGCCGCTCGACCACGTCGGCATCGACAACGTCACCGCCGCCCACACCGCGACCCGGCACCTGATCGACGCGGGTCGCCGCCGGATCGCCGTGATCGGCCAGCATCCGACGCGTGGCACGGCCGTCCAGCGACTCGCCGGCTACCGGCAGGCCCTGCGGGAGGCGGGGCTACCCGAGATCGTCGCGCCGGCCCTGCGATACCACCATCATGACGGCGCCGAGGCCATGGCCGCACTGCTGGCGGAAGGCGATCCGCCCGACGCGGTCTTCTGCTTCAACGACATGCTCGCCTTCGGCGCGATCCGCGCGGCGGTGGACCACGGCCTCTCGGTCCCGCACGACATCGCCGTCGTCGGGTTCGACAACACCGAGCACAGCGCCTACAGCGTGCCGGCGCTGACCACCATCGCGCCGGACAAGGCGGCGCTCGCGAAGGCGGCGGTCGACCTCGTGCGCCGCCGCGCCGGCGGCGACACCGACCTCCCACCCCAACATGTCCAGATCCCGTTCGTCTTGGAGGTGAGGGAAAGCACCCGGTAACCGCACCAGGAACCCCTGCCCTGGAGCAAGAAATGCCAGTACACCGGCGTACTTTTCTCGTGCTTACCGCGTTTACGCGCGGGGCACCCTCCTGCCATGCCCCGGCTTCCTCGGCGCGCTCGCGACAACCCCTGCAGGAGTGATCATGCTCAGACGGATTCTCGGCGCAGCAACGAGTCTCCTCATCGCGGCCGCCACGGTCGCCACGGTCGCCACGGCGGAACCGGCCACGAGGGCCGCGATGTGGCAACCGACGGCGCCACCGCTCACCACCCCGTGGACCAGCCAGGTCTCCCCCACCAACGCCCTGCCGGAGTATCCGCGTCCCCAGATGGTCCGCTCGGAGTGGCAGAACCTCAACGGCCAGTGGGAGTTCAGCGGGGCCTCGAACATCAACACCCCGCCCGTCGGGCAGACCCTTCCCGAGACCGTGCTCGTGCCGTACCCGATCGAGTCGGGGCTCTCGGGCGTCCAACGCCACCACGACCACATGTTCTATCGCAGGACCTTCTCCGTACCGTCCACATGGGATGGTCGAAGGGTGCTGCTGAACTTCGGCGCGGTCACCTGGGAGACCAGGGTGTGGGTAAACGGCACCCAGGTCGGCACACACACCGGCGGCTTCGACGCGTTCTCGTTCGACATCACCAACGCCCTGCGGACAGGCGCGAACGAGATCATCGTCGGCGCGTACTCACCGGTCGACGGCAACCGCTTCCCGATCGGCAAGCAACGCCGCGACCCCAGCGGCATCTGGTACACGGCGGCGTCGGGCATCTGGCAGACGGTGTGGCTGGAACCGGTGTCCCCCAACCACATCACGCGGCTGGACACCACCCCTGACGTCTCCGCGGGCGTGCTCGACCTGGTGGTGCAGGGCACTGCCGGGCAGCCGGTCCGCGCGGAGGTGACCGCCGGCGGGATCGTGGTCGGCTCGGCCACCGGCACCATCGGCTCACACCTGCGGATCCCGGTTCCGAACGCGCGGCTGTGGTCCCCGAGCGACCCGTTCCTGTACGACCTGCGGGTCACGATGCTCACCGACGTGGTGACGGGCTACTTCGGCATGCGCTCGCTCGGCAAGGCCGTCGTGGGCGGGGTCATGCGGCCGCTGCTGAACGGGAAGTTCGTGTTCCAACTCGGCACGCTCGACCAGGGTTACTGGCCGGACGGGATCTACACGGCGCCGACGGACGAAGCGCTGCGGTTCGACCTGGAACGCCAGAAGGCGTTGGGGTTCAACATGGTCCGCAAGCACATCAAGGTCGAGCCCGCCCGGTGGTACTACTGGGCGGACCGGCTGGGCCTGATGGTGTGGCAGGACATGCCGTCACTGGAGGCGGTCAACGCCACCCCGGTGGCGAGCCACGCGAACTTCGAGCAGGAACTGCGGCGCATGCTCGACCAGCTGAAGGGGATCACGTCGATCGTGCATTGGGTCCCGTTCAACGAGGGCTGGGGAGAGTACGACAACGCGCGGATCACCGACCTGGTGCGGTCAATCGACTCGACGCGCCTGATCAACCACAACTCGGGTTCGAACTGCTGTTTGTCCGACCCCATGGCCAACAACGGTGACGTGATCGACGACCACGCCTACCAGATGTCCGGCGGCACCCGCCAACCGGACGCGACACGGATCGCGGTGCTCGGCGAGTACGGCGGCCTCGGCCGGCGGGTGAGCGGGAGCGAATGGCAGCCGGGCAACGGTTTCGGCTACGGCGATCTCTATCCCAACGAGGAGTACCTGACCAACCGGTACGTCACGATCACGGCGGAGGTCGCCCGTTTCGTGCAGACCCGCGGCCTGTCCGCGTCGGTGTACACCGAACCGTACGACGTGGAGAACGAGGTCAACGGCTTCTACACCTATGACCGCCGCGTGCCGAAGATGACGGCGTCGCGCGTGCTGGCGGTGAACCAGCGGGTGCTGGCGGCGGCGTCGGGCACGGAGGTCCCGCGCGGCGAACTGGTGTCCCTGCGGGTGACGACACCGGGCTTCACGAACCGCTACCTGCGGCACCAGGACAGCCTGGCGAGGACGGACGTGGACAACGGCACGGACGTGCTGAAGCAGGACGCGACCTACTGGGTGCGGCCGGGGCTGGCGAGCGCCACGTGTCTGTCGTTCGAGTCGAGGAACTTCCCAGGCAGGTACCTGAGGCACGCGAACAGCCGTATTCGCATCGACGCGAACGACGGCACAGCGGCATTCGCGGGCGACGCGACATTCTGCGCCAGGGCGGGCTGGGGCGCCACGGCGCTGGAGTCGTTCAACTCGCCGGGCGCCTTCATCCGCCACCACCTGGAGGCGGTGTACCTGGCGAGACAGGGCGGCCCGAACCCGTGGGACACGGGAACGTCGTTCACGGAGGACACCACCTGGGCGGCGACGATCCCGCTGTGGCGCAGTGCCGCCGACCTGCCACGGGACCAGGCGCGCTCGTTCCAGGTGACCACACCGGGCTTCACGAACCGGTACCTACGACACCGCGACAGCCTGGCCAGAACGGATGTCATCACCTCGGCGAGTGATCCACTGTCCAAAGCAGACGGAACGTTCTTGGTCCGCCGCGGCCTCGCAGACCCGAGCTGCTACTCACTGGAGGCCCGCAACGTCCCCGGCAGCTACCTGAGACATGCGGACTTCCGGGTCACCCTGTCCCCGAACAACAACACAGACCTGTTCCGCCGCGACGCGACCTTCTGCGCCCAACCAGGCACGGGAGGCGTACGCCTGGAGTCGCTCAACGAACTGGGCACGAACGCCCGCCACTTCGCTGAAGAAGTATGGGTCTCCGCGAACGGCGGCGCCCACGTGTACGACAACCCAACCAGTTACGCGGAGGACGTGAGCTGGGCGGTAACCAACCCCTGGGCTCCGTAACCAAATTCCCGTGGCGGCCGCCCTCCCGCAGACGGCCGCCACGGTCCCCTCCCCACTAGGTGGCTCTGCTCCCCCGCACGATGTCCACACGGGACCGCACTTCGAGCTTGGTGAGAATGTGCGAGACATGCGACTCGACCGTACGCGTGGAGAGCACGAGCCGCTCGGCGATCTGCCGGTTCGACAACCCGTCAGCCACCAACGCGGCGACCTTCGCCTCACTGGGCGTGAGACTGTCCCACCCGACCTGAACCCGCCGATGCTTGTTCCGCGGCCCCCGCCGAATCCCCAACTGCCGGAACACCGCCCGCAGCCGAGCAAGATCCCAACTGGCCCCGAGCCGCTCGTAGATATCGTCAGCCCGCACGAACGCCGACCGCGCCGACCCCCGATCCCCCTGCCCAGCAAGGTTGACCGCCGCCGCCTCCAACGCCTTCGCCTGCCACAAAGGCCGCCCAGCCTCCCCATACTGCTCAGCGGCAAGCAACAACAGCGAAGAACTACCACTCAACAACCCACGACAGTAGGCGACAGTCCCCAACCGATGCGGCACCCCCGACCGCTGCGCCAACGTAGCCGCCTGCGCCGCGACCTCGTTCAGCACGCCGATCTCCCCCGTCAACGCCGCCAACCGCGCCGCCTCCGGCAGAAGATCCTCCATCTCGTCCAGTTCCTCGGCGCGCCCCTCGCCCCATACCTCCAGTACGGAGAGCGCTTGATCCAACTCTCCTGCGACCTCTTGCTCGAGACTGCGAGCGAGCACGAGCGAAGAGACCACTCGCGTGCCGATCTGCTCCGCACTCGCCGCCGCGGCATCCAGGTGCCGTCGAGCTGTAGTCGCGTCGCTGTGGTGAAACGCGATCATCGCAGCGAACCCACGGTCACAGCACGTGGTGCCGGGATCCTTCACATCGTCAGCCAACGCCTCGATCTCTTCTTGCGCGGCAGCCCATTGCCCAGCTTCGAACAACAGCTCTCCCAAAGCACTTCGCGCCTGCGCCAGCCGAACCATGCTGCCAGCGTGGTCGGCCAGTTGCCGAACCTGGGTCGCCGTACTCACCGCCTCGTCATGCCGGTCGAGATCACCCAGCGCCACTGATTGGTTAATCTGTAGAAGCAACTTCAGATCCGT
>NZ_DASUVO010000116.1:0-64596 GCF_036378875.1 Actinophytocola sp.
GCACACCGGCCGCCGGCGACAGTCAGCTCTGTAGGCCGCTGAGGATTTCCGCGAGCAGTGCCGGGTCGATGTTGCCGCCGGACACGAGCGCGACCGTCCGGCCCTTCGGCAGGTCGGCGTGCAGGTAGGCGGCCGTGGTCACCGCGCCGCTCGGCTCCGCGACCTGCTGTGACCGCGTGGCGAGCACGCCGATCGCCTCCCTGATCTGGTCTTCGGACACCGTGACCATGTCGTCGACGAGCTTCGTGATGTGCGCGAAGGTCAGCTCGGACGGGGTGGAGCGCAGGCCGTCGGCGATGGTCCTGGCCCGGTCGTCGGTCGACCAGTCGGGCAGATGGTGGTGCCGGAAGCCGTCCGTGGTGTCCCCGGCCAGCTCCGGCTCGACGCCGATGACCCGCGCGTTCGGCGCCTTCGCCTTGATCGCGGTGGCGATGCCGGCGATCAGCCCGCCGCCGCTGACCGGCACGAGCACGACCTCGACGTCCGGCAGGTCGGCGGCGATCTCCAGGCCGATGGTGCCCTGCCCGGCGATGACGTCCGGGTGGTCGAACGGCGGCACGAGCGTGCCGCCCTCCTTCTCGACGATCTCGTGCGCCGCCGACTCGCGGTCGGCTGGCGGTACGACCACGACCTTCGCCCCGTGGCGGGCGGTCGCGTCGATCTTCACCTGCGGGGTGTTGGTGGTCACCACGATCGTCGCCGGAACGCCGTACAGCTTCGCGGTGTAGGCGACCGCCTGTGCGTGGTTGCCGCTGGAGTAGGCGACGACCCCGTGCGAGCGGACGTCCTCGGGAATCCGCGCGACGGCGTTGGCCGCGCCGCGGATCTTGAACGCGCCGATGGGTTGGAGCTGCTCCGGCTTGAGCCACAGGGGCCGGTCGTCGTCGGCCCAAAGGCATGGCACCAAAGGAGTTCGCACCACACTGGCGCTGGTTCTCGCCGCTGCCGCTTCGATGTCGTCGATCGTGATCAGTTGCACGGTAACCAGTATGCACTGTCCATAGTGGACTGTGTTACTGCTCACGATTGGCCAACCGGTGGAGTGTGTAACCCGTCGTAGGCGTTGGTACTAATGATATTTCCGTACGTAGACAAAGGATCATGAGCGAAAACAACGACGACACGGACAGAGTTCGGCTCAGTCAGATTTTCGCGGGTGCGCTGGCCGCGGTGACGGCTGCGCTGATCGGGTCAACAATGGGCGTCGGGGGGACCGTCCTGGGCGCAGGTCTGGCCAGTGTGATCTCGACGGTCGGCGGCACGGTGTACCTGCGGTCGATCAGGCGGACCACCGAGAGTGTGCGCACGGTGCACGCGAAGGTCGTCGGCAAGTCCGGCGGGTCGACCGTGCTGGTCACCTCGGAGGACCCGGACGCGGCACCTGGCGCGGAGGTCGAGGCGGACACGTCGGACGAGCCCACCCCGGAGGAACCGGCGGATCGGCCCCCGACGGCCACCCGGCGGCGCTGGGCGGTGCTCGCGGCGAGCACGCTGGCGGCGTTCGCGCTGGGCATGGTGGTCGTGACCGGTGTGGAGTGGCTGCGAGGGGAGTCGCTGTCGGGTAGCGAGGGCACCACCTTCAGCAGCATCGTGGCCCCGCAGAACACCGGTGACCGTGACGAGAACCCGTCTGACCACCCGACCACGTCGACGACGACCCCGACGACCACGACGCCGGAACCGACGAGCACGACGACCGATCCGACCACCACGACGACGACCCCGCCGAGCGAGTCGAGCACCACGACGACGACCACGACGACACCGCCGGTGACGACCACCACCGACGAGGCGGTCCCCGGCGGCACCATCCCACCGTCAAACTAACTCTCTGTATCTGAACAGTCGCTCGCAATGGCAACTGTTGTCCCCGAACGGACGATGTTCCAACCACTGCGAGTGCACATAGTTTCGAGAAGGTCATCCAACGGATGGCATGCCCTCTGTGATTGCCCGGGAGCGGACCTACCCCTGCTTGCTCCCGGGTCCCCTGCTAACCAGACGAGGGAGCAACTCGAAATGACAAGCACTACCGTGGTGCGGCTGGGCAGCGCCGCACTACTGGCAGCCGGCATGGCGCTGGCGTTCACGGCACCCGCGAACGCGGCACCTGTTGAGTCCACCAGCAGCCAGATCCAGGCAGCACTCCAGCGGGACCTCGGCCTGAACCCGCAGCAGGCCGAAGTCCGCTTCCAGCAGGAGCGGGTTGCCTTCTCGAAGGAGAAGACCCTCCGTATCGCCCTCGGCGGCGACTACGCCGGCAGCCAGTTCGACGCCACGTCCGGCAAGCTCATGGTGTTCGTCTCGGACGCCAGCCGCGCTGCCGACGTGACGGCGGCCGGCGCGCTGGCCACCGTCGTCGAGCACAGTGCGGCCGAGCTGGACGCCGTCTCGTCGACGCTGGCCAAGGGCACCGCCAGCATGCCGAAGTCCGTCGCCGGTTGGTACACCGACCTCGCGGACAACACGGTCGTCGTCGAAGCCACCAGCAGTGACGCGGCCACCTGGGCGAAGAGCCTCGGCGCGAACGTGCGAATCGACAAGGTCGCCGAGCTGCCGCAGACGTACTGGAACATCATCGGTGGGCAGGCCATCACGAGAAGCGGTTCCCGCTGCTCGGCCGGCTTCAACGCCCGCACCTCGGGCGGCACCCGCTACGTGATCACCGCCGGGCACTGCACCAGCGGTGGCGGCACGTGGAGCGGTCCGGGCGGCACGATCGGTGCGGCCTCCGGCTCGTCCTTCCCGGGCAACGACTACGGCCGCATCACCGCCAGCTCCAGCGCGGCCGTGCAGACGGGTCTCGTCGACCGGTACAGCTCGGGCAGCGACGTCCGGGTCACCGGCTCCTCCAACGGCAGCGTCGGCGCTGCTGTCTGCCGGTCCGGTTCCACGACCGGTTGGCGCTGCAACTCCATCACCGCGCTGAACGCGACCGTGCAGTACGCGCAGGGCTCGGTGTCCGGCCTGATCCGCACGAACGTGTGCGCGGAGCCGGGTGACTCCGGCGGCTCGCTCGTGACCAACGGCACGTCCACGGTCACGGCTCTGGGTCTGACCTCCGGTGGTTCGGGCAACTGCTCCTCCGGCGGCACGACCTTCTTCCAGCCGGTCAACGAGGCACTGAGCGCCTACGGCGCCTCGCTGGTCACTGGCTGACCCTTCTGGGTCCATGCCAGCGGACGGGCTGAACCCTGCCAGCCCGTCCGCTGGTTCTCACCGCAATGCCCTGAGGGTGCCCCATGGGACGTTCAGCGTCCTGAAGGGCACCTTCAGGGCATTGCCGCTGTCAGCCGGGCCGCCGCGGCGCGGGGGTCTTCCGCCTCCGTGATCGCGCGGACCACCACCACTCGCGTCGCGCCCGCGGCCAGGACCTCCGGCAAACGCGCCTCGTCGATGCCGCCGATCGCGAACCATGGGCGGTCGGTGCCGGTCGCGGCCGTGGCGCGGACCAGGTCGAGGCCCGGGGCCGGGCGGCCCGGCTTGGTCGGTGTCGGCCAGCACGGGCCCGCGCAGAAGTAGTCCACGCCCGGCTCGACCGCCGCCGCCGACGCCTGGGACACGTCGTGGGTCGAGCGGCCGATCACGACGTCGTCGCCGAGGATCTTGCGGGCCCACTCGACCGGCAGGTCGTCCTGGCCGAGGTGCAGCACGTCCGCGCCGGCGGCCAGTGCCACGTCAGCGCGGTCGTTCACCGACAGCAGCGCCCCGTGCCGGGCGCACGCCTCCGCCAGCACGCCGAGCGCCGCGAGCTCGTCCCGCGCCTCGATCCCCTTCTCCCGCAGCTGGATCACGTCCACGCCGCCCGCCAGCGCCGCGTCCGCGAACTCCGCCAGGTCGGGGCGGTTTCCCGTGCACAAGTACAGCCGGGCTTCCGATAGTCGGCGGCGAATCCGGTCTCCGTCTAGTCCAGGCACCCGTTCACGCTATACGGTGGAAGTGGTCCGCACGGGAGTCCAGAGGACTGGGCTGAGAGGGGATCTGCCGATCCCGACCGTCGAACCTGATCCGGATCATGCCGGCGCAGGGAGCGTGAATGCCATGAAAGTGGTTGTCGTAGGCGGCGGAGTCATCGGCCTTTCCGTCGCGTGGCGGCTCGCCACCGAGCACGACGTGACGCTGGTCGACCCGGCGCCCGGCCGTGGCGCGTCGTGGGTGGCGGGCGGCATGCTCGCGCCGGTGACCGAGTCGTGGCCTGGCGAGGAGGACCTGCTCGACCTGGGCAGCGCGTCGCTCGACTCGTGGCCCGCGTTCGCCGCCGGGCTGGGGATCAGCCTGCACACCGCCGGCACGATCGTGGCCGCGGTGGACGCCGCGGACGCCGCGCAACTCGACGTCCTCGCCGACTTCCTCGCCGCACGCGGACGAGACGTGGACCGGCTCACCGGCCGCGAGCTGCGCCGCGTGGAGCCGACCATCAGCTTCCGTGTCCGAAGTGGACTGATGGTCCCTGGCGACCTGGCCGTGGACAACCGGGAGCTGTTGCGGGCTTTGCATTCCAGTGCCGAGGCGGCGGGTGTCGGGTTCGTACGCGAACCCGTCCGCGCGGTGCGGCGGGAGGCGGTGGACCTGGGCGGTACCACGTTGCGCTGCGACGTCGCCGTCATCGCCGCCGGCGCGTGGAGCAGCGGTCTGCACCCGGCGCTGGCGTCCGCGGTGTACCCGGTGAAAGGCGAGATCCTGCGGCTGCGGGCCCGGCCGAACGCGTTGCCGCCGCCGGCGCACACGGTGCGCGCGCTGGTCGAGTCGCGCCCGGTCTACCTGGTACCGAGGGAAGGCGACGAGTTGGTCGTCGGCGCGACGCAGTACGAGGCAGGCTTCGACGACGAGGTGACCGCCGGTGGCGTCCGTGACCTGCTCATGTACGCCGAAACCGTGTTGCCGGGCATCACCGAGTACGGCCTGGCGGAGTGCGCGGCCGGGCTGCGGGCCGGGAGCCGGGACAACCTGCCGCTGATCGGCTGGCTGGAACCGGGTGTGCTGGTCGCGGCGGGACACCACCGCAACGGCCTGCTGCTGGCCCCGATCACCGCGGACGCGGTGGCCGCGTTCGTGTCCGGCGCGGCACCCCCACCGGTCGTGCGGGTCGCGGACCCCGCCCGCCTGAAGCAAAGGACGAGTTGATGTTCATCCAGGTCAACGGTTCGGAACGGGACGTGCCGGACGGCGCGACGGTGACGGAGATGCTGGCGGCGCTCGGCGTGCCGGCACGAGGCGTCGCGGTGGCCGTCGACGGCACCGTGATCGCGAGGACCAACCACGACCAGACGGTGGTGCCGGACGGCGCCGACGTCGAGGTACTGACCGCGGTGCAGGGAGGCTGACATGGACGACCCACTGGTCATCGGAGACCGGCAGTACAACTCGCGCCTGATCACGGGCACGGGCGGCGCGACGAACCTCGCCGTGCTGGAACGCGCGCTGAAGGCGTCGGGCACGGAGCTGACGACGGTGTCGATCAGGCGCGTCGACACGGCCGGCGGCACCGGAGTGCTGGAAGTGTTGGAACGACTCGGCATCGACCCGCTCCCGAACACGGCAGGATGCCGAACAGCGGCCGAGGCCGTGCTCACCGCCCGCATGGCCCGCGAGGCACTGGGCACGTCGTGGGTGAAGCTGGAGGTCGTGGCCGACGACCGAACCCTCCTACCGGACCCGGTGGAGTTGCTGGAAGCCGCGGCAACACTGATCGACGACGGCTTCACGGTTCTCCCGTACACCAACGACGACCCGGTGCTGGCCCTGCGGCTGGAGGAACTGGGCTGTGCCGCGGTGATGCCACTCGGTTCCCCGATCGGCACCGGCCTCGGCATCCGCAACCCGCACAACATCGAACTGATCGTCGCGCGGGCGAACGTGCCGGTGATCCTGGACGCGGGCATCGGCACGGCCTCGGACGCGACACTGGTCATGGAACTGGGCTGCTCAGCGGTACTGCTGGCCACCGCGGTAACCCGCGCGACAGACCCAGAAGCCATGGCGACGGCCATGCGCCACGGCGTCATCGCGGGCCGCCTGGCCCACGGGGCGGGCCGCGTGCCCCAACGTTTCTGGGCACAGGCTTCGAGTCCGCCGCGCTGAAAGTGGTTTGTCAGCCCGGTGTCGGCTGGATAGCGTCGCCGCTCGTGACTTCGATGCTGCGTACCGAGCGCCTGCTACTCGAGCGTTACGTCCCTGAGGACGAGGACGCCTTCGTCGCCTTGTTCCAGGACACAAGGGTTTCCCGCTGGATGGGCGACGGCCCTTCGTCCGAGGTGGACGACCGAGCGCTGTTCGGACGCATCTTCACGAAGGTCTACGCGCAGAACCTGTTCGACGTCTGGGCCGTTCGCCGCGACGGTCGTCTGGTCGGCCACGCCGAGATCAAGCGGACCGACGAGGTTCAAGGTTACGAGATCATCTACGCCCTGTCTCCCGAGGTATGGGGATCCGGTCTTGGTCGCGAACTGGCGGAGGCGATCGTCACCTACGGGTTCGACACCCTCGGGCTGTCCGAGGTACACGCCACCGTGGCCACGGCGAACAAGGCCTCACTGGCGCTGCTGGACAAGCTCGGCTTCGAGCACGTCCGGGACATCACCGAGGACGACGGCAGTACGACCCAGGTACTGACCCGCTACCTGGTGCCAGCCACGACCGTCAGGCCGGTGGGCAGGAAGAACCGGTAACCGGACAACGAGCCGCGTCGTACGGATCGGTGAGAGTCTCGATCAGTTCGCGGTGATCAGACCAGTCGTGACGAAGCCAGGTGTCTTCGATGACGATCACATGCTGGTCGATGACATGTGAAAGGTACTCACGCGGCACGGTGAACCGATCTCGTCGAGGTACTCGCGTCGGTGGCGCATCGAACCCGGGACCGATGGCGAGGCCCACTTTTCTCCGGGACGGGTAAGCACTGTGCACTCTTCGGGCTATGCCGGTGATGGGATGGTTGGGGCGCTTGGCGGAGGGCACGAACGTCACCGCATGCCATGCATACGAAACAGGTTTGTGGCGCTCCCCGTAGGGTGTTGCAGAAGATGGCTCCAACATCCGCGTAGAGACGGCTGATCAGCCGCATGGCGACGGGGTCGGCCGCGAACCTGTTGGCTGGCATTTGTCCTGTCAGCTCTTCGTTGCCGCCGCGAGCAGTTCGTCCACTGTGTCTGGGCCGGCCGCGATGTCCTCGACCAGGGCCATGATCTCCGCGGTACTGCGCGCGACGTGCACACCCGGATGGCCCAGCAACTCCTTGGGCCACTTGTTCGCGGCGATGACGAGATCGGTGAAGATCACCGGCCGACCGTGCCCGACCGCCTTACGAGCCTGGATTCGGGCCCCGCTGTGCTCACCGGCTTCCACCACGACCGTGGCACGCCCGAATCCTGACATCACGGCGTTGCGCATGGGAAAGGAGTGCTTCGTCGGGGGCGCGTCGGGCCAGAACTGTGAGACCACGAGCCCTTCGCGCGCGATGCGTGCCTGAAGTTCTCTGTTCTCCGCCGGGTAGGACTGGGTGATACCGGTTCCGATCACCGCGACCGTGCGACCGCCCGCGTCCAGGGCCGCCTGGTGAGCGGCGGTGTCGACGCCTCTGGCCAATCCGGAGATACCGTGAGCCGGCGTTCCACGAGACCGGTGGCCACTGCTCGGGCGATCTCGAGTCCCTGCGCCGACGCCTGCCGGGAACCGACGACCGACACGCCGACCTCGTCAGCCAGCAACTCTCCACTGTGGAACAACACTGGCGGCATCTCGTGGATCTCGCGAAGCTGTGCGGGATACTGGTCATCCCGGAACGTGAGGAAGCCGAGATCCGCCGAACGCCAGTCGGCTACGTTACGTGCCGCCTCGGTGAGCGCGGTGCCATCGGTGTCGTCGAAGAGACCAGCGGGGTGCAGTTCGTCCCAGAACGCACGGGCGCTGTCCCTGGCCGAGACCTCGGCCGTGATGTCCGTCCAGGTCAGTTTGGAGGGACGGGTTCGCAGCAACGCGACCAGCGCCGCGCGCTCGTCGTCGTCCCACATCCGCTCCACACGGGCCAGACTAACGGCACCGTCGAGCCAGGGTTGGGTCCGCCAACCGCGCGTCCTGGCCCAACTGGTATCGACCATGGGTTCGATAATAGCAGTGGTTATTGTTCGTCGAGACATGACGAACTGGAGGGTTGCCTGGTGGCAGAAGGACCGATTGACCTGATCCGCCTGGAGGGCGAGGGGAACAGCGTCATCCTCCGGATCACCGGGAAGGAAAGTATTCAGACGGGGTCTGAGGTCCTGGTCGGCGAGGTCCTGGTCGACACGGCCTTCGTGCGTGGCAGCCAGCGGACCTGGGTGTTCGCGGAGGATCTGTGGGAGTGGCGGGACGCGCTGGACGGGCTCGACGCCGGGCACGAGATCGCGTGGCGGGAGTACACCCGCGCACCCGAGATGTTCATCGAGCGGGACCAGGATCAGGAACGGGCGAACGTCACGATCAAGGACCACTCGATGTCCATGACGACCGTGACGGTGACCGTGTCCATGGCCGACTCGTGGTTCGACGACGCCTACGAGCGGCTGGACCTGGTCATGAAGACGTGGCCTCTGGGGAAGAACTAGCGGCGCGAAGTTCCGCCACCTCGGCGCGCAGTGCCCGGACCTCCTCCAGCAGCAGGGCGTCCGAGCGGGCCTGTGCCTGCGCGTTGCGTTCCTCGGCCTCCGCGAGGTCGGCCGTCACCTGGTCCTCCATGCCGCTCACCACGACCGCGATGAACAGGTTCAGCACGGCGAAGCTCGACACCAGGATGTAGAGCACGAAGAAGATCCACGCCAGCGGCGCCTGCGCCATCACGTCCCGGGCGACGTCCGGCCACGCCTCGCCGGTCATGATCTGGAACAGCGTGAACAGCGACGTGCCGAGGTCGCCGAAGTAGACCGGGGCGATGGCGCCGAACAGCTTCGTCGCCATCACGCCAGCCACGAAGATCACCAGGGCCAGCAGCGACGCCACCGAGGCCATGCCCGGCACCGCCGCGAGCAGCCCGGACACCACGCGCCGCATCGACGGCACCGCCGACACCAGGCGCAGCACCCGCAGGACCCGCAGTGTCCGCAGCACCGAAAGCGGGCCGGTCGCCGGCACCACCGCGATGCCCACCACCAGCAGGTCGAACACGTTCCACGGGTCGCGGAAGAACCGCCAGCCGTGCCCGTAGAACCGCAGGGCCAGCTCCGCGACGAACACGGCCAGCGCCAACCGGTCGAGCGCGTGCAGCAGCCCGCCGTACGAGTCCATCAGGCGCGGCGAGGTCTCCAGTCCCAGCGTCACCGCGTTGCACACGATCAGCACGATCACGAACCGCTGGAAGGACCTGCGCTCGACCAGCTCCCGCGCCTTGGCCCTCATGCGCGTTCCTTCTGCTGCTCCTTCAGCTCCGCGACCTCTTGCCGCAGCGCACGCAGTTCGGTGAGGAGCAGCTGGTCGGACGCGGCCTGGTCCGCCGCGTGCTGCTCCTCCGCCTCGACCAGGTCAGAAGTCACCGACTTCTCCATCCCGTTCACGATCACCGCGATGAACAGGTTGAGCACCGCGAAGCTCGAGATCAGGATGTAGATCACGAAGAAGATCCACGCAAGTGGAGCGGTCGCCATCACCTCGCGTGCGACGTCCGGCCACGCCTCGCCGGTCATCGTCTGGAACAGGGTGAACAGCGTGGTGCCGAGGTCGCCGAAGTACTTCGGTGAGATGTCGCCGAACAGCTTCGTCGCCATCACCGCGGCAACGTAGATGATCAACGAGAGCAGCGCGCCGATCGACGCCATCCCCGGCACCGCGGCCAGGAACCCGGACACCACGCGCCGCATCGCCGGCACGGCCGAGATCAGCCGCAGCACCCGCAGGATCCGCAGCGAGCGCAGCACCGAGAACGGCCCGGTCGCCGGGATCAGCGAGATGCCGACGATGAGGAAGTCGAAGACGTTCCACGGGTCGCGGAAGAACCGCCAGCCGTACGCGTACAGGCGTAACGCCAGCTCGACGACGAAGATCGCGAGCATCACCCGGTCGGCGGCATGGAGCAGGCCGCCGAAGTCCCGCATCATCCTGTCGGACGTTTCGAGGCCGAGCGTGGTCGCGTTGACCACGATCACCCAGATGATGAACTGCTGGAAACGCCTGTGCTCTACCAGCGCGTGTACTCGTTCCCGGGAGGTCACAGCAACAGAGCGTAAACGCCGAGGTGGCTACGGCTAGCCCTTTTGGTCGAAGGTGGGCAACGTCTCCTCGCTGGGTAACCGCCAGAACGCGCTCACCGGGCCAACCCCGCTGCCGAGCGGATACGCGTGCGCGACGGCGTTGGTGACGAACTCCTTGCCGAACCGCACGGCGTCCGGCACCGACGCGCCCCTGGCCAGCGCGGACGTGATGGCCGACGCCATCGTGTCGCCGCCGCCATGGGTGTGTTTGGTGTCGATGCGCCTGGCCGGTAGCTCGAGGAACGTCTCGCCGTCGTAGAGCACGTCGACGCAGTCCGGGGCGTCGTGCAGGTGGCCGCCCTTGACCAGTGCCCACTGTGGACCGAGTGCGTGCAGTGCCATCGCGGCCTCCCGTGAGTCCGCATAGGACCGGACGGTGATGCCGGTCAGCAGCCGCACCTCGTCGAGGTTCGGCGTGACCAGCGTGGCGCGGGGGAACAGCTCGGTGCGCAGCGCGTCCAGTGCGTTGTCCAGCAGCAGCTGGTCGCCGTGCATGGACGCGGCCACCGGGTCCACGACGAACGGGACCGTGCCGTCGCGTCCGATGTGGACCCGGTCGCAGGCCTTGGCGACCGCCTCGATGATCTCCGCGGTGGCGAGCATGCCGGTTTTCGCCGCCAGCACACCGATGTCGTCGGCGACCGCCTCGATCTGGGCGGCCACGATCTCGGGCGGGATCACCGAAACCCCGCTGACGCCAAGGGAGTTCTGCACGGTGACCGCGGTGACGGCGGTCATCCCGTGCACCCCGCAGGCGAAGAACGTGCGGAGGTCGGCCTGCAGCCCCGCACCACCGCCGGAGTCGGATCCGGCGATGGTGAGGACGCGGGGTGGCGTGTTCACTTGTCGACTACCGGGAGGTACACCTGCCGGCCGTGCTCGTGGAACCGTTCGGACATCTCGGCCATGCCCTCCTCGATCGCCGCCATGTCGGTCAGCCCGTGCTCCTCAGCGTACTTGCGCACGTCCTGGGTGATCCGCATGGAGCAGAACTTCGGCCCGCACATCGAGCAGAAGTGCGCGGTCTTCGCCGGTTCCGCGGGCAGCGTCTCGTCGTGGAAGTCACGCGCGGTGTCCGGGTCGAGCGCCAGGTTGAACTGGTCGGTCCACCGGAACTCGAACCGTGCCTTGGACAGCGCGTCGTCCCACTCCTGGGCGCGCGGGTGCCCCTTGGCGAGGTCCGCCGAGTGCGCGGCGATCTTGTAGGTGATCACCCCGGTCTTCACGTCGTCCCGGTTGGGCAGGCCGAGGTGCTCCTTCGGCGTGACGTAGCAGAGCATCGCGGTGCCAAGCCAGCCGATCTGCGCCGCGCCGATGGCGGAGGTGATGTGGTCGTACGCCGGCGCGATGTCCGTCGCGAGTGGACCGAGCGTGTAGAACGGCGCCTCACCGCAGAGTTCCTCCTCCAGGCGCACGTTCTCGGCGATCTTGTGCATGGGCACGTGCCCTGGCCCCTCGATCATCACCTGGACGTCGTGCTCGCGGGCGATGTGCGTCAGCTCGCCCAGCGTGCGGAGCTCCGCGAACTGGGCCGCGTCGTTGGCGTCCGCGATCGAGCCCGGCCGCAGCCCGTCGCCGAGCGAGAACGTCACGTCGTAGGCACGCAGGATCTCGCACAGCTCGACGAAGTTGGTGTACAGGAAGGACTCCCGGTGGTGCGCGAGACACCAGGCCGCCATGATCGAGCCGCCGCGCGACACGATGCCCGTGACCCGCTTCGCCGTCAGGGGGACGTAACGCAGCAGCACGCCGGCGTGGACGGTCATGTAGTCCACACCCTGTTCGCACTGTTCGATCACGGTGTCGCGGTAGGCCTCCCAGGAGAGCTTCGCCGGGTCACCGCCGACCTTCTCCAGTGCCTGGTAGATCGGCACGGTGCCGATCGGCACGGACCCGTTGCGCAGGATCCACTCGCGTGTCTCGTGAATCCGCTTGCCCGTCGACAGGTCCATGACGGTGTCGGCGCCCCACCGCGTGGCCCACACCATCTTGTCCACCTCGTCCTCAATGGACGATGACACGGCGGAGTTGCCGATATTGGCGTTGATCTTGACGAGGAACTTCTTGCCGATGATCGCCGGCTCGACCTCGGGATGCTTGCGGTTGACCGGAATCACCGCCCGACCGATGGCCACCTCGTCCCGCACGAACTCCGGCTCGACGCCCTCCCGAGCGGCGACGAACCGCATCTCCTTGGTGATGATCCCGGCTTTGGCGTACGCCAGCTGGGAAACCGCGCCGTTCACGGGTTCCCGTTCGTCGATCCAGGCCTGCCGGAGCTTCGGCAGTCCACTGTAGACGTCGATGGTGACGTCGTCGTCCGTGTACGGCCCCGAGGTGTCGTAGAGGTCGAGGTGCTCACCGTTGGTCAGGTCGACGCGGCGAAACGGCACCCTGATCCCGTCGACCTCGCGATACACCTTGCGCGAACCGGTGATCGGCCCGGTGGTGACGCTGGGACGCACGGAACGGTCGTCGAGTGCGGTCATGATTCGTTCTCCCTACGCCGGCATTACCCGGTCAGGTTCAGGCGGTCGGCAGAACCGGGTCCGTGACTGGACACCATCTGCCCTCTCAGCCCGCCAAAGCGCGAGCTCCCGCGTTGATTGAGTTGTGCAACGCCCTTCGACCATAACCAGCCGCGCCGCGCGCTGCCAAGGGCGAGATCTGGACTGCGGCAGTACGGTGCTTGGGTGAGTTGGAGGGCGGACCGACCTGAGGCGGTGAAACCCTGCGCGACCTGTGGTGAGCTGCTCGGCCGCGGTTACCCGTCGTGCCAGGGTTGCGCCGAGGTCGTCGACCGCCCGCTGCGCGCCGAATGGGCGGACCTGCCAGACCAGGACCCAATTCTGGTGGCGGACGCCCCACCCGGCGAGTACCGGTGGACGTGCGTGGACTGGGCACTGCGACAGCTGCGCTGCGACGGGTGCGGCGGCGAGCTGGCCGCGGGCGCACCGCAGTGCGTCGGCTGCGCGGCGGCGGACGCGGCCCGCTGGGAGGTGCCGGCACTCACGTCGAACGAGCACGCGCTGCGCACCGCGGTGGTGGTGCTGCGTGCCCCGTCCTGGCGGCGCGAGTCGGTCGTGTCGACGTGGCGGCTGGTGCTGCCGTTCGTGCTGACCGGGGCCGTGGTGCCGGCCGCCGAGCTGCGGGAGATCAGGGCCCTGGTGCTGGCCGGCAGGTACGACGAGTTGGCGGAGCTGGAGGCGTTGCCGCTGACCGTGCCGCTGCTGCCGTGGCGCAGGTCAACGGTCGATCGCGAGCCGGACGCCTAGCCCGATCAGCACGGCGCCGGTGACCCGTTCGAGCTTCGTCTGGTGCCGCCGCAGCCAGCCGATGATCCTGCCGAGCAGGGCGGCGATGATCAGGTACCAGAGGGTGTCGATCAGCACCCACACGGCGGCGAGCGTGAGCAGCACCCATTGTTCCGAGCCGGCCGGCACGAACTGCGGCAGGAACGAGACGGCGAAGACGGCGAGCTTGGGGTTGGCGAGGTTGACGAGCAGCCCGGCACGGAACCCGCCGGCCGGAGTGGCTTCCGTACCGTCGGTCGGTTTGTGGAGAAGCGCCCGCACCCCGAACCAGAGTAGGACGACCACACCGGCGACCCGCAACACCTGATAGGCCACCTCGGACGCGACGAGCAGCACGGACAACCCGAGCCCAGCCGCCACGGCCCAGAACGCGACCCCACTCTCGAGCCCGGCGACGGTCGCGAGCGCGGCCCGCCGCCCACCCCGGACGGACTGCTTGACGAGCATGGCCGTACCAACCCCGGGCACGATCGCGAGCAGGAACGAGGCGAGCAGGAAGGCAGCGAAACCAGCAGTCGTCACGGACGCATCCTGCCCGCCGGGAACCCCGAACCCAACCGACTTACCGCGAGCCCAGGGCCGATGTCTCGAGGGCATCCGGGCACGACCTACGGCAGCTTGACCGTGACCTTGAGGCCGCCGTGGTCGCCGGGGGCGGCGGACACCGTGCCGTTGTGGGCGGTGACGATCGAGCGGACGATCGACATGCCAAGGCCGGCGCCGTCGCGTTGGTTGGTGCGTTCGGCGGTGAGGCGGCGGAAGGGTTCCCACAGCGCGGGCACCGTTTCGGCCGGTACCTGTTGTCCGGTGTTGTGGATCGACAGTGTCGGTTCGGCGGCGACCACGACCTCGATGGCGCCGCCCGGCACGTTGTACTTGATCGCGTTGTGGACCAGGTTGCTCACCATGCGGTCGAGCAGCACGGGGTCGCCGGACACGGTGCGGGCCACCATGCCGCGGTGCAGTGTCACCTGGTTCTTCTCGGCCTGTTCGGCGAACTTGTCCAGCACCTCGCCGACGAGCGTGTCGAACCGCACCGGCTCGGTGCCCGGCAGCCCACGGTCGCTCTCCGCGAGGACGAGCAGACCTTCGATGAGCCGCTCGTTGCGTTCGTTCACCGCGAGCAGTTGGGCCGCGAGCCGGGACATGTCCTGCTCGCCCGTCACCATGGCCACCTCGACCAGGGTTCGCTGCACGGCGAGGGGAGTGCGCAGCTCGTGCGACGCGTTCGACGCGAACCGGCGCTGACCCTCGTAGCCCGTCGCCACCCTGTTGAGCATCTCGTCGAGCGCGTCGGCCAGCTCGCGGACCTCGTCGCGCGGGCCGCGGTACCGGATGCGCTGTCCCAGGTTCTGCGGGCCCAGCTGCCACACGATGTCGGTCATGGCCGTGATCGGACGCACGATGCCCCGCGCCACCAGGCGAAAGAGCCAGAAGAGCAGCACGGCGCCGACGAGTAGGCCTGCTCCCACCAGCCACTGGCTGGTTCCCGTCCACGGATCGCATTGCGTCGATGTTGTGTCGATGCCGTTCACGTACGTGCACAGGGCGTAGTTCCGGAAGACCGACAGCCACCAGTCACGGAAGAGCGACCGGCCGAACGCCATCACCGTCGCGCCGCCCGCGAAGCTGAGCGCGCACACGAGGATCACCCGCCCGCGCAGTGACCACTGGATCATGAGCCGAAACGGTAGCCGGCACTGGGCACGGTGTGGATCAGCGGTGGGTCACCCAGCTTGCGCCGCAACGTCATCACCGCCATCCGCACCGCGTTGGTGAACGGGTCGGCGTGCTCGTCCCACGCCTTCTCCAGCAGGTCCTCCGCGCTGACCACCCGGCCCGCGTTGCGCATCAGCACCTCCAGCACGGCGAACTCCTTGGGCGACAACGAAAGCGGCTGGCCGTCGCGGGTCACGTGCCGTCGCGGGCCGTCCAGCAGCACGCCCTCGTGGTCCAGCAGCGGAGGCAGGGCGGACACCGCGCGCCGCGACAGCGCGTGCACGCGCGCGACCAGCTCGGCGAACGCGAACGGCTTGGTCAGGTAGTCGTCGGCGCCCAGCCCGAGACCCTCGACCCGGTCGCGAATGCTCGCCGCCGCGGTCAGCATGATCACCCGGGTTTCCCGGCCGGCCGCCACGATCTGCCGGCACACCTCGTCACCGTGGACCTTGGGCAGGTCCCGGTCCAGGACCACCACGTCGTAGGAGTTCACCGTGGCCCGCTCGACGGCCGCGTCGCCGTCGTAGCAGACGTCCACCGCGAACCCCAGGTGACGCAGGCCCGACACGAGCGTGTCCGCGAGCAACCGCTCGTCCTCCGCGATCAGTATGCGCATCAGAAACCCCCGCGCGAATGCTAGCCATGCCGCGTATGGATCAGATAAACGTCGCGCTTAGGCCGCCGCTAGCTGCGGTTTTGTACTTCTTTCCGCATGCGCAAGATTGGTCTTGTCGTGCTGAACGCCGCTGTCCTGGCGTGGTTCGTCGTGCCGGAGCGGCTTCGCATCGACCTGGACGTCTACCGGTTGGGCGCCGATGTGTGGCTGTCCGGAGGAGACCTCTACGGCCTCCTGCCACCCACGATCATCGGCAAGCACCTGCCGTTCACGTACCCGCCGATTTCCGCGGTGCTGTTCACGCCGTTCACGTTCCCGCCGCACCCGGTGGCCGGGGTCCTGCTCACGGTGCTGTCCGTCGCGGCGCTCGCGCTCGTGCTGGTGGTCGTGACGCGGTCGCTCGACCTGAAGCCCGCGCTCGTCGCCGTGCTGCTGCCGGCCGCGCTGCTGCTGGATCCCGTGCGCGTGACCCTCTACTTCGGACAGATCAACCTGCTGCTGATGGCGCTGGTCGTCCTGGACTGCCTCCTGCCGCGGACGCGCTGGCCCCGTGGCGTGCTGGTCGGGCTGGCGGCCGCGATCAAGCTGACGCCCGCCGCGTTCGTGCTGTTCTTCCTGCTGCGTGGGGATCGCCGGGCCGCGGTGACCGCGATGGTCTCGTTCGTCGGCGTCAGCGCGATCGGGTTCCTGCTCAACCCGTCCGGTTCGGTGAAGTACTGGACCAGCACCGTGTTCAACCCCAACCGCATCGGCAAGGTCGCCGACGAGGCGAACCAGTCGATCAACGGCGTGCTGACCAGGCTCGGGATCGAGCGGGGCTGGCCGTGGTTGTTGCTGGTGGTCGCGGTGATCGCCGCAGGCGCGGTGGCCGTGAAGCTGGCCCCGCACCCGGTGGAGGCCTTGGGGCTCAACGCTTTGGTGGTGTTGCTGGTCTCGCCGGTCTCGTGGTCACACCACTGGGTGTGGTGCGTGCCGATCCTGCTGGCCGTGTGGCGGATCCAGCCACTGGTCGCGGCGGCCGGCGCGGTGGCGTTCTACCTGTCCCCGCACTGGTGGTGGGACTCCGACGACGGCTTGACCGTGCTCACACTGACGGTCGGCAACGTCTACGTGTGGTGCGCGGTGTTCGTGTTCTGGTCAGCTCACCGTCAGTTCCGTCGGACGCGCGTAGACGTCCACCATCGCGCCGTTGCGTAGCACCGTCACCGCCAGGTCGGTGCCGATGACCTCGGCGAACAGCTTGCGCTGGATGCCCTGAGCGTCGTGGACCTGCTCACGGGCGACCGTCAGCACGAGGTCGCCCTTCCGCAGCCCGGCCCGTTCCGCGGGCCCGCCCGGCACGACCTCGATCACCCGCAGCCCGGCCCGCTGCCCGGTGCGTGCCGCGACGTCGTCCGGCAGCGGCGCGGGCACGCCGACCACGCCGAGGTACGCCCGCCGCACCCGGCCTTCCACCAGCAGCGTGTCGATGATCCGCCGGGTCGTCTCGTTGATCGGCACCGCCAGGCCGAGGCCGAAGCCGGCGACGGCCGTGTTGATGCCGACGACGCGGCCGCGTGAGTCCGCGAGGGCGCCACCCGAGTTGCCCGGGTTCAGCGCGGCGTCGGTCTGGATCACGTCCTCGATCACGCGCTGCGCCTGCCCGCGAGTCACGGGGAGTGACCGGCCGAGCGCGCTCACCACACCGGCGGTGACCGAGCCGGCCAGCCCCAGCGGGGAACCGACCGCGACGACCAGCTGGCCGACGACCAGGTCGTCAGCGTCGCCGAGTGTGGCGGGTTCGGGGGTGTCGGCCGCCCGCAGCACCGCGAGGTCCGACAGCGGGTCGACGCCGATGACCCGGAACGGCGACTCCTCGCCGTCGGAAAACGTTGCCTCG
The DNA here is from genome assembly GCF_036378875.1 of Actinophytocola sp. Classification (GTDB taxonomy): domain Bacteria; phylum Actinomycetota; class Actinomycetes; order Mycobacteriales; family Pseudonocardiaceae; genus Actinophytocola. Next base: position 17,746 of record NZ_DASUVO010000116.1, read on the forward strand.
CCGTGGTTCGCGGAGCCGACCACGTGCGCGTTCGTCAGCAGGTGCCCCTGTTCGGTGAACACCACGGCCGACCCACTGCCGCGGCGCATCGCCACGCTCGCCACATGGGGCGTCAACATCTTCGCCACCGCGCTCACTGTGCGCGAGTAGGCGTCCAGCTCCTCGGCCATCGCACTCACCGCCAATTACACCGTTGCACCCACTACAAGTGTGCGGTCGTGCGGTTTAGTTCCGCGTTCGCCGTGAGCGGACTGTTACTCGGCTTCCTCAGCCGCGGGGTCCCAGGAGAGCCCCGGCTTGCCCCAGCCGTTGCGCTTGAGCATCCGCTTCGCATCCTTGGCGTTGCGGCCGACGAGCCGGTTCAGGTACAGCAGCCCGTCGAGGTGGTCGGTCTCGTGCTGCAGGCAGCGCGCGAAGTAACCGGTGCCCTCGACCTCGATCGGCTCACCGTCGAGGTCCTGACCGGTGACCTTCGCCCAGTCGGCGCGACCGGTGGGGAACGACTCGCCAGGCGCGGACAGGCACCCTTCCAGGTCGTCGTCCGGGTCCGGCATCGTCTCGGGCCGCTCGGACGTCTCGAGGATCGGGTTGACGACCACGCCGCGGTGCCGCACGCCCTCGTCGTCCGGGCAGTCGTACACGAACACGCGGAGGTCGACGCCGATCTGGTTCGCCGCGAGCCCGACCCCGTTGGCGGCCGCCATGGTCTCGAACATGTCGTCGACGAGGGTGCGAAGCTCGTCGTCGAAGGCCTCGACCTTGCGGACCGGGTTGTGCAGCACGGGGTCGCCGGCGATCCGGATCGGGTGAACTGCCATGCGCGGAACCTTAGCCAACCGGTGCGTTGTCACGACGAGGGCGGCGGTAGCGTGATTGAATGACACGGGGAAATCACAGCCATGTGATTCCTTTCCGGACCGACCTGGTGGCGAGGAGCCAGATGGACGCCGCGGAGTTGCCGGCAGAGCCAGCGCCGGCTGTGTCGTCGACTGGGGAGCTCACTCAGCGGGAGCGCGAGATCCTGGCGTTCGAGCGGCAATGGTGGAAGGCCGCGGGTTCGAAGGACCAGGCCATCCGCGAACTGTTCGACATGTCGCCGACGCGCTACTACCAGGTCGTGAACCGCCTGATCGACAAGAGCGCGGCACTGGAGGCGGAACCGATGCTGGTCCTGCGGTTACGCAGGTTGCGGACCGGGCGCCACCGCGCGCGGTCCGCGCCGAGGCTGGGTGCCGAGCGGCAATGACCTCACCCGAGAGCGGTTCGCCACGTCCCGGCCGGATCGCCGGCGTCGCGCTGCTGGGCCTGGCCGCGGTCGCCCTGGTGATCGGCCTGATCACCGCCCTCGGCGGCAACGGCGACGACCAGGCCGGCGGCGATAACGAACCCCCAGCCACGTCCTCGTCCACCTCGTCGACTGCGACGTCCGGGTCCTCCCGGCCTGGCACGACGTCCAGCCGCCCGCCGTCGTCGAACACGTCCTCCGTGCCCGCCCCGAGCACGTCGACGACGACCACCACCAAGACCGGCCAGACCCCGCCGTCGGGCGACGGCAACGGCGAACCGACGAAGACGATCCCCGTGCGGGTCTACAACAACAGCACGATCAAGGGACTGGCCGCCCGCGCGGCGGACGACCTACGCGCCGACGGCTGGCAGGTCACCGACGTGAGCAACTACCCGTTCGGCATCATCCCGACGACCACCGTCTACTACCGGCCAGGCACCGACGAGGAAGCCGCGGCCAAACAGATCAGCGCCGCGTTCGGCATGCGCACGGAGGCCCGGTTCGATGGCATCAAGGACGCCCCGGCTGGCCTGATCGTGATCGTGACCAACGACTACGGCAACGCGGACGGCGGCGGCAAGAACGAGGGCTGAAGCGCTGCTCCCGGGCCCGCCGAGGTCTGCCACGAGCGGTGTCCCGAACGACGCGCTCATGTCGTTGAACGTCCACAACGCGCCGTTCGAGACACGGGCGTGCGGCCTCCGGCCCCCGATTTCCAGCCTAGCCGCGACCACCGACACTCGCGGCCGCTCAAGATCCGTCCCGGGCGGGTTGTCCACAGCGGATCCGGTTGTCCACAGGAAGGCAAGCAGGGCACCAAAAGTGTCGGCACCGTGCCGTAGCGTGGAACCGGGGGCCGGAGGCCACACCGCCGGTTCAGCGGGACCGCGCGTACGCCTCCAGCGCGGCGAGTTGCGCCGGGTCCAGGCTGGCGCGGACCGACTCGCGGGCCTTCGTGACGTGGGTGGCCGTGACCTCCCGCGCCTCCAGCGACTCGCGCATCGCCGTCAGTGCCGCCTCCCGCACCAGGGCGGCGCAGTCCGCGGCCGAGTAGCCCTCCAGAGTCTCCGCCAGTGCCGCGAGGTCCACATCGGACGCCAGCGGGGTGTTCTTCGCCGCCGCCTTCAGGACTTCCGTTCTCGCCGAGGCGTCCGGGGGCGGCACGTACACCAGCCGCTCCAGCCGGCCCGGCCGCAGTAGCGCGGGGTCGATCAGCTCCGGGCGGTTCGTCGCGCCCAGCACCACCACGTCCCGCATCGGCTCCACGCCGTCCAGTTCCGTGAGCAGTGCGGCCACCACCCGGTCCGCCACCCCGGAGTCGGACGACTGACCGCGCCGCGGCGCCAGCGCGTCCACCTCGTCCAGGAACACCATTGCCGGCGCCGCCTCCGCCGCGCGGCGGAACAGCTCCCGCACCGCGCGCTCCGACTCGCCGACCCACTTGTCCATCAGCTCGGCACCCTTGACCGCGATCACGTTCAGCCGCCCCGTGCCCGCCAGCGCCCGCACCAGGAACGTCTTGCCGCATCCCGGTGGGCCGTACAACAGAACCCCGCGCGGCGGGTCGACACCCAGGCGCTGGAACGAGTCCGGGTACCGCAGCGGCCACAGCACCGTCTCGGTCAGCGACTGCTTCACGTCGGCCATGTCGCCGACGTCGGCGAGTGTCAGTCCACCGGTCTGCAGGCTGTCCGAAGTGGACATAGAGGTCGGGCGCACGGTGGTCAGCGCGGCCGTCAGGTCCGCGAACGCGATCTTCGGGGCCTCACGCACCGCCGCACGCACGGCCGCTTCCCTGCGCAGGGCCACCAGGTCCGCGGCCACGAAACCCGGGGTCCGCTCGGCGAGCGATCCGAAGTCCACATCGGACTCGACCGGCACGTCGCGGAGCAGCACACGCAGCAACTCCGTGCGGGACTTGGCATCCGGCAGCGGCACCGACACCGCGCGGTCGAGCAGGTCGACGCCACGCACACGCGGGTCGACCGCCTCCGGGTGCGCGGTCGTCGCCACCAGCGCGAAGCTCGGGTTGCGGACCGCCGCGCGCAACGTGTCGATCACCATGGTCGCGAGTGGCGGCGGGTTGGTGGCCGGCAGCAACGCGTCGACGTCCGTGATCAGCAGCACCGCCGGGGTCTGTCCCACCGCCGACCCGACGGCCGCCTGCAACCGCGTCGCCGCCGCGGCCGGTTCCAGCGCGGCCAGTGTCGGCGCCGCGACCTCGACCACCGACGCCTCGATGGAGTGCGCGATCGACCGCACCACCGTGGCCTTGCCGACGCCTTCCGGACCGGTCAACAGCACGCCGAGCTGCGCGGACACCCCGAGCGCGGTCAGCAGCTCCGGCCGCCGGAACGCCAGGTCGAACCATTCGGTCAGCCGGCCGACCGCCTCGGCGGAGCCGATCAGGTCGGTCACCGGTGGCGGCGGCGCCGTCGGCACGGTCACGGGTTCCACGGTCACCGGCTCGGGCGCGGACACCACTTCTGTGCCGCCAGGTCCTGCCAACGCGGCCGCGGCCGCCTCACCGGTGCGCGCGCCGTCCCGCCAACCCACCACTGTGGACGGATGGACGGCCACGGGCCCGGGGGGCTCGCTCCCGGTGATCGTGAGCAGCTCGTTGGTCCACGTCATGCCGATCGCGCGGGACAGCTGTCCACGCACCGCGAACGCGTCGGAACCCGGCGCGGGCGCGAGGTCCTGCGGCAGCAGCGACACCGAGTCGCCGACGGTGAGGATCTTGCCGATCAGCGCCAGTCGCACGGTTTCCGGCGTCAGCGACGCGGCCGCGAGCCGGGAACCGGCGATCGTGAGCGTGCGTGCCGGCGACACGCGTGCCGGCGACAACACGACCTCGCTGCCCTCGGTCACGCCGATGTTCGTCATCGTCAGGTCGTCCAGCAGCGCCACGCCCGGCGGCCCGTCGCCCTCGGCCGCGAGCGCCGCGCTCACCCGCGCGCCGATGAGCTTCACGCCGGCCCACGGCTCCAGCCCGAGCGCGTCGAGCACCTCGGGGTGCAACCGGACCACCCCGCGCCGCGCGTCGAGTGCCGATGGGGACAGCCGGACCGTCAGCGTGATCTCTGGCATGCGGGGGACCTTACTGGTCGTCGCGGCGGCTCGCGGGTGGCCTGGACTGGTTGCGCCGCAAGCCGATGCGCCGCCAGTTGCGTGCCCGACCCAGTGACCGGCGCATTCGTGGCCCGTCCGTCGGCAAGATCACGCCGTGCTCGACGTCCCCGCCACGGCGCGGCCACACCGCACGCGCGGCGCCGGCGACCCGACGCATCCGGGGCGGTCGCAGCCCGAGCCGGCGGCCGGCGCCATGAGCGCGGCGGATCGCCCTGCGCTCCTTCGGCGGCACTTCCCATGCCTCAGGGTGTTTCGCGAGCCAGCGGTGCCGGCGCCAGGCGTACGGCACGTGCAGCAGGTAGATCACGAGCGCGGACGCCAGCGCGATCATCGGGTACGTGATCACCGCGGCGGCGAGCAGGCCGACGAACACCAGGAGCGGCGCGACCGCCTTCGCCGGCACACGGATCGTCTTGAGCGACAGCGTCGGGATGCGACTGATCAGCAACGCGGCGATGCCGACCGTCCACACCATCACCACCACGTCGGAGTTCCACCAGCCGTCCCGGCCGATCTGCAGCGTCAGCACCAGCGGCAGCAGCGCGGCGAGCCCGCCGGCCGGCGCCGGCACGCCGACGAAGAACTCCTTGGCGTACGGCGGTTGTTCGTTGTCCTCCAGCAGCGTGTTGAACCGCGCTAGCCGGAGGATTATGCACACCGCGAACACCAGCGTGACGACCCAGCCGAACCGGTTCCCCTCGAACTGCCACACGTACAGCACGAGTGCCGGCGCCACGCCGAAGGAGATCGCGTCCGCCAACGAGTCCAGCTCGGCGCCCATCTTGCTGGTGGCGTCGAGCAGTCGCGCGATGCGGCCGTCGAGGCTGTCGAGCACGGCGGCGACGGCGATCGCCGCGATGGCCGCCTGCGGCTGCCCGGCCAGCGCGAACTGCACTGCGGACAGGCCGGCGCACATGGCCAGCACGGTGATCGCGTTCGGCAGTACCCGAACGCTGGGGGACCCTCGACCGGCCACTCAGCCCTCCGGCAGTTCGGCCAGCACGGTCTCGCCGCCGATCGTGCGCTGACCTGGCTCGACGAGCACCCGCGAGCCGGCCGGCACGTACACGTCCACGCGTGACCCGAACCGGATCAGCCCATAGGTGTCGCCGGCCTCGACCTTGTCACCCTCCGCGACCTCGCACACGATCCGCCGCGCGATCAGCCCGGCGATCTGCACGACCACGACCTCGGCGCCGTTCTCCGTGGTGAGCAGCAGTGTGTTGCGCTCGTTGTCCTCGCTGGCCTTGTCAAGGTCGGCGGACAGGAACTTTCCCGGCTTGTACACCGCACGGGTGACGAGCCCGGCCACCGGCGAACGCTGCACGTGCACGTCGAACACGGACAGGAAGACGCTGATCCGCAGCCGCTCACCGCTGGGGAGCCCGAGCTCGGGCGGCGGCTCGGCGAGCACGACGTGGGACACGGCCCCGTCCGCGGCGGCCACGACCACCCCGGTCCGGCTTGGCGCGACGCGCTTGGGCTCGCGGAAGAACCACGCGACCGCTCCGGCCAGCAGGAACCCGACCACGCCGAGGCGGCGGGAGAAGCGGCGCAACAAGAACGCGACGGCGGCCGCCCCGAGCGCGAACGGCCGTCCCGCCGGGTGCATGGGCGGCACGACGCTCCTGGTCAGCGCGATGATGTGGGCAAGTCGGCCGGAGTCAGGGGAGTTATGGGATTCGGTCATCAACCGGGACATTCCTCGCAACGGGTGCGTGTCAACTTGCGCACCACGCTACGCCCGTAGCGGACGGTGACCCATGGGGGATGCTCAGGAACGAGGACGATGCGTAGCGAGGCCGGGGGTCCGGGGGGCGAAGCCCGCCGGGCGGGGTCTGGGGGTTGCACCCCCGGAAAACACGCGGAGCGAGATGGTTCGCGTGTTCTGCGGACACAGCTCGCCGGGGAGCGCAGCGAGGCCGGCTGGCCGTGCACCCCCCGACGGACGTGCACGCGCCAGCCGGCACTGGCACACGAGGAGTGTATGCACGGGCACGAGGTGTGAGCAATAGCACGCCGTGGGCGAACGGCTACCGACGGTTGCGAGCCGCGAGGCCCTGGATCAGCCGGAGTACCAGCAGCAACACGACGGCGCCGACGGCCGCGACGCCCATGCTCGGGAAGTCGAAGTCCCATGTCTTCTGCTGTCCGGTGGCGGCCCGGTAGAGCAGCCCACCGAGTGCGGCGCCGACTACGCCGACGAGGATGCTGACCAGGCAACCCTGGCGCTGGCGGTAGCGCCCGCCGACCACGACGTTGGCCACCCACCCGACGATGGCGCCGAAGACGATCCACGCGATGAATCCCACGGGCGCGAGCCTACGGGCACTAGCTGAGAACCAGCACCGAAACGAGATCACCCTCCGCGACGACCTCGACGTCCTCGGGCACCTCGATGAGGCAGTTCGACACCGCGAACGAGGCGAGCAGGTGCGAGCCGGGCCCGCCGACGGGGGTGACCACGTCTCCGTCGAGCCGTCCACGCCGGTACTGCCGCCTGGCCGACGGCGACCGCAGCTCCACTGTGGTCCGTGCCTTGACGCGGGTCCGGTGGATGACCGGCTGCCCCATCGCGGCACGCAGCGTCGGCCGGAGGAACAGCTCGAACGACAGCGCCGCGCTCACGGGGTTGCCGGGCAGTGTGACCACCGGCAGCCCCTGGAACATGCCGCTGCCCTGCGGCCCGCCCGGCTGCACGGCCACGCGGAGGAAGTCGACGCCCTGGCCCGTGAGCGCGTCCTTGACCACCTCGTACGCGCCCGCGCTGACCCCACCGGAGGTGACCAGCACGTCCACCTTGTCGAGGTGTCCGGCGATGGTGTCGCGGAACGCCTTCACGTCGTCCGGCACGAACCGCAGCACGGTCGCCTCGCCGCCGATCTCCTGCACGGCGGCGGCCAGCAACACGCTGTTGGACTCGTAGATCTGCCCCATCAGCAGCGGCTCACCCGGCTCGACCAGCTCGGACCCGGTCGACAGGATCAGCACGCGGACCCGCCGGTGCACGGGCAGCTCGGCCCGCCCGATCGCGGCCGCGAGCCCCAGCTGTGGCGACCCGAGCACGGCGCCGGCCCGCAGCACGGTGTCGCCCTCGGACACGTCCTCGCCGGTGCGGCGGATGTGCGTGCCCGGTGCGACCGGGACGCGGACGGCCACCCGCTGCTCACCGCCGTCGGTGTCCTCGACCTTGACGATCGCGTCCGCGCCGGGCGGCACCGGGGCACCGGTCATGATCCGGTGCGCTGTCCCGGGCAGCAGGGGCACGATGTCCGTCTTGCCGGCCGGGATGTCCACGGGCACCGGCAGTGCGACGGCAGCGTGCGGTTCCGCGCCCGCCACGTCCACCGAGCGGACCGCGTAGCCGTCCATGGCCGAGTTGTCGAACGGCGGCAGCGAAACCGGCGACAGGAGGTCGTCGCCGAGCACGAGGCCGAGGCAGTCCTGCAGCGGCATCAGGGTGACCGGAGTCGACTGGATCAGCGCACCGATCCTGGCGCGGTAGTCGTCGACGGAAATTGGGGCGTTCGGCACGTCCTGCATCCTGCCCGCTCACGAAATGTACATGCCAGACTGCTCCTCACCGACTTCCAGAATGACGGAGGACCCGACCGTGCAGGTCCGCACCCGGCACACTCCGGCGTTCGGCGTCGCCCGGCTGCTGCTCGCGCCGGGCGAGGCCGTGCAGGCCGACTACGCGTCGATGCTCGCGACGAGTTATGGCGTCGTGGTGGACGTGAGACCGCGCGGCGGGTCGCGGTCGAGAGCGGCGCGTGCCGTGTTCACCGCGCCCCCCGAGGGCGGCTGGGTGGACGTGGCGCCGACGCTGCCCGGCGACGTGTACACGCTGGAGCTCGACGGCGTGAACGGGTGGTGCGTGACCCGCGGCTGCTGGCTCGCCGCGCCGTCGACCGTGCGCACCGATCCGCAGTGGGCCGGGTTCCGCAACCTGTTCGGCGCGGAGAGCGGGTTCGTCGAGCACGTGTCGGGCGTCGGCGCGTTCGTGATCGCGGCCTGCGGGTCGCTCGACGTGGTTGCCCTGAAGCAGGGCGAGCTGATCACCGTCGACCCGACCTACCTGTTGGCGTACAGCGAGCACACCCAGGCGAGACTGCGTGCGGTCAGCCAGTCCATCCACCAGTCGGTGCGCACGGGAGAGGGCCTGCTGCTGGATTTCGCGGGTCCTGGTCAGTTGCTCATCCAGACTCGCAACGCACGCGCGATGGCCGCCCTGCTGTCCGCGTCCGGTAACAGTCGATGACTGATCATGTGAACCGCGCGCTGACGTTGGTGACCGGACGTTAGGCTGTGCAACGTCGACGAACGAATGGATGAGTGGTGGCGGAGGACCTCACCGGGCGTCGCCTGGGGCATTACCGAATAGACGGTGTGCTCGGTAAGGGCGGCATGAGCGTGATGTACCGCGCCACGGACATTCGCCTGGGGCGCAAGGTCGCCCTCAAGGTCATCGCGGAACATCTCACCGAGGACCCCGAGTTCCGCGAGCGGTTCGTCGACGAGGCACGCAACACCTCGGCCATCGACCACGCGAACGTGGTGCCCCTGTACGACTTCGGCGAGGTCGACGGGCTGCTCTACATCGCCATGCGGCTGGTCGACGGGTCCGATCTCGCCTCGTTGATCAAGAACGCGCCGCTCACGCCGGAGCGGACGGTGGCGTTGCTGTCGCAGGTCGCCGAGGCGCTGGACAACCTGCACGAGCGCGGACTGGTGCACCTGGACGTCAAGCCGGCGAACGTCCTGGTCACCAGCCGGGAGTCGACCGCGGAGCACGTGTACGTCGCGGACTTCGGGCTGACCCGCCGCGGCGCCACCGGGCACCGCACGCGCGGCGGTGACTTCCTCGGCTCGCCCACCTACGCGGCGCCGGAGCACCTGCGCGGTGAGCCTGTGGACGGGCGGACCGACGAGTACTCGTTGGCCTGTGTGCTTTTCGCGTGTCTGGCCGGGCGGCCGCCGTACCAGGGTTCGGTGCCCGAGGTCATCCAGGGACACCTGAACCGGGAGGCGCCGTCGCTCACCGAGCACGCGCGGAACCTGCCGGCGGCCATCGACGAGGTCGTGCGCCGTGGCATGGCGAAGACCCAGAACCAGCGGTACGCCAACTGCCGCGAGCTGATCGCGGCGGCGAAACAGGCGCTGTCACAGCCCGTGCGCCGCCCGCCCGCGGTGCCGGTCGGCCCGCGTGCCACGGCACCCGCGCCATCGGTGCCGTCCTACCAGCGGCAGCCGAGCACCCCACCCGGCGGCTACCAGCGCCCCCCGGCGCAGCCGTCGAACGCCGAACCGGTGCGGCTCCGGCCGCCGGTGCCGGCCGGCGCGAGCACGGCGTTCACGTCGTCGGACAAGTCCGGCGGCAGCCGGTGGATCGCACCGGTGCTGGTCGGGATCGTCGCGATCGGACTGATCGTGGCGGTGATCCTCCTGCTCTCGTCGGGCGACGACCCTGGCTCGTCGAACAACCCGACCGACCAGCAGACCACGACGACCACCACGAAGGGGACCGTGCCCTCGATCAAGGTCGGGGACGACGCGGGCGACGAGACCGAGACCTCCGGTCGCTGATCTGACCTGCATTTCTTGCACTCTCGCGGGGAGAGTGCTAAACACGGTGCTGGCACTCTTTGCGTTCGAGTGCCAATGTTGAGGTCGGGACGGTGAGGCCGGGTACCTCCGGTCGTCCGTCGCGGGCACCGAGCCTGGCCACGCAACGTAGGACCACAACGGAGGACTTACACCGCAATGGCCAAGTTGATCGCGTTCGACGAGGAGGCGCGCCGCGGGCTCGAGCGGGGACTGAACATCCTCGCCGACGCCGTCAAGGTGACGCTCGGTCCTCGGGGCCGCAACGTCGTGCTCGAGAAGAAGTGGGGCGCGCCCACCATCACCAACGATGGTGTCTCGATCGCCAAGGAGATCGAGCTCGAGGACCCGTGGGAGAAGATCGGGGCCGAGCTCGTCAAGGAAGTTGCCAAGAAGACCGACGACGTCGCGGGTGACGGCACCACCACCGCCACCGTGCTCGCTCAGGCGCTCGTGCGCGAGGGCCTGCGCAACGTCGCCGCCGGCGCCGACCCGCTGTCGCTGAAGCGCGGCATCGAGCAGGCGGTCGAGGCCATCACCGAGCAGCTGCACAAGATGTCGCGTGAGGTCGAGACCAAGGAGCAGATCGCGGCGACCGCGTCCATCTCCGCCGCTGACACCACGATCGGCGAGCTGATCGCCGAGGCGCTGGACAAGGTCGGCAAGGAAGGCGTCGTCACCGTCGAGGAGAGCAACGCGCTCGGCATGGAGCTGGAGCTCACCGAGGGCATGCGCTTCGACAAGGGCTACCTGGCCGGTTACTTCGTGACCGACCCGGAGCGCCAGGAGGCGGTCCTCGAGGACCCGTACATCCTCCTGTTCGGCTCGAAGATCTCCGCCGTCAAGGACCTGCTCCCGGTGCTGGAGAAGGTCATGCAGGCGTCGAAGCCGCTGCTGATCATCGCCGAGGACGTCGAGGGCGAGGCCCTGGCGACCCTGGTGGTCAACAAGATCCGCGGCACCTTCAAGTCCGTCGCCGTCAAGGCCCCTGGCTTCGGCGACCGCCGCAAGGCGATCCTGCAGGACATCGCCATCCTCACCGGTGGCACCGTGATCTCCGAGGACGTGGGCCTCAAGCTGGACAACGCCGACATCTCGCTGCTGGGCCGTGCCCGCAAGGTCGTCGTGACCAAGGACGAGACCACGATCGTCGAGGGCGCGGGTGACGCGGAGCAGATCCAGGGCCGCGTCAACCAGATCCGCTCGGAGATCGAGAAGAGCGACTCGGACTACGACCGCGAGAAGCTGCAGGAGCGCCTGGCCAAGCTGGCCGGCGGTGTTGCGGTGATCAAGGCCGGTGCCGCGACCGAGGTCGAGCTCAAGGAGCGCAAGCACCGCATCGAGGACGCGGTGCGCAACGCCAAGGCCGCCGTCGAGGAGGGCATCGTCGCCGGTGGTGGCGTCGCCCTGCTGCAGGCAGCCAAGGTCGCCTTCGAGGGCCTGCGCCTGACGGGTGACGAGGCAACCGGCGCGAACATCGTGAAGGTCGCCGTCGAGTCCCCGCTCAAGCAGATCGCCATCAACGCCGGCCTCGAGGGCGGCGTCGTGGTGGAGAAGGTCAAGGGTCTCCCGGAGAGCCACGGCCTGAACGCCGCGACCGGCGAGTACGAGGACCTGGTCGCCGCGGGCGTCATCGACCCCGCCAAGGTGACCCGCTCCGCACTGCAGAACGCCGCGTCCATCGCCGCGCTGTTCCTGACCACCGAAGCCGTGGTCGCGGACAAGCCGGAGAAGGCCGCTGCGCCGGCAGGCGGCGGCGACCCGACCGGCGGCATGGACTTCTGATCCGCTAGTCGTGTACAGAACGGCCTCGGGGCTCCCCGGGGCCGTTCTGCATGTGGGGGCTTGGCAAGAGGGTCGCTCGGCCAGTTCGGTCTCTCACCTTGCCGGTGCCCTCGCGTGTCCAACGCCCAGAACCCGCGTGTCCAACAAACTGGACCCCTGAGTTCAACAACCGGAGCGCGCCTCATTGTTGAACTCGCGGTTCTTTTGTGTTGGACACGCGGGTCTTTTGTGTTGGACACGCGAGGTCAGGGGAGGCAGGTTTGGCAGAAGTCTTCGCCGAACGGGGTCAGGTGGATGCTTCTGCGGATGGTTTTGGGTGCTCGGCCCGCTTTTGCCATGGCCTCCTGGACTTCAGGTTGGACTTCCACCACCTGGTAGCGGGACGGGTCGACCTCCTCGCGGGAGAACCACACCAGGCCGAGTCGGAACAGGTTGTTCAGGTAGGCGTTGGTGCGGTTCGGGTTCCGCACGCCGGACTGCCGGCCGATCATCGACAACCCGGCCTCGATCAGCTCGGAGCCGATGCCCAGTGGACGGTTCGTGCGGACGTCCACTGTCGGTTGTGGACCTTCGCGGTACAGGAAACGCAGGATGCGTGCCTCGTCCGGGGTCAGTTCGCCCAGGATGCGTTCGTACGCCGGGTGTGTGTCCGCCACGAAGTGCACGTCCGACGACCGGCGTAACAGCTCCGCGCCCCGTTCCCGCAGTTCCTCCGTGGACGCTCCGGACGGCTCGGCAGGCGGTGCGACCCCGAGCGCCGACTGGGCCGCAGCCCGCAGTTCCGCGCCAAGCTCGCCGGCGATCTTCGCCGGGGGCTCGCCCGCCGCGAGGCCGCGGGCCACCCTGGTGCCCGTCCGCACGGAGGTGTTCACCATCCACTGCACTGTGGACAGTCCCGCGTTCGCCGCGATGCGTAGCAGGCCAAGGGAATCAGACATCTCACACCCCGAAGATCGCCAGATGGATCAGCCCGGCGCCGATCCCGAGCACACCGCCGTGCACGAACAGCAGCCATTCGTCCTGCTTGATGGCCGACCGCAACAGCTCGTTGAACTCGTCCGGGCGTAGCTGCCGCATCTGCCTCGCCACGAACCGGTTGATCTTCACCGCCTGCTGACGGCCGAACTCCATGTCGCCGAACGCGGACGCGAACTCCACCGCCTCGTGGGCCACCGCGTCCCTGATTCGGTCGTACCGGTCGGTTCCGATACCCACCCGCACCGCCGACCGCGCGAAGCCCACCGCGTCGTCGACGGCCGGGCGCAGCGACGTCTCCAGCAGGAACCGCGTGCGATCCGAGCGTGGGCCGAACAACAGCTCGTCGCCGATGTTCTTCATGGTGATCACGTCCTCGGCGATGATCTTCGCGAGGACGTCGCTCACCTCCGGCTGACGCCGCAGGAACAGCCCCTGGAACGTGAACGGCCCGATCCGGAGAGGGAACACCGGCTCGAAGATCAGCTTGATGCCGATCCAGTTGGCCACCCAGCCGATCACCGCACCACCGAGCGGCAGCACCCACCACTGCGGCAACACCTCCAGCAGGAACACCAGCCCGACCCCGGCCGGAAAACCGAAGTAGAAGCCGAAGTTCTGCATGAACCGCAGCTCCTTGCGGCCGACCTCGCGGAGCATGTCGTTCATCAGCTCGGGGTGTTCCTCGAAGTGCCTGATCACCAACAACTTCGCGTCGATCAGCTGCTCGATGTGCTCCCCGAGCTGTGCGGTCAGCCCGCGCACGATCACCGGCAGCCGCTGCTCCACCCTGGCGTGCACGGCCGACTTGAGCACGGGCGGCAGGTCCTGCCACAGCCGAGGGTGCTCCCGCGTCATGATCCGAGCCACGACCTCGCGAAGCTCACCCCGTGCCGTCGCCGCGATGTGGTCGGCGATCTTGTCCGGTTCGAACTCGCGGTAGAAGTCGCCGATGCTGCCCACCTTGAGCAGCGCCTTGTCCACGGAGATCGACGCCATCTTCGACACCCGCGACGGAATGATGCCCTGCCAACCGAACTGGCCGTGGTGTGTGATCGCGGGGACGACCTGCACCCGGCGCGGCAGGTACGAGTACAGGAACCGCAGCCCGGGCACCCGCACGCCGTGGAACCGCATCGGCTGGAACAGCATGATCACACCGGTCCAGTTGGTCACGTAGCCGATCACGCCGGTGAACAGCGGCACGGAGATCAGGTGCGTGAGGAAGCGCGGGTCGGACCAGGTCACGGTCTCATCGTCAGCTGCCGGCGATCTTTACGCAATCAACCCGCGCCGAGCAGGATGAACGGGCGACGAAGCGGGTCCTGGGCGGTCGCCTCGGCGAGTGCGCGGGCAGGGCTCATGCCCGAGGCGACCTTTCGGTGATAGTCGGTCATCGTCTCCGCTAAATCGGCGGCGAGGTCGGCGACCGGCTTGTTGGCGAGGCGGCGGTGGTAGTCGGTCATGGTCAGCGCCGCCGACCGGTGCCCGACGCGGTTCACCGCGGCGACGACGGTCCGCGAACCGCTCGCGAGCATCGCGCCGGCGAACCCGAGCGGCTCGTCCCCTGGCCGGATGTGCGACAGCGCCAGCTCGCACGCCGCGAGCACGATGTGCGCCGGCGGATGCGCCAGCCGCGCGACCTCGTGCGCGAGCAGTCCGCCGTCGTACAGCTCAAGCCGCGAGAACATCGCGTTCGCGGCCTCGTGGGTGCCGTGCGCGGCGATGTGGACGAGCTTCGCACCGTCCATTGCGGACAGCACGGCCTCGGCCGTTGCCTTCTCCCCGTCGAGCACGATCGCGTCCGGGTACACCTCGCGCAGCTGGTCCAGCTCGGTCGCCGCCGTGGGCAGGTCCGGCCCGCGCACCAGCACGACCGGCCCACCGTTCTGCGGCACCTCGTCGGCACTCACCCACGCGGTCGCCGACGGCGCCACGGACACCGCCCGCCCCCGCAGCGACGGCAGCGTCTCCCACGGCACGGAGTACAGCTCACCGAACGGCACCACGACCAGCTCGCGGTCCTTGATCAGGTCGGCCGGGATGCCGTCGGGACCGAACAGCAGGTCGTCCAGCTTGTCGATGCGCCGCCGCGCGGACTGCGACACCGCGGTCACGAGCGGCGCGATCAGCTCGTCGGGCGCGAGCGCGTCGAGGTCGGCGTGCAGCTGCCGCGCCGTCTCCAGCACGGCGTCCTTGGCTCCCAAGCGAACCAGCTTGGTCCGTCCACCTGCGACGACCACGGCGGCGAGATCCTTTTCCGGACCCGAGAAGCTGATCAACGCACGGTCGCCGAGATGTTCGATCACCTCTTCTGGTGACGACACCGGCCGCGGCTTCCCCCACGGGGAGGTGTGCCAGCCGAGCCGGTTCACCTCGCGCTGCAACGAGACGGAGCGCTGCTCGAGATGCTCGATCGGCCGCCGCTCGACCCGGGCCTGCTGCATCGTGCGCAGCACGGTCCGCAGCTCCGCGACCCGGCTGGCGAGCTCGGGGTCGTCGATCGCGGGCATCGGCTCGTACCGGTACACCTGCGCGCGGGTGCGTTCCTGCCAGGCGAGCAGCCGCCGTGCGTCGGCGTCGGTTCTGGCGCCGTCCAGCACGAGGCCGACCGCGAGCCTGGCCAACTCGAGGCCGTGCACGGCAGTGCCGCACACGAGGTCGAGCCCGCCCATCCGGTCACGGGCGGCGCCTAGCTCGTCGAACCCGGTCTTGGCCTGGGTCAACGCCGTGCGGGTCTGCCCACGGGCAACCGCGAGTTCCGCACGGCACAGCCGAAGCATCATCCGGTGGTCGATCGGCGCGATCTTGCCTGGGGCGGGCACCTGGCTGAGCAGCTTCTCGGCGACGTCGACGGAACCGCGGCGCAACGCCAGACGCACTCCGAGCATCCTGGCCATCGCCGCTTCGTCGGTGAGGCCGGCGTTCGCGAGCCGCTCGGCGAGCGCCGCCGCCTTCTTGATCGTCGCCGTCGTCGCCAGTCCGGCGAGCGCCGCGTCCGCCTCGGTGCGCAGTTTGGTCAGTGCGGCGACCTCGGCCCACGCCATGCTGCCGCGGCGGACGAAGCGACGGTGGGCGGATCCCGCGGCCTGCTTGGCCATGGCCCGGTCGCCGGCGAGCAGCGCGGCGGCGGCCCTGGTGACCTCGGCCTCGG
This sequence comes from Actinophytocola sp., assembly GCF_036378875.1. Classification (GTDB taxonomy): domain Bacteria; phylum Actinomycetota; class Actinomycetes; order Mycobacteriales; family Pseudonocardiaceae; genus Actinophytocola. The sequence continues at coordinate 33,684 of NZ_DASUVO010000116.1, forward strand.
CGAGGTCCTGGCTGATCCGCTGGTCACGGAGCACCGGTAGCGCCTCGTCGAGCAGTCGGGCCGCCTCCTCGGCGAGCCCGGCGGTGAGCAGTGCTCGTCCCTGGTCGATCTGGGTGCGGGCGACCAGATGCGGGGCCAGCCTGCGGAAGAGGTGCACCGCTTCGGAGAAGTGCGCCAGCGCGTCCGGGACATCGCCGACGAGCAGCGCGATGTCCCCGAGGGTGCTGATGGCCTTGGCCTTGATGATCGGCAGCTCGTGTGCGGTGCACAGCTCGATGCAGCGGCGCAGATCTGTCTCGGCCGGACCGGGTCGACCGACCAGGGTGTACGTCGTGCCCCGGTTCAGGAAGGCCCTGGCAAGCATCTCGGGATCGCCCGCCGTGCTGCCCAGTGCCTGCTCCAGCAACGGAATCGCGCGGCTGAACAGCTCGATGCCCTCGGGGGTACGGCCGGCGCGGACCAACACGAGCGCGTGCTGCTGGTCGGCGAAGCCGAGAAGTGCCAGCCGGTCCGGCCCGTCCGGCAGGGCGGTGACGAGATCGCGTGCGGTGCCGAGATGGACGAGCCCGTCCGCGAGCGTGCCCGTCTCGGCCTGCACCCATCCGAGTGAAAGAAGGACTCGGGCGCGGACGGCGACGACCTCGGCCGAGTCGGAGGCGACCGGGAGCAGCTGCAATGCTCGCTGCAGGATCTTGATCGCCTCGGCTGGCCGACCGGCCGACGCCGCCGCTACCGCCCGCCGTCGTTGCTCGGCGGCCGCCATGACAGTGGCCTGGACGGAGTCGCGTCCCGGCGCCTCAGCGCCCCCCACGATCACGGCTGCCGCATGACATCGGGACACGAATCAATGACAGCGCACAAAATTCTCATCACGATCCGCGAGGGCTGGAGGTGCTTTCCGTATACACCCTACCAACCCCCGCACAACGTGGACCGTGACTCTTGCCGTGACCTGTCAGCCCTTTGGCGGCGCACCGCCATCGAAGTGACCGGTGGTGCTCAGCGGTGCCGAGCCGCCGTCGAAGTGACCATTACCGGTGGCCGGCGCTCCCCCGTCGAAGTGGCCCGAAGTGGTGTGCTCGATCGAGTCACACTCCTTGCAGGGCTTGGTGTCGTCCTCGGGCCGAACCTCGGTGATGTCGGTCATGATTTGCTTGCTCCCCTCAAACAGGTTCTCCGGGTTGCTCACCCACACAAGAGATGTGTGGTCACCGTGAGATACAGGAGAATATCTGCCAATCGGGTGAGGGGGGAGCTATTTAGGCTACAAATCCACCGTAGGTGTGACCACTGTGCGTGACTGATCGGCGTTCATCCGTACAAGTAGCTGCGTAGTGCCCCTGGGCACCTCGGTCAGCACGAAGCGGCCGCCCTCGTCAGCGGTCGTGATCGTCGAGCCGTGGTCGGCGACTCGAACCTCGACGCCATGTGCGCCGGCGGGCACCAGCCACCCGTCGATGCGTTGGCGTTCACCGGTTCGGGTGACATTGACCATCACGGTCAGGTCCCCGACGAAGAACGTGATGGTGCCCGGCAGTCCACCGCGCACCCCAGCGAGCGTTCGGGAGTCCGCCCACTGAGCCACCTCGAGGAGCTCGACCTCGTGGTCGATGTCCTCCAGCGCCACGGCGAACTGCGCCCGCTCGACCAGCCCTGGCGGCGGTGGGTCGAGCTCGTTCACCAGCCGCGCTACCTCGGCCATCAGCTCGTCGTCAGCCTGGTTCGTTCTCATGATCCACTGTCCCCGTCGTACAGCGAGCGCAGGTTGTTGAGGCAGCGCCCTCGTGTCGGTCCGATACTTCCGTGCGGCATGTGCAGGGCCTCGGCCACCGCGCGGTATTCAGCACGCCCCGCGAGCACGGTGAGCCGCAGCAACTCCTGGCACCGCTGCGATAGCTGGTGGAACGCGGACCACAGCGCGCGGTCCCGTTCGGTGCGGAGCACCTCGTGCTCCGGGGACGGATCGGAGGTGGGTGTCTGCTCCGCCATCTCCTGCGAGAGCTCGACGAACCCTCCCGTGCGGTGTTGCACCCGGTTGGCCTCACGACGCGTGGTCGTGATCAGCCAGCCGGCGAGCGCCCGCGGCTCGGTCAGCCGGTGGAGGTGGCGCAGGAGCGCCAGCCATACCGTCTGAACCACGTCCTCGGCGGTGGTCCGGTCGAGACCACCGCTTCGAGCGACGTGCCATACAAGTGGGGACAGGTCGGCGACCAACGCGTCGAACGCCTCCTTGTCTCCGTCTCGCGCGGCGAGCATGCACGCCGCGTGTCGGTCCCGCCCCTCGAGCTCCGCCCAGGGTTTGACCACACTTGCGGTCTGCAGATCGGTCACCGCTTCCCACCCCGCTTCGAGGGTCGTCCTGCTGCTGGCACGGCGTTCATCGTGCCAATTCCGTCGTGTTCGCGTCATCACCCCGCGTGTGGGGTCTTACAGTCAAGAGCGCCGGTTCGTGGCTCAGATACCGGCCAAACGGGTGGTTTACGTTGGTTTACGTTGGGTTTCCACCCGTGTCCGAGATCAGTATGAGCATGATCGCCAAACCGAGCACAAGCGTAACGAGCAGGGTCCCGCAACCCAGCCCGACCACCTTGCCAACCGACTTGGCGCGAATGGTGAGCAGGGTGCCGACGACCGCCCCGACCAGCGCGAACGCGGCGAAGACGGCGGTGGCGAGCACGATCCGCTCGGCGAACACGACGCTCATCAGGCAGAGCAGCGCCGAGCCGCCGACCGCCAGCGCCGACGCGAGCAGGACGAGTGCGCGTGCGGTGCTGGCCCGCGAGAAGGTCTGCCGGTCTTCCACGCTCGCCGATTATGCCTCCGGCACGATCAGCCAGGCGATCACGTAGAGCACGGCGCCGGTGCCGAAGCCCAGCAGGGTGGCCGCGACCAACAGGATGCGCACGAGCGCGGCGTCGATGTTGAACATGTTGGCGATGCCGCCGCACACGCCCGCGACCATCCGGTCGGTACGGCTGCGGCGGAGCTTGATGGTGTCTGTGTTCATGGGTCCACTGTGCGTCCGGCCGTCGCGGCTGACATCGGGGACGACCCTGGCGTCTACCCTCGGATCGTGGTGACTTCCCCTGAGGAGCTGTCCGTCGCGCTCGAGTCGGTCGGCTACCTGCCGGACGCCGGCATCGCCACGGCGGCGTTCCTCGCGCACCGGCTCGGCCGGCCGCTGTTCTGCGAGGGCGAGCCTGGCACGGGCAAGACGTCGCTCGCCGTGGCACTGGCCGCGGCGCTGCGTGTGCCGCTGATCAAGCTGCAGTGCCACGAGGGCATCGACTTCACGCAGGCGCTGTACGACTGGGACTTCCCGCGTCAGCTGTTGCATCTGCGGGCGCTGGAGGCCGCGTCGGACGGTTCGCTCGACTCGGACATGGCGGAGAAGTCGCTGTACAGCCGACGGTTCCTGCTGGCCCGGCCGCTGCTGCGGGCGCTGGAGGAGTCGCCGTGCGTGCTGCTGGTGGACGAAGTGGACCGCGCGGACGACGAGTTCGAGGCGTTCCTGCTGGAGATCCTCGGCGAGAACGCGGTGACCGTGCCGGAGCTGGGGGAGGTGCGTGCCGCCGAGCCGCCGCTCGTGGTCCTGACGTCCAACCGCACCCGCGAGGTGCACGACGCGCTGAAGCGCCGCTGTCTGTACCACTGGCTGGAGCACCCGACGCTGACCCGCGAGGTCGCGATCCTGCGCAGCCGCCTCCCGGACCTGTCCGAGCGGCTGGCCACGCAGGTCGCGACTGCCGTGCGTCGGCTGCGTGCCCTGGAACTGCTGAAGCCCCCGGGCGTCGCGGAGTCTCTGGACTGGGCCCAGGCCCTCACCGCCCTGGGACGCACCGAACTGGACGCCACAGCCGCGGCGGCCACCCTTGGCGCGGTACTGAAGTACCGAGAAGACACCCAACGCGTGGTAACAGCCGGCCTGGACAAACTCCTGGCCTAACCCTCGCGAGTCTCGCGTTCGGCCCCGGCGAGTCGCGCGTTCGGCACCCCCGAGTTGCGTTTTCGTGTACGCCCCGGTGTTCCCGAAAACGTAACTCGCAGGGGCCCAACGCGAGACTCGCGGGGGCCAGAAGCGCGACTCGCGCGTTCACTCGGGGGAACGCGGATATTCGGGTGCGGTTTTTGGTTGGGTGGGCGATAGTTGTTGCGGCGCGCCAAGAAACCGGAGGAGGGCGACATGAGAACCGAGCTCAGGGGGAGCGAGCGGTTGTTCGTGTTGCCCTGATCCGGGCGGTTGCCCAGCGCGGTGTGAGCCTGTCGCGGTGCTCATGCCAGACGCGGGCGACCGTGGCGGCCGTCCCTTCCGTTCCCATTGTCTGATGTGGACGGCCGCCCCTGTGCCCATCACCGGCTCCTCGCGCCCGGCCCGCTACCTGGCCAAGGTCGCGGCGAGGGGCCACCCTGGCGCCGGCCGACATCCGGCCGACATCCGGCCGGCGCCAGGCAGACCCACGTGGCCGGCCGCGCTCGCGCCGCCGTGTCCTACGCCAGCACCGCCGCCCGAGACCGCGGCCGCCACGTGGGTACACAATGACTAGGTGGACCCGTTACCAGGGTTGGTCGGCTTCGCCGCCGCGTTGCGGACGGCCGGGTTGCCGTGCGACACGCAGCGGGTCCAGGCATACCTCGGTGCGGTCGGCGAGCTCGACATCACCGATCCCAGTCAGCTGTACTGGGCCGGCCGGTTGACCCTGTGTGCCGAGCCGGACGACCTGCCGCGTTACGACGAGGCGTTCACCGCCTGGTTCGGCGGCACCCCACCGGCACGGCGCCGGACCGCGACCGAGCAACCGAAGGTCACGGTCACCATGGCCACGCTCACGGCAGCCGGCGAAGGCGCCGACAGTCCAGAGTCCACCGAGCTGAAGGTCGCCGCCAGCGACACGGAAGTGTTGCGGCACAGGGACATCTCGCAACTCAGTGCTGCCGAGCGCGAGCACCTCCGCGAGCTGATGGCCACCCTGCACCTGGCGCCCCCGCTGCGTCGGACGATGCGCCTGCGTCCGCACCGAACCGGCCGCCTCGACCCCGCCCGCATCCTGCGCACCATGCGTGCCGCGGGCGGCGAACCCGTGCGGCTGGCCTACCGGGACCGGGTCGACCGGCCGCGCCGCGTCGTGCTGCTGATCGACATCTCCGGGTCGATGACCCCGTACGCAGACGCGTTGCTGCGGTTCGCGCACGCGGTCGTCCGGGCGGCGCCGGCGTCCACGGAGGTGTTCACCATCGGTACGCGGCTGACCAGGCTGTCCCGGCAGCTGCGCAGGCGCGACCCGGAGGAGGCGCTCACGGCGGCGTCGCGGGCAGTGCCCGATTTCGCCGGCGGCACCCGACTGGGGGAGACAGTTCGGGTGTTCCTCGATCGCTGGGGGCAGCGAGGGCTCGCGCGGCGGGCGACCGTCGTGCTCTTCTCCGACGGTTGGGAACGCGGCGACGCGACACTGCTCGGCGAGCAGCTGGCGCGGCTGCGGCGGCTCGCGCACCGCGTGTTGTGGGTGAACCCGCACGCCGGCCGCGACGGATACACGCCCATACAGTCCGGGATCGCGGCCGCCCTGCCGCACGTTGACCGCCTGGTGGCCGGCCACAGCCTGGCCACGCTCGAGGAGTTGCTGACGGAGGTACGCCGTGCGTGACGTGCTTGACGAGTTGGTACGCCGTTACTCGGCCGGGGAGAAGGTGGCGCTGGGCACGGTCGTCGCGACGTTCTCGTCCGCGCCGAGGGCACCGGGCGCCGCGATGCTGGTGGCCGAGGACGGGACGGTGTCGGGCAGCGTGTCCGGCGGCTGCGTCGAGGGCGCGGTGTACGAGGTGGCCCAGCAGGTCCTCGGCGACGGCGCCCCGGTGCTGGAGCGGTACGGCGTGAGCGACGACGACGCGTTCGCGGTGGGCCTGACCTGCGGCGGGATCATCGACATCTACGTGGAGTCGTTCGCGGCCGAGGACTTCCCGGAGTTCGCCGAGCTCGCGAAGTCGATCCAGTCCGAGGAGCCGGTGGCGCTCGCGACCGTCGTCGCCCACCCGGACCCTGCCCGGATCGGGCGACACCTGGTCGTGTGGCCGACGAAGACCGCCGGTGGCCTCGGTTCGGCTCGCGCGGAGGCGGCGATCGCGGACGACGCCCGCGGCATGCTCGCGACCGGCCGGACCGGCACCCTGCACTACGGCGTGGACGGCCAGCGCCGCGGCGAGGGCATGTCGGTGTTCGTCAATTCGTTCGAGCCGCCGCCCCGGCTCCTGGTCTTCGGCGCCATCGACTTCGCGACGGCCATGGCCAGGCTCGGCTCGTTCCTCGGCTACCGCGTGACGGTGTGTGACGCCCGCCCGATCTTCGCCACGAAGAGCCGCTTCCCCGACGCCGACGACGTGATCGTCAACTGGCCGCACCGGTACCTGGCCGCCGAGGTGGAAGCGGGCCGCATCGACAGCCGCACGGTCATCGCGGTGCTGACGCACGACCCGAAGTTCGACGTCCCGGTGCTGGAGGTCGCACTGCGCTGCGAGGCGGGCTACATCGGCGCGATGGGCTCCCGCCGCACACACGACGACCGCATGGCAAGGCTGCGCGAGGCGGGCATGACGGAGGCCGAACTGGCCCGACTGGCGTCCCCGATCGGCCTCGACCTGGGCGCCCGCACCCCCGAGGAGACCGCGGTGTCCATCGCCGCGGAGATCATCTCCCTGCGCTGGGGTGGCGAGGGCACCCGCCTGACGGAGGCGAGCGGCCGCATCCACCGCGAGCCGTAGTCCAGAATGATCAAGTGATCGAACGCGTCCACACCGACAAGGCCCCGTTCGTCAGCTTCTCGGACGGCACCGAACCCCCGCTGTCGCAGGCGATCAAGGTCGGCGACCTGGTCCTCACGTCCGGACAGGGCCCGCTCGACCCGGCGACCAACGAGATGCCGGCCGACTTCGCCGCACAGGCGCGTCAGGTGCTGGACAACCTCGTCGAGGTCTTCCTGGCCGCGGGCAGCCGCAAGGACCTGATCGTCAAGTGCACCTGCTACCTGAGCGACCGGGCGAACTTCCCGACGTTCAACCGCGTCTACCGCGAGTTCTTCGCGGACTGCCCGGTCCTGCCGGCCAGGACCACGGTCGTCACGCAGCTGGTCCGCGAGGGCGTACAGGTAGAGATCGACGGCGTCGCCGCGATCGCCGGGCGAGGTGGAGATCGTTCGTAGGCCGAGTGGTACCGACCTGCCCGAAGGTGCGGAGCGCGATCAGGCACTCGAGCGTGGCTATCAGCAGGTGGCGGCTGAATACGCCGAGGTTCATGACGCTGAGGAGAGGGCGGCCCGTCGCCGCCGTTACGCGGACCGTGTTGATCGACTGCTGCCCGGGTGACCGTGCCGATGCGCGTCAACGAGGCGTTGCGGCTGGTGCTCGTATTGCCCTAGTGCCGTCGATGGTCAGGACCATCAGGGCCAGCCACACGATCGCGAAGCCCAGCCAGCGTTCCAGTGGCATGTGCTCGTGGAAGACCAGCACGCCGAAGGCGAACTGCAGGACCGGCGCCAGGTACTGCAGCAGTCCGATCATCGCCAGCGGGATCCGCACGGCGGCCGCGCCGAAGGCCAGCAGCGGCCCCACCGACACCAGGCCGCCGCCAATCAGCAACAGAGCGTGGCCGATGCCAAGCGACAGGAAGGTGCCAGCACCGGCGGCCTCCAGGAACAGGACGTAGACGAGTGCCGGCAGCAGCGCCAATCCCGACTCGACTGCCATCGACTCGATCGCCGGGACACCGGCCATCTTCTTCACCAGGCCGTACGTCGAGAAGCTGAACGCCAGCACCAGCGCGATCCACGGCACCTCGCCGTACCCGACGATCAGCACCACGATCGCCGCCGTGCCGAGGGCGACCGCCGTCCACTGTGCCTTGCGTAAGTGTTCACCCAGCACCAGCACGCCGATCAGCACGGACACCAGCGGTCCCGTGAAGTAACCGAGAGCGGTCTCCACCACTCGGCCGTGGGTAACGCCCCAGATGTAGCCGAGCCAGTTCGCCGCGATGAGCGCGGTCGCCGCCGTGAGCAGCAGAACCTGCCGGCGGTCGCGCAGCACGGCACGCAGCGGCGTGCCTCGCCGTGTCCACACCACGATCGCCGTGATCAGCACGAACGACCAGATCATCCGGTGCGCGAGGGTCTCCACCGCACCGGCCGCGGCCAGCATCGTCCAGTAGAGCGGGAAGAGTCCCCACAGGCCGTACGCCGTGGCGCCGAACACCACCCCTCGCCGGTACTCGGGATACGGATCCACCTGCTGACCTGCGAGGGACGTGGCTGTCACGACCAGATCCTACGCGTTGCGAACGATCTCCTTCGAACGATTAAACCTGATCTCTCCGTAACACGATCCACTTCTTGGGTGGCGGGGGTTGTCCCAGGGCGACAGCGGGAGTTAGCTCGAAGCCTGTGAGTCCGCTCACGCGTTTCCCGAACTCCGGCAGGAGGCCCCATGCGCATCACCGTGACCGTTGACGGAACGAAGTTCACCGACGACGTTGAACCTCGCCAGCTGCTCGTGCATTACCTGCGGGAACGGCTAGGCAAGGTCGGCACGGTCGTGGGCTGCGACACGAGCAACTGCGGCGCCTGCACCGTCCATCTCGACGGGCACAGCGTGAAGGCCTGTTCGGTGCTCGCCGTACAGGCCGACGGGTGCGAGGTCACCACCATCGAGGGCCTCGCCCGCGGCGGCCAGCTGCACCCGGTGCAGCAGGCCTTCCACGACAACCACGCCCTCCAGTGCGGCTTCTGCACGCCCGGCATGATCATGCAGTCGATCGACCTCCTCGCCGACAACCCGGACCCGGACGAGGACGCCGTGCGGCACGGTCTCGAGGGCAACCTCTGCCGCTGCACCGGCTACCAGAACATCGTCCGCGCCGTGCGCGACGCGGCCGCACGCATGAAGGGCGGCGCCGGACCCGAGGCCGAACAGGTCGCGGGGGCACCGGCCAAGGCTGGAGGCGGACAGTGACCTCGACCATCGAACCCGAGGTGGGCAAGGCCCGCCTCCGGAAGGAAGACGCGCGCCTGATCACCGGGCGCACCCGCTGGACCGACAACCTCACGCTGCCGGGTCTGCAGCACATGGCGGTCCTGCGCAGCCCCATGGCGCACGCCAGGATCACGAACATCGACACCTCGGCCGCCCGCGAGATGCCCGGCGTGCTCGCCGTGTTCACCGGCGCCGACCTGGCCGGTGAGCAGGGCAGCCTGCCGTGCGCGTGGCCGATCACCGAGGACATGAAGGCCCCCGACGCGCCGTCCATCGCCGTCGACACGGTGAACTTCGCCGGTGAGGTCGTGGCCGTCGTGGTCGCCCGCACCGCCTACGAGGCCGCCGACGCGCTGGAGGGCATCGACGTCGATTACGACGACCTGCCCGTCGTGCTCGACATGGAAGCCGCACTGGTCGAGGGCGCCGACCTGGTGCACGCCGACCTCGGCACGAACAAGAGCGCGACGTGGATCTTCGACTCCGGCGAGGCCGGCACCGGTAGCGACGTCGAGCAGGCCATCTCCGAGGCCGAGGTGGTCATCGAGCGCACCTACCGCCAGCAGCGGCTGATCCCGGCGTTCATGGAGCCGCGCGCGATCATGGTCGACCCCACCGGTGAGCAGCTCACCATGTGGTCGGCCACGCAGATCCCGCACATCCTGCGGTTCCTGCTCGCCGCGCAGCTTGGCGTGCCGGAGCACAAGATCCGCGTGATCGCGCCGGACGTCGGCGGCGGGTTCGGCGGCAAGCTGCAGGTCACCCCCGAGGAGTTCCTGACCTTCCTGGTGGCGCGGCGGCTCGGCAAGCCCGTGAAGTACACCGAGACCCGCAGCGAGAGCCTGCAGTCCGGACACCACGGCCGCGACCAGATCCAGAAGCTGACGCTGTCCGCGCGCCGCGACGGCACGGTCACCGGCCTCAAGGTCGAGCTGCTCGCCGACATGGGCGCCTACCTGCGGCTCGTCACGCCCGGCGTGCCGATCCTCGGCGCGTTCATGTTCAACGCCATCTACAAGTTCCCGGCGTACCGGTTCGTGTGCACCAACGTGTTCACCAACAAGGTGCCGACCGACGCCTACCGCGGCGCAGGCCGCCCGGAGGCCACGTACGCCATCGAGCGGCTCATGGACGAGCTGGCCGTCGAGGTCGGCATGGACCCGATGGTGGTCCGCGAGAAGAACTGGATCAAGCACGAGGAGTTCCCGTTCACCACGGTGTGCGGGCTGACCTACGACTCCGGCAACTACGAGGCCGCCACGGCCAAGGCGATGGACCTGTTCGGCTACGACGGGTTGCGCGCCGAGCAACGCGAGCGCCGCGAACGCGGTGACACCGTGCAGCTCGGCATCGGCATCTCGACGTTCACCGAGATGTGCGGCCTCGCGCCGTCCCGCGTGCTCGGCTCGCTGTCCTACGGCGCGGGTGGCTGGGAGCACGCGGCCATCCGCATGCTGCCGACCGGAAAGGTCGAGGTCGTCACGGGTTCCTCAGCGCATGGCCAGGGGCACGAGACGGCGTGGAGCCAGATCGTGGCCGACCAGCTCGGCGTGCCGTTCGAGGACATCGAGGTGCTCCACGGCGACACCCAGTCCTCGCACAAGGGCATGGACACCTACGGCTCGCGGTCGCTGACCGTCGGCGCCATGGCCGTGATCGCCGCGACGGACAAGGTGAAGGCCAAGGCCGCCAAGATCGCCGCGCACATGATGGAGGCGTCCGAGGACGACGTCGAGTTCACGAGCGGCACGTTCCGGGTGCGCGGGACGGGCGCTGAGGCCGCGGGTGTGTCCATTCAGGACGTCGCACTGGCCGTGTTCGCCGCGCACGACCTGCCGGACGGCGTGGAGCCGAACCTGGACTCCGAGGCCACGTACGACCCGGAGAACTTCTCGTTCCCGCACGGCACCCACCTGTGTGCGGCCGAAGTGGACACCGAGACGGGCCAGGTTCGCCTGCGGTCGTACGTCTGCGTCGACGACATCGGCAAGGTGGTGAACCCGCTGATCGTCGAGGGCCAGGTGCACGGCGGGCTCGCGCAGGGCATCGCGCAGGCGCTGTTCGAGGAGGCCGTGCACGACGAGTCCGGCACGCTCACCACCGGCACACTCGCCGACTACCTCGTGCCGTCGGCGGCCGACCTGCCCTCGTTCACGACCGACCGCACGGAGACACCGGCGACGTCGAACGTGTTGGGCGTCAAGGGAGTCGGTGAGGCCGGCACGATCGCGTCGACCCCGGCCGTGGTGAACGCGATCGTGGACGCGGTGCGGCACCTCGGCGTGTCCGACATCCAGATGCCGTGCACGCCGATGCGGGTGTGGCAGGCCATCCAGACGGGCCAGACCGACGCCGGTGGCCTCGGCGACGAGGCCGGCGGCGGTCTCGGCTCGATCGATCCTTCGGGAGGTGCCCAGTGATTCCCTCGGCATTCGACTACGTCGCACCGTCCTCTGTGGACGAGGCGGTCCGCGTGCTGTCCGAGGCGGGCGAGGACGCGAAGGTGATCGCCGGCGGGCAGAGCCTGCTGCCGGTGCTGCGGATGCGGCTCGCGGCACCGACGATGGTCGTCGACCTCGGCAAGATCGCGGCGCTGCGTGGCGTCCGCGAGGACGGCGACGCGCTGGTCATCGGCGCGATGACCACGCACTACGACGTGCAGCGCGACCAGCTCGTGCGTGAGCACGCGGGACTGCTGGCCCTGGCCACGGACACGGTGGCCGACCCGCAGGTCCGGCATCGCGGCACGTTCGGCGGCTCGCTCGCACACGCCGACCCGGCAGGCGACCTGCTGGCGCCGGCGCTCGCGCTCGACGCCGAGATGGTGGTGCGTGGCATGGACGGCAACCGAACCGTGCCGGCGGCCGAGTTCTTCACCGATTTCTTCACCACCGCGCTGCGGCAGGGCGAGATCCTGGTCGAGGTGCGGATCCCGAAGACGACGGGGTGGAGCGCGCACTACGAGAAGTTCAACCGCGTGGCGCAGGCCTGGTCGATCGTCGCGGTGGCGGCGACCGTGCGCGTCGACGGCGGCACGATCGCCGAGGCCAGGGTGGGCCTGACCAACATGGCATCCACCCCGGTGCGTGCCACGGCGGTCGAGCAGGCGCTGGTGGGCCAACCGGCGTCGGCGGAGACGATCCGCGCGGCCGCCGCACACGCGGCGGAAGGCACGTCCCCGCCGGCGGACGGCAACGCGGACGTGGCCTACCGCCAACACCTCGCGCAGGTACTCACGTCGAGGGCCGTTGCCACGGCGGCCGGCGTCTAGTAGTGGTCATGGGCGGCGCCTCTCTACCGGAGGCGCCGCCCCCGTCTTCTGGAGGAACCGTGAAGCTGGAGCACTCGTTCACCGTGCCGGCCGACCTGGACACCGTCTGGCAGGCCGTGCTCGACCCCGAGCGCGTCGCGCCATGCATGCCGGGCGCGACACTCACCGAGGTGGAAGGCGACACGTTCAAGGGCTCGGTCAAGGTGAAGCTGGGCCCGATCTCCTTGCTGTACAAGGGTTCCGGCGAGTTCCTGACGAAGGACGAGTCGTCACGGACGGTCGTGATGAAGGCCTCGGGCAAGGACGCGCGCGGCAACGGCACCGCGTCGGCGACCGTCACGGTGAAACTGACCGCGGACGGCGCCGCGACCAACGGCGAGGTGGAGACGGACCTGTCGATCACGGGCAAGCCGGCCCAGTTCGGCCGCGGCCTGATCGCCGAGGTGGGCGGCAAGATCCTCGACACCTTCGCGACCTGCCTGGCCTCGAAACTGGCCCCGGAGACGACCCCGGCCCAGGCCGCGGAGGTCCCCAAGCTGTCGGTGGTGGAGAAGGAACGCTCGGAGGCGGCGGAGACGGGCAAGGAAGCCGGCGAAGCGGCCGCCGCCCACGCCCCACCACCGAGCAAGCCGAAGCTGACAGTGGCGGGGGAACCCGAAACCGAGCCGATCGACCTGCTCTCCTACGCGGGCCCGTCGGTACTCAAACGAGCGGCCCCACTACTGGCCCTGGTAGCGGCGGTCCTGGCGTTCATCACACTGCGCCGCCGCCACCGCTGAGGAGTTGTCCACAGCCCACCGAGTTATCCACAACCAAGATCGACATCCACCCGACCGTCACCCCCTACCGGTAGACTGGCACGGCGGGACGCCCCCGGGATCGGGTGGGGGTTGGGTTATGTACTGAGCTGGGCTCGAAAGTTTGTTTCTCGAGCTGGCGATGACTTGTCGGGTGTTGTCCGGTGGTGTGTTTGGCCTGGTCAGGAGCGCTATGCGGGGCCTGTCGGGTGCCTGCGGATGCGAGGTCGCGGCTCAGGCAGGCGGGCGAGAAAGTCGTCCTTCCTCACGCCCAGCGTGAGGAAGGCTTCTTCACTCAAGGCAGGTTCCCGGATGTCCTGAAGGGCACCCGCGGGACGTTCAGCGTCCTCAAGGGCACCCTCGAGACATCAGCCACCACCGGGCGGTGCAACCTAGCTCGCCGCCCGGAGAAACAAGACTTTTGACGGAGCCCTGCGGGATCGGGTGGGGGCTCCGTCAAAGTTGTGTTTCTGCGGGTAGGCGCTTTGCGTCGGGCATCACCTCGGAGTGGTGTTGCGTCGAACAGTGCGTGCGCCGCCCATCGCGAGGCGTTCAGCAGGCGGCCATGTGAGAAAGGCGTCCTTCATAACGCCCGCGGTGAGGAAGGCTCGGCGCAAGCCACACACGCTCGCCGGGCCGTCGATGGGTCACCATGGATCAGTCGGTGCGGCACGAGGGTTGAGTCCCGGATGTGAGGCGTGCAGGATGGCGCGAGTGCGCCGGTTGGTAAGTCTTTTTTGTGTGGGTCTTCTCGTTTCCGGCTGCGCCGAGACCGGGGGGCGCGCCGGGGAGCCCGTCGCGCCGTTCCATCCCGCCACCGTCACCCCGCGATCCACCGCCGCTGACCAGCCTGCCAACTCGTTCACCGTCGTGGCGACCGGGGACGTGCTCATCCACCCAGCGCTCACCGAGCAGGCCGAGGAGGACGGCGGCGGCGCCCGGGACTTCGGGCCGCTGTTCGCCGGGATCAAGCCGGTCATCGAGGGTGCCGACCTCGCCATCTGCCATCTCGAGGTGCCGCTCGCCACGACCGACGGGCCCTTCCAGGGGTATCCGACCTTCTCCGCGCCGCCCGAGGTGGCCACCGCCCTTGCCGAGACCGGGTACGACACCTGCTCGACCGCCTCCAACCACACCTTCGACCAGGGTGCCGAGGGCGCGCGCATCACGCTCGACGCGCTCGACGCCGCGAAGATCGGGCACACCGGGTCCGCACGCACGGAGGAGGAAGCCGGCACACCGCTGGTCCGGGAGGTCAACGGCGTCAAGGTCGGCCAGGTCTCGTTCACCTTCGACTACAACCAGGGCACCGAGGAACCGGAGTCGTGGATGGGCAACGAGCTGTCCGCCGAGGCGGTGATCGAGGCCGCCGAGGCAGCGCGGGCTGCCGGCGCCGAGGTGGTGATCGCGAGCCTGCACTGGGGCATCGAGGACCAGCACGAACCCACCGACGACCAGCGCGCCATCGCCGAGCAGATCCTCGCCGACCCGGCCGTGGACCTCATCATCGGGCATCACGCGCACGTCGTGCAGCCGTACGAGAAGTTCGGGGAGAAGTGGGTCGCCTACGGCCTCGGCAACTCGGTCGCCAAGCACGAGAACCCGCGCGGCACCACCGAGGAGGGCCTGATCGGCCGCTTCCGGTTCACCAAGACCGACGCCGGCTGGCGGGTGGACAAGGCCGAGTACATCCCGACGCTCGTCGACCTCGGCCCGCCGATCCGGCTCAAGGACCTCACGACCGACACCACGGTCGACGCCGGTCGCAAGCAGGAGGCACTCGACCGCACCGACGGTGTGGTCATGTCGCTCGATCCGCCCGGTCTCACCCGGCCGTGAGGCCGTCGGTAGCTTCGTAGGCATGGACAGTGTGCGTGCGGTGTCCGGCTGGCCGGTGGACAACGCGGCGGTGGCCGTGGTCCGCGCTTCCGGCGAGGTGCTCGGCGAGGCGGGGCCGCAGGCGCGGGAGTTCCGGCTGGCGTCGGTGACCAAGCTGCTCACGGCCTACGCGACGCTGGTCGCGGTCGAGGAGGGTGCCGTCGAGTGGGACCAGCCGGCCGGCCCGGAGGGCTCGACGGTCCGGCACCTGATCGCACACGTCTCGGGTCTCGCGTTCGACGAGCACAAGGTCGTGGCCCAGCCCGGCACCCGCCGCCTGTACTCGAACGCCGGGTTCGAGGTCCTGGCGGACACCGTCCACGAGGCGTCGGGCATCCCGTTCGCGGAGTACCTGACCGAGGCCGTGCTGGCGCCGCTTGGCATGGAGTCGTCGCGACTCGCGGGCACCGCGGGGGCCGGCGGCGTGTCCACCTGTGCCGACCTTGTGCACTTCGCCGCGGAACTGCAGCGTCCCACGCTCGTCTCACAATCCACTGTGGATGAAGCGACTTCGGTGGCGTTCCCCGGGCTCGCCGGTGTGCTGCCGGGCTTCGGCTACCAGAAGAACAACGACTGGGGCCTGGGCTTCGAGATCCGCGACCACAAGAGTCCACATTGGACAGGGAAGGGCAGTTCGCCGAGGACGTTCGGTCATTTCGGACAGTCGGGCACGTTCCTGTGGGTGGACCCGGATGCCGGTGTGGCCTGCGTGGCACTGTCCGATCGGGACTTCGGCCAGTGGGCCATCGACACGTGGTCGGACTTCACCGACACGGTGCTCGCCGACCTGTAACACAATGGGCTCCATGCACCACATGGAGCGAGACGAGTGGCTCGCTTTCGTCATGCACGGCACGCGAACCGGCAAGCTGGCCACGGTGCGCAAGGACGGGTCGCCGCACGTCGCGCCGATCTGGTTCCTGGTCGACGCCACCGACGACGGTGACTTCCTGGTGTTCACCACCGGCGCGGACACGGTCAAGGGATACGCCGTCCGGCGGGACCCACGCCTGTCCATGGTCGTCGACGTCGAGGACCCGCCGTTCTCGTTCGTGCAGTTCCAGGCCGAGGCCACGGTCTCCGAGGACCTCGACGACATGCTCGAGTGGGCCACCCGCCTCGGCGCCCGCTACATGGGCGCCGAAACAGCCGAGGCATTCGGCAAGCGCAACGCCGTCCCCGGCGAGCTACTGATCCGTGCCCGCATCACGAAGGTGGTCGCCCTGGCCGAGATCGCGGACTGAAAACGCAGGTCAGGGTAGTGCCATACCGTGGTATGGTGGTGGTGTGGCGACGAAGAAGGTGACCATCACCATCCCGGAGGAGACGCACTCCAAGGCGAGTGCTCTCGCGAAGAAGGCCGGCTTACCCTTCTCCACCTGGCTCGCCCAGACCGCCGAGCACGAAGTGCGCGTGCAGGAGGGTCTGGAGGCCATGGGGGAGTGGGAAGGGGAGAACGGCGCCTTCACGGATGCGGAGGTTGCCTGGGCGGAGTCGCAGCTGGCGGATGCGGACGCGGCCACCCAGAAGAACAAGGGGAGGAGCGACGAGGTCGCGTGAGCGCGATTCCGCTGGTCTACGACGCCGGGGCGTTGTTGGCCGCTGAACGGAACGACCGGAAGTTTCTGGTCATGCACAAGACAGCACTGCTCGCGGGGCGGCATGTGCTCGTGCCCGCGCCGGTGCTCACCCAGGCCTGGCGGGGAGGTGGTGGGCAGGCCGTGCTCGCCAGAGTGCTCAAGGGCTGCGAGATCCTGCCGACCGACGAGGACGTCGCCAAGCGTGCCGGCGTGTTACTCGGGTTGAGCCGCACCGCGGATGCCGTTGACGCCATCGTCGTTGCCACCGCGGTGAAACTCACCGCGACCGTCGTGACAAGTGATCCCAAGGATCTGCAGGTGCTCGGCGACGCGGCGCGGTTTCACCTCGGGTTGGTCGAGGTCTAGCTAGCTCACCGAAGGGAGTTCCGGGCCGAGGAAGTCGTCCGCGTCCTGGATTGTGTACGCGTAGCCCTGCTCGGCCAGGAAGCGCTGTCGGTGGGCGGCGTAGTCGGTGTCCAGGGTGTCGCGGGAGACGACCGAGTAGAAGTGGGCCTGGCGGCCGTCCTCCTTGGGGCGCAACAGTCTGCCGAGCCGCTGGGCCTCCTCCTGGCGGGAGCCGAACGTGCCCGACACCTGGACGGCCACCGACGCCTCCGGCAGGTCGATGGAGAAGTTCGCCACCTTCGACACCACCAGTGTTCGCAGCTCACCGCGTCGGAACTGGTCGAACAGGCGCTCCCGTTCGGCGTTGCGGGTCGAGCCCTGGATCACCGGGGCGTCCAGCTCGGCGCCCAGCATCTCCAGTTGGTCCAGGTAGGCGCCGATGACCAGGGTCGGCTCGCCAGGGTGCTTCGCCAGGATCTTCTTCACCACCGGCATCTTGGTGTCCACTGTGGAGCACAGCTTGTACCGTTCCTCCGGCTCGGCCGTCGCGTACGACAGGCGTTCCGCGTCCGTCAGTGTCACGCGGACCTCGACGCACTCGGCCGGGGCGATCCAGCCCTGCGCCTCGATGTCGCGCCACGGCACGTCGTACCGCTTGGGGCCGATCAGCGAGAACACGTCGCCCTCCCTGCCGTCCTCGCGGACCAGGGTGGCCGTCAACCCAAGGCGACGGCGGGACTGCAGGTCCGCCGTCATGCGGAAGACCGGCGCCGGCAGCAGGTGCACCTCGTCGTAGACGACCAGGCCCCAGTCCCGGGAGTCGAACAGGTCCAGGTGACGGTACTCACCCTTGGTCCTGCGGGTCATGACCTGGTACGTCGCGATCGTCACCGGGCGGATCTCCTTGCGCTCGCCCGAGTACTCGCCGATCTCGTCCTCGGTCAGCGACGTCCTGGCGACCAGCTCACGCTTCCACTGGCGGCCGGCCACGGTGTTCGTCACCAGGATCAGCGTGGTGGCCTTCGCGTGGGCCATGGCCGCCGCGCCGACCAGCGTCTTGCCGGCGCCACAGGGCAGCACGACCACGCCGGAACCGCCGGCCCAGAACGCCTCCGCCGCCCTTTGCTGGTAGTCGCGCAGCTGCCACCCGTCCTCGTGCAGCTCGATCTCGTGGTGCTCGCCGTCGACGTAGCCGGCGAGGTCCTCGGCCGGCCACCCGACCTTCAGCAGTATCTGCTTGAGCCGCCCGCGCTCGGACGGGTGCACGACCACCGTGTCGTCGTCGATACGGGCACCGAGCATCGGCGCGATCTTCTTGTGTCGCAACACTTCTTCGAGCACGGCGCGGTCGGTCGTTGTCATCACGAGGCCGTGCGCGGGATGGTTGGCCAGCTGTAGCCGGCCGAACCGGCCCATCGTGTCGACGACGTCGATGAGCAGCGGCTGCGGTACCGGGTACCGGGAGTACACGGTGAGCGCGTCCACCACCTGTTCGGCGTCGTGGCCGGCGGCGCGTGCGTTCCACAGCGCGAGCGGCGTCACACGGTAGGTGTGGACGTGCTCCGGCGCCCGTTCCAGCTCGGCGAACGGCGCGATCGCGATCCGCGCGTCGTCGGCACGCGGATGGTCGACCTCGAGCAGCAGTGTCTTGTCTGACTGGACGATCAGTGGGCCGTCGGTCACTTCTCGCGGTATCCCCTCGGCTTTGGCATCGCAAATGTCACAACGAACTGGTGGGCCCGTTCAATTCCGCAACGCTAGATTGCGGTCATGACGACGCCTCCCTATCAGCCGGGACCGTACGGGCAGCCCATCCAGGACCCTTATGGCCAGCAGTCGGGAGGCGGCTACGGCCAGTATGGCCCGAGACCTCCGCAACCACCCCAGTATGGCGGCCAGTGGGACCCGGAGCGCACCGAACAGTTCGGACCTGGACAGGCACAGCAGTTCGGCCAGCCCCAGTACGGTCAGTGGCCAGGCGCCCCGTACGGCGGCGGGTACCAGCCACCCGAGCCGCCCAAGAAGAAGACCGGTGTGATCGTGGCCATCGTCGCCGTCGCGGTGCTGGTCATCGCCGGTGCCGGCGTGGGTCTGTTCCTCCTGAACGACAAGGACGACACCAACAGCGCCAGCAAGACCACGACGACCACATCGGACTCGACCGACACCTCCGAGGACAGCGAGACCACCACCGAGTCCGAGACCGAGACGGCGGACCCTGGCCAGGCCATCGACGCACAGCCGGGTGACTGCATCAAGGTCAACGTCGCGAGCGAGACCAACGCGGACGTGGAGACGGTTGACTGCTCGACGCCGGAGGCGGTCTACAAGGTCGCCACCCGCGAGGACACCGACACCGCCGACTGCCCGAACGACCAGTACGTGACCTACAGCGAGGAGGGCCAGCTCCTGCTGTGCCTTCAACTGAACGTGCGTGACGGCGAGTGTCTCGAAGTGACGGACAGCCAGGACCTGCGTGCGGACTGTGCGTCACCGAGCGCGACGCACAGAGTGGCCGGCGTGTTTGACGGCGTGGACGACGAGTCAAAGTGCGCGGCGGAGGCGGAGGCCATCACGTACCCGCAGCCGCCGCTCACGGTTTGCCTTGTCACACCGGCAAGTTAGGCCCTCAGCGACGGTACGGTGACGGAAGGTGTTTCCTTTACGGACTTTGGCCTGAGTTTGCCAGGTCCGCACACAACGGTCGGTGTGGTCGCGTACATTGCTGCTCTCTGAAGCGAGCTGTCAAGTTCCGGCATGTCGTGCGAGGGGTTGCACATGAACTCACCGAACTACCCGCCCCCGGGCGGTCCGCAGGGCCAGTACGGTCCGCCGCAGGGCCCGCCGCCGCCCTATGGGCAGCGTCCACCGCAGACACCGCCGGGCGGTCAGCCCTACGGTGGTCCGCCTCCGCAGGGCCCACCGCAGGGTTACGGCGGCCCGCCGCCGCAGGGGCAGCCCTACGGCGGCCCGAGTGTCCAGACCGGGGGCGGTTTCGGTCCAGGCGGACCAGGAGGTCCGCCGACCGCCGGCTACCCGACCCCGCCGCCACCGGCGCCTGCCTCGAAGCCGAAGAAGAGCACTTTCACGTACATCAAGGTCGGACTGGCGATCGTGGTGCTCGGCGTCGGCGGCTTCTTCGGTATCAGGGAATGGCTCACCGGGGCGGCCAGCGCCGAGGTCGGCGAATGCATCAAGGTCAACGAGGCGACCACGACCGACGCGGACATCGAGAAGATCGACTGCAACAGCAAGGACGCCGTCTACAAGGTGGCGGTCACCTTCGACGACTCGTCGGCGACGTGCCCGGAGGGTGACTACGACACCTACAGCCAGGGCGGCAGGAGGACTGCCGACGTGACCCTCTGCCTGATGCTGAACGCCAAGGAGGGTGACTGCTTCGCCCAGGCAGGCGAGTCCGTCGCCAGGGTCGAGTGCACTGACCCGAATGCCGTGTTCCAGGTGATGAAGGTGTTGAGCGGAGCCAAGGACGGCTCCGGTTGCCCGGAGGGGTCGGACAGCCTCGTGTTCCCGAAGCCCGACCCCGGCGTTGTGCACTGCATCGCCGCGGCAGGCGCCGGCGCCACGACCGGCTGACGCCAAGAACACGAAAGCGGGGCTCCCGGATGGGGCCCCGCTTTTCGTTGTCCTGTCTACATGATCGCGCCGGAGTTCCTTCGCTCGGCGGCGTGCTCGGCGCGTTCCGCGGCCACCCACTTGTCCACAACGGACTGCCTTGGCCCGGGTTCCGGCACGTTGATGTCCAGCCCGTCGATCGAGTACTCCTTCAGCCGCACCCGTTCGTACGAGTACGTCTTGGGGAACGGGTGCGTGGCGTTGAAGCCGATCTTCGCGCCGAAGTAGTTCGGGAACGTCGGGTTGAGGCCGTGTCCGAACACCGCGGGCACGGTGATCACGCCGGTCGTGGGATCCAACCGGGTGGTCAGTGCCCATTCGACCTCGGAGGCGTTGCGGATGTCCACGTCCTCGTCGACCACGGTGACCATCTTGAGCGGCGGGAACGCCGCGAACGCGGACAGCACCGCGAGCTGTGCGAACCCGGCTCGCTTCTGCTCGATCTGCACCACGGCGTGGTAGAAACCGCAGCCGCCGTGCGGGAAGTAGACGTCCTTGATGCCCGGCACCTGCTTGCTCACCGAGCCCAGGACGCTCGCCTCGCCGAGCACGCCGGCCGAGTTCCAGACTTCCTTGCCGCACAAGATGGTCTGGAACACCGGGTTGGTCCGGTGGTGGACGGCCCGCACGTGCACGACCGGCCGTGGCGCGACTTTCGCGTAGTAGCCGGTGACCTCGGCGAACGGGCCCTCGTCACCGAGCTCGCCCGGCACGATCTCGCATTCCAGCGAGTACATGGCATGCGCGACCAGCTCGACCTCGGGCAGGTCGCCACGCACCAGTTCCACCGGGTCGCCGTGGAAGACCGAGGCGATCCCCAGCTCGTCGGTGTCCGGCGGCGCGGCCTCGGCCGGGGTGACGGCCGCGAAGTGCAGCCCGGGCCCGACGCCGATGTTCAGCGAGAACTTCAGTGTCTCGCCGAGCTTGTCGGCGTGGTCCAGCGCCAGCTGCAGGTGCCGGCCCGCGTCTATGTTGATGTGCAACCGATCCCGGTCGACCATCATGAACCGCTGGATCGACGCGTTCCGCACGCCCGTCTCGGGATCACGGACCACCACCACACCGGCGTCGATGTAGGGGCCGCCGTCCCGTTCCGCGTGGGTGGGGATCGGCAGCTTGAACAGGTCCACGACCGGCTGCGTGTACTCGAGCACCGGCCCCGTCTCGACGACCTGCGGATCGATCGTCTTGTGGTCCGGGTCCGTCTGCCACTGCTTGACCTTCTCGGAGATGTGGGAGGCCAGCTTCTTCTCCTCCGCGCCGATCAGCTCCGCGAGCAGCTCACGCGACCAGTACAGGCCGGTGAACACCGGGTGCTCGTGCCCACGCACCTTCTCGAACAGCACCGCCTGCGCGCGTCCCTCGAAATGTGACGCCACACTGGCGAGTTGGTGCACGGGGTCGACCTCGGAGCGCACCCTGATCAGCTGCCCGGCCTTGTCCAGCGCATCGATGATCGCGCCGAGGTCGTGCAGTGGAGCAACCGGCATGTTGTTATTCCTCTCCCCATCTACGGACGAGGTCCGTCTCGATGTCGAAGTAGTCCAGCACTCGACCAACGGTGTGGTCGATGATGTCGTCGAGCGACTCGGGGTTCGTGTAGAACGCCGGTACGGGCGGCATGATCAGCGCACCGTCCTCGGCCGCGGCCTGCATCGCCCGCAGGTGGGTCAGGCGCAGCGGCGTCTCACGCAGCATCAGGACCACCTTGCGGCGTTCCTTCAGTGCGACGTCGCAGGCCCGGGTGAGCAGGCTCGTCGTGTTGCCGTACGCGATCTCCGACAGCGAGCGGATCGAGCACGGCGCGACCACCATGCCCAGCGTACGGAAGGAACCCGAGGAGATGGCGGCGCCGATGTCCTCGCTCGGGTAGTAGACGTCCGCCAGGCCGCGGACGTCCTCTAACTTGAGGTTGGTCTCGTGCATGATCGTGCGCTTACCGCTGCGGGTGATCACCAGGTGCGTCTCGACGTCGACCTTGCGCAGGGTCTCGAGCAACCGGATCCCGTAGACCGCCCCGGACGCCCCGGAGATGCCGACGATCATGCGTCTTGAGGAGATTGTCATGGCCTACTCCGCGAGTGCTTGCGCTGGAACACCATGACCGTCGAACTCGTCCACGTGCCCGTAACGCAGCAGCCGGGCCACCTCGCCACGCAGGTGGACGAACTCGTCGGTCTCCTTCGTCGTGATCTGGTCCCGCTCGTCGCCGAGCGGCACCTCGATCGTCGCGACGATCGTGCTTGGTGCCTTCGACAACACGAGTACCCGGTCGGACAGGTACACGCTCTCGTCGATGTCGTGGGTCACCAGCAGCACCGTGGTGTTGTACTCGCGGCGCACGTTCAGCAGCAGGTCCTCGAGCTCACCTCGGGTCTGTGCGTCGACGGACGCGAACGGCTCGTCCATCAGCAGCAGCGCCGGCTGGCAGACCAGTGCGCGGGCGATGGCCACGCGCTGCTGCATGCCGCCGGACAGCTGCCACGGGTGCTTGTCGACCGCGTCGGCGAGCCCGACCGAGTCGAGCGCGTCCTCGACGGCCCGGTGCCGATCTTTGCGCGACATGCCGCGCGCCTTCAACGGGAAGGCCACGTTTGCCCGTACGGTAAGCCAGGGGAAGAGCGACTTGCTGTACTCCTGGAAGACAAAGGCCAGGTCGACGGGCACTTCGTCGATCACGTCGCCCATGAACCGGGACTCGCCCTCGCTCGGCGGCATGAGGCCGGACACCGCTCTCAGTAGTG
This sequence comes from Actinophytocola sp., assembly GCF_036378875.1. Classification (GTDB taxonomy): domain Bacteria; phylum Actinomycetota; class Actinomycetes; order Mycobacteriales; family Pseudonocardiaceae; genus Actinophytocola. The sequence goes on from NZ_DASUVO010000116.1 coordinate 56,950, forward strand.
TCGACTTGCCGCAGCCCGAAGGGCCGACGATACAGACGATCTCACCCTTCTCCACGGTGAAGGTGATGCTCCCGAGCGCGGTGTGGGTCTTCGCGCCCGAACCGTAGGTATGACTGATTCCGGTCACGTCCAACATGGGACGGTCTACCTCCCGGTGAGACTTTTCGACCTGGCGTGCCAGCCGATCACCCGGTTCTGCACGGCGAGCAGCAGCGCGTTCAGGACATATCCGAGTATGCCAAGCAGAACGATCCAGGCCCACATTCCAGGCAGGTCGAAGTTGCGTTGGGCTTCGATCAACTCGGTGCCGATGCCGCGGTTGGAGCCCACCAGCTCAGAGATGACCATCAGGATCAGCGCGAGCGACATGCTCACACGAAGGCCAGCGAAAATTTTCGGCAACGCCGCGGGAAGCACGACGGTGGTGAGGAACCGGAGCTTCGAAAGCCGCATGCTCCTGGTCGTCTCGACCACCGTTTGGTCCAGCGTGCGCGCACCGTCGATGGTGTTGAGCAGGATCGGCCAGATGACCCCGAACACGATCATCGCGACCTGCATGACCGTGTCCGACACGGCGAACAGCACCAGGAACACGGGCAGCAGCGCGGGTGGCGGGATCGAGCGGAGGAAGGTCAGCGTGGGGGAGAAGTAGTCGACGAGCTTGTCCGATCGACCGAGCACCAAGCCGAACGTGATGCCAATCACTCCGGCAAGTGCCCAGCCGCCGAGCAGCCGCAAAACGCTCGGCACGATGTCGTTGCCGACTGAGTCGGTGAGGAACAGGTGGGACGGAGGACCCGACAGCCACAGCTCGACCATCGTGTCCCCGATGGTCAGCGGTGTGGGGAAGTACGGGTCGGCGGCCGCGACCGCCGCCATCTGCCACAACAGGACGACGACGGCGAAGACGAGCCACCTGCCGCCGATCTCGGCGGTGCGGCGACGGATGGTGGGTACGGCGGTCATCAGGTCCGGTCCCCGTCCGACCAGTTGACCCAGCGGCGCTGGATCATCACGAAGATCAGGTTGATGCAGACGCCGATGAGCCCGGCCACGAACGTGCCGGCGATCGCCAGGTCCATCCGGGCGCCACCGCCACCGACGATGGCGATGAACGAGCCGAGCCCGCCGCGCTCCCACAGTTCGTCGGAGTCGGTGCCACCACTGGCCAGGATCTCGGTGCTGATGATGAGGATCAGCGCGATGCTCGCCGAGATGCGGACGCCGGTCAGCACGAACGGCGTGATGCTGGGGAGCTTCACGGAGGTCAGCATTCGCCACCTGCTGAGGTTGAACGCCCTGGCGGTGTTGATCTGTACCGGCTCGATGTCGCCGACCGCGTGCATCGTGTTGAACAGGATCGGCCACACCGCGCCGAATGTCGCGAGCGATATCTTGATCTCGGGGTTAGTCTTGATCGCAATGATCGCGAGCGGAATCAGCGCCACCGAGGGGATCGGGCGCAGGAACTCGACGATCGCGCTGAACGCCGAGCGGACGAGCGGCATGCTGCCGAACACGATGCCCACCGGTACCGCGATCGCCACGGCGATGCCGAGTGCCATGGCCCACGCGAGCACGGACTGCACGACGTCGAGGGAGAAACCGCGGTCGTTGAACAGTTCCACCAGCCGTGCGCCGATGATCGTCGGAGGTGGCAGGTGGTCCGGGTTCACCAAGCCGGAACGGCCGACGAGCTCGCAGGCCGCGAGCACGGCGACCGTTCCGACGATGTTTCGTCCGAGACGGGACATCCCGGGTGAGCTAGCTGCTCGGGGCTGGCATCGGGACGATCAGCGATGGGACGTCCAGCTTGTTCTCGAGCATCCCGTAGGTGACCAGCAGGTCGGCGACGCGCTGGAGCCGCTTGGCGTCGATCGTGGTCGGGAACTGCCCGAACCGGACGAGCGCCGCCGTCTCGGCGTCCATCTTCGCGAACTTCGGCAGCGCCTCCTGGACGTTGCTGCGGTCGGCGGCGAGTTGCTGGCCCTTGATCAGGGCCCGCTGGAACGCGGCGACGGTGTTCTTGTTCTCCTCGGCGAACTTCGCGGTCGTGGCGAAGCCGGACAGCGGGAAGTTCTCGGTCGGGCCGGGGCCGGTGAGGTCGAACACGACCTTCGCGCCGATCTGCTTCTGCGCGTTGATCACGAACGGGTCGATCGTGGCGGCCGCGTCAACGCTGCCGTTCTCGATCGCCCCCGCCATGTCGGGGAACGGCATCTCCTTCAGTTCGATGCTGTTGAAGTCGACGTCGTTGGCCTCGAGCACCGCGCGGAGCAGCAGCTCGTTGATGTTGGACTTCGCGTTGACCGCGACCCTCTTGCCGGCCAGGTCCTTGGCGCTGTTGATGTCGGAGTCCTTGCCGGCGATGACGGCGAAGTTGCTGTTCGGCGTGGAGATGTAGGACTCGGCGATGAACTTCATGTCCGGGGCCTTGGCGCTCTGGGCCTTCATGAAGGACACCCAGTTGCCGAAGGTGATGTCGAGCGCGCCGCTGGCCAGCTTCGGGATGGCGACGGCACCGCTCTGCACTGTCTCCGGCTTGATGGTGAGGCCCTCTTCCTCGAAGGCCTTGTTGAGCAGCGCCAGCTGCGCACCGGAACAGTCGATGCCGACCATGACACCGACGTTGAGAGTTTTCTTCTCCAGCGTGCCGGAGGCCGCGTTGGTCGGCGTGTCCGACGAGCTCTCGCTCCCGGAGTCGCCACCGAAGAGCCCACAACCCGCCGTGAGAAGGGCGGCCATGCCGACCGCCACCAGTCCGACCGCGCGGACGGACCCGCGCCTAGCCCGCCCGACTCTGCCTGGACGATTCATTGTCTTGCCGTCTCCTGCCTCTGTTGGGTGCGGCGATCGAACGATGGGTTCTGGCGTTCCGGCCACGTGCTGCCTCTGCACCGTGTAAGGGAAAGACCGTGAGTACCCGGTCGGGTGTATAACCACCTGGTCGGGCAGTGTCAACACTCTGTGATCACATGGAGTGATTAAGTAGTCGCAGACCCGGTCAAGGGCTCGCTAGGCTAGGAAGAGCGGCAAATCTGTCGTGCAAGTGTGTCGTCCGCCACTTTTCAAGCGTCAAGAGTTTCTGGTGGTCCAGTCCACCGAATGCACGTGAAGGATCTTGTGCAGGCCTTTTTCCTTGCCGGGGTTCCGGAGCCGCCACCTGCGGGTTATGGCCCCCGGGGGGTGGCGGGGCGGGGCGGCCGGTCGCCGGGGGCCGCCATACCGGGTCGAAGTGCCACCCGCGATCCGTTCTACCCGGTAGCCGTGGTGACCGTCCCCTTGACCATGCGTGTGACTACGGGAAAGCTGTGCGCCGCAGTGTCAGCCACACGGGTGAGATTGCTACAGAAGTGTGCGTTTGACTCGACGGCGTTTTGGGAGTGTGTCCTCCGTGGCCAGGGACAGTGCGTTGGACGGTGACAGCGCGACTGACAGCGCCGTACGGCGTGCCAGTTCCGGTGTACGTGCCGAGCAGGCCGGTCGGCCTGGTAGGCGCAGGCGTTTTCGGCTGAGTGAATGGCGGCTGCCGACCAAGCTGATGGTCGTGCTGCTGGTGCCGACGCTCGCGGCGCTCGCGTTCGCCGGTTTACGGGTGTACACGCAGATCAGGGACGCGAACGACCTCGACTACCTGCTCCAGCAGGTGGACCTGCACGCCAAGGTCTACGAGGCGGCCGACCAGATCCAGCGCGAAGGTGTCCTCACCGCCCTGTTCGCGGCCAACAACCGGCAGGGCGACCGCGGCCCGATCGACGTGCAGCAGCGGGCCACCGACGGTGCCATCGACGACGTGCGCACCGCGGCCGCGAGCTTCTACGGGGAGTCGGACGCCAGCGTGCGCACCGACTACGAGCGGCTCTTCTTCCAGCTCGACAACCTGCCGGTCCTGCGCCAGGTCGCGAGCAGCACACAGCTCGACGGGGTCACCGTCGCCGGCCAGTACGCCGACATCGTCGGAAGCCTCCTGCAGGTCAGCCAGCTCACCAGGGCCGACGTCGGTGACGGCCAGCTGACCGCGCGGATGAACGCGCTCAACGCGATCGCCACCGCCAAGGCGCAGATGGCACAGCAGATCGCCGTCGTCGCCGCGACCGCCCAGGTCGGCGCACCACGCCCGTCCGAACTGACCGAGATCCAGGCCGCGATCGCCCGGCACGACTCCGCGCTCGTGACGTTCAACGCGGTCGCCTCCCCGGTCGAGCTGCAGCGCCTCAACGACACTCTGGTGGCGCCCGCGCTCGACGCGGTCAAGCAGGTCCGCCAGTACGTGCTGGTGCGCGGCGCCGACGGGCAGAACATCGGCATCGACGTGGCCAAGTTCGTGCAGGACGGCGGCGCGACGCTCGGCCTGTACCGCACGATCGAGCAGGGCGAGCTCTCCGACCTGCGCGACTCGATCGCCAACCTGCGCAACGGTCAGCAGGAGGCGACCCTGCGCGACGCGGCCATCGTGCTCGCCGTGCTGCTGCTCGCCGTGCTACTGGCCCTCATGGTGGCGCGGTCGCTGCTCAAGCCGCTGCGCGTGCTGCGGTCCAACGCGCTGGACGTCGCGTACTCGCGCCTGCCGCAGACGGTCCGCCGAATCCTGGCCGACCCGGACCCGGTCGCCGCGTCCAAGAACGCGGTCGAGCCGGTGCCCGTGTTCACCCGCGAGGAGACCGGCCAGCTGGCCCGCTCGTTCGACGCGGTGCAGGAGCAGGCGGTCCTGATGGCGACCGAACAGGCGCTACTGCGCGACAACATCAACTCGATCTTCGTCAACCTGTCCCGCCGGTCGCAGGCGCTGGTCGAGCGCCAGCTCGCACTGATCGACCGGCTGGAGCAGGACGAGCAGGACCCCGACCAGCTCGCCTCGCTGTTCGAGCTGGACCACCTCGCCACCCGTATGCGGCGGAACTCGGAAAGTCTCCTGGTGCTCTCCGGCACCGGCCTGTCGCGGCAGCTGTCGCGGCCGGTGCCCGCGTCCGACGTGGTCGGCGCCGCGGTCTCCGAGGTCGAGCACTACGCCCGCATCGAGGTGGCCTCCGCACCGGACGTCGCGGTCCAGGGCCGCGCGGTCTCCGACCTCGTGCACGTCATCGCGGAGCTGCTCGACAACGCGACCTTCTTCTCCCCTGCGGACAAGAAGGTGATCGTCCGGATGGCGATGACCCGCAAGAAGGAGCTCGCCATCCAGATCACCGACCAGGGCGTCGGCATGTCGGACGAGGAGATCGCGGCCACCAACGCCCGTCTCGCCGACCCACCGGACCTGGACGTCGCGGTGACCAGGCGCATGGGCCTCTACGTGGTCGCGCGTCTCGCCAAGCGGCACAGCATCGTGGTGCGGTTGCGGGACAACGAGGACATCGAGGGTGGCCTGATCGCGCGCATCAACGTGCCGGCCGACCTGGTCCAGCCGCTCGGCGCCCCGCAGCGTCCGACGAGCCCCGGCCCCAGCTCGCTGTCCGACCCGAGCAGCACGGACTCGCAGCTCAACGCCATCGGCAACACCAACGCACCGACCCGCAACAGCGGTATCGCCGGCGCGTTCACCGGTGGCATGCCGAGGCTGCGTCAGGACGGCAGCCCCGTGGGTGTCGGCGGCGACACCTCGCAGGACCGCACGGCCTCCGAGGTCGCGAGCTACCCGCCCTTCCAGCCGAAGGGCTTCGACGGCGCGCCGCGCACCCCCACCAACGGGGTGCCGGCACAACCGGCGCCACCGGCCGCCGAGCAGAACAACGGCCACCACGGTCACCACGACCAGCCGACCACGTCGATCTCCACCGGGGACGCGGGTCCCGCGCTGTTCGGCGCCCCGCTGCCCGAGCCGCCGACGGCCTACGCGCCGCCGCCGTACGGCACGGGAAGCACGCCCGCAGCGGCCCCGGCCCATCAGGAGGTCGACGCCCCCACCGAGCGCCTTCCCATCTACGAGGCCGTGCTGTCGCAGTGGTTCGAAGCCGCCGACACCGGCTCCGCGCCGCAGCCCGAGCCCGCTGAGGAGACCCCGGCTGACACGGTGGTAAATGGCAACGGTCACAATGGGCACGGAAACGGGCAGACCCCGGCCGAGGAGGCCGAGGAACCCGAGCCGATGTCGTGGACCTCGCCGGGGGACGACGGTTGGCTCGCTGCCCGTGCCCTGCTGGAGGACAAAGCTCCGGACACCACGACCAACGCTGGTCTTCCGAAGCGGGTGCCGAAGGCGCATCTGGTGCCCGGGTCTGCCGCGCCCAGGCACGAGGCGAAGGAGCCGTCGGGTGAAAGGCCGGTGACACCGCCGCTTCCGCCACGGTCAGCGGACGCGGTTCGGGGCCGCATGTCAAGCTTCCAGCAGGGCGTACGGCGAGGCCGCCACGCGCTCATCGAGGCATACGCTGGTGACCAGTCCGGTTCGGATCACAGTCGTAAAGACGAGGAGCAGGAGTGACGACCGCGTCCACACAGCAGCCCGGCAGCTTCGGGTGGCTAATCACCGATTTCGTCCGTCAGGTTCCTGGCGTGGCGCACGCCGTCGTCGTGTCGGCGGACGGCCTGCTGCTGGCCGGTTCCCAGGGCCTGCCCAGGGACCGTGCGGAGCAGCTGTCAGCCGTTTCCTCCGGCCTGGTCAGTCTCACCCAGGGCGCCGCGAGGTGCTTCGAGGCGGGTGGGGTCAACCAGACCGTGGTCGAGATGGATCGGGGCTACCTGTTCCTGATGTCGATCTCGGACGGTTCGTGCCTTTCGGTGCTGGCGGCACCCAACTGCGACATCGGCTTGGTCGCCTACGAGATGACCTTGCTCGTCGAGCGGGTCGGCCAGCAGATGACTCCGGAGCTGCGAGCTCAGCTTCAGGGCGCTCAGCGTAGGTGAGAGCCATGCCGGAGAAAGGTTGGGAGGACCTCCCCGAGCACGACGTCGGCGAAGCACCGAACCGGTTTGACGTCGACGGCTTCCGCGCGAGGCTGTTCGGTGGGCCGGGCGCGACGCTCTACGGGGACTCCGGGATACCCGCGCAGTCGACCTGGGACAGCAAGGAGATCCCAACGGTCGGACGGGACGACGGGATTTCCGACAGCGGAGTGCGTCATAGTGGTGCCCACAGTGGCGTCTACTCCAGTGGGGCATGGGGAGCCGACGAGTTCCTCGGTTCCGACCCAGGTCGTGGCGGCCCAGCGCCCCACGAAACCGGGTCACTGGTTCGGCCGTATACCAGGACAGGTGGCCGAACGCGGTCCGATTATGATCTTGCGATCGAAGCGCTGGTCTCGACCAGCGAGAGGGGGAGGGCCCCAGATGCGGCAGTGCTGCCAGAGCACCGGTCGATCTGTGGCCTGTGCCTGGACACCCGGTCCGTCGCGGAGGTTGCCGCTCACCTGCGGTTACCTCTCGGCGTGGCCAGAGTGCTGATTGGAGACATGGCCGGTATGGGACTGGTCCTGATCCATCAGAGCGGCATGGTCGTCGGCGACCGGCCGTCGATCGAATTCATGGAAAGGGTGCTCAGTGGTCTCCGCAGGCTCTAGTCCCCTCGCTCCACGCGGCGCGTCCTCACCTCAGCCGACCACCTCGGCGAAGATCGTGGTCGCCGGTGGGTTCGGGGTTGGCAAGACGACTCTGGTGGGTTCGGTGTCGGAAATCGTGCCGCTCACCACGGAAGCCGTGATGACCGAGGCCAGC
>NZ_DASUVO010000117.1:0-56190 GCF_036378875.1 Actinophytocola sp.
CTCGTTGACCCGCCGGACGCCTCCCCGGAGTATTCCCCGCAACGTCTAGCGAGGAGCGTCGCCATGGCCCGGTGTTGCGGAATCGACCACCACAGCGGCGAGTACACCGAGCAGCAGCGCGCCGACCTCGACGCCGTCCTCGCGTTCAACCGGAGGATGGCGGCCGCGATCGACGACTGCCAGGACGTGGCCGGCGTCGAGGCGCTGCTCGACCCGGACCCGCTGCGGTACATGTGGGTCGACGAAGGCGATGGCCGCCTGCCCGAGTTCCTCCGGCAGGCCGACCACGCGCTCACGACGGCTCCTCCCCTGGCCGGCCATCGCCGCGTCGCCGGTCGTCCGGTGCGCTCGACGGGTGCCGCCGCTCGCCCGTCGGTGGCCACGACACCGGACGGCCGGGTGCTGTACGTCTGGATCGAGTGGGAACGCGGCGTCGGTGAGCGGGTCGTCGCGCTGCTGGCGGACGGGACCGGCGCGGACGGTGAACCGGTCGTGCTGTCCGGGGCGCCGGCGGACTGCTTCCGGCCGACCGCGCTGTTCGACTCCGCCGGCCGTCCGTTGGTCTGCTACTCACGGGCCGGCGAGGACGGTGTGGCCGTGTGGTGCCGCCTCCACGAGAACGGCGACTGGCTGGCGCCAGAACTGGTGAGCACCACCGCGCATCCGTCGTTCAACCAGGAAGCCGTCGCGCACGTCGACGGCAGCGTCGAGGTGTGCTGGCAGGGCCGGCTGGACAACCGGTTCGGCATCTTCGCGCGGCGCTGGGCGGACGGCTCCTGGGGCGAGACGCGTCTGGTGAGCGAGGGTGTCGAGGCGAACGTCTGGGATCCGGCGATCGCGTCGAGGCCGGGTGGCGGCACGGTGTACGCCTGGACCGAGTACGTCGACGGCACCTACCGCGTCGTTCTCCGCACCGCGGGCGCGGACGGTGTCCTCGCGCCGGCACGCGCGGTCACCGGCGGCTCGGACTACGCACTGCATCCCAGCCTCGCCGTCACGACGGACGGGGCGATCTGGTGTGCCTTCGACGTCATCACGGTGCACGGGCACGGTGGTTCCGGCCCGACACGGCTGCGTCCGGCCGACCGGCTCGCCGAGGCGCCAGGCTTCGAGGGCATGCGGGACAGCGGCGACTTCGTCCCGCCGGAGCTGCTCCCGGAGATCACCGCCTCGTTCCGCGTGGTCCGTGTCGACGACGATGGTGTGCGCGATGGCGAGGGCGAACTCGCCCCGGGACTGGACGTGGTGCCGAGCGCGCTGCCGCGGCTGGTCGCCGACGCGCAGGGCGGGCTGACGGTCGCCTACCGCGTCCACCGCCGGCTTCCACTCATGACCTACTACTGGGAGGTCGCCGCCCAGAGCCTCGGGCCGGACGGATGGACGGCCCCGACGACCTTCTCCGCGAGCGACGGCACGCTGGAGGAACCGGCGGTAGCCCCGCTGCCCGGCGGTGCGCTGGTCGCGTGGCAGACCGACGGCCGGCTCGAGCGCGGACTCGCCTGGACCGAGGGCTTCGGCGGGCGGGAGTGCCCGTTCCTGCTCGAGCACCACGGTGAGGTGATCTGGCACGGCATGCACAGCGCGGGCACGGTGCACCGGGCGTCCGTGACGAGCGCGGGTCCCGCTGTGCCGCGATCGAGCGAGGCGCTGGCCGTCGTGCACAGCGCGGAACGGCGTGAGGCGCGGTCGTGGGTCACCGCGGACCGGGACCGTTTCCACACCACGGTCGGCGACACCACCTACCAGCTCTACTGGGGTGACCTGCACCGGCATTCGCTCATCAGCCGGTGCACCTCGGGCGACGAGCCGTCGCTCGAGGACTTCTACCGCTATGCCTGGGATGTCTGCGAGTACGACTTCTGGGCGGTCACCGACCATTCGGAGAACTCGAGTGAGTACCAGTGGTGGTCGATCCAGAAGATCGCCGACCTGTTCAAGGTGGACGGCAGGTTCGTGCCTCTCTACGGCTTCGAGTGGACGGGGATGACCGGGCACCAGAACGTCATCTTCGGGGACGTGCGGCGCGGGGCCCCGATCTTCTCGTCCTATGCGGACGGATCGGACAACCCGGCGCTGCTCTGGGAGAAGATGCGCGAGCACCCCGACTTCCCGGCCATCACCATCCCGCACCACCCAGGGGCGGCCATGGTGCCGTACGACTGGGACTACCACGATCCGGACCACCTGCGCGTCGTCGAGGTGTTCCAGGCCTGCAGGGGCAACTACGAGGACGACGGCTGCTTCCGGCAGTACTCCGACGGCACACTGTCCGGCACGTTCGTGCTCGACGGGCTGCGCAAGGGGCACCGGTTCGGGCTCATCGCCTCCTCCGACCACGGCCACGGCGCGAGCTACGTCGGCGCGTACGCCGAGCGGCTGGACCGCGCCTCGATCTTCGAGGCGCTGCACGCCCGCCGCGTGTTCGCCGCCACGCAGCGCGACATCGTCGTCGACGTCCGTGTCGGCGAGACCTTCATGGGCGGCGAGACAGAGGCGGACGGGCCGATCGAGCTGGCGGCGCGGGTGCGCGGGTACGGCGAGATCGCCCGCATCGACGTCGTCCGCAACGGCGCCGTCGTGCACACGGTCACGCCGGACCTCGGGTTGCCGGCGGGCTGGGGCGAAGTCCACCTGCGACTCGAATGGGGCCGTGGGCACGCGACCGCCGACTGGAGCGGCAGCCTCAACGTCCTCGGTGGCGCGATACTCCAAACCCCGTACTGGAGCCCGGAGATCTGCGCCGTCGACGAGCGGTCGATCGCCTGGTCGGCCACGACGAAGAGCTTCGGTGAACCCTACGGCGCGCAGCGCGGGGGCGTGGAGGTCACGCTCGTCGGTCCGGACGACGCGGTCGTGGAAGTCAAGACGGCGCACGGCGGGCTCACCACGCGGCTGGGAGAGCTGCGAGGCAACGCCGTCGACGTACCGGTCGATGTGGACGGAGGCTTTCGCCTCCAGCCCGGTGTGGGCGGGTTGGCCGGGCTCGGGTCCGGCGAGCAGCGGCTGCGCTGGACGGACGAGCCGACCGAGTCGTCCTGGTACTACGTCCGGGTCTTCCAGACGGACGGCGAGATGGCGTGGTCGTCACCGATCTGGGTCGACCTCCCCGACAACCCCCGCTAATCCTCGTGCAGAGGAAGGAAATCCGTTGAAGAACCGGATCATCGCGGCGATCGCCGCGACGGCACTGCTCGGTGCGTGCAGTTCGACACCGCCGGAGAGCTTCGCGTCCGCCGACGGCGGCGACCACGTCGTGCGTCTGGTGCAGCAGCCGTGGGAGGACCTGATCGTCGAGAACCAGATCGTCTCGGACATCCTCGGCGCGTTGGGCTACCAGACACAGATCAAGGACCTGTCGGTGCCGCTCGGCGCGCAGGCACTCGCCACCGGCCAGGCCGACGCGTACCTGGGGAACTGGTGGCCCAGCCAGGAGTCGACCTACAAGAAGTACCTGGACAGCGGGGACGTGCGTGTCCTCGGCAGCATGGTGACGGGAACCCGGTACGCGCCGGCCGTGCCGGACTACGTGGCGCAGCGCTACAACATCCGCTCGCTGGCCGACCTCTCCGCCCACGGCGCCGACTTCGGTCAGAAGATCCTCGGCATCGAGCCGGGCACGCCGGGCAACCAGTACATCCTGGACGCGATCCAGAAGGACGTGTACGGGCTGGGCACGTGGCAACTCGTCGAGTCCAGCACCCCGGCCATGCTCGCCGAGGTCGACCGGCTCACCGCGACGCGGCAGCCGGTCGTGTTCCTGGCCTGGAGCCCGCACTGGATGAACGTCAAGTGGAAGCTCGTCTACCTCGAGGACCCGCAGCACATCTGGCCGGGGGCGGGAGAGATCCGTGTACTCACCAGAAAAGCCCTCGCCGACGATGACCCGAACGTGACGCGTTTCCTCTCCCAGATCAAGGTCGACACGGACACCGCCTCGACCTGGATCGACCAGTACGGCCAACAGAAGATGCCGGCGGAGGAGATCGCCAAGGACTGGCTCCGCACGAACCAGGACGTCGTCGCGACATGGCTGGACGGCGTCAAGAGCGTCGACGGCGAGGCCGCCGCCGCCGTGGTCAAGTCCAAACTCGGGTAGGAGCACCGCATGCGAGATCAGGAAACGATCATCGAGGTGCGCGGTCTCACCAAGGTCTTCGGGGGCGTGCTCGCCGTGAACAACGTGTCGTTCCGGGTGACCCGAGGCGAGCTGTTCGTCGTGATGGGCCTGTCGGGTTCGGGGAAGTCCACCCTCATCCGGATGATCAACCGGCTGCTGGAGCCGACCGAGGGTTCGATCCACGTCGACGGCGTCGACATCGCCCGAGCCGACCGCGCCGACCTTCGCCGGCTACGCAACCAGCGGATCGCCATGGTGTTCCAGCACTTCGCGTTGTTTCCACATCGGACTGTCCGCGAGAACGTCGCCTATGGACTGAAGGTGCGTGGCGTCGCCGCGCGCGAGCGGCTGGAGCGGGCCGACACCGCGCTCGAGCAGGTTGGCCTCGGGCATCGGGGCGACGCCCGTCCCGACGAGCTGAGCGGTGGGATGAAACAGCGCGTCGGCCTGGCCAGGGCACTCGCCACCGACGCGGACGTACTGCTCATGGACGAGCCGTTCAGCGCGCTCGACCCGCTGATCCGCCGCCAGATGCAGAGCCTACTGCTCCAACTCCAGGACGAGTTCCACAAGACCATCCTCTTCGTCACCCACGACCTCAACGAGGCGATGCACGTCGGTGACCGCATCATGATCATGAAGGACGGCGAGATGGTCCAGCTGGGCACCGGTCCGGAGATCCTCTCCAGCCCGGCCAACGACTACGTCCGCGACTTCGTCGCCGACGTCGACCGAACGAGGGTGCTCGACGCGCAGGCCGTCATGCAGCCACCGCTGCTCACCGCCGGGATCGACGAGGATCCGCGCGACGTGCTGGCCCGGTTGGGAAACGTCGAGGCGAACGGCGCCTACGTCGTCGACGAGGAAAACCACATCCTTGGCGTCGCCACGGACGAACTGCTCGCCAAGGCCGCCACCGAACGCCGGCCAGACCTGCGCACAAGCCTGGTCGACGACTACGGGACGGTCTCCCCTGACACCCCGCTGGCCGAGTTCTGCCACCGCGCGGGCCGCTTCGTCGTGCCGCTCACCGTCGTCGACGACCAGGGCCGGCTGCTCGGCGTGGTTCCCCGGGCCACCCTGCTGGCCGCCATCGCCAACCGCCCCGAGGTGGCCGACCATGCCTAGGATCCCCGCCCGACACACCAACGACACCGGACCACTCATCGGCGCGGCACCCCAGGCCAGCCCACCGGCCACCCGACCCCAGGCGGCCGACCATGCCTAGGATCCCCGTCGGAAGCGCGATCGACACCGCCATCCAATGGCTGATCCACCACGCGGGTCCGCTGTTCGACGGGATCTCGGCGATCCTGCTGTTCTGTGTCAACACCGTGTACCGGCTGCTCGCCGCGCCGATGGCGTTCGTCCTCATCGGGATCCTCGCGCTGGTCGCCGGCCTGGCCGCCCGGCGGGTCGGCATCGTCGTGTTCACCGTGCTCGGGTTCCTGCTCGTCGACGGCATGCGGCTGTGGACACAGACCGTCCAGACGCTCGCGGTCGTCATCGTGGCCGCGGTCATCGCCCTTGCCGTCGGGGTGCCGATCGGCATCCTCGCCGCCCGTCACGGCAGGGCCAGCGTCGCGTTGCGTCCCATGCTCGACCTGATGCAGACCCTGCCGGTCTTCGTCTATCTCATCCCCGCCGTGTTCTTCTTCGGCATCGGCGTCATCCCGGGCGTGGTGGCCACCGCCGTCTTCGCGATCCCGCCAGCGGTCCGCCTGACCGAGCTGGGCATCCGGCAGGTCGACCGTGAGATCGTCGAGGCCGCGCACGCGTTCGGTTCCCGGCCGGGACAGGTGCTCCGCGAGGTGCAGATACCGCTGGCCATGCCGTCGATCATGGCGGGGGTCAACCAGGTGATCATGCTCGCGCTCTCGATGGTCGTCGTCGCTGGCATGGTGGGCGCGGAGGGACTCGGCGGTGTCGTCGTCCGTGGCGTGACCCAACTCGACATCGGCACCGGCTTCGAAGGCGGCCTCGCCGTGGTCATCCTCGCCATCTACCTCGACCGCGTCACCGGCGCGGCCGGTCAACTCTGGGGGCGACGCGGCCTCCCTCGGCGCGGCGGCTCGGCGGTGGCCGTGCCGGCCTGACCGCGTCTCCACAGGATCTTCACATCTTGCACCGACGCTCTCCACGGTCGATCCCTAGAGTCGGTGCCATGGAGCCAGGAAGACGGCTCGTGCTCGTCGTGGAGGATGACGTCACGATCGCCGAGTCGATCACCGCGCGGCTGCGTGCTGAGGGGTTTGTCATCGAGGTCGCGCACGACGGTCCCGCCGCGGTGGCCGCGGACGCCGAGCACGACCCCGATCTGGTGGTGCTGGACGTGATGCTGCCCGGGTTCGACGGGCTCGAGGTGTGCCGCCGGATCCAGACACGCCGTCCCGTCCCGGTCCTCATGCTCACCGCGCGCGCCGAGGAGACGGACATGCTGGTCGGCCTCGGGGTCGGCGCGGACGACTACCTGACCAAGCCGTTCTCGATGCGGGTGCTGACCGCGCGGGTGCACGCGCTGCTGCGGCGGGTGGAGCGCTCTGCGCGGGCGGACGCCGCGGACGCGCGGATCGTGCTCGGCGATCTGGAGATCGACATCGACCGGCGGCGGGTGGCGCGCGGCGGCGTCCCGAGCCAGCTCACGCCCATCGAGTTCGACCTGCTCGTGCACTTCGCGCGGCGGCCGAGGGCTGTGCAGCCAAGGGAACGCCTGCTCAACGAGGTGTGGGGCTGGGACACACACACCAACGCCTCGGGCACCCGCGCGGTGGACAGCCACATCAAGGCGTTGCGGCGCAAGCTCGGCGCGGACCTCATCCGCACCGTCCACGGCATCGGCTACGCACTGGAGGTCGGCCCGTGAAGGTCCGCGCGTTCACGGGCAAGCTGGCCGACCTGCTGCCGAGGCCGCTCGACCCGATCCGGTCGATCAAGCTGAAGCTCGCCATCCTGATGGTCTGCTCGGGTGGGGTCGCGTTCGCGTTCTTCAACTTCACGATCGGCTGGCTGCCCCCACGCACCACGATCACCGCGATCGTGCTGGCCCTGATCACCTCGCAGATCCTGGCGCACGGGATGACCAGACCGCTGCGCGAGATGACGACCGCCGCACGGGCGATGGCCAGGGGCGACTACACCCGCCGCATCCGCGCCACGACCCGCGACGAGGTCGGCGAGCTCGCGCACGCGTTCAACCAGATGGCCGCCGACCTCGACATCGCCGACCAGCAGCGCCGTGAGCTGATCGCGAACGTGTCACACGAGCTGCGCACGCCTATCACCGCGTTGAACGGTGTGCTGGAGAACCTCGTCGACGGGGTCGCCGAGCCGGACCCGGAGACGTTGCGGACCGCGCTCGCCCAGACCGAACGGCTCGGCCTGCTGGTCACCGACCTGCTCGACCTCTCCCGGATCGACGCGGGCGCGTTCCCGCTGGACCGGGAGGAGTTCGACCTCGAACTGCTGCTCGACGAGGTCGCCGCCGAGGCCGAGGTGATGGCCGCCGCCGTCGGCAGAGGCGTCCGGTTCCTCGTGGACGTCCAACCACCGGCGCCGAGCGTGGTTGCCGATCGCGGCCGGCTCCACCAGGTCGTGCTCAACCTGCTCGACAACGCGGCCCGGCACGGCCCGGCGGGCGGCAAGGTGCACGTCTGGGCCGAGGCCCGCAAGGACGACGTCGTGATCGAGGTCCGCGACGAGGGGCCCGGGATCCCGGCCGGGGAGCGCGACCGGGTCTTCGAACGCTTCACGCGAGGCGAGCGGGCCGGGGGTGGCGGCACCGGGCTCGGCCTGGCCATCGCCCGGTGGGTCGTCGACCTGCACGGCGGGAGCATCAGCGTCGTCGCGCCCGAACAGCTCGCGCCAGGCGAACCCCAAGGCGGCCGCATCCGCGTGGTCCTGCCCATTCGCTGACCTCCCAGCACATTCCGCGGCCCAGTGTCCCACCGGGCAGCTGAGCCATGCCCGAAAGCCTTGTACGCCAACACTTCCTGGAGACCTCATGCCTGAAGACGCCACACCTGGCCTCGCCGACACCTCCATGCTGATCCGACCCAAAGCGCCACCGAAGTCGGCCATGGTGCCGGTGCCACCGTCGCTGCTGCCCGCCGCGGCCGCCGCCGGGCTCGCCGCCGCCGTGCTGCTGCCGCTGGAACGACCCGGGGTCGGCTGGGTACTGACCGGGTTCGCCGTCGTGGCGGCCGTCGTCCACACCGATCGACGGTCCCGCCCCGCCGACGCGCCCCGGCACTTCACCCGCATGAGCCCGGTCTGGGCGGCCGCCACGCTCGCGTTGCTGGCCGCCGGGTTCGTCCGCGCGTCGGAGTGGCTGTTCGTGTTCTGCGTGCTCGCCGCGTGTGTGACGGGCTCGCTGGCGGTCGTCGGCCGACGGACGGCGAGATCGGTGCTCTACGAGGTGTTCGCCGTGCCTGTCGAGGCGCTGCGTTCCCCGCCGTGGCTCGGGCGTGCGATCAGACAGCGGGCCGAGGGCGGCGACCCCGACAGGCGGCGGCGGATCGGGCTGTCCGTACTGGCTTCGGCGGTGCTGCTCGCCGTGTTCGTCCCGCTGTTGAGCGGCGCGGACGCGACGTTCGCACACCTGGTGGAGTCGATGACCCCCGACTCGGACGCGGGCACCGTCACCGGGTGGGTCTTCGCGTTCGGCGTGGCCGGTTTCGGCGTCGTCGGTGCCTGCTACCTGCTCTCGTCCCCGCCGCCGCCCGAGGACGAGAACGCGACGCGACGACGGCTGGCGCACCGGATGGAGTGGACGTTGCCGCTGGGCGTCCTGACGGCGTTGTTCGCGGTGTTCGTCGCCGTGCGGCTGGTCGTGCTGTTCGGCGGCGACGAGTACATGCGGCGGACCGACGGGCTCACCGCCGCCGACTACGCCCGTGGCGGGTTCTGGCAGCTGTGCGTGGCCACGGTGCTGACCCTCGCCCTCGTGGGAGCGGCACTGCGCTGGGCACCGAGGAACACCACGGCGGACCGGATATGGCAGCGCGCGTTGCTTGGTGCCCTCAGCGCGCTCAGCCTGGTGCTCGTCGCGTCCGCGCTCGATCGCATGTGGACATACCAGCAGGCCTACGGGTTCAGCGTGCTGCGACTGCTGGTCGAGGCATGCGAGATCTGGCTGGGCGTGGTGTTCGTGCTGGTCATGATCTCACTGGGGCGGCTGCGCACGGCCTGGCTGCCCCGCGCGGCGGTGGGCGCCGCGGTCGCTGCCCTGCTGGCGCTGGTGGCGCTCGACCCCGAACGGTTCATCGCGGACCGCAACATCGACCGGGCGGAACAGGGTATGCCGCTGGACATCGAGTACCTCAGCGGGTTCTCCGCCGACGTCGTGCCCGCCGCCGAGCGACTACCGGAACCGCAGCGTTCGTGCGTGCTGTACGAGGTGGCCCTGCGGCTCGACGACGACGGCTGGACAGCGTGGAACCTCAGCCGGTCGGAGGCCAGGGAAGCCCTCAAGCAGTTCGGGAGCTTCGACCCACCCCTTCCTCCTTGCTGAGGAGGAAGTAGGCGTACCGCTCGTCGAGCTGGTTTCTCGGCACCAGATGGATCATCTGCGGGGTGAAGCCACAGCTCTGCGCCAGCTGCCAGAAGGAGGAAATTGGATAGGTCGTCATCGCGGCGACCGCGGTGGCGTAGGACCGGCGACGGGGTTTGGTCGACCAGCGGCCGTCGTCGTACTTGACCTGGATGAGCGCGAGGCCGCCGGGGGCGAGGAGGTCGCGGGCGATGCGCAGGATTCGTTCCCCGTACTCCGGCGTGGGAATCAGTTCGAACACGTAGAAACAAAGAAATACGTCGCACTGCCCGCCGACCAGTGGAATCGCCTTCTCCGGCTCGACGACGTCGATCGGCACGGACCGGAACGGCGTGTCGCACACGGACGCGACCTGCCGTGCACACTCGCCGAGTGTTTCGGTCGAGATGTCGACCCCGACGAACTCCCGCGCCCGTGGCGCGAAGTGCACGGCGTTCGCGCCGCCGCCGCAGCCCCATTCGACGACCCTGCCCCACGGACGGTTGAAGCCGACCATCCGCGCGCCACGGTCGAACAGCTCAAGGTGCTCGCGACCGATCTGGGACCACAGGTCGCCGTCGGCAAACCCCGGAGCGGCGCGCCAGTGCGAGTTCGCCGCCCATCTCTTCGCGTCCGGGCGGGCCCAGTACCGCTGCGAGTCGGCGGAGATCCTGGCTTCCGACTGCTTGAACCCGACACTCACGAGAAGCCTCAACCACAGGTCTCTCGCGCGTACCGCGAACCATTTTCCTCGGTCGACCACGGTGTGAAGTTGTTGTGTATAGCGTTGGTTCGCACTATGCGTGGACATGCTCGCACTCCTCGGCAACCGTTCGGCTCTGCCGGTGTACGTCTCACCAAACGCCGGCGGATCGTTGCCAGTTCTCTACTTCGCGGTGACGCTACGCCCTGACAATCGCGGCCCCAAGAGGAGCGTTACCGGACACAGCGCCTCCACCACCCCCTGGATGATGGAGGCGCTGTGCAGCCGATCCACGGACCTGACTTTACGGTCCGTGTTTGGAAGGAATCTGGATGTCGGTTGGACGGGGATTTACCGCTGTCCAGCCGAGTCGTGGGAGGACGTGAGAGCGGCGATGACGGTCCTGGCGCGTTCCGCCTCGTCGTGGTCGCCGGTCTCGGTCGCGATGCGCAGTGCGGCTCTGTGGTGGGTGAGCGCACCCGGCCGCCCGGCGGCGTGCACGGCCTCGCCGAGCCCGTTGAGCACACTCGCCTCGCCGTAGCGGTGTCCGCTCTCGCGGAACAGGGCGAGCGCCTCGGTGAGCTGCTCGACGGCCAGATCGTGCCGGCCGAGGCGGGTCTGGACCGGGCCGAGGTTGGCGAGCGCGACGGCCTGCCCGTAGCGGTGCTTCATGTCCCGGAACAGGGCGAGTGCCTCGGTGAGGTGCCGGTCGGCGTCCTGGTACCGGCCCAGGTACATGTCGGCGTCGCCGAGGTTGGCGAGTGCGCTGGCCTCGCCGACGCGGTCACCGAGCTCGCGGAACAGCGTGGCCGCCTCGTCAAGGTGGGCGGCGGCCTGCTGGTGGTGATCGGGCCGGAGCTCCAGGCAACCGAGGTTGGTGAGGACCGCGGCGATACCGTGCCGGTTACCCAGCCTGCGGTACAGGGCGAGCGCGTCGCCCAGGTACTGAGCGGCGGTCTCGTGCTGGCCCAACCGGTCGGCGACGATGCCGAGGTTGGACAGCGTGCGTGCCTCGCCGTGCCGGTCGCCGGTCAGCCGGTGCAGCGTGAGCGCCTGGGACAGCCGGTCGATGGCCGGGTCGTACTGGCCGAGCAACCGGTAGACGGCCCCGAGGTTGGTGAGGGCGTACGCCTCGCCGGCCCGGTCGCCGGACTCGGTGGCCGCGCGCAGACCGTAGGTGTGCACGGTCAGCGCGT
Organism: Actinophytocola sp.; assembly: GCF_036378875.1. Taxonomy (GTDB): domain Bacteria; phylum Actinomycetota; class Actinomycetes; order Mycobacteriales; family Pseudonocardiaceae; genus Actinophytocola. The sequence continues at coordinate 11,544 of NZ_DASUVO010000117.1, forward strand.
CGGCGTGGTGCCCTCCTTCGAGGTACCGGAACAGGGCGTTGGCCAGGCCGATGGCGTGGCTGGCGAGTCCGCGCGTCGCCGCGTGGGCACACGCCGCCACCAGGTTGCGGCGTTCCGCGTCCAGCCAGGCCCTCGGTTCCGCCGTCACGACCGCGGGCAGCGGCGCGTTCGTCCTACCGTCCCGGCGTGGCGCGTCCGTGGGGTACAACAGGTCCATGGCGGCCTCGGTCGCCGCCAGGTAGTAGTCCAGCAGCCTGGTCAACCCCGCGGTGCGGTCCGTCTCGGCGTCCAGTTCGGCGGACAGCTCGACCGAATAGGCACGCAGCAGGTCGTGCATCCCGTAACGGCCTTGGGAGTCGACCACGACGAGGTGTGCCCTGGCGAGCACGTCGAGCAGCCGGCTCGTCTCCTCGGTGGCGTGGCCGGCGAGTGCGGCCGCCGCGTGGAGATCGAGGTCCTGGCCGGGGTGCCAGCCGAGCGCGCGGAACACCAGTGCGGCGTCCTCCCGCAGATGACGGTAGGACCAGGACAGCACCGTCCGCACCGCCGCCCGGGAGTCGCCGCCCGCGTCGAGGAGTCGCAGTCGTCGTTGCCGGTCCCGCAGCTCACCGGCGAGCCGTGCCAGCGGCGCCGCCGACCGGGTGACGGCGAGCTCGGCGGCCACGCGCAGCGCGAGCGGTAGCCGGGCGCACTGCTCGACCAGGTCGCCGAGGGCGGCCGGGTCGTCCCAGGCGCGCGCACCGATCAGCTTGTGCAGCAACGTTCTCGCGTCCTCTGGCGAGAGCGGGGCCAGTTCGAGGCGGTGCGCGCCGTGTCGCGCGACCAACCCGGCCAGGCTGTCCCGGCTGGTGACCACGACGAAACAGGACGGGGTGCCCGGCAGGAGGTCCCGTACCTGGTCGACGGAGGAGGCGTTGTCCAGCACGACGAGGACCCGCCGGTCGGCGATCTCGGTCCGGTACCGGCTGGTCCGCGCGTCGTCGGTGATCGGGACGTCGCCGGGCGCGAGACCGAGCGCCTCGAGCAGCCGGGCGAGGGCCTCGCTCGGCCGCACGGGTTGGTCCGGGTCGTAGCCACGCAGGTCGAGGTACAGCTGCCCGTCCGGGAACCTGTCCCGGACCCGGTGCGCCCAGTGGAGCACCAACGCCGTCTTGCCGACCCCCGCGGTCCCGGACACCGTGCAGATCGGCACTGGACCCTGGTCGGACTGGGTCAGCAGCCGGTCCAGCTCGGCCAGTTCGTCCACTCGGCCCGTGAAGCCGGCCACGTCCGCCGGTAGCTGCGCCGGGACCGGTGCGGGTGGGGCCATCCGCGGTTTCTCCCGCACGAGGGTCCCGTGCACCTCCGCCAGTTCGGGCCCCGGGTCGACGCCCAACTCCGTGACGAGCGCACGGCGGGTCCGGTCGTAGACGGCGAACGCCTCGGCCCGCTGCCCGGCCGCCGCGTACACGCGCATCAGCATGGCCGCGAGGGGTTCGTCGAGTGGCTCGCGCGACGCTGCCTCGGCAACGGCCGGCAACGCGTCGGGCGCGTGCCCGGTCTCGATCATCGCCTTCGCGTACGCCAGCACCGCGTCCCGTCGCGCCCCCAGCAGGGCGAGCACCGCGGGGTGGTCGGCGAACGCCGGCAGGTCGGCCAGCGGTGGACCCTGCCACAACGCGAGCGCCTCACCCAGCGCCGCCGCCACCTGCTCCGGCCGACCCCGCTTGACCGCCTCCCCCGAGGCACGCACCAGGTCGTGGAACTGTTCGAGATCGATCTGGTCCAGCGGCACGCGCAGTGCGTACCCCTCGCCGACCGTCGGCAGGCTCGGGCTGCGCGCGTACGCGTGCCGGTCCGGGTCGAGCGCTCTCCTCAGGTGTTTGACGTGTGTCTGGATGATGTTCGTCGCGCTGGGCGGCGGCTGGTCTCCCCACAGCGCGTCGACCAGCTCGGTCCTCGGCAGCACGTGACCCCGTGCCAGGACGAGGAACCCGAGCACCGCCCGGCGCCCCGGCGGGCCCAGGTCGAGCTCGTGACCATCCCGCCACGCCCGCACCGGCCCGAGCACTTGGACGCGCACACCCACCCCACCCATCCGGCCCGACCCGAACTCACCTTGGTCAGGTAGTCACATGTCTGTCAAGCACGTGGTCCGGAAGCAACATGAGACGCCCGCAGGATGTACGCGAAGGTCACTGCGGCGACGCCGACGGCCGTGGACCACCAGGGAAATACTGCCAGCCACTCGTCCAGCCAGTCCGACGAGGGCACACCGGAGATCAGGCTGGCACGCAGGACGTGCCGCGACACCGCGAACAGCAGCGCGCTGACCGCGCCGCCGACGAGCACGAACCAGCCGAGCGTCGACAGCCGTCCTGGCACGGAGTCCGAGGAGGGACCTTCCTGAGACGCCGTGCGCAGGAAGCGATGCAGCAAGAACAACGCGCCAAGCGCGAAAAGCGCCTGCGGGACCTGGTCGCCGATATCGGCGATCCGTTGGGTGGCGCTGGGACTGTCCACGCAGACGCTCGTGCCGCTGGGGGTCACCCGCGCGCCTTGTTCGAGCGGCCCTGCCTGGCCACCGATCTCGACGCACGTGGGATTCGCCCCGGTGCCGGGAAGCCAGCCGAGCGCGGCGATGTTGGCTATCACGACCACCATGGCACCAATGCCGAAAATCCACGTGACCAGACGGGTGACGCCGGTCAGCGACCGCAGAGGATTCCATGCCGTGCGCACGATCCCATCACCTCACAACCTGTCGTTTTGCTATTCAAAGATAGCGGCGACAGCCGGGGCGCGCTTAACACGCATTTTGCTTATCTTCTTTTTCGGTTCGGCTTGTTGCGATGGATCCGTAAACGCGACGAAGGGATCCATGATGCGGATCAGGACAATGGCAGGCATCGCGCTCGCGGGGACGGCGTTCGCGGTTGTCGGTGGTGTCGCCTACGCGTCGGCCGACGAGAGCGAGCCGACCCTGCGGATCGTGACCGAGCAGGAGCAACCGGCGCAGGAGCTGAACTGCCCGGAGAAAGGCAGTGAGGGGACCGGGCTGTGACGGCACCCGCGCAGCTGCTCGAGCAGACGCTGTTCGAGGTCAAGCGGTTGATCGTCGGGCAGGACCGGTTGGTGGAGCGGCTCGTCGTCGCGCTGCTCGCCGACGGACATTGTCTGCTGGAGGGTGTGCCGGGGGTGGCGAAGACGTTGGCCGCGCGCACGCTGGCGACGGTGGCGGGCGGTGGTTTCTCCCGCATCCAGTTCACGCCGGACCTGGTGCCGTCGGACATCGTCGGCACCAGGATCTACCGGTCGTCGCGGGAGAGCTTCGACGTCGAGCTCGGTCCGGTCATGGCGAACGTCGTGGTCGCCGACGAGATCAACCGCGCACCGGCGCGGGTGCAGTCGGCGCTGCTGGAGGCGATGGCCGAGCGGCAGGTGTCGATCGGCGAGCGCAGCTATCCGGTCCCGGCGCCGTTCCTCGTGCTGGCCACGCAGAACCCGATCGAGTCGGAGGGCGTGTACTCGCTGCCGGAGGCGCAGCGCGACCGGTTCCTCATGAAGGTCGTCGTGGACTACCCGAGCGACGACGAGGAACTCGCCATCCTGTACCGGGTGGGTGTGCGGCAGCCGGACGTCCGCGCGGTGCTGTCTCCACCGGTTCTCCTTGAACTGCAAGAAAAGGCGCGGGACGTGCACGTGCACCACGCGCTGGCGCAGTACGTGGTGTCGTTGGTGCTCGCGACCCGCGAGCCGGCTCGTTTCGGGCTGGCGGACGTCGAGGCGGCGGTGGAATTCGGCGCGTCGCCGCGAGGGACCCTCGGGTTGGTGGCGGCGGCGCGGGCGCTCGCGTTGCTGCGTGGCCGTGAGTACGTGCTGCCGGCGGACATCCAGGACCTGGCGGTGGACGTGTTGGCGCATCGGCTGGTGCTGTCGTTCGACGCGCTGGCCGACGGGGTGTCGCCGGCGGCGCTCGTGATGCGGGTGCTGTCCGCGGTGCCGGTGCCCGTGGTGGCGCCGCTGCAGTCTCCTGAGCGGAGCTTGCGGAGCGAACATCATTCCGACCGGAGCCTGCGGAGTGAACATCATTCCGATGATGCGGCATGACGGATCTGGTGCAGGAGCAGCGGTTGCGGCGGCTGGAGCTGACGGTGACCCGCCGACTGGACGGCTTACTGCGTGGCCAGTACGCGGGGTTCCTGCCGGGTGGGGGGACGGAGATCGCGGGCAGTCGCGAGTACCGGCCCGGCGAGGACGAGGTGCGCCGGATGGACTGGGCGGTGACCGCCCGGACGGGTCTGCCGCATGTGCGGGAGACGATCGCCGATCGCGAGCTGACGGTGTGGGTGCTGGTGGACGCGACACCGAGCATGGACTTCGGCACCGCACGCGTGGAGAAGCGGGAGCTGGCCGTGTCGGCGGTCGCGGCCGTCGGGTTCCTGACCGCCGGCCACGGCAACCGGCTCGGCGCGATGGTGCTGAGCCCCACCGGTCTGCGGCGGTTTCCCGCGCGGACCGGGCGGGCACACCTGCTCGGTCTACTGAGGACACTGCTGGCGGCACCGCGCGGCGCGCCGGGTCCTGCACCGTCCCTTGCGGACGCGCTGGACGCGCTGCACCGGGCGTTGCGGCGACGCGGGCTGGTGGTGGTCGTGTCGGACTTCCTCGACGACGGCTGGGAGTCCGCGTTGCGCCGGGTGGTGGCGCGGCACCAGGTGATCGCGGTGGAGGTGGCGGACCCTCGGGAGCTGACACTGCCGAACGTTGGCGTGCTGACCGTGGTCGATCCGGAGACGGGTCGCCGCCGCGAGGTGGCCACGGCGTCGCGGCGGGTTCGCGAGCGGTACGCGGCGGCCGCGGCCGAGCAGAAGGCGGCCGTGCGGGCGTCGGTGCGGCGGGCCGGGGCGGCGCATCTGCCACTGCGGACTGACAGGGACTGGGTGGCGGACATCGTCCGGCACGTGTACCGGCAGCGACGACTGGCGGTGCGATGATCTTCCTTTCCGCCGGCCGCCTGTGGCTGCTTGTCGGGGTGGCGGCTCTGGTCGTGGTGTACGTGGTGATGCAGTTGCGGCGCAGCCGGTTCGCGGTGCGGTTCACGAACCTGCCGTTGCTGGAGAAGGTCGCGCCGACCCGGCCCGGCTGGCGACGGCACCTGCCGGCCACGCTGTTCGTGCTCATGTTGGCGTTGCTGGTGATGGGTTTCGCGCAGCCGGCGGCGGCCGTGCAGGTCCCCCGCGAGCGGGCAACGGTGATCATCGCGGTGGACGTGTCCCCGTCGATGGGCGCCGACGACGTGCCGCCGGACCGGCTGGCCGCCGCCCGCGACGCCGCGCACGACTTCGTGGACCTGCTGCCGGGCGAGTTCAACGTGGGCCTGGTCGCGTTCGCCGGTGACGCGCAGATGGTGGTGGCGCCGGTGACCGACCGCGAGGCGCTGCGCGCCGGCATCGACCGGCTGGCGGTCGGCACGACGGTCGCCCGCCAGGGCACCGCCATCGGCGACGCGATCGCGACGTGCGTGGCGGCGGTACGCACGGTCGACGCCGAGGCGGCCGAGGAGCCGCCGCCGGCACGGGCGGTGGTGCTGTCCGACGGCGCGAACACCGCCGGCATCCAACCGTCGGCCGCGGCAGACGAGGCGGCCGCGGCGGAGATCCCGGTCGACACGATCTCCGTCGGCACACCGGACGGCGTCATAGAACTGGGCGGCGCACTCCAGCCGGCCCCCGTGAACGGCGAGACGTTGCGGGAGGTCGCCGACCGTACCGGCGGCAGCTACCACGAGGCGGCCACGGCGGGCGAACTGCGCGAGGTGTACGCCGACATCGGCAGCTCGGTCGGCTACCGCACCGAACAGCAGGACATCTCCGACCGCTTCATCGGCATCGGCCTGCTCCTGGGCCTGGCCACCGCAAGCACCTCACTGCTGTGGTTCTCAAGACTCCCCTAGCCCCAAACCGCGCGAGTCTCGCGTTAGGCCCCGGCGAGTCGCGCGTTCAGCACCCCTGAGTTTCGTTTTCGTGTACACGCGGGCGTTCCCGAAAACGTAACTCGCAGGGGCCGAAAGCGAGACTCGCGGAGTCGGGGCCTCGGTTGCTGGTGGTGGGCTGCTCGCCGGCGTGGTCGTCGGCGTTGGTGGGCCTGTCGGCCGGTATGCCGGTCAGCCGGCCGGGGTGGCTCCCCCCACCACCCCGGCCGGGGCCGGGGCGCTCGGTGATCTGGTTGTTCATGGCGCCTCAGGCATAGTGGATGTGTGGACCGCTGGTCGGCGCGCGCGGGGAGGTCATCGGCGTGAGGCTCTTGCTCGTCGAGGACGAGGCCGAACTCGCGGAGGCCGTCCAGCTCGGCCTCGTCAGGGCCGGGTACGCCGTGGACGTCGCGCACACCGCGGCCGCCGCGTACGAGAAGCTCACCGTCAACGACTACGACCTGCTGCTGCTCGACCTGACCCTGCCGGACGGCGACGGGTTCACCATCTGTCGCTCGATCCGGTCCGGCGAGATGCCCGCGGTCGGCGGCACGGACCTGCGGGTGCTCATGCTGACCGCCCGTGGCGCGCTGGCCGACCGGGTCCGCGGCCTCGACGACGGCGCCGACGACTACGTGGTCAAGCCGTTCGCGCTCGACGAGCTGGTCGCACGGGTGCGTGCGCTGCTGCGCCGCGAGGTCCGTGGCGGCGGCTCGGTGCTGAGCGTCGGCGAGCTGACGCTCGACCTCGCCCGACACGAGGCGCGGCGTGGCGACCGTCAGCTTTCGTTGTCGCCCAAGGAGTTCGGCGTGCTGGAGTACCTGATGACCCGCCCGGGGCACGTGGTCAGCGCCGAGGAGCTGCTCGAACACGTCTGGGACGAGAACGCCGACCCGTTCACCCAGACCGTCCGCGTCACGATCGGGACGCTGCGCCGCAAGCTGGGCGGTGACCGTCTCATCGAGACAGTCGTCGGAAAGGGGTACCGGCTCACGTGATCCCCCAGTTCGTCCACTCGACACGGTTCCGGCTGACCGTGCTCTACTCCACCCTGCTGTTCGCGCTCACCGCGATCGCGCTCGCGGTGATCTACTTCGCGGTCATCGCGGCCACCGACCCGAAGCCGATCACCCAGCAGTACGAGGCACAGCTGGTGAAGTTGAAGGCCGACGGCAGCGAGATCCCCCTCGGCACCATGACGGTCGCCGAGGTCGACGACATCGAGTCAGCCGCCAACCTCCAAACTCTGCAGAACCTGCGCACCTACTCCGCGGCCGTGCTCGGCGGGATGTTCCTGGCAAGCCTGGGCATCGGCTGGGTCCTGTCCGGTCGCGCACTACGTCCCGCACTCGAGATCGCCCACACCGCAAGGGAAATCCAGGCGACCGACCTGTCCCGCCGCATCAACCTCGACGGCACCAAGGGCGAGCTGCGCGACCTGGCCGACACCATCGACGCCATGCTCGACCGCCTCGACGACGCCTTCCAGGCACAACGCCAACTCATCGACGACGCCTCCCACGAACTGCGCTCACCACTCGCGATCATCCGCGCCCACCTGGACGCCGCACTCACCGCACCGGACGCCTCCCCCACCGAACGCGAACGGGCGGTCGAGGTGATCGACCGGGCCACCAACCGCATGTCCCGCCTGGTCGAGGACCTCCTGGCCACCGCTCGCCGCTCCGCCGACGCCCTCGCCGACACCGACACCGACCTGTCCACGATCGCCAACGAGGCCAGCGAGGAGTTCACGGTGCTGGCGGCCTCACGCGGCGTGCGACTGACCACCACGCTCACCCCCGACCTCGTGCTCATCGGCGACCACGACGCACTGCGCCGCGCCGTCGGCAACCTGTTGTCCAACGCCGTGCGTCTCACCGACTCGACCATCACCGTCGCCACCGGCCGCCACGACGGCTGGCTCTGGCTCACGATCGCCGACGACGGTCCCGGCATCCCAGACGAGGACCAGCCCAGGATCTTCGACCGGTTCTGGCGCCGCGCCCAATCCCCCGCCCTCGACGACCGACACACCGGGCTCGGCCTGGCGATCGTGCGTCAGATCGTCGAGTCCCACGACGGGCGGATCACCCTGTTCTCCCAAGCGGAGCAGGGCAGCACGTTCGTCCTGTGGTTCCCGGCGCGGGACAGACCCTACGGCGCGCCACCGCCCGAGGTGCCGTCGATCCTGCCAACGCCGGCCGAGATCTGACGGGTCAGCGCACGGTCGCCGGGTCCACCGTGGAGAAGTCGTACTCCTGGAACGCGACGACCTCCGTCTGCCACCGGGTGGCCACGAACTCCACGTGCAGAGGGTGGGCGTTGTAGGCGTCGTACGTGGCCTGGTCGGCGAACCGCATGGAGAACTGCCACGCGAGATCGCTCTTCGGGCTGACCTGCCGTCGAACGGTGAAGTCGTCCACGCCGGGGATCTCGGTGAGCGCCGAGCGCGCGGCGGTCAGGAAATCCGACTCGGCAGGCGACCCGGCCGGGTGGGCGAGACGGAAAACCACCGTGTGCTCGATCGACATGTTCGCTCCCCCTGGCCTCAGTGGACGTCACCTCATCCTATTCACACCGGCACCCGGTCACGGGCTTCGCGTGCCGCACGCTTGCCGCGCCAGGCGAGCGACGGCTTGCCGTGCGTGTCGGCGGCGGCGATCAGGAGGCCGCCGAGCAGACCGAGGTTCTTCAGGAAGTGGATCTGCTGTTCGGTCCGTTGGCCCGGGTCCTCCGTGTCCCAGAACCGGTGGACGGCCGTGGTCGGCACCAGGCTCCCCGCCAGCAGCAACGCGGCCAGCCTTGGCACCTTGCCGAAGCCGAGCGCGAGGCCGGCGCCGATCTTGACCACGGCGTCCAGCTTGACCAGCGTCTCCGGGTCGGTCGGTGCCTGCTCGGGCAGGGAGTCACGCACCCGCCCGACCGTGTTGTCCAGTACGGGCTCGGCGGCCTTGGCCGGTGGTGTGGGGTTTCGCAGCGTCGTGATGCCGCCGGACACGAACGCGGCCGCGAGCAGCGGCCGGGCGACTCGGCGCAGAATCATGATTTCTACCTCCTTCTCCTGCGTGTACCCGGGTCGAGAGATCGCAACCACGGTCGCCGGGGCCGACTTGCTTATAGTCAGATCATCGGTATATACAGATGGCATGATCGACGGCGCGCTGCGGGAACCGACCTTCCTGATCCTCACGGCGTTGGCGGCTCGTCCCCAGCACGGCTACGGGATCCTGCGCGACGTCGAGGAGATCTCCGACGGCCGCGTCCGACTGCGCGCCGGCACCCTGTACACCGCGCTGGACCGGATGGGCGCGGACGGATGGGTGGCCGTCGACCGGGAGGAAGTCGTGGACGGCAGGCTCCGTCGCTACTACCGGCTGACCGATCTGGGGGCAGCCAGACTGGAGGCCGAGGTGCGGAGACTGCGGGCACACACCCGCGCCGCGGAGCAACGGCTGCGCGCGCGACCGCAGGGAGGGACGATATGAGCACGCTGGAGCGACGGTACCGGCGGCTGTTGGCTCTCGGTCCCCGTGACCATCGCGAGCAGCACGAGGAGGAGATGCTCGGGGTGCTGATGACCGACGCCGGCGAGCGGTCCTGGCCGAGCGCGCGGGAGACGGTCGACCTGCCGTGGGCCGCGCTGCTGTTGCACCTGCGTCGGGTGTTCGCGACGGACGGCGGCATCGTCCACCGAGACGTGTTCGCGATCGTGAGCCTGCTGGGCCCCGTGGCGATCCTGGCCGGCGCCACCACCGGGCTGCACGAGCTGGCCTGGTGGATCAAGGTCGAGGGCTTCGTTGGCGGACTGTCCACCATCCCATGGTGGACGCAGTTCCCCGACGCGTCGGTGTGGTTGGTCTGGCTGGCCGTGGCCGTGCTGAGCGTGCGGCGGATGCGACGGACCGCCGCGGTCGGGGCATGGCTGGGCACGGCCGGCCTCGTCGGCCTCGCGATCTTCGCCCCGTACAGCACGTGTGGCTCGCGTGGGAGGCGGGATGGCTGCTGCTGGGCGCGCTGACCGCCGTCGCGCTGACGTGGTCGCCGGGTCCCGCCCGGGGCTGGGAACTGGTCAGCGGGCGCGGGATCGTCGTGCTCGCCGGGGCGGTCGTCGGGGCGGTCCTCTGTGGACTGTACGGCTACCGCGAGAACGTCGGTGAGTTCCTGCGGTTGACGCTGCCGATCCTCGGCGCCGTACTGGCCTGCGGGACGCAGTCGCGTTCCGGCAGGCGTGCCGCTCTGATACTCGCGTTGCCCATCATGCCCGTGGTGATGTTCGAGATAGTGCTACCCGCGACCGGCCTGTACGTCCACCTGCGGTACGCCCGGCCCGAGGCGGTGGCGGCGGTCTACCTCGGCGTACCGCTCCTGGTCCTGCTGGCAGGGGGCGGGCTGCCCCGGCGCGTCCGGCGCCGCGATGACAAGCCGGCTACCTGACCCAGCGGTGATAGGCGTCCAGATCGACGTTGCCGCCGCAGATGACGGAGACGACGTGGCGGCCGGCGAAACGGTCACGGTCCTCCAGTACGGCGGCGACACCGAGGGCGGCGGACGGCTCGACGACAAGACCCGTGTGCTCCAGGAGCATCCGCATGCCCGCGATGATCGACGACTCGCGGACGAGGACGGCGTCGTCGGCCACCGCGAGGAGGTCGTCCAGGACAGCGGGGATGGGGAACCGGCCCGCGACGCCGTCGGCGATGGTGTCGGTCGACTCGGTGGTGACGACGCGCCGCTCGTGCCAGGAGCGGGTCATTGCCGGGGCACCCGAGGGCTGCACGCAGATCACCTCGACCCCGGGTGCCAGGGTCTTCATGACGTAGCCCACGCCGGTGGCCATCGCGCCGCCTCCGAGGGCGATCAGCACGGCGTCGAACGGGGATCCCGCCAACTCGAGGCCGATCGTCGCGGCGCCCTCGCAGGTCTCGAGGTCCAGGCTGTCCTCGAGCAGCCTCACGTCACGCTGTCGCGCGAGGCTCACGGCCCGCTCGCGGGCCATCTCGAAGTCACCGTCCACCAGTTCCAGCTCCGCGCCCAGCGCGCGGATCCGATCGAGCTTGGCGACAGGTGCCCGCCGCGATGCCACGACCGTCACGTCGAGGCCGCGGCGGCCGCCTGACCAACCGAGCGCCTGACCGAGGTTGCCGGCGCTCGCGCACACCACACCAGTCCGGCCCTGCTCGGCCAGCAGGCTCGCGACAAGCTCGGTACCGCGGGCCTTGAAGCTGCGGACCGGGTTCGCCGTCTCCAGCTTGATGCTCACGTCGCAGCCGAGCTGGCGCCCCAGCGCGTCGCACCGGTACAGCGGGGTGTTCAGGAACACGGGGTCGATCACGCGGCGGGCGGCGTGGATCCGGTCAAGGTCAAGTCGCGTCTCGATCACGCCTTGACCGTATCCACCGCCAGCCGGGCGTCCTACAGCTTGGGAGTGTTGGCGAGAAGCTCCCTCGTGTAGCGGTGTGACGGGCGGGAGAGGACGTCGTCGACCGGGCCGCATTCGGCGATCCCGCCGTCGAGCAGTACGGCGATGCGGTCGGCGATCTCGCGGGCGAGTGCGATGTTGTGGGTGACGAACACGATCGCCATCCCCAGGTCCCGGCGAAGGTCGTTGAGCACGTCCAGAACGGTGGCCTGCACGGAGACGTCCAGGGCCGACGTGACCTCGTCGCACACCAGCACCCGGGGAGTGGTCACCAGCGCTCTCGCGATCGCCGCGCGTTGGCGTTCGCCGCCGCTCAGTTGTTCTGGCAGGCGGTCCGCCAGCGCGCTGCCCAGCCGGACGCGGTCGAGCATCTCCGCCACCCGCTCCCGCCGTCGCGCTTTGTCCATCGTGGTCAGTCGGGTCAGTGGCAGCTCCACCGACTGGGCGATCGTCTTCCGTGGGTTCAGCGACGAGAACGGGCTCTGGAACACGTACTGCACGTCCCGCAGCTGCGCGGCCGTGCGCTGGCGGGTCGACGGTGGCAGCGGCACGCCGTCCAGTTCCACGGAACCGGTGTAGTGCGCCGCCAGACCCGAAAGGCACTGGGACAGCGTGGTCTTCCCCGAGCCCGACTCACCGAGCAACATCAGGCACTCGCCCGTCGCGACGGTCAGGGCCACGTCGCGCAGCACCGTCACGTCGCCGTAGGACACCGAGATGTCCTTCGCCGCCAGGACCGGGGCGCCCGCCTGCCCGGCCGGCGCCACGCCGTCCAGGCTGGGCACGGCGTCGAGCAGTTCGCGGGTGTAGGCGTGGGTCGGGTGCCCGAGCACCTCCCGCGTGGTCCCCGTCTCGACGACCCGCCCTTCGCGCATCACGGCCACCCGGTCGGCGATCTGCGCCACCACCGCCAGATCGTGCGTGATGTACAGGGCGGCCACCCGATGTTCCGCCGTGAGCGTGCCGATGGTCCTCAGCACCAGCGCCTGCGTCGTCACGTCCAGGCCCGTCGTCGGCTCGTCGAGCACGACGACGCTCGGACGGCAGGCGAACGCCATCGCGATGCCCACGCGCTGCTGCTGCCCGCCGGAAAGCTGGTGCGGGTACCGCCGCTGGTAGGCCTCGTCGCTGGGCAGGCCGACCTCCTCCAGCACCTCGGTGACGCGACCGTCGTCCGCCATGCCGTGGGCCTCCAGCACCTCCGCGATCTGGCGCCCGATCCGCAGGCTCGGGTTGAGCGACAGGGCGGGATCCTGCGGAATATAGGCGACGGTCCGGCCACGCAGGGCCCGGCGCTCGGGCTCGGCGAGCGCCAGGATGTCGGTGTCGCCGACGGTCACGGCGCCGCCCACCGGCACGAGCCCCCGGCGGAAGTGGCCCAGTGCCGCGAGCCCGGCCGTCGTCTTGCCGGACCCCGACTCCCCTACCAGTGCCAGGATCTCGCCAGGGGCGATCGCGTACGACACCCCGTGCAGCACCGGCGATCCGTCCGAGGTGGACACCCGGAGATCGGTGACTTCGAGGCTCATCGTGCCTCCTTGCGTGCGGCCGCCGAAGCGAGCGAGTCGGTGATCAGGTTCGTGCCAACGGTCAGCACGGCGATCGCGAGCACCGGCAGCAGCACACCCCACGGCTGCACGATCAGCGCGATCCGGTTCTCGTTGATCATCAGGCCCCAGTCGGCGCTCGGCGGCTGGATGCCAAGGCCAAGGAACGACAACGAGGCGACGTAGCCGATCGAGTACGTGAGCCGCAGTCCAAGCTCGACCATCAGCGGCCCGGTGATGTTCGGCAGCACCTCGCCGACGAGGATCCGCCATCGGGGCACGGCGTACATCTCGGCGGCGCGAATGTACTCGTTGGACACGACCGCGACCGTCGCCTGCCGTGCGACGCGGGCGATCCTCGGCGCGTGCGTGACGCCGATGACGGTGACCAGCAGCCAGCCCTGCGGGCCGATCATCGCGATCGCCAGCAACGCGAACACCAGCTGCGGTAACGACAGCAGCACGTCGTTGCCACGCATCACGACACTGTCCAGCCGGCCGCCGCTGTAGCCGGCGAACATGCCGATCGCCGCGCCGAGCACGATCCCGATCGCGGTCGCCAGCACCGCGTAGAGCAGCAGCGTCGACCCACCAGCCAGGAACCGGGTGAACACGTCACGGCCGATGCCGTCGGTGCCGGCGATCCCGTCGTGCTGGAACGGCTTTCCCGCGAAGTCGGTCGTCCCGTAGCCGGTGATGACCGGGCCCAGCCACGGACCGAGGACCGCGACGAGCACCACCACGGCCGTCAGCGCCGTGCCGATCTTCGCCGTCGGCAGTGCCCAGGCACGGCGGAACAGACCGGGCTGGCGGATTGGAACATCCGGTGTGTCAACGATTTCGACTGCCTCGACCGCGGTCATCGCGCCGCCACCTTAGGGTTGGTGAGGATGCCGACGATGTCGGCGAGCAGGTTCACCACGATGTACACCGCGGCGATCAGCAGGGTGACGGCCTGCACCACCTCGACGTCGCGCTTGTTCACCGCGTCGATGAGTGCCTGGCCGATGCCGGGATAGCGGAACAGGAACTCCACCACCACGACACCGCCGGCGAGCCAGGCGAGCTGGAGCGCGATCACCTGGGCGACCGGTCCGATCGCGTGGGGGAAGGCGTGCCGGACGATCACCGTCCGTTCTGGCAGTCCCTTCAGCCGGGCCATTTCCACGTAGCCGCTGTCGAGCACCTCGCTCATGGTGGCGCGCATCATCCTCGTGATGTACGGCGTCACCACGAGCACCAGCGTGAGCACCGGCAGGACCAGCTGGCCGGGTTCGCTCCACACCGGAGCGCCGGGGCGGGTCAGGGTGACCGACGGGAAGATCCGGAACACGGTGGTGGACAGCAGGATGATCAGCCCGACGCCGATGACGAACTCGGGCAGCGCCGCGATCACCAGGCTGATCCCGGACACGGTGTGGTCGACCGGGCGGCCGCGCCGCATGGCGGTCCACGTGCCGAGCACGAGCCCGACCGCGGTACTGATCACCGCCGCGGCGATCAGGAGCACGAGTGAGGCGACGATCCGGTCGCCGAGCAGGGAGTTCACCGAGCCCTGCGTCGACGTCGAGAAGCCGAGGTCGCCGGTGAGCACGCCGCCGAGCCAGTCGAGGTAACGCTCCCAGACGGGGGCGTCGAGCTGGAGTTGTTGCTGGAGCGCGGCAATACGCTCCGGGGTGGCCTGCTGGCCGAGGATGGCGCGGGCGGGATCGCCAGGCAGCAGCAGGGTGACGACGAACACGAGCAGCGAGACGAGCCACAGCACGGCCAGGCTCACCACGAGCCGCCGAACTATCAAACGAGACATGACGGACCTCCTAACCGAGCCAGGCCTTGCGGAACTGGTAACCGGACAGCGGGAGCCCGGTGCGGCTGGGCGCGAGGCCCGCGACGTAGACCTGGTGGGCGTCCACCTGGTTGGCGAAGCCCCAGATGATGTAGCCGCCGCGTTCGTACTCGATGCGCTGCGCCTTCTTCAGCAACTCGGACCGCACTCCGGCGTCCATTGTGGAGCTGGCGCGGCCGACGAGGTCCAGGAACTCCGGATCGTTGAAGTGTGTCTCGTTGTACGGCGAGTCGGGCAGCGCGCACTGGGCGACCTGCGGCAGATAGTTGCGCGTGTACCAGAAGTCCTGCGCGAAGTCCCAGGACAGGTAGTCGTCGCCGTAGAAGGTGGTCGTGTCGACCTTCTTGAGCTCGACCGTCACCCCGGCCGCCTTGGCCTGTTGCTGGAAGACCTGCGCGGCCTCCACCGCGCCGGCCTGGACCGGGGCGGTGACCAGCTCGACGGTCAGGTCCGCCTTGCCGGCCTCGGCGAGCAGCCTGCGCGCCTTCGCGATGTCCTGCTTGCGTTGCGGCAGCTCGGAAGCGTAGTCCGGGTCGAACGGCGCGTAGAGGTCGTTGCCAAGCCTGCCCTGGCCCGACAGCACCTGGTTGATCATCTGTTCCCGGTCCACGATGAGCCGCATCGCCTCGCGCACGCGGACGTCGTCGAACGGCGGCCGGTCCACGCGCATCGTGAACGGCAGCCAGGTGCCGGTCTCCGAGGTGAGGATGCGCATCCGCGGATCGCTGCCCAGGACGTCGATGAGCGCCAAAGGAACCTGGTCGACGGCGTCCACCTGGGACGAGAGCAGCGCGTTGATGCGTGCGTCGTCGGCGGCGAAGTCGATCAGGACGAGCTTGTCGAGGTAGGGCTCGCCGGGCCGCCAGTAGTGTTCGTTGCGGACGAACTCGCTCTGCAGCCCCGGCGTGAACGTGCTCGCGCGGAACGGGCCGGTACCGATCGGCTTCTTGATGTCGAAGTCGGCCGGCACGATGCCCAGCGGGTACTGTCCGAGGTAGTCGTCGAAGGTGGCCGAGGGCTCGGAGAGCCGGAACTCGACGGCGTTCTCCCCGACCGGCACGACCTCGGCGAGCATACCGAGGCTGGCGGCGCCGGTCTTGGGGTCCTTCGGGTCGGTGATGCGACGGAACGAGGCGACCACGTCGGCGGGCGTGACCGGCCGGCCGTCGTGGAACCTGATGCCGTCGCGGAGCACCGCGGTCCAGGTCTTCGCGTCCGGCGACGCGGTGACGGACTTGGCCACCAGCATCTCGAGCTGGTAGTCGTGATCACGGAAGAGCAGTGGCTCGTAGAGGTTGAGTGTTCTGGCGATGTCCGGACTGGACACGGGGCTGTGTGGATCGAGCGTGTCCGAGGAACCGCCGCCGGTGATCCCGACGCGCAGGGTGCCGCCGCGCCGTGGCGCGCCGGTCGGGGCCGCGGTGGCCGCCGTGGTGCCGCAGGAGGTGAGTAAGGGAGTGGCGGCGAGCAGCGCCGCGGTACCGGCGAGAAAACCTCGCCGGTTGAGGGAATGTTTCATGGCCGCATCCAAGGAGCGTTGGCGGGCTTGCGGTGGGGGCGTGGAACGGATTCAGCGGATCGAGCGGCCGGCGTAGTCCGGCGCCGGGGCGATCAGCTTTCTCAGGCGTCCGGCGATCTGTTCGGGAAACGGCGTCGCACGGCCGTCGCCGACATGCAGGGCCAGGAGTTCCTCGGTGGCGACCAGGGTGTCGCCAACCGTCATCTCGTGGCAGAGCCGAACCTTCTTCTCCCCCACGGAAAGAACCGTGGTGGTGACGAGGAGTTCGGCGTCGGGGCCGACTTCGCGCAGATAACGCACGTGTGCCTCGACCGTGTAGAGCGAGTTCCCGGTTTCGGACCGGTACCTCTCGTCGATTCCGGTCACGTCCATCAGGTTGGTCGTGGCGAAACCGAAGACCATCACGTAGAACGGCTCGCTGAGGTGGCCGTTGTAGTCGATCCATTCCGGACGGACCTTGTCCCGGAGCTGGATCATCGTCGTAGCGCGCGCTGGATGGCGATGATCGCCGCGTCCCGCTCCGCGATCAGCTCGGCGATCCCGCGACCGCCGGCCTCGGCGTCGCAGCCCTCGACCATCCGGTTCCGCAGCTCTGGCGTCAGTTCGGGCGCTTCGAGGCGCGTCCACGGCTCCTTCAGCGACGGTCCGAAGTGGTCGAGCATGTGTGCCATGCCGCCCTCGCCACCCGCGAGGTGGAAGGTGAGGCACGGGCCGTGCACGGGCCAGCGCAGGCCGGGGCCCTCGGTGATCGCGGTGTCGATCTGCTCGACGGTCGCCTCCCCGTTGGCGACCATGTGCAGCGCCTCCCGCCACAGCGCTTCCTGGAGCCGGTTGGCGATGAACCCCGGCAGCTCACGGTCCATGGTGATCACGGACTTGCCGACGTGCCGGTAGAAGGCCGCCGCCGTCTCGACCGCCCACGGTTCGGTCAGCTCTCCGCCGACCACCTCGACCAGCGGAATCAGGTACGGCGGGTTGAACGGGTGCCCGACGACCAGCCGCTTCGGGTTGGCCGCGACGGTCTGCATCTCGGTCATGGAGAAACCCGAGGTCGACGAGGCGATGACCACATCGGACGGTGTGACGGCGTCGATGTCGGCGAGCAGCTGCCGCTTCAGGTCGAGCTTCTCCGGCGCGCTCTCCTGCACGAACCCGGCGCCGCCGACGGCCTCGGCGAGCGTGCCGGTGACGGTGAGGTTGGCGGGATCGGCGCCGTCGGCGAGGCCAAGTTCGGTGAGCGCGGGCCAGGCGGCGTCAACCAGCCGGGAGAGTTTGCCGGCCGCGTCCGGCGCGGGATCCCAGGCACGCACCCGGTAACCGCGCGCCAGGAAGTGCGCGACCCAGCCGCCGCCGATCACGCCGGCGCCGACGCACGCCACGGTGTCCACTTCGGTCGGCTCAGGCATGCGCGGGCACCTTGAGCTTGAGCTGGCGACGGGCCTCGTCCGGTGTGGCGACACGCGCGCCGAGATCCTCGATGATGCTCACCGCACGCTCGACGAGCTGGCCGTTGGTGGCCTTGACCCCCTTGGCCAGGTACAGGTTGTCCTCCAGCCCCACCCGCACGTGCCCGCCGAGCAACACCGACTGGGCCACCCACGGCAGCTGGTCGCGGCCGATCGCGAAGGACGCCCAGATCGCGTCTTCCGGCAGCATGTTCACCATCGCCTGGAGCAGCCCGGGGTTGGCCGGCGCCCCATAGGGAATTCCCATACACAGCTGGAAGAGCGGCGGTGGATCGATCAGGCCTTCCTCGATCAGCTTGGTGGCGAACCACAGGTGGCCGGTGTCGAAGATCTCCATCTCCGGCTTCACGCCCAACTCCTGGATCCGCGTGGCGCCGGCACGCAACATGTCCGGTGTGGAGACATACAGCTGGTTGCCCTCGCCGAAGTTGAGCGAGCCACAGTCCAGGGTGCAGATGTCGGGCAACAGTTCCTCGACGTGCGGCAGCCGGTCGAGGCCGTTCACCAGGTCCGTGCCGTCCACTGGCTTGAGCGGGTCCTCGGCGTCGAGCACCAGGTCGCCGCCCATGCCGGCGGTCAGGTTGATGATCACGTCGACGCCGCTGTCCTTGACCCTGCGCACGACCTCCCGGTACAGGCCGACCTCCCGCGAGCCCTGGCCGGTCTCCACGTCCCGCACGTGGATGTGCACGACGGCCGCACCCGCGTTCGCGGCCTCGACGGCGGAGGCGGCGATCTGCTCCGGCGTGACCGGGACATGCTCGCTCTTGCCGACGGTGTCGCCGGCTCCGGTCAGGGCACACGTGATGATCACTTCGCGGTTCATGTCGCCTCCTCGCCCGCTGCGTGGCGTCGGAACGCTCCGCAAGCTCCGCTACACCGACGCCCTCCGCGGGCTCCGAGCCGGCTTGAATATCGATGATTCGCTCCGCAAGCTCCGCTCACTGTGTTCCTTCCAGGATGTTTCGCTGGATGAAGTCGCGTAGGTGCCGGCGCATGGCGGCGACCGAGCTACCTGGCTTGCCGGTGAGGACCTGGATGCCCAGGCCGTCGATCAGGGCGGTGAGCTGAACCGTGGCGTGGTCCGGGTCCTGCTCGCGGAACACGCCCTGTTCCTGTCCACTTCGGATGGTCATGGCGATGGTGCGGTACCAGCGGTCGTAGGAGTCCCAGTACAGCGCACGGAACTTCGGGTTCAGCGCGCTCTCGTTCCACACCTGCAGCCACACCGACCACTCCCGACGGAGCAGGCCGTCCGAGGGCAGCTGCAGCTCAACGAGCCGGACGAGTCGCTTGTGCGCGTCAGCGATGGCGTGCAGCTCGGCCACCTGACGGTCGAAGGCGAGCTTCACGTTGCGCCGCAAGGCTTCGTTGAGGACGTCGTCCTTGGTCGGGAAGTAGTAGTGGATGGTCGCCGTGCTCGTGCCGCACGCCTTGGCGATGTCGGCGATCCGGACCCGGTGGTAGCCGCGTTCGGCGATCAGGTCCCACGCGGTCTCGAGGATCTTCCTGCGTGGTTCGGTCTGGCACTCGGCGTCGGGTGCGCTGGCCGAGCGGGTGGTCGGCGACGGCACGGCGGTGACCGTGACGGCGTCGTCGCTGCCGTTGAGCAGCCAGTTGACCGTGACCCCCGAGTGCTCGGCGATGCGGACCAGCTCGGCGGGGGTGAACCGGCGGGTGCCCGACAGTGACTTGGACAGCTTCGTCTCGTCGAGCCCGATCACGGCCGCGAACTCACGCTGGGCCCCCGGGGCCGCGTCGATCAGGCCACGGACTCGCTTCCGTAACTCGTCCATGCCGGATGACGGTAAACCTCTCGTTGCGATTATCGCAATGGTCAGCTTTGTTGCGGTCCGGTAAAGCCCCCTGGGCAGCGGTCTTGCGCTCGTCCCTACTGGCCAGTCAGTTGACTGGCCGGTCGGCACGGAGTTACCTTCCTGTTGGTGAGCCACGAGATTCCGGCACCACTCCGCTTGCATCGGGCCCAGGTCCCGCCGGCCTGGGTCGACTACAACGGCCACATGAGCGAGTCCTGCTACCTGCTGGCCGTCGGGGACAACTCGGACGCGTTCTTCCGGTACATCGGCATCGACGACGACTACCGGGCGGGCGGCCACTCGCTGTACACAGTGGAGACCCACCTGCGGCACCTCGGGGAGGCCGCGCTTGGCGACCAGCTCCACCTGACGCTGCAACTACTCGACTGCGACCACAAGCGCGTGCATCTGTTCCACTCGCTCCACCGGGGCGATGACCTGCTGGCCACGGCCGAGCAGATGCTGCTGCACGTCGACATGAGAGCGGCTCGCACGACGCCGCTCCCGAAGGCAATGCAAGAGAAACTGGCCGCGATCAGGGCCGCGCACGCCAGCCTCGGCGCCCCCGAGGGCGTGGGTGCCTCGATCGGGATTGGACGCGCCGATGTTGTTCGAGCCGACCGACGAACAGCGGATGATCGTCGACACCGTCCGTGAGTTCGTCCGCAACGAGCTCTGTCCACACGAGAACGAGGTCGAGCGGCTGGACGAGGTGTCCGCCGAGCTGGCCACGCAGATCCGGCAGAAAGCGCTGGCGTCCGGTTTGTACGCCGCCAACATGCCGGCGGAACTGGGCGGCGGCGGGCTAGACGCGGTGTCGATGACCCTCGTCGAACGCGAGCTGGGGTACACCGGCTACGCGTTGCAGTCGCTGGTCGCCCGCCCGAGCAACATTCTCCTCGCCTGCGAAGGAAAGCAGCGCGACGCCTACCTCATACCGACGGTGCGCGGCGAGCGCGTCGACTGCCTCGCGATGACCGAGCCGGGCGCCGGGTCGGACGTGCGGTCGATGCGGACCCGCGCGGTGCGTGACGGTGACGACTACGTGCTCAACGGCGACAAGCACTTCATCAGCCACGCAGACGTCGCCGACTACGTGATCCTCTTCGCCGCCACGGAACCCCGCGTCATCACGGCGTTCCTGGTGGACCTGGACACGCCGGGACTGACCGTGCGGCCCGGCCCGGCCTGCGTGTCGCACCGCGGGTACCACACGAGCGAGCTGTTCTTCTCCGACTGCCGGATCCCGGCATGGCAACGGCTGGGCGAGGAGGGCGCGGGCTTCGACCTGATGGGGACCTGGCTCGGCGCGACCCGGCTGAGCGTCGCGGCGAACTGCGTCGGCCGCGGTCGGCGGGTGCTCGATCTGGCCCTGGAGTGGGCGGCGCAGCGCCAGCAGTTCGGCCAGCCGATCGGCCGTTTCCAGGGCGTGTCCTTCCCACTGGCGGATCTCGCGACCGAGCTGGACGCGGCGGAGCTGCTGACGTTCCGCGCGGCCGCGGCCCTCGACCGGGGCACCATGACCGACCAGCAGGTGGCCATGGCGAAGCTGTACGCGTCGGAGACGCTCGGCCGCCTCACCGACCAGGCGGTGCAGGTGTTCGGCGGCATGGGGCTGATGTCGGAACTACCCGTCGAACGATTCTGGCGGGACGCGCGGCTGGAACGGATCTGGGACGGCACCAGCGAGATCCAACGCCACATCATCGCGCGGTCGCTGCTGCGGCCACTCGGTGCGTGAGCGGAGCTTGCGGAGCGAACCATGGACATGAGACGGCTTCTCACGCCCCGGCACGTGGCGGTGGTCGGCGGCGCGGCGGCGGGCGCGGTGATCCGGCAGTGCCGGCGGATCGGGTTCACCGGGCAGCTCTGGCCGGTCAACCCGGGACGGTCGTCGGTCGAGGACCTGCCGTGTTTTCCGGACGTGGCCGCGCTTCCGGAGGCGCCCGACGCTGCTTTCGTCGGGGTGCCCGCATCGTCCACGGTGGACGTCGTGCGTTCGCTCGCCGACCGGGGCGCGGGTGGGATCGTGTGTCACGCGTCGGGTTTCGCGGAGGCCGGCGCGGTGGCGCTGCAACGCGAGCTGGTCGAGGCCGCCGGCGGGCTGCCGCTGATCGGGCCGAACTGCATCGGTCTGCTCAACCTCCTCGACGGGGTCGCGCTGTGGCCGGACGAGCACGGCGGCGACCGGGTCGCTTCTGGTGTGGCGATTCTCAGCCAGAGCGGCAACATCGGGCAGAACCTGACCATGCAGCGACGCTCACTGCCGGTCGCGTACCTGGTCACGATCGGCAACGCCGCCCGCACCGGGATAGCGGAGCTGATCGACGCGATGGTGGACGACGGCCGGGTCACCGCCATCGGGCTCTACCTCGAGGGGATCGACGACCCGGCCGCGCTGGCCGCGTCCGCGACGCGGGCCCTGCGGCACGGCGTTCCGGTCGTGGCGCTGAAGTCCGGCAGATCGGCACAGGGAGCCAGGGCGAACCTCAGCCACACCAGCTCACTGTCCACGCCGGACGTCCTGTGCGACGCGTTGTTCGCCCGGTCCGGTATCGCACGGGCGGCGAACCTGGCGTCCTTTGTGGAGATACTCAAGTTCCTGCACGTGCACGGCCCGCTCACCGGTTCCTCGATCGCCTCCGCCAGCTGCTCCGGCGGCGAGGCCGCGCTCGTGGCCGACGAGGCGGCGCAACGTGGCGTGACGTTGCCGGAGTTCCCGGTCGAGGTGCGGGCCCGGCTGGGCGAGGTGCTCGGGCGACGGGTGAGCGTGGCGAACCCCCTCGACTACCAGACGTATGTCTGGGGCGATCACGCCGGGCAGACCGCCTGCTTCACCGCGCTGCTGTCCGCCGGGGCGGACAACCACCTGCTGGTGCTGGACTTTCCCCGTGGCGACCGGTGCGACCCGGCGCACTGGCGGTCCACCGTGGACGCGTTCGTCGCGGCGCGCCGGGCCACGGGCGCGCCGGCCAGTGTGGTCAGCACGCTGCCGGAAGGACTGCCGGACGAGGTAGGTTGGTGGTTGCTGGCCGAGGGGATCGCCCCGATGCAGGGCCTTCCCGAATGCCTCGACGCGATCGACGCGGCGGCCCTGATCGGCCAGGCGAGGGAGTTCCGTCCACTGTTGACAGTTCCGGTTGGCGAACCGAGGCTCCTCGACGAGTGGGAGAGCAAACGGGAGCTGGCCGCGTTCGGTGTGCCGGTGCCAGAAGGCCGGGTCGTGGCGCCGGACGACGCCGCCGACGCGGCCGCCGAGATCGGGTATCCGGTCGTGCTGAAGGCGGTCGCCGCGCAGCTCGTCCACAAGACGGAGGCCGGGGCAGTACGCCTGGACCTGCGGGACGCCGAGGACGTCCGGCGAGCGGCGAAGGACCTCGGCGTGCTTTCCCCGCGCGTGCTCGTGGAACGCATGGCCACGGGTGCACTGGCCGAGTTGATCGTCGGGGTGCGTGCCGAGCCGGGGTTCGGCATGGCACTGACGATGGGCAGCGGCGGTGTGCTGGTGGAACTGGTCCGGGACACGGCGACCCTGCTGCTGCCGGTCGACCGTGAGCAGGTGCGGTCGGCGTTGCTGGGCCTGAGGGTGGCTCGACTGCTCACAGGTTTCCGCGGCGCACCACCGGCCGATCTCGACGCGATCGTCGACGCGGTGCTGGCGATCGCGCGCTACGCGACCGAGCGGGAGGTCCGCGAACTGGACGTCAACCCGCTCCTGGTTTTCCCCGACGGTGTGCTGGCGGTGGACGCGGTGATCTCGTGAGCGTGCGCACCGAAGTGGACGGTCAGATACTCCTGATCACCCTGGACCGCCCCAAAGCCAACGCGATCGACGTGGCCACCAGCAAGGAACTGTTCGCCGCCTTCGACCGGCTCGCCACGGACGAGGCCCTGCGTGTCGGCGTGGTGACCGGGGCGGGCGAGCGGTTCTTCTCGGCGGGCTGGGACCTCAAGGCCGGCGAGCCGGTGGACGCCGACCACGGCCCGGGCGGCTTCGCGGGCCTGACGGAGTTGTTCACACTGGACAAACCCGTGATCGCGGCAGTGAACGGCCTGGCCCTGGGCGGCGGCTTCGAACTGGCACTCGCCGCCGACCTGATCGTCGCCGCCGACCACGCCGAGTTCGCACTGCCGGAACCGACCCTGGGCATCATCCCGGACTCCGGCGGCGTCCTGCGCCTGCCACGCCGCCTCCCCACGGCGGTGGCCAACGAACTCCTGTTCACCGGCCGCCGCCTGCCCGCCACCGAAGCCGCCGGCTGGGGTCTGGTCAACCGCGTGGTGCCCGGCACGAACCTCCTCGCCGCAGCGCACGACCTCGCCGCCCAGATCCTCCGCTCGGCACCACTGGCGATCGCCGCCATCAAAGAGATCCAGCGTGCGACGGAAACACAGGGCGTCGAGGAAGCATTCCGAACAATGCGCGCCCTCCCCCGCTACCAGACAATGCTCACCAGCGCCGACGCGGTGGAGGGACCGAGGGCCTTCACCGAGAACCGCCCACCACGCTGGACGAACTCATGATCAGGCCGCCGAGCCCCCCGAGTGCTGTGCCCTCGCCGTTCGCGCGGTGAAAGACGCGTTCACCACCCAACCGGTGTGGTGAGAGGGCTTTCACAGCGCTGAACCCAGATCCGCCGATGGTCTTGACGGCTCGGGGTGCGGCCCGGTGGACTCGCTGCGCGGTTTCGGGGCGCGAAGCGCCCGAAACCGCCTGACGTCACTGGTGGTGGCGACTTCGCCGGCGGCCATGCGAGGAACGGCGTCCTTCATCACCGCCAGCGTGAGGAAGGCGTCCTTCACCACACCCTCACGTGGCGACTTGCCAGCACCCGAATGGTTTGCCGCGATCGCCTACGGTTCGTTTACGGTCCGAATACTCAGCCGGTCGGTGGCTCTGCTCGGTAGGCCGGCAGGACGGTGCGCGGGATCGGGCCCTTGTTCCGCATGCCGCTCGTGCTCTCCTCCCACGCGTGCGCGAGGATGCCAACGCTGCGGCTCAGCACGAACAGGCCGCGGGCCAGCTCGGGTGCGAACCCCAGCTCCGCGTAGATGACCGCGGTGGCGCCGTCGATGTTCATCGGCACGGGCTTGGTGCGGCCGCGGTTGAGGAAGGTCTCGATCGCCCGGGCGGCCTGGAGATGACGGCCGGCCACCACCCCGTCCGCCACGGCCCGGTCGACCAGTCCGAGGAGCGGGTCGCGGCGTGGGTCGACGGGGTGGAAACGGTGGCCGAAGCCGGGCACGTACCGGTTCGTCGTCCGGTAGCGGGTGATGACCTCCTCGACCGCATCGTCCAGATCGGACTGGTGAGCGACGATGTCGTTGAGGATCTCCACGCACTGCTGACCCGCGCCGCCGTGGTGGTCGCCGAGGGCGTTCACACCGGAGGCCATGGCGTTGTTGAGGCCGACCCCGCACGTGGCCGTCATCCTGGCGATGGCGATGGACGGCGCCTGCGGGCCGTGGTCCACCGACGACACCAGGGCGGCCTCCAGCAGCGCGGCCTCCTTCGGAGAAGGAAGTGTGCCGCGGACCATGAGCCAGATCGTCGAGACGAAACTCGTCGAGCCGATGAGGTCCTGTACCGGCACACCGCGCAGTTCGACGACGCCGGGTTCCATCCGGCAGATGCTGGTGGCCCACCAGTCGGCCGCGGTTGTCATTCTTCGGCCACCGTCACGGGGTGGGCCCAGCGGGCCTCGACGTTGTGCTCGCCGAGCCGGGGCGGCGCGCCGGTCGGGCGCAGCGGTTCGCCGTTGACCAGCACGCCGTTGCCGCTCGCACGCACGACCCGTTCGGCGTCGCCCGGGAACGGCACGTCGGTGAAGAAACCCCGGTGTGCCAACTGTTCGGACTCCACCGCCTGCGGCACGGACAGGATGCGGGCGGCCGGCACACCGATCGGTGGCAGCAGCCGCTCCCAGTCGGCGGCGGGGCGTTTCCGCAGTTCCCGGTTCAGCTCGTCGTTCAGCGCGTCCCGGTTGCGTTTGCGTGCCTCGCGGTCGGCGAAGCGCGGGTCGGTCACGAGGTCGTCGCGGTCCAGCAGCCGGCACAGCTTCTCGAACTGGGTCTGCCGGTTGGCGGCGATGTTGAGCAGACCGTCCGCGGTGTCGAAGGTGCCGGACGGGGCGGCGGTCACGTTCTGCTGCCCCATCGGCGCAGGCCGGACGCCGGAGATGAGGTAATGCGTGACCGGCCAGCCCATCGCCGACATGGACGCCTCGAGCATCGACAGGTCGAGGAAGCAGCCCTCGCCCGTGCGCTCGCGGCCCACCAGCGCCGCCGAGATCGACAACGCGGCCATCAGCCCGCCGACGGTGTCGCACACGGGGAAACCGACCCGCAGCGGCGCGGTCTCCTCGGTGCCGGTGATGCTCATCATCCCGGACAGGCCCTGGATGATCTGGTCGTAGGCGGGCGCCTGGCTCATGGGGCCGGTCTGCCCGAAGCCCGAGATCGCGCAGTACACGAGCCCCGGATTCAACCCCCGCAGGCGCTCCCAGTCGAACCCGAGCCGCGCCAGGACACCGGCCCGGAAGTTCTCCAGCAGCACGTCAGCGCCGCGGACGAGGTCCTCGAGCGTCGCGCTCCCCTCGGGGGTCTTCAGGTCCAGCTCGATCGACTTCTTGCCGGCGTTCTGCGCCAGGAAGGACGCGCCAAGGCCTGCTGCGTTCAGCTCCGGGTCCGGCCCGAGGTGGCGGGCGAGGTCACCCGAGCCGGGGACCTCGATCTTCACGACCTCCGCGCCGAACAGCATCAGCTGGTAGCTGCAGTAGGGACCGGCCAACACGTTGGTCAGGTCGAGCACACGAATGCCATGCAACGGTTTGGTCATTGCGCCTACCCGCGGAAGGGGTGGTCGAAGCCACGTTCGGTCAGGTGTCCGGAGACCTCCGTCAGAGCTGCCACGAACTCGTCGACCCGCTCATCGGGGAAGCGCACGGTCGGTCCGCTCAGCGAGAGAGCGGCGATCACCGATCCGCCACGACCGATGACGGGGACCGCGACCGCGGACAGGCCGGTCTCGCGTTCGCCGTGGCTGACGGCGTAGCTCCGGACGGCGGCCTCGTCGATCTGCTCGCGCAGCCAGCCGATGTGGTCAGAGCCGTACGGCGAGCTTTTCGCGATCCGGGCGAGGTGGGTGTCGTCGGCGTTGCGCAGCAGGATCTTCGACGACGCGCCCGCCCACAGGGGCAGTTCGTCCCCCACCTGCACGACATGGCGCAGCGGCTGCGGGCTTTCCTGCTGCGCCACGCACACGCGGTAGATGTCGCGGGCGACGTAGAGGTTGACGGTCTCGCGTTGCCGCTGCGCGAGACCACGCATCAGCTCCTTGGTCTCCGCCGGCAGTTCCCAGCTGCTGCGGGCGAGGTGCGCCCACCGCCACAGGCTCGGGCCGGCCATGTACCCCTTGGCCGTGGCCCACAGCAGACCGTTCTGCTCCAGGGTCTGCACGAGCCGGATCACTGTCGTCTTGGCCAGCCCTGTCGCGCGGACGATCTCGCCGATGGAGATCGCGGGTGTTGTTTCGGTGAGCAGGCCCAGGATGTCGATGGCGCGCTGCACGCTGCGCACGCCTCCGCTGTCGCCACCGGCATCCAGCTGTGGGGCGACATGGTCCGTGCCCGTTGACTTCACTGCGCTGTCCCCTACTTCCGCGAACGTTTCGGCGCCAAGGCTTGCCAGCGTA
The DNA here is from genome assembly GCF_036378875.1 of Actinophytocola sp. GTDB lineage: Bacteria > Actinomycetota > Actinomycetes > Mycobacteriales > Pseudonocardiaceae > Actinophytocola. The sequence goes on from NZ_DASUVO010000117.1 coordinate 38,807, forward strand.
AGTGGCCGAGCCGTACGTTACACGCAGTCCGTACAGCGGTCCAGTTGTACCGCTTGATGGTTCACGAGGAGAACTGTGGTGCTGCACGAGGTTCTCAAACCACCCGAAACCGGCACTCCCGTCGAGGCTCGCGCATATGTCGCTGGGGAATGGGTCGCGGACGGAACGCCCGCGAACCGTGTTGGCCCGCACGTGCGTGAGGTCGTCTCGCACTCCTACCCCGCGTCGCCGGAACAGATCGCGACCGCACGGGAGTTCGCCCTCTCGGGCGCGAAGACGGTCGCCGCGCTGGCGCCGGCCACACGGGCCGACGTGCTGGACCGCGCGTCCCGCCTGGCGGCCGAGCACCGCGACGACATCGCGCGGCTGATCGCGCTCGAACTGGGCAAGCCATGCAAGGACGGTCGCGGCGAAATGGACCGGGTCGCCGACACGTTCGCGGTCTGCGCGCACGAGGCTCGAGGTATCGGCGGGGAAACCGTGCCCGTGGCCGGGTGGGCACGCGGGGTGGGCAACACCGCCCTCACCTACCGGGCACCGGCCGGCGTCGCGCTCGCGATCACCCCGTTCAACGCCCCGGCGAACCTCCTCGCGCACAAGCTCGGGGCGTCCTTCGCCGCGGGCAACACGACGCTGGTCAAGGCGCCGCCGCAGGCGCCGGCGACCTCCGCCGCGATCGTCGCCCTGCTGCTGGAAGCCGGGATGCCGCCGGAAGCGGTGCAGTTGCTGCACGGCGGCGGTGACGTCGGCGCGGCACTGTGCGCGGCACCCGAGGTGAGCGTCGTCAGCTTCACCGGCAGCCCGGAGACCGGCGCGGCGGTCGCCCGCGCCGCCGGGGCGAAACGGCTCGTGCTGGAGCTCGGCGGCAACGCAGCGACGATCGTGTGCGCGGACGCGGACCTCGCGCACGCCGCCAGGATCTGCGCCAGGACCGGCTACTCCAACTCCGGCCAGAGCTGCATCTCCGTGCAGCGGGTCTACGTGCAGCGGGCACGGTTCGACGTGTTCGTCCACGCGTTCAGCGCCGAGGTGGACCAACTGGTCGTCGGTGACCCGCTGGACCCGGCCACCGACGTCGGCTCGATGGTGGACGAGGACGCGGCGACGCGGGTCGAGAAGTGGATCGGTCAGGCGACCGCTCAGGGCGCGCGGCTCGTGACCGGTGGCGTGCGGGACGGTGCGACGTTGCGGCCCACGGTCGTGGCCGACCCACCCGCCGACGCCACGCTGGTCACCGAGGAGGTGTTCGGCGCGCTGGTGGCCGTGCTGCCGTTCGACGAACTCGACGAGGTCATCGAGACCTGCAACGACAGCCGGTTCGGTTTGCAGGCCGGCCTGTTCACCAACGACATCAACACGATCATCCGCGCCTGGCGTGAACTGCAGGTCGGCGGGCTCGTCGTGAACGGGTCGTCGAACTTCCGCCTCGACCACGTCCCGTTCGGCGGCGTGAAGGACTCCGGCTTCGGGCGTGAGGCGCCCAAACAGATGATCGACGACTACACCGTGATCAAGACGCTGATCCTGCGCGGCATGTCCATCTGGGGGCAGTCATGACGACCGCGGCGGAAGCACTCGTCAGGCAGCTGGAGTCCTACGGCGTCGAGTACGTCTTCGGCCTCTGTGGACATACGAACATCGCGTTCCTGGACGCGTTGGGGCGCAGCGACATCGAGTTCGTGATCGCGCGGCACGAGCAGGCCGCAGCGCACGCGGCCGACGGGTACGCCAGGATGACCAGCAAACCGGGCGTGCTCCTCGTCCACGTCGGACCGGGCATGATGAACGCGGTGACCGGGGTCGCGACCGCGGCGCTCGACTCCGTACCACTGGTCACGATCGCCGGCGACATCCCGTCCTACTACCACGGCCGGCACCCGCACCAGGAGGTCAACCTCCACCACGACGCCGACCAGACCGCGATCTACAAGCCGTTCGTGAAGCGGGCGTGGCACGTGCACCGGGCCGAGGACCTGGCCCGGTTCACCGAGCGTGCGTTCTGGACCGCGACGTCCGGGCGGCCCGGCGCGGCGCTGCTCAACGTCCCGATGGACCTGTTCTCCCGGCAGGTTACCGACGAGTCGGCGACGGCGTACCCGCTCGTCGCGCACTCCCCCGCGCCCGCGTTGCCGAAAGCGGAGGCGGAGCGCATCGCCGAGCTGCTCGTCGGGGCGGAACGGCCGCTCATCTACGTCGGCGGTGGACTGCGTGACGAGTCGGGGCGGGCCGCGCTGCTCAAGCTGGCCGAGCACCTGGACATCCCGATCGCGCACTCGCTGATGGCCAAGGGCACCGTCGACGACCGGCACCCGCTGGTGATGGGCATGACCGGGTTCTGGGGTCTGGACCTCACCAACAAGTACACAATGGACGCCGACGTCGTGCTGGCGCTCGCGACCCGTTTCGCCGAGACGGACGCCAGCTCGTGGAACGCCGACTACACCTGGCACTTCCCACCGGCCAAGCTCATCCAGATCGACATCGACCCCGCCGAGATCGGCCGCAACTACCCCGTCGAGATCGGGGCGGTCGCCGATGTCCGGCTCGCGGTCGAGGCGATCGCCGACGCCGTGGTCGCGCGCAGTCCACAAGGGATGGACAGGATCGAGCTGCGGGAGCGGATCGGCGCCGAGCGGACCGAACTGTTCGGCGCGAGCCGTGAACGGGGCCGCAGCGACGACTTTCCCTTGCGGCCCGAGCGCATCCTCGCCGACCTGCGCGACGCGCTGCCGTCCGACGCGGTGCTCGTCACCGACGTTGGCTGGAACAAGAACGGTGTGGCGCAGTGCTACGAGCTGCCCCCGGACGGACGGTTCATCACCCCGGGTGGACTGTCCACGATGGGCTTCGGGCCCGCCGCGGCGATCGGCGTGCAGATCGCCGAACCGGACCGGGTGGTCGTCGCGCTGGTCGGCGACGGCGGGATGAGCGCGCAGCTACCCTCGGTGCCGATGGCGGTCGAACAGGGACTGCCGGTGATCTTCCTCGTGATGAACAACCGGGCGCACGGCACGATCGCCGACCTGCAGGCCGCGAACTTCGGTGCCAGCTTCGGCTGCGAGTTCTTCGACCGGGACGGCAACCCGTACTCGCCCGACTTCGCCGCCTACGGCAAGGCATGCGGTGCCGACGGGTATCTCATCGAGAAACCGGGAGACCTGGCCGCCGCGCTCCAGCAGGCGATCCAGCGGCGCCGACCGGCGGTGCTGGACGTTCCGATGGTGAACGAACCCGTGCCCACGCCAGGACATTGGAACATCAAGGACATCTACCGCGGCGACTTCGGCTGACCCCCAACCCATCCCACAACGAGGTGAGAACCTTCATGTCCCCAAAACTAACGAAACGGTTAGTCCTCTCTGCTGCCGCGCTCGCACTCGCGACCAGCGCGTGCGCGGCACCCGGCAGCTCATCGTCCAATCAGGAGAGCTCAGAAGGCCCGTTCAAGATAGCGGTGGTGAACGCACAGAGCGGGCAGCTCAGCTCGCTCGGCCAGTGGGAGTGGAAGGGCGCGCAACTCGCCGCCGACGAGTGGAACGCCAAGGGCGGCATCGACGGCCGCCAGATCGAGCTGGAGCTGTTCGACGACCAGGGCGACCCGACCGTTGGCACGAACCTCGCGCGCAAGCTCGCGAGCGAGGGCTTCGTCGCGATGATCGGCACCGCGGAGAGCGCGGTCACCGTGGCCATGATCCCGGTGCTGCAGCAGGCCAAGATCCCGAACATCACCTCGGGCCAGTCCCCCGCCATCGCGGCCGCGGGCAGCCCGTTCGCCTTCTACAACGGCCCGACGAGCAACACCTACGACGAGACGCTCGCCAAGTACCTGGTCGACGAGAAGGGCTTCAAGAACATCGCGGTGATCTCCAACAACGGCTCGTTCGGCAAGGGTGAGCGCGACGCGTTCACCAAGGCGTTGACCGACCGCGGGATCACCCCCGTCGACGACCAGGTCGTGACCACGGACCAGAAGGACTTCTCCGCCGCGCTGACCTCGATCCGTCAGAAGTCGCCTGACGTGCTGTTCATCGGCACCGAGGAGGTCGAAGCCGGGCTGATCGTCAAGCAGGCCAGGGAGTTGGGCATCACCGCGACGGTCGCCGGCGCGGCGCCGATGGGCACGCCGGTGTATCTGGAGACCGCCGGCGCGACCAACGCGGAAGGCACGGTCGTCAGCTCCCCGTACCTGAGCAACGACACCGACGAGGCGGCTCGTGCGTTCGCCAAGGCCTACCAGGAAGCACACGGCGAGGAAGCCGAGATGCACGGCGCGAAGGCCTACGACGGCGCGAACATCATCTTCACCGCGTTGAAGAACTCGAAGGGTGCCACCGGTCAGAAGCTGGCCGACGAGATCCGGGCGACCAAGTACGACGGCCTGCTCGGCGACTTCGAGTTCGACGAGACCGGAGTGGGTATCCACGCCACGTCCATCGGTGTGATCAAGTCGGGCAAGCTCGTCGCGGAATCCGCCGGTTGACAAATGGAGGTCTTCTTCCAGACACTCGTGGGCGGCCTCGGTTTCGGGGCCGTCTACGCACTCGTCGCCATGGGGTTCTCGATCGTCTACCGGACCATGGGCCTGGTCAACTTCGCCCACGGCCAGGTGGTCATGATCGGCGCGTACGCGGCGTCCACTTTCTACATGTCGGCCCACGTGCCGTTCTTCATCTCGATCCCGGTGGCCATGGCGGTCACCGGACTGATCGGGCTCGTCATCGAGCGGGTGCTGCGTCCGTTGGAGAACAAGGACTTCGACCTCATGCTGATCGGCACGATCGGCTTCGGCATGGTGCTCGAGGCACTCGCCACGATCATCTGGGGCGCGACCGGGCACGCGGTGCCGTCCCCTGTGGACACCGAGCCGCTGGACTTCTTCGGTATCCGCGTGCGTACCTACAGTATTGTCGTGCTGGGTATCGCGGCACTCGCGACCGCCGCGCTCGTACTGTTCCTCCAGCGCACCAAGCGTGGCGCGGCCATGCAGGCGGTCGCGATGGACCACGAGGCGGCCACGGCCGTCGGCATCCACGTCGGTCGCAGCAACGCCATCGCGTTCGCCATCGGCGCCGGGCTCGCGGCGCTGGCCGGCGCGCTGGTGGCCCCCATGCTCTACGTCAACCCGACCCTGGGTGGTTCCCTTGGCATCAAAGGGTTCGCCGCGGCCATCCTCGGTGGCTTCGGCAACATCCCGGGCGCGATCGTGGGTGGCCTGGCTATCGGCGTGCTCGACTCCTACGCGGCAGGCCGATTCCAGGCCTACTCGGAACTGGTGGTGTTCCTGGTGTTCACGGTCATCATCATGATCAAGCCGACCGGGCTGTTCGGCGAGCGGACGGTGAACCGGGCATGAGCGGAGCTTGCGGAGCGAATCGTCGATATCCAGGACGGCACCTCGACCGCGGAGGGCGCCGGTGGAGCGGAGCCTGCGGAGCGTTCCGGTGCCACGGAGCGGGCGAGGGGGCGTCATGAAGTATCGTGTCGCCGCCTTCGCGGCCGTCGGGATCGCGGCCTGGTTCCTGCCGTACGGGCTGGACCTGTACGGCATCCACGTGCTGGACATCGCCATCGTGTTCGCGCTGCTGGCGGTCGGGCTCGGGTTGGCGATGGGGATCGGCGGCCAGATCAACCTCGCCCAGGTCGCCTTCTTCGGTGTCAGCGCCTACGCCATCGCCATCCTCACCACGAGGGCCGGGTTCGGGTTCTGGACCGCGGCGGTGCTCGCGCTGCTCGCCGCCGCGCTGGTCGGGATCTTCGTGGGGATCCCGGCGCTGCGCATGCAGTCGCACTACCTCGGCATCGTCACGCTCGGCCTGGCTCTGGCGTTCACGAACTGGGTCACCAACAGCACCCTCACCGGCGGCGCCGACGGCATCTCCGGCATCCCGATCCCACCGCTGTTCGGCATCGACATGTCGAACGAGTACCTGTACTACTACTTCGAGCTGATCGTGTTCGCGCTGGCGCTCGGTTTCGCCGGGTTCGTCGCGCACACCGGGCTCGGCAGGCGCATGCGGGCGATGCGGGACGACTCGCTGGCCGCCGGCGCGGTCGGTGCCCCGGTGCCGGTGTTGCGGATGACCGCGTTCGTGCTCGCGAGCCTGTACGGCGGTGTCGCGGGTGTGCTGTACGCCGGGCTCGTCCGCTATGTCGCGCCGGAGACGTTCAGCATCGCGAACATGTTCCTCCTGCTCGCCATGGTGATCATCGGTGGGCGACAGAGCATCATCGGCTGCGTGGTGGGCGCACTGGCCCTCTCGCTGCTGCGGGAGGTGCTGGTCGACTTCTCGGTCTACGCACAGCTCGGGTTCGGCGTCGTGGTCGTGCTGATGGTCGTGTTCGCCCCGACCGGACTGGCCGGCATCCCGTCCCGCCTGCGCAAGGCGCTGCGCCGACGGAAGGCCGACGAGCGAGCGGCGCTTCAGTCCTTCACGCCATTGCCGTCCACCGAGGATCGTACCGGCGCAGGGCTGACGATCTCGGGCATCAGCAAGCACTTCCGTGGGCTGACCGCGCTGCGGGACGTGTCCATGTCCGTCCAGCCAGGAGAGATCCGTGGTGTGGTCGGGCCCAACGGCTCCGGCAAGACCACGCTGTTCAACATCGTCTCCGGCATCTACACCGTGTCCGCCGGGTCGGCCTCGGTCGACGAAAAGGTCGTGACCGGCCGGCGACCACACCAGCTCTCACAGCTCGGGCTCGCCAGGACGTTCCAGAACCTGCGGCTCTTCGGGCAGATGACCGTGCTGGACAACGTGCTCGTGGCGCTCGACCGGTCGTCGATGTGGGCGGTGTGGCGGTACCTGTTCTGGCCGGTCGGGATCTGGCGGTCGGAACGGCACCTGCGGGAGCGGGCCGATGAGCTGCTGGCACGGTTCGGGCTCACCGACTTCGCAGACGCGGCACCGACCTCCCTGCCGTACGGCATCCAGCGTCGGCTGGAGATCGCGCGTGCCATGGCGACCCAACCCAGGCTGTTGCTCCTCGACGAGCCCGCCGCCGGGCTCAACGGCCAGGAGGTCGGCCAGCTGAGCGAGATCGTCCGGTCCATTCGCGACAGTGGGGTCACCGTGGTACTGATCGAGCACAACATGGGGCTCGTCATGTCGCTGTGCGACCGGGTGACCGTGCTCGCCAGCGGCGGCGTGATCGCCGAGGGCACCCCCGCCGAGGTCGCCGTACGCCCCGAGGTGATCGAGGCCTATCTCGGCGACTCGATGAACACGGCCGAGATCGCTGCCGAAGTGCAGTCGGAGGTGGCGCGTTGAACGTTGACGAGTTGGTGGTGTCGGACCTGTCCGTCCACTATGGCGGTGTGCGGGCCGTCAGGTCGGTGAGCTTCACCGTCGGTGCTGGCGAGTGCGTCGGCATCATCGGGGCCAACGGCGCGGGGAAGACCTCCACGTTGAAGGCACTCATGGGCCTCGTGCCGAGGACCGCCGACACCATCCGGTTCGGCGACCACGACCTCACGAAGGTCAAGGCACGCAACGTCGTGCGGCACGGCATCGGTTACGTGCCAGAGGGCCGGCACGTGTTCCCCGGCCTGACGGTCGAGAGGAACCTGTTGCTCGGCGCCTACGTCCGGCAGTGGAAGGGCGACACCCTGCGCACCCTCACCGAGGTGTTCGACCTGTTCCCCGTACTCGGGGAGATGCGACACCGCCTGGCAGGGGCGCTGTCGGGTGGCCAGCAGCAGATGCTGGCGGTCGGCCGCGCACTCATGTCCAACCCTCGCCTGATTCTGCTGGACGAGCCGTCCATGGGATTGTCGCCCAAGCTCATCGAGGACATCCTCGCGGTCCTCAAGCGCCTGTCCGACGCCGGGCACGCCCTGCTCCTCGTCGAACAGAACGCGAAGCTCACCTTCGAGGCGACCAAGACCTGCCTGGTCATGGAGAACGGCGAGATCGCGATGACGGGGAAGTCGGCTGACCTGAGCCGCGATCCCCGCGTCCGGCAGATCTATCTCGGGCTCTGACTCGCCGGCGGCCGCACCCGGGGTGCGGCCGCCGGCGACTCGGTCAGTACACCTCGATCTTGCCGGTGGACCGCGGGCTGAACGGGTCGTTGAAGAAGTACTCGCCGCGCGTGTCGAACGTGTGCGTGTACGACTCGCCCGGCGCCAGCCGGACGTCGAACAGCCCCTCGAAGAACTGTGTGGCGCCACGGGTGTTCGCGTTGCCGGCGTGGTTGGTGAACGTGACCGTGGTGCCGACGGGCACCCGAAGGTGCGTCGGGGCCATCGCGTTCACGGCGGTCGACTCGGTCGCGCCGACCGTGCCGGTGGCCGCGTCGTAGGTCCGTCCTATCACGATGGTGTGGCCGACCGTACTGCCTTCCACTGGCCCGCCCTGGACCGGCCGGCGGATGACCGGTGGTGTCGGCGCGGGTGCCGGCGGGACATTGCCGCCGATCTTGAACGCCCACAGGAAGTCCCCGCGCGGCGCCGAGTTGCCGTACGGGATGTTGGTGCCGCCCGCGTACACGGCGAGGTACTGCTCTCCGTCCACTTCGTACATGATCGGGCTGCTGCTGATCGCCGCGCCGGTCTGGAACCGCCACAGCTCCCTGCCGTCGCGTGCGTCCAGGCACAGCAGGTGGCCGTCGGGCTGGCCGATGAACAGCAGATCGCCTGCCGTGGTGAGGATCCCGTTGCCGTGCGCCAGCGAGTACGGCATGCGCTTCTTCCAGCGCACGGTGTTCGTGCTCGGGTCGACCGCGACGACCCCGCCCGTCTGGTACTCCCCTGGTGGTCTGAGGCCGTTGCTGGCCTCGGTCAGCGAGTGCGCGGCCGCGACGTACCCGAAGCCGGTGTAGACCAGACCGGTGCTGTGGCTGAAGGACTGGTGGCTCCAGTCCGCGGCGCCGCCGTGACCGGGAACGGACAGCACGGGGACGTCCCAGTGCGGGGTGTACAGCGAGCCCAGCACGTAGTTGGGCACCGCCCGGTTCGGGTCGCCGGGCACGGCCGTGCCCAATGGCTGGGCGACCGGGGTGATCTCGGTCCACGGACCCTGCCGTGGGAAGGGCTGGGTGGGCCAGGTCTTCTGGCGCGGCTCCTGCGGCACCGGCCGCTCGTCGATGCCCAACGGCGCGGAGCCGTCACGCCGGTCGAGGATGAAGTACATGCCGGACTTGCTGCCGTACACCACGAGCTTGCGCTTGCGGCCCCGGATCCACGTGTCGACCAGTACCGGCGCCATCGTGTTGTCCATGTCCCAGATGTCGTGGTGCACCGACTGGAAGTGCCAGCGGTACTCGCCGGTCGCGATGTCCAGCGCCACGATGCAGTTGGCGAACAGGTTCTGCCCACCGCGTGCCGAACCGTCCTGTGAGGACCTGTTGCCGCGTGCGTTGCCGAACGTCCAGTACACCAACCCGAGTTCCGGGTCGATCGCCGGGTGGATCCACGGGGTCGCGCCGCCGTCCTGCCAGGAGTCGCCCTCCCAGGTGTCGTTGCCCCGCTCGCCGGGACCGGGTGCACCGAAGAAGTGCCACAGGACATCGCCGTTGCTGGCGTCGAGCGCGAGCGCGGCCGCACGCGGGCCGTCGTGGGTGCCGACGTGCAGCTTGCCGTCGTGGTAGACGACGGCGACCTTCTCCATGTTGCCGTACTCGCTGATCTGCTTCTCCCACACGACCTGGCCGGTCTCCTGGTCGAGCGCGATGATCCAGTCACCGGCGCCGTGGGTGAACACCATGCCCTGGCCGACGCCGACGCCCCGGCGGGTCAGCGTGCCCCGGGTCTGCCGGTACACCCACTTCGTGACGCCGGTCCTGCCGTCCACGGCGAACACGTTGCCCGGCGCCGACTCGATGTAGATGACACCGTCCACGGCCACCGCCGTGCTCTCGTTGTTGCCGGTGCTGATGCCGCCCTCTATCCGGTTCACCCAGGCGGCACCCAGCCTTCTGATGTTGCGCCTGTTCACACCGGCGAGCGCGGAGAAGTTCTGGTTGCCCAGGTTCCCGCCCACCTTGGGGAAGTCACGGCCCGTGGGAGTGTCGCATCGCGACAGTGGCGCGGCCTCCGCCGGCAAGGCCGGCGCCAGCGAGGCACCGACCGCCGTGGCCGCGGCGCCCTTGAGCACATCTCGTCGTTGGATCCTGGCCATATGTGTCACCTCAGCGGCAGAAGGGGGACTTACCCATGGCGGACTCGATGCCGCCGAGCAACAACTTCTGGAAGAACTCGGCGCCGGGGAAGGAGCCGTCGGTGGAGAACGCCCTGGCGTCGTGGCCGAGCGTGGTCAACCAGGCCCGCCCGCCGTCGTAGTACTGGCACCAGGCGATCGGGTGGACGTCGCCGTGGCCGGGATGGCCGGCGGTCCTCTTGGTGGCCATGGTGGACTCGTCCACAGTGGCCAGGATCCGCACCTTCGACGGGAACGGCACGAGGTTGTACCACTCGTCGGTGAACGCCCACCGCGCCGGCAGGTCCTTCGTGGACACGTCGCGCCGGTTCACCGTCTGCACGACGGCCTGCTGGTTCGCCCCGTGGTCGTAGTAGTTCGCGCCGCCGATCAACCCCTCGTACCAGGGCCAGTTGTACTCGGTGCCGAACGCGTTGTGCACGCCGACGAACCCGCCGCCACCGCGGATGTACTGGCGCAGCGCGGTCTGCGCCGGATCGTCCAGCGTGTCGCGACTGGTGCTGAAGAAGATCACCGCGTTGTAGCGGAACAGCCGCGCCGGGGTGTTGAGCTGGGTGACGTCCTCGGTCCAGTCGACCGCGAAACCCGACCGCTGTCCCATCGCGACGATCGCGTTCTGCACCGCGTTCGCCTCGGCCAACGGCGGGTTGAGCCCGGCGGGCAACGCAGGGCCCAGGTTCGCGTGCCGGGGCCCGGCGGTCCGGGTGTAGAGCAGCACGCGGTATCCGTCGACGGACGGGTTGAAGTTGTGCCAGTCGTGGTAGCACCTCGGGTCCGTGCCACGGCAGACGCCGTAGTCGGGATCACCGAGGTTCTGCGCGCCGGGATCCCTGTCCCCCGCGGGATTAGCCCCGCCAGGCAACAGGTGCGCGCCGACAGTCATGGCAACCACGGTGACGACCGCGCTCGCCGCGGCGGCCGTGATCGACTTCCAGCGGGGCTTCATTGCGTCCGCCTCTCTCACCAGCAGGGAAGGTCCACCAGACGGACCAAGCGAACCGTGTAACGGAACGCACCATAAGCCGAGCGTTTACAGGGACGCAATACGCCGCGTATAAGTAACTATCTAGTACGTCCGCACCGGGGGAGGCTGTATGGCAGCTCGGGACAGCACCGATCGCGGCTACGTCGTCGGCCTCATCGGTTCGGGGATCGGCACCTCGCTCAGTCCGGCCCTGCACGAAGGCGAGGCCGACGAATTGGGCGTGCGCTACCAGTACCGCCTGCTGGACCTCGACGAACTCCGGGCGCCGGTCAGCGATGTCGTGACCGCGGCCCGCCTGACCGGGTTCGACGGGCTCAACATCACGCACCCGGCCAAGCAGCTCGTACTGCCGTACCTCGACGCACTCTCCCCCGACGCCAAGGCCTTGGGCGCGGTCAACACCGTGGTGTTCACCGGCGACGGGGCCGTCGGGCACAACACGGACCTGCCCGGGTTCGCGCGCAGCGTCAGCACCGGCCTGCCGGACGCGGCGCTGGACCGCCTGGTGGTCCTCGGTGCCGGAGGCGCGGGTTCTGCCGTCGCGCATGCCCTGCTGTCCCTGGGCGCCGGCACGCTACGCGTCTTCGATGCCGACCACGGGCGTGCCATCGCGCTGGTCGCGTCACTCGACGCGCGGTTCGGCCCTGGCCGCGCCGTCGCGGAACCGCTCGCCGCGCTCGCCGGCGCACTGGAAGACGCCGACGGGCTGGCCCACGCGACGCCCATCGGGATGGAAGGGCATCCGGGCCTGCCCCTGTCCACCGACCTGCTCCACCCGAACCTCTGGGTCGCCGACGTCGTCTACCGGCCCCTCAAGACGGAACTGATCACGGCGGCCAGGGCGCGCGGCTGCCGGGTGCTCGACGGCGGCCGGATGGCGGTCTTCCAGGCCGCCGACTCCTTCCGGCTGTTCACCGGCCTCGAGCCGGACGTCGACCGCATGCTGCGCCACTTCGACTCGCTCGTCCACGTCCCTACGTGAGAAGGGCTGGAACCTCATGCTCACCGTCGAGCACGACCCAGCGACCACGATTCCGAACGCCCCCGTCGCGGGGCCTCGTCTTGGCATCGCGACCGCGTGCCTGTCCGGCGCCCTCGAGGACAAGCTGTCCGCCGCCGCGGCGGCGGGCTTCGGCGGTGTCGAGATCTTCGAACACGACCTCATCGCGTCGCCGTGGTCGCCGAGCCAGGTGCGGCGGGAGTGTGCGCAGCTGGGCCTGTCGATCGACCTGTACCAACCGTTCCACGACTTCGAGGCCGTGCCACCGGACGCGTTCGCGGCCAACCTGCGCCGGGCGGAGCGCAAGCTCGACGTGCTGGAGCAACTCGGTGCGAGCACGTTACTGGTCTGTTCTTCGGTGTCGCCGGACGCGGTGGACGACGACGACCTCGCCGCCGAGCAGTTGCACACGCTGGCCCACCGGGCCGCCGCCCGCGGGCTCCGGATCGCCTACGAGGCCCTGGCGTGGGGCCGGTTCGTGCGCACCTACCGGCACGCCTGGCGAATCGTGCGGCGTGCCGACCATCCCGCGCTGGGCCTGTGCCTCGACAGCTTCCACGTACTGTCCACAGGCGACTCCCCGGCGGGGATCCGGGTCATTCCCGGGGAGAAGGTGTTCCACCTGCAACTCGCGGACGCGCCTCGGCTGACCATGGATGTGCTGGAGTGGAGCCGTCACCACCGGTCTTTCCCCGGCCAGGGTTCGTTCGATCTCGCCGGTTTCCTGGACCACGTGCTTTCGACCGGGTACGAAGGACCGCTGTCGCTCGAGGTGTTCAACGACGTCTACCGGCAGACCGACCCGTGGCACGCGGCCGTCGACGCGATGCGTTCCCTACTGGCCCTGCGGGAATCCGTCAGCGTTCGGGAATCCGGCCTGCCACCGACACCTCGGCTGGGTGGGCACGTGTTCACCGAACTGGCCGTGGACGACGTGTCGGGGCCCGAGGTGGCGAACACGCTGACCGGGCTCGGGTTCACCCACACCGGGCAGCACCGGTCCAAGCCCGTCCAGCTGTGGCAGCACGGCGAGGCCAGGATCCTGTTGAACTACGCACCACACAGGACAGTCGCCCCGGGCACGGCCTCGATCTGTGCGTTGGCCGTGGAGAGCAGCGACCCTGCTGGTTCGGCGCGGCGCGCGGAACGCCTGCTCGCGCCCGTGCTCCCTCGCGCCCGCCAGCCCGAGGAGGCGGACCTGCGGTCGGTCGCCGCACCAGACGGCACCGCGATCTTCTTCTGCCGCACCGGCGAGGACCACGGCTGGCTCGGCGACTTCACGCCAACCGGCAACGGATGTGTGTCGGACCTGCTCACCGGAACCGACCACGTCTCGCTCACCGAGTCGGTCGACGACTTCGACCAGACCTCGTTGTTCTACCGCGCGGTGCTCGGCCTGCGTCCCGGCCGTACCGTCGAGTTGGCCGCGCCGTTCGGGTTGATCCACAGCCGGGCGGCGAGCGACGCGGGCGACCACGTCCGGATCACGCTCAACACCGCGCCGCTGCGCCGCGGCAACTGGGCGCCCGCGGTGCCCAACCCCCAGCACGTCGCGTTCACCACGAACGACGCCGTCGCCGCCGCGAAGGCCGTGCGTGCGCTGGGCGCGTCCGTGCTGCGGATCCCGGACAACTACTACGAAGACCTGGACGCGCGTCTCGCCCCGCCACCGGATCTGCTCGCCGCGCTGCGCGAGCACTCCATCCTCTACGACCGCGACGAGGACGGCGAATACCTGCACTTCTACACCGAGATCGTCGGCTCCCGAGTGTTTTTCGAGGTGGTGCAACGCATCGGCGGCTACACCGGGTACGGCACGGCCAACACCCCCGTACGCATGGCCGCGCACCGCAGGCGCCGGCTCCGCACCCTCAGGGACGAACCGCAGCTCCATCACGACTACTCACTGGCCCACCTGACCGCACTGAGCCTGTCCCCGCCGGAACTGGTCGACGCGGCGGCCAGCGGCGGCTACCGCTATGTCGGCCTGCGCCTGACCCGGGTGACGGCGGAGGAACCGCACTACCCGCTGGCGACCGACCCCGCCCTCATGCGCGCCACCAAGGCCCGGCTCGCGGCCACCGGCGTCGAGGTCCTGGACATCGAACTGGCCCGCATCGGCCCACACGACCGACCAGCCGACTTCCTACGCATCCTGGAGACCGGCGCAGAGCTGGGTGCCCGGCACGTCATAACGCAACTGCCCGACCCGGACCCGGTCCGCAAGGTGGACCATTTCGCGGAACTGTGCGACCTGGCCAGGCCACTCGGCCTGACGCTCGACCTGGAGTTCCCGTCGTGGACGGAAACAGCCGACCTCACCGAGGCGGTCCGGGTACTACGCGCCGCCGACCGTCCCAACGCGGGCATCCTCATCGACCTGCTGCACTTCGCCCGCTCCGCCTCCAACGTCGCCGAACTGCGCGACCTGCCACGCGAATGGTTCCACTTCGCCCACGTCTGCGACGCCCCGGCCGAAATCCCCACCACCACGGCAGGGCTCATCCACACCGCCCGCTTCGAACGCCTCTCCCCCGGCGAGGGCGGCATCGACGTCGCCGGCATCCTCGCCGCCCTACCGCCCGGAATCCCTTACACCCTGGAGATTCCACGTGCGACCCTCGTCGCCCAGGTCGGCGCGACCGAGCACGCCCGCCTGGCCCTCGCCACCACCCGCCGCCACGTCGCGTCACTCACCCGCCCAACACCGACCGGCTAGCGCGAGCTCGCGGGCGATGTCTCGAAAGACGCGCTCATGTCGTTGAACGTCCCGATCGCGTCTTTCAGAACACCCGCCATGTCCCCAACGCGTCCTTCGCGGCGCGCATCCCGCGGGTGCGCACTGTGTGAGCAGTGGCACGGGGGACACCGTCGAATCAGCCGGTAGGATCGATTCAGTTACTGCCCATACGTCGCGGTCACTGTCGATGCGGGACACGTCGACAAAGGCGATCTCATGACGGCCACGATGGTCCAGCCAACCACGACCGGACGAAGCAGCACCGCCGCCATCAGCGCGCTCGCGCTGGGCGGGTTCGGGATCGGCACCACCGAGTTCACCACGATGGGCCTGCTGCCGCAGATGGCGGCCACGTTCGACATCTCCATCCCGACCGCCGGGTACGCGATCAGCTTCTACGCACTCGGGGTCGTCGTCGGTGCGCCGCTCATCGCGGGTCTGGCCGCGCGGCTGCCGCGTAAGGGCCTGCTGATCGGGTTGATGATCGCTCTGGCGTTGGGTAACGGGTTGTCCGCCGTGGCGCCGGACGTGACACTGCTCATGACCGCCCGGTTCCTGGCCGGGCTGCCGCATGGCGCGTTCTTCGGCATCGCCGCGGTGGTGGCGACCACGCTCGTGCCGGCGGAGCGGCGGGGCACGGCGGTCGCCCGGATCATGGTCGGCCTGACGATCGCCAACCTGGTCGGCGTGCCGCTCGCGACCGCCGCGGGACAACAGATCGGGTGGCGGGCCGTGTACCTGGCGGTGGCGGCCATCGCGATCGCCACCGCGCTGGCGTTGTCGAAGTGGCTGCCGCCCGTGCCCGCCGCCGACGACGCGAGCCCTGCCGCCGAACTGCGTGCGTTCCGCCGGCCGCGGGTGTGGTTCGCCCTGCTCACCGGCATGATCGGCTTCGGCGGCATGTTCGCCGTCTACTCCTACATCTCACCGATCACCACCGAGGTCACCGGGCTGTCCGAGTCCGCGGTCCCGTGGGTGCTGGCCGTGTTCGGGCTGGGCATGACTCTCGGCGCGACCGTCGGGGGCCGCTTCGTGGACCGGTCGGTCATGGGCAGCGTGTTCGGGTCGCTGATCGCGGTGACCGCCGTGCTGGTCCTGTTCGGACTGACGGCCACGATGCCGGTGGCCGCGTTCGCCTCGGTCTTCCTGATCGGCCTGGTGTCGCAGATCCTCGCCTCCGCCTTGCAGGTCCGGCTGATGGACGCCTCCCCGGACGCGCCGTCGCTGGCCTCCTCGTCGAACCACTCGGCACTGAACATCGCGAACGGCGCGGGCGCGTGGCTGGGCGGCCTGGCCATCGCGGCCGGCTGGGGCTACTCCTCCACCGCGTGGGTCGGCGCGGCGCTGAGCGTTGCCGGCTTGGCGATTGCCGCGTTGTCGGTCACCAGGGTGGTCGTGAAAAGAAGCTGAGACCCGGCTTGACGCATGCCGATATCGGAATATGATGACGTCCCATGGCACGAGCAGCGACGACGTCGGACGTCTTCAACGCGATCGCCGAGCCGCAGCGCCGGGACATCCTGGCGCTGCTGCGGGCGGGTGAGCGGCCGGTGACCGACCTGGCCCAGGAGCTGGGGATGACCCAGCCGGGGGCGTCCAAGCACCTGCGGGTGCTCCGGGAGGTCGGGCTGGTGCGGGACCGCAAGGCAGGCAAGCAGCGCCTCTACGGCCTGGACGCCCGCGGGCTGCGGCCGGTCCACGAGTGGGTCGGCGGGTTCGAGCGGTTCTGGAACGAGAGCTTCGACCGGTTGGACGCCTACGTGCAGGACCTCAAGCAGACACGGCAGGAGGAATGACCGATGGCAGGGGCAGGGCAGGAAACGCGGGCGGAGCCGGCGACGGCCGACCGGGAGATCGTGATCTCGCGGGTCATCGACGCCCCACGAGAGCTGGTGTTCGAGGCGTTCACCGAGGTGCGGCACCTGTCGCGGTGGTGGGGACCGGACGGGTTCTCCACCACCACGCGGGCTTTCGAGTTCCGCGTCGGCGGGGAGTGGGACTTCGTGATGCACGGACCGGACGGGACGGACTACCCCGAGTGGATCTCCTGGACCGAGATCGTCCCGCCGGAGCGGATCGTGCTGCTGCACGGTGAGTCCCGCGGCGACCCGAACGCCTTCGAGTCGGTCCTGACGTTCGAGCCCGACGGCGCGGCGACCCGGATCGAGATGCGCACGGTGTTCCCCACCAAGGAGCTGCGTGACCAGGCGGTCGAGAAGTACCACGCGATCGAGGGCGGCCGGCAGACCCTGAGCAACCTGGCGGCCTACGTCGCCGAGATCGCTCGGACGGTAGTGGAGGGCTGATGGCCGGGAAGGTGTTCTTCAGCGTGACGATGTCGCTGGACGGGTTCATCGCGCCCGAGTCCCTCGAGGACTTGATGGGGCCGCAGTGGATGGAACTCCAGCAGTGGATCTTCCCGCAGCGGTTCTTCCGGGAGAACCTGAAGCTCGGCGAGGGCGGCGAGGAAGGGCGCGACAACGACATCGTGCGGGAGACGTT
>NZ_DASUVO010000118.1:0-34566 GCF_036378875.1 Actinophytocola sp.
GCCCCCGCACCCTCGCCTGCACCACCTACAAACGCCTCATCGGCAGCGGCGACCTCACCGGCCTCCGCACCCTCACCGGCCTCAAATAACCCCCAACCCCACAAACCGACCCCCGAACCCACTAGGGCCGGGGGTCCTCTGCTTCACGAGTCCACGGTGCGCCCAGGGACTCGAAGGTCCTGCCTTCTGTGGCGGCGCGCCAGCACCACTGTTCGACGTCGGCGACGATCGGGTGGCGGTCGTCGCCGTCTCCCTCCCAGCGGATGTGGCGGTCGGCGATCCGTGTCGGCTCGTCGGCCTCGCGGACGGCTTCCAGGACTCGCATGAAGGCGGCGGTGTCGTCCACGGGGCAGCGTGGGCGGCGGCCGGTCGCGCGGGCGGTCAGCAGGTCGTCGAGCAGGTCGAGTCGGCCGAAGGTCAGGGTGCGTGTCCCGTTGCGACCGTCCACTTCGACCGTGTCGGACTCGTAGGCCAGCCGCAGTGTTCCCTCGGTGCCGTGGACCATGACCAGCGCGGGAGTGCGTTTCGTCGCGCACAGCGTGAGGCCGAACCCCAACCGCAGACCGTCGGAGAGCGTGACCACGCCGGAGGACGTGTCGTCGGCCTCGATGTCGTTGGCTCGGTACAGGTCGGTCGCCACGTCGGTGACCTGGTCGAGCCTCGTCGCCCCCGCGACCAGCAACGCCGTGGCGACCGCGTGGGCCAGCGGGTTCGTCACGACGCCGTCGATCACGTCGCGGCCGTCCAGCCTGCGGCGGCCGGCCCACGCCGAGCGGGCCCAGTACCCCGCCGTGCGCACCCAGGTGCCCAACGCGCCGAACCCGGTCACCGCGCCGATCTCACCATCGGCGACGATCCGCCGGACCGCGTCGATCGCCTCGGAGCCGAACGTCTGGAAGCCGACCTGGCAGATCCGTCCCGTGTCGTCCACGGCGGCGCGCACCTGTTCGTAGAGGGCGAGCGACGGCGTTGGCGGCTTCTCCAGCAGAACGTCACAGCCGGCACGCATGGCGGCCACGGCCAGGTCGGCGTGGGTGTGGACCGGGGTGGCCAGCACCACGACGTCCGGCCGCGCCCGTGGGTCCGCCAGCAGGTCCGACAGGCTGTCGTGCCAGGTCGCGTCGGACAACCGGGAGGCGTACGGCCCTGGCGGGCGAGGATCCGCGACCGCCACGAGCCGCGCCCGACCGGCCGCGGCGAGCCGGTCCAGCCGGTCGAAGTAGGAGGCACCGTGCCCGCGAGCACCGACGAGCGCGACCCGATTCATGAATCACACCGGCGGGCCGTGGCGACCCGGGCCAGTGCCAGGTCGGCCAGGTCGGCGGCGTCCTGGGCGGACAGTCGGCGGTCGACGACCAATGCCACGAGCCCCGCGTCCAGGTCGGCGCCTGCGCCGATCACGCACGGGGTGTCCCAGGCGAGGGCGGGGCACGCGCCCACGTAGTCCGCGACTCGGACGAACCACGGCAGCGGGTCGGTGCCGGAGTCCTGCACCAGCACCACGGACGTCCACTCCCCGCCGTGCCGGCCGCCGAACGCGATCCACGGCGAGCGGGAGCCGTGGGCGCCCGACTCCGTGTCCGCGTCCACCGTGTGGACCTCGGTGGAGTCGGCCGAGACCAGCCGGCAGAAGATCCCGCCGTAGCCCGCTCCCGGCCGGCCCCGCAGCGCCGGGCTGGAGATCGTGGCACCGGCCGGCGCGGTCAGGCGGCTGTGCCAGCCCAGTGCCCACGCTTCCGCCTCCGGGATGATCACCCCGGTCAGCTCCCGTTGCTCCAGCAGCTGCTGGCGGTCGTGCTGGTCGGCCCACGTGATGGACTGCCGCAGGCGCGCACCGCTCTCGTCGATGTCCACGCCGAGGCTGATCTGGCGCCCGTGGTTGCGCAGCAGCGTGGGGCCCTGGCCGGGCAGGAACGTCCGGCCGCCCCAGTAGGAGGTCCCGTCGACGTCGGCGATCGTCAGTGACAGGCCGTAGTGGTGGCGGTGGTCGACCGGGCTGACCTGGGTCACCGCTCGCCCGGACAGTGAGTGGACCGGGTGCAGGTACGGCCGGGGGCTGTGCACCTGCGGCATGCCCGTCCCGTCCGCGTAGCGCGCGAGCGGCAGGTCGCGGTGTTCGAGGACCGCGCCGACGGAATCGGTCCGCCACCGCGCCTCACCGGCGACCCCGCGCTGCGCCGACCCGGCCATGCCGGACGACGGCGCGCCGAGCCTGCGGGCGGGTGGGACGGGTCCGCTGCTGGCCCGCACCACCAGCTCCGGCTGGATCATCTCCGGCTCGGCTCCCTCGTCCGCGCCTTCCATGGCCATGACCAGCCGCTCCCACGCCCGGCGCCCGAGTGCGACCTGGGAGACGCTCCCCGTGGTCAGCGACGGCGTCGCGTAGCGCGAGAGCTCGATGCCGTCGAACCCGGTCACCGAGATGTCACCCGGCACGGCCACGCCGGTCTCGTTGAGCCGCGCGAGCAGCCCGAACGCGACGAGGTCGTTGAACGCCAGAGCACCCGTCGCCCTGCTCTCGAGCACCTCGTCGGCGACGCGGTAGCCCTCCTCGATCGTGGTCCCGGCGGGGATCGTGCGTACCCGCAGGAACGGGTGCCTGCGCATCGCCTCGTCCAGCCCACGCAGGCGGGCCTGGTTGGACGCGGCGGTCGACGGCCCGGCCAGGTAGGCGAGGTCCCGATGGCCCAGGTCGACGAGGTGGTCGACGATCGCCGCCATGCCGTGGGCGTAGTCGACCGCCAAGGTGGGGGCCCCGGTCACCGGCCGGTTGAGCACGAGCAGAGGGGCGGCGCGGAGCAGCAACGCGGCCAGCTCCTCCTCGGGCATCCGGGGGCTGGCGAGGATGAGCGCGTCGCAACGCAGCCGCGCTTCCAGCGCCGTTTCCGCCTCCTCGGTCACCGACTCGGCCGTCTCCGCGACGAGGACGCGGTACCCGCTCTCGGCGGCGGCCGCCATCGCCCCGCGCAGGACCTGCTGGAACATCGGGTTGCCCAGGTCGGGCACCACGAGCGCGACCGTGTTGGTGCGCCCGAGGGAAAGGCTGCGCGCGATGTTGCTTGGGCGGTACTGGAGCCGGTCGGCCGCGGCGTGCACGCGTGCGGCGATCTCCGGGGCCACGGACGTCCGCCCGTTCATGACCCTGGAAACCGTCGCGCGGGACACACCCGCCGCGGCGGCGACCTCCTCGATGGTGCTCCCACCCTTTAGTGAGCGAGCCATTACGCCGCTACCTCTTCCACACCAGACAGATCGACCGACACCGGGCCGAACGTAACGTGGTTCCGAGCATCCGGCGTTCCGAGTGGAGCGGCCGCGAACAGGCCGATGTCCGCGCCGATCCACCGGCCGGCCGTGGCCTGGAACCGGGTGTCGACCTCCCGCCACGCCGCCGCGCCCAGCGGACGCCATGCGAAGCCGATCGTGCCCTCGGCGTCGCAGTCAACCCGTACCTGCACGCCCCGCACCGGCAGCGCCGCCTGGGCGAACGTGTGTTCCTGCCCGCGGCCGACCGAGCGCCGGCAGATCACGTGCACGCCGCCCGGCGTCTCCTCGATGCCGAGCCAGGCGTACTCCGTACCGAGGACGACCAGGCCGGCCCGTGTGCCGGGCGCCGACGGCCCGAGGGTCAGCGACGTCGTCCACGTCGAGGGCCGGCCGGGCAGAGGTTGACCGAGCACCCTGGGCAGCAGCCGCAGATCGCCCACGTCGTCCGGGAGAACACGCAGCCGCAGCGTGCCGTCCCCCGGCAGCGCCAGCCAGTCCGGTTCGGGGTTGGCCTGCCAGTGCCACTGCAGGCCCAGGCTTGTCGTCGTGAAGTCGTCACAGCGCGCCGGCTCGCGCTGCGGGACAACAGGCGCGGTCGGGCGGCGATGGGTCGGGACGGGCTCGCCGGCGGCGCCGATGACGGGCCAGCCGTCGGCCTGCCAGGTCATCGGCTGGAGGTGCACGACGCGGCCGAACACGCCGCGGTCCTGGAAGTGCAGGAACCAGTGCTCCTCCCCCGTCGGCGTGTCAACCCACGCACCCTGGTGCGGGCCGTTGACGGGAGAGCCGCCCTGGGCCAGCACGACCCGGCCCTCGTACGGTCCGGCGATGTCGCGCGCGCGGAACGCCGACTGCCATCCCGTCGCGACCCCGCCGGCCGGGGCGAAGATCCAGTACCAACCGTCGCGTTTGTACAGTTTGGGTCCTTCCAGCGTGTGGTAGCCGGGAAGCTCGGCGCCGTCGATCACCGTACGCGGGACTCCCACGAGCCGGGTCAGTCCATTGTCGACCTCGACCATCGTGAGCCGGTTGGCGACTCCGCTGCGGCTGCGGGCCCAGCCGTGCACGAGGTAGGCACGCCCGTCGTCCCACAGTGGACACGGGTCGATGAGTCCCGTGCCGCCCAGCAGCAGACGTGCCGGCGACCACGGCCCCCTCGGGTCCTCGGCGCTCACCACGAAGATCCCGTGATCGGGGTCGGGGTAGGTGATGTGGAACGTGCCGTCGTGGTGGCGGATGCTCGGTGCCCACACGCCCCCGCCGTGCCGGGGCAGGCGGTAGTGCGCCTCGGGTGGCACCGCGGGCAGCGCCCGGGCGATGACCTCCCAGGTGACCAGGTCGCGTGAGTGCAGAACGGGCAGGCCCGGCGCGCGGTTGAAGCTCGAGACGGCCATGAAGTAGTCGTCCCCGACGCGCACGACGTCCGGGTCGGGCCAGTCCGCGTTGAGCACTGGGTTCGTGAAGTCCATCGACGAGGCCTCCCGCAAGGAGTTTCGCACCCTTTGAGCCTATAGGAAACCGGTTCCCCAGCTGTTACGGTAGCCCACCATAAACCGGTTTCCCATCACGGTGAGCCACGCGACTCAACGACGAGAGAGGTGCACGACCATGGGACTGCGAGGACGGCTGGTCGGCCTGGCCGCAGTCGCGGCAGCACTGGTGATTAGCGGCTGCGCCGGCCCGGGCAGCGACACCGGAGCCGCCCCGGAACCCGAGACGGCGGACTGGGGTGACCCCAAGGGCACGATCGAGTTCTGGGACACCAACGCCAACCCCCGGCTCACCGCGAAGTGGGAGGAGCTGATCGCCGCCTTCGAGAAGGCGAACCCCGACATCGACGTCAACTACGTCGGGCTGCCCAACTCCTCGTACCTGCAGAAGGTGCAGAACGCGCTGGCCACCGGCGAGATACCCGACGTCCTGCTCATCGGCAACGACATCGCGAGCCTCATCGCGCAGAAGGCGCTCGTGCCGCTGGACGACGCGTTCAAGGAGTCGGGGCTTCCGGACACGGTCGACAAGTCCATGGTCGAGACCGAACGGGGCAACTCGGCCGACCGCAAGCTCTACAAGGCGCCGCTGACCGCGCTGTCGGACGTCATCTGGTATCGCAAGGACTGGCTCGCGGAGGCCAGCATCAAGGAGCCGAAGACCTACGACGAGTTCTTCGACGCCGCCGAGAAGCTCACCAACCCGGGTTCGAACCGGTTCGGCTTCGCGTTCCGCGGCGGCCCTGGCTCGATGCCGCCGATGATCGCCATGACCTACGGCGTGTCCGGCGTCGGCGAGTTCTTCACCAAGGAGGGCCAGGCGACCCTCGACTCGAAGCAGAACATCGAGGCGTTCAAGCGGTACGTCGGGTTGTACGGCACGGTCAGCGCGACCGCCGACATCTCCAACGACTACCCCAAGATCGTCGCCGCGTTCGACGGCGGTTCCGCGTGGGCCATGCACCACAACCTCGGCTCCTACCAGGACCACATCACCGCGCTCGGCGCGGACAAGGTGGCCGGCGTGCAACCGTTCCCGAACGACGACGGGGTGATCACCGCGACGAGCCCGGCCATCTCCGGGCTGAGCATCCTGGCCGACAGCGAGAAGAAGGCCGCGGCGTGGAAGTTCGTCGAGTACATGAGCACGACGGGCAACTCAGGATGGTCCGAGACGGTCGGGCAGGTGCCGGCACTGGTCGAGGCACAGGGCGACACGTGGGTGCAGCAGTCCCAGCCGCTCAAGGCGGTCGTCGAGACGGCGGAGAACTCCAAGACCCAGTACGTCCGGCTGCCGACCTACCTGCCGGACTGGGGCGCCATCCTGAAGACCGAGATGGAGCCGGACTTCCAGGCGGTCCTGCAGAAGACGATGACGCCGGAGGACTTCCTGTCGAAGTACGCCACACGCTTCGAGGAAGCCCTGGCGGACTACAAGGAGAACGCGGGGAACTAGCCACTCTCAGTCGGACAGTGACGCGGCGAGGAAGTCGATCGCCTCTTCCTGCATAGGTTCGTCGAAGCGGTGGGGACCGGGCACGGTGACACCCCGGTAGGTCCCCACCGCTTCGGCGAACCGCTTACGCAGCAGGGAGTCCGCGCGCCTCATGCCTTCGGGCGGGAACAGCGCGTCGTCGGCCGCGTAGAGCACGAGTTGGTCGTGCTCTCCCCTGGCGAAGGCCACGTCCGGCCAGTCCCGGCCGTGTCCGATGCCCGGGGTCGCGAGCAGCCAGGAGTGGGCGTCGAGGTGGGCGGGATACAGCTCGTCCACCGTGGACATCATGCAGGCGATGACACTGGCCCGCACCCGCGGGTCCAGTGCCGTGAGCACCGCCGCCCGCCCTCCTCCGCCGGAGAAGCCGACAACACCGAGCCGGTCCACATAGGGCAGGCCGGCGAGCACGCCCAACGCCGTGAGGTCGTCGTGGGCGACGGCACCCGCGAAGGACGTGCCCATCACACCGGCGTACTTGGCCACGGTCGACTCGTGCAGCGCGGCGGCTGTGTCGTAGTCGG
Source organism: Actinophytocola sp. (assembly GCF_036378875.1). GTDB lineage: Bacteria > Actinomycetota > Actinomycetes > Mycobacteriales > Pseudonocardiaceae > Actinophytocola. Next base: position 6,774 of record NZ_DASUVO010000118.1, read on the forward strand.
CCGGCTTCATGTCGCGTAGCCGCCACGGCGCCGGCGTCAGCTGGAAACGCCGTGAACCCCACGCGAAGGCGTCATGGGCGAGCACCGCGAACCCGGCGCGGGCGAGCCGTTCGGCGAGCGCGCTGCCGCCGTAGCACTCGTGGCGCAGCCGCTCGGCGACCGGCGTGGACGTCGTGATGAGGCGTTCCGCGCCGACGCTCTTGATCCCAGCATGGCAGTGCAGCGCGAGGATTCCGGGCAGCGGCCCGGCCGGCCGGGGTGACGGGAGAGCCAGCCAGGCTCGGGTCGGTGGACCGAAACCCGTCTGCCAGCCGAGTTCGGTGATCTCCACGCCGTCGCGTCGCCACGAGCGCAGGGTCCGCGGCGTGGCCGGCGCGGGCGCCAGAACACCCAGCAGTTCGGCCAGTTCGCCGTCGAGGCGCTCCCCCGTGCGCCAGGCGGCCGGCCAGTCCTCGTAGCCGCCGATCGCGGACGGGCGGGCGGTCAGCCCTTCACCGCCCCGGCCGACAAACCCTGCACCAGGTAGCGCTGGATGTAGGCGAACACGACGACGACCGGTACCACGGCCACGACACCGCCCGCGGCGAGCGCGCCGAAGTCCACACTGTACTCACCGAGCAGGTAGCTGAGCCCGACCGGCACGGTGAACTGCTCCTGGGAGTTCAGGAACATGAGCGCGAAGAGGAAGTTGTTCCAGGCCGAGATGAACGCGAACGAGCCGATGGCCACGATTCCGGGACGCAGCAACGGAAGCACCGTCGCCAGGAAGCCGCGCAGGCGTCCGCAGCCGTCGATCCAGGCGGCCTCCTCCAGCTCGATCGGGATGTTCCTGATGAAGCCGGCCATGAGCATCAACGACAGTGGCAGGTGGAACACGACGTCCGCGACGACGATGCTCCACAGTGAGTTGATCAGGAACGTCGCGCGGAAGATGTCGAACAGCGGGATGAGCATCATCGCACCCGGGATGAACTGGGTGCACAGCATCATCAGCATGAACGCGCCCTTGCCCCGGAAGGAGAACCGGGCCAGGGCGTAGCCGCCGACCAGCGCGATGGTGGTGGAGAAGAACACGGTCAGCACGGCGATGATGACTGAGTTCTTGAAGAACACCGAGAACCCGGCGCCGTTCCACACCGTCGAGAAGTGGTCCAGCGTCAGCGGCCACGGGAACAGCGACGTGGACCCGGTCTCGCGGAAGGCGAAGAGCAGGATCCAGTAGAACGGCACCAGCGTGAACAGCAGATACACCGCGAGCGGGAGGTAGATGGCCCAGCGCGGCGTCCGTCTCGGGTCGGCGCTGCGGCGCGACCTGGGTGCCACCGGCGGCCTCGGCGGCGCGGCAGGCGGGGCAGCCGTCAACGTGGGGCTCATGCTTTCTGGTCCTTCCCCATGCGCACCAACCAGAGGTAGGTGACCGAGAACAGCGCGAGGATGACGAAGGCCGCCATGGTCAACGCCGAGCCGTACCCGAACTCCTTGGCGTCGATGGCGAGGCGGGCAACATACAGCGGCAGTGTCATGGTCGCGTTGCCGGGGCCGCCGCCGGTCAGCGTGTAGAGCAGGTCCACGTTGTTGAACTCCCACACCGCGCGCAGCAACGTCGAGATGATGATCGCGTTGCGCAGGTGCGGGAGCGTGATCGACCAGAACCGGCGGAACCGGCCTGCGCCGTCGACCTCCGCCGACTCGTACAGGTCCCCCGAGATCGACTGCAGGTCGGCCAGGATGAGGAGCGCGAAGAACGGGATCCCGCGCCACAGCTCGGCGACGACCAACGCCCAGAACGCCGAACCGGCCTCCGCCAGCGGGCTCGTCCCGTACGTTCCGATCCCGGCGTCGGCCAGGTAGCGGCCGAAGCCGGTGGTCGGGTTGTAGATGAGCAGCCAGATCGTCGTGGTCAGCACGCCGCTGACCGCCCACGGCGCGAAGACGAGTGCCCGCCCGAGCGCGCGGCCGACGAACGTCTCGTTGATGACGAGCGCGAGCGCGAGACCGAAGACGAGCTGGAGGCCGACCTCGACGAACACCCACTGCGCGGTGAAGACGAGCGACTGCCAGAACAGGGAGTCCTCGACCATCGTGACGTAGTTGCCGAGACCGACGAAGCCGTTGCTCCACGGCTTGGTGACGTTGTAGTCGTAGAGGCTGTAGTAGACGACGCTGCCGATGGGGTAGACGAGGAACACCGCGACCAGCACCACCGCCGGGGCGATCAGCAGGTAGGGCGTCCACCGCTCCCGACGCGGCCGCCGACGCCGGTTCGGCGCGACCCCCGTCGGGGCCGCGGCGTTGAGCACGGCCATTGTGCGTTCTCCACCTTCGGTAACCGGTTTCCGACAGTGAAACGTACCGGGCAGACCCAGGTCAATCCCCAGATCCACATGGTTGGTCATCCATCACCATCAACGTATGGTGAGGTCAGAAACCGGTTGCTCGGTGGGAGGGAGAGCCATGGTCAGCCCGCGGCGGTACGCGGTGGTCGGCACGGGGTCCCGCGCCGGCATGTACGTCGACGCGATGCTCGGCGAGCACGCGGACGTCGCCGTCCCGGTGGCGTGGTGCGACACCAACGAGTCGCGGATGGCCGTCTACGACGAACGGGTCCGAGCGCACGGCCACACGCCGCGGCACTACCACCCGGACGAGCTCGCGCGCATGCTGACCGAGGAGAAGGTCGACGTCGTCGTCGTGACCTCGCCGGACCACACGCACGCACACGTGGTCACGACCGCGCTCGACGCGGGCGTGGACGTGGTGTGCGAGAAGCCGCTGACGACCGACGCCGACGGGCTACGGGCCATCCAGCGGTCGGTGGCGGCCTCGCCGGCACGGCTGACCGTCACGTTCAACTACCGCTACTCGCCCCGCAACAGCACGCTGCGCCAGGTGATCGCGGACGGCCTGGTCGGTGAGGTGCTGTCGGTGCACTTCGAGTGGCTCCTGGACACCGTGCACGGCGCGGACTACTTTCGCCGCTGGCACCGCGACAAGCGGTACTCCGGCGGCCTCGCCGTGCACAAGGCGACCCACCACTTCGACCTCGTCAACTGGTGGCTGGACGACGTCCCCGAGACGGTCACCGCCCTCGGCGGCATGCGCTTCTACGGCGCGGAGGGCGCCGGCCGCCCCGCCGGGCCGCGGCCTGCCAGGGCGCGTGACCTGGCCGCGGACGATCCGTTCCGCCTGGACATCGCCGGCGACGAGCGGATGCGCCGCCTCTACCTCGACGCGGAGCACGACGACGGCTACATCCGCGACCAGGACGTGTTCGCGCCGGGCGGGGACATCGAGGACACCCTGAGCGCGCTCGTGGGGTACCGCCGCGGGGCGAGCATGAGCTACTCACTGACCGCCCACAGCCCGTGGGAGGGCTACCGGGTCGGCGTCAACGGCACCCGGGGCCGCGCGGAGCTGGAGGTCGTCGAGCGGAGCCACGTGGCCATGGGGCATGCCGCGCAACTGCTGGGCCCCAACGGCAAGCGCCCCGCCGTCGACCCGAGCGTGACGCCGGGAACGGCGGACGGCACGACCGGCGCACGGCCGCACGGCTCACGACTCGTCGTGCAGCAACACTGGGACGTCGCCTGGGAGGTGCCGATCCCCGAGGGAGAGGGCGCCCACGGCGGCGGGGACGCGATCCTGCTGCGCGACATCTTCCGCGGCCCGGCGAACGACCCCCTCCGGCGACAGGCCGGCTACCTCGACGGGATGCACAGCGTCTCGGTCGGGGTCGCGGTCAACATGAGCCTGCGGTCGGGCGGGCCGGTGCGGATCTCGGACCTCGGGGTCTGACCAGAGCGGCGAGCTCGGCGTCGACGACCTCGGCGACGTAGGGCGCGGCGTCCGGGGTGACCGGGCGCAGCAGGCCGAACACCTCCATGGACACCAGGCCGTGGAGGCGCACGAACAGGTCGAGCCAGACGGCGAGAACTTCTGTCGGCACCTGCTGGTCGTGCCGTGCGGACCAGGTCTCGAGCTGCTCTGCGGTGCCCGGTGACAGGCGGTCGGCGCGCTGGTGCAACGTGTCGGGGTCGAGGCGGCCTTCGGCGTTGGCGCGGGCGAGCAACCCGAGGGCGAACCGGCCGATGCGGGTGCCGGCACGCACGGTGCCCTCCGCCGGCGCGACGTAGCCGGGGACCGGTGTGCCGTAGGCGAGCCCGAACTCGGCCGGGTGGGCCACCGCCCATGCCCGGTACGCGTGCCAGACCCCACGGAGCGCGTCGGCCACGTCCTCGTGCGCACCACCGGCCTCGACGGCGTCGGCGTGCTCGTCCAACGCGGCGACGATGAGGTCGGTGAGCAGCTCGTCGCGGCTCGGGAAGTAGCGGTAGAGCGCGGAAACGGCGATCCCGACATCACGGGCGACGGCGCGCAGGGACAGGCCGGCGGCGCCGGAGCGGCGCAGTTCCTCGAGGGCGGCGGTGCGGATGGCGGCGAGCAGCTCCTGTCGGCGGCGGGCCCGCAGGCCGGTGGAGGCGTTCGTCATCCCGCCATGGTCACACAAACGAGAACACTGTTCTTGACAGGACGAGAAAAGAGAACGACGCTCTTGTCGAGAGCACTGTTCTCTAACTTGTCCGACGTTCTCGGGAGAGTCCTCCATGACGACCACCGCCGTATCGACACCGGCACCGACCGCCGTCCGCGACCTGTTCACCAACAGATGGCTGCTGCTGTTCCTCGCCGCCTGGGCGGCCGCCACCGTCTACATCCTCACCACCGACCGGTCCGTGCTACCGCTGTCCGACCAGGAACCGATCGGCTACTTCTCCGGCATCGCCGGCGGCATCGCCGGCGGCGTCGCCGGCATGGCGGTCCTGTTCCTCCTCGCGCGGCACCGCGCACCGCTTGACCACCGCAACGCGCCCGAGTTCCGCAACCCCGGCAAGGAGACCGCCGGCCTGCTGGCCTGGATGGCGGCGGTCCTGGCGGTCGGCAGCGTGTTCGACATCCGCACCCACATCGCCTTCGTCGGGCTTGCCCCCGGCGCGCAGGCCGTCTGGGACCGCCAGACCCCGACCTCCACCCTGACCTGGGCGATCTTCAACTTCGTCACGCTCGCGGTGCTGCCGTACCTGTTCTTCCGCTACCGGCTGGGCTACCGCCCGGCCAGCATGCTGCTGCGGTTCGGCCGGCCGAAGGTGTGGCTGCCGTACTTCGTCCTCGTCGGGCTCCCGCCGATCTTCTTCACCGCGACCCCGGAGTACTACACGACCTCCGTCGCCGGGCACGTGCTCACCCTCGTGCTGTTCACCATCGGGTCGTTCCTGCCCATCATGATCACGACCCAGTCGCTGCTGACACCTCGGCTCGCGGTCCTGGCGCGGTCGTGGGTGACCGGATCGGTCCTGTCCGCCATCGCCTACGGCGCGCTCAACATCACCGAGGCGTTCCTCGCGTGGGGATCGGCAGCGCAGCTCGCACTGTCCCTCGCGTGGTTCACGCAGGTCGCGTTCTGGGGTCTGGCAAAGGCCGTCACGACGCTGCGCACCGGCAACGCCTGGCTCCACATCGCGACCACCCACACCATCCACCTCGCCGAGGCCCCAGCCCTCGCGACCACCTTCCGCCTGCGATGACCGCGACACTGCTGGCCCACGCCGGGCACGTCGCGACCCACGGCGGCACCGAGGCGCTCACCGGGGTGGCGCTGTTGCTCGTTGGCGCGGCGGCGGCACTGTGGCGCGCCCACCGAGACAGATGACGTCGGGCTACGTCGTTTCGCGGACGGTCGGTGGGCTGGTCCTGGTCCACTGGTCGAGGGTGTGTTGCAGCTTCTCCGGGTCGATGGGCTTGGACAGGTAGTCGTCCATACCGGCGGCGAGACAGCGTTGCCGGTCCTCGGCGAGAGCGTGGGCGGTCATCGCGATGATCGGGATGTGCTCGTCTCCCCGTTCGCGTTTGCGGATCTCGGCCGTGGCGGTGTAGCCGTCCATCCTGGGCATCTGGCAGTCCATGAGGATGGCCTGGTACGGCTTGGTGCCCGCCAGCTCCAGGACCTCGATCCCGTCCCGGGCGACGTCGACCTCGTAGCCGAGCATGCTGAGGGTGTCCACCGCCACCATCTGGTTGATCTCGTTGTCCTCGGCGAGCAGGACCAGGCCGTGTATGCCGGCGCTCTCCATTGCCAGATCCGGCTTGCGTGGCCGCGGCGTGATGCCCTCGGGTTGGAGGAGTTCCAGCAGGCAGTTGTACAGCTGGGACGGGCCGATCGGCTTGGGCAGCACGGCGGCCGCACCGGCGTTCTCCGCGTTCTGGTCGTCCTCGTAGGAGCCCGAGGTGAGCAGGATGACCTTCAGCGGCGGGATCTCCGGGTTGGCGCCGATGGCGCGGGTCAGTTCGACACCGTCGAAGCCTGGCATGTGCTGGTCGACGATCGCGACCCGGAACTGACGGGACTGACGGCCGGCCTCACGCAGCTGCTTGAGCGCGGTGTGACCGTCGAGCACGGTGGTCGGGTTCATGCCCCATGCCTGCGCGTGCCGGGCGATCAGGCGCAGGCTGGTGGGATTGTCGTCGACGACGAGCAGCCGGTTGCCGGCCATGCAGTCGCGCAGCGCGAGGTGTGTGCGCCGCTCTGGCGGGTTCGACTGCGGAGTGAACTCGAGGGTGAACCAGAACTGGCTGCCGCGCCCGAGTTCGCTGGCGGCCTCGAGCTGGCCACCCATGAGTTCGACCAGCTGCCGGGTGATGGTCAGTCCCAACCCCGTGCCGCCGTACTTGCGGGTGCTGTGGGCGTCGGCCTGGGAGAACGGTTCGAACAACCGCACGAGGTTCGTCTTGGCGATCCCGATGCCGGTGTCCACGACCGTGAACGTGACCCGTTGTCTGCCGTCCTCTCCGGTGCCCGTTGCCTCGGCCCGCAGCACGACGCTGCCCTGCTCGGTGAACTTGACGGCGTTGCCAACGAGGTTGAGCAGGGCCTGGCGCACTCGGCCGTCGTCGCCGCGCAGCCCGGTGGGCAGGTCCGGCGGGTAGTCACAGACGATCTCGAGGTGCTTCTTCCTGGCGGCCTCGGCGACCGCCTGGACGACCTCCTCGAGGACGTAGTCGAGCTGGAAGTCGACCTCGACCAGCTTGAGCTTGCCCGCCTCGATCTTGGAGAAGTCGAGGATGTCGTTGATGATCGTGAGCAGCGCACGCGCGGAGACCTCGATCGACTCGGCGTAGCGCCGCTGGGCCGGTTCCAGCGGGGTCTCCAGCAGTAGGCCGGTCAGCCCGATGACACCGTTCATCGGCGTGCGGATCTCGTGGCTGACCATCGCGACGAACTGGGACTTGAGCTGTGCGGCGGCCAGCGCGTTGTCCCGGGCGTCGGCCAGTGCCCGCTCGACCTCCCGGCGCTCGCTGATGTCCCGGATCGCGGCCGAGACGAGCATGCCCTGCTCCGTCTCCAGTGGCGCGAGGCTGATCTCCACCGGGAACTCGCTGCCGTCGCGCCGCACGCCGGACAGTTCCAGACCGCTCCCCATCCTGCGGTTGCGGGGATCACGCAGGTAGCTCTGCCGGTGCTCGCCGTGCTGCTCGCGGCACGCGGGCGGGACGAGCACGTCGACCGACTTCCCGGTCAGCTCGGCGCCTCGGTACCCGAACAGGTGCTCGGTCTGTTCGTTGACCAGCACGATGGTGCCGTTGTCGTCGACGATGACCATGGCGTCGGGAGCGGCGAGGACGAGCTGCCGGAACCGCTGTTCTGCCTTGATCCGGTCGGTGATGTCACGGGAGATGGAGGCGGCGCCGACGACGTTCCCGCCGGGGTCGCGGATCGGCGAGACGCTGATCTCGACATGCACCTGCTGGCCGTCCTTGCGCCTGCGCACGGTGTTGTGCAACCGGACGGGTTGGTTCTGCCTGATGTGGTGCAGCTCGTCGAGCTCGCAGGCCTCCCCGGGGGGCACGATCAGCCGGATCGACTGGCCGACAGCCTCGTCCGCGGCGTAGCCGTACTGGCGTTCCGCCGCCGGGTTCCAGGTGGTGATGACGCCGTCGAGCGTCTGGCCGATCACGGCGTCGTCGGTGCCGTTGACGATGGCGACCAGCTGCGCCTTCGCCACGTTCGCCTCGCGCTGACGGGTCATGTCCCTGGCCACCGCGTAGGTCTGCTCCTCCTCCGGGATGGGCACCGCGTTCCAGTTCAGCCACCGGTAGGAACCGTCGCGGCAGCGGTACCGGTTCTCGAACGACACGGTCTGCGTGCCTTCCGTGGCCTGCCGGACGATCTCGGCCTCGGTTCTGGCGATGTCGTCGGGATGGACGAACTCCAGGAACGGCCGGCTCATCAACTCGTCGACGGTGTAGCCGAGCGCGTGCTCCCACGCGGGGTTGAGATGTTTGAAGTAGCCGTCGTCGCCCGCGATGCACAGCAGGTCGCTGGAGATCCGGAAGAAATGGTCGAGCTGGTCGGCGGCGCGCCTGCGCTCTTCCTCGGCCAGGTTGCGAGAGGTGAGGTCGCGGTAGCTGGTGACGGTCAACCGCAGGCCCTCGTCGTCGCGGACCTGTGTGGTGGTGAGTTCGACCGCGACATCCTGGTTGTCGGGCCGGCGGACGAACACGTCGCGTTCCGCGTCGGCGTCCGCGGGATCCGAGTCCGGCAGCTGCTCAGGGGACAACCAGGGATACGGCGGTGTGCGGCCGATGACGTCCTCGGATGAGTACCCGGTGATCTCGCACCACCGGGGGTTCACATGCAGCACCCGTCCGTCCGGGTCAGCGATGAGCACCCCCTCACGCAGGGAGCGCAGCACGGTGCTGTTGAAATCCCGTTCCGTGCGCAGTTCGTTCAGCAGGTCGCGCTGTACGCGGTCGGCTTTGTCCAGGTGCGCCCCGGCCCGTAGGAACACCACGTACACGGTCAGCACGATCGCGGCGGTCGCTATCGTGATCACGGCGCTCTTGAGACCGAAGTCGAACCGGCCGACCGCGGTCAACAGGACGCCCGACAGCAGGAGCAGCAGGATCGCCGCCAGCGACAGCTGGCGAACCACCGTGCCACCCGCACCGCGGCTCAGGAACACCTGGGCCGCCGTACGGTCCGGTCGGCACGCCAGCAGACCCACCGACAGCAGCATGAAACAAGCCGCCGTCGGGTACCGCATGCTGTTCACGACCGAGGCGCCGGACAGGTAGACCAGACCGTAGGCGTTCCCGAGGAGCGCGACGGTCGCCACGAGAGCGCCGGCCGGCGCCAGAACCGCGGCAGGCCGGAACCCGCGCTTGCGATCCACATCGAGCAACGCCAGGGCCAGTCCGACGAGGACGAACGCGACGCCGGTGTGCGGCGAGGGGCGACCAGGGAAGTCGGGCCGCGACCACTCCCGTAGACGTTCACTGAACAGCACGTCCTCGATCTCCACGCGCCCGCCCACCATGTACTCGAACAGCACGAGCGCACCGAACAGGGCGGCCGCCACCCCGAGCACCTGTCCGGAACGTCGCCGACCGGCGCCCGCGTTCTCCGGCGCGACCAGCCACAACGCCACCGCCGCGACGACCAGCATCACCGCGACCGCGGGTCGCAACACCTGGCCAGGAACAAGGACGGCGAGGATCCGCACGTTCGCGGCGAAGCCGAGCAGTGCCGAACCGGCAACGACGAGCACCAACACGACGGCTGTCGTGACCAGCAGTGACCGCCGGCGCACCGGTTCATTTCCTTTTGCGGTAGCGCCCATAGTCTTCAATACTGGGGTAAACGGGCGAGGAGGTGACTCCCAGAAAGGATGAAAGCCACGGCATTCACCCAAAAATGGTGAACAAACGTGGCTACTCATGCGGAAAAGGTGAACAGCAATGGCGATCGCGGAAAATGTCGGCGCCGGCGCCGGGGAAGCCGGTGCGGAGGCCGGCGAAGGTGAGGACCTGCGGCAGCTGCGTAGCTCGATCGAGCAGCGGCTCGACCGCCTGCGGTTCGGTAAGCCCGCCGCTCCCGGCGACCTCGCCGCGCGGGTGCTCGACGCGTTCCTGGCCGACGCACCGCGTTGTCTCGACACGATCGCCAACGCGATCGGCGCTGGTGACATCACGACCGCCCGCGAGCAGGCCCACGACCTCACGAGCCTTTCCGGCTACATCGGCGCGGACGACATGGTCGCTGCCTGCGGCGACCTGAGGCAGCGTCTCAAGGACGGTGACCTCGTCCATGCCGCCGAGGTGGCGGCCGAACTGCGCAATGGCTACGAGCGCGCCAGCCGAGCCATCGCCAGTATGTGATACTGCGCTCATTGATCGAATTGCCAGCCGTATCCGGCTGTCTAGCATCGACAGATGCGCTGCGGTAGCAGCAAAAGATTGACGTGGCAACTTTGTCGCATTGTCGATGTCGCGGTTTCTCGTTACTGAATTGAGCTGAATATGGCCACTGTGCTGGTCGTCGACGACCGCCCGGTCAACCGGGACCTGATGCGCACCGTGCTGGAGCACGGAGGCCATCGCGTGCTGGAGGCCGGTGACGGGCTCGAGGCGCTGAACATGATCGCCGACGAGGTGCCCGACGTGGTCCTGACCGACGTGGTGATGCCCAGAATGGACGGCTACCAGTTCGTGCGCGAGCTGCGGGCCAAAGCGGAGACCGCGGGTCTTCCGGTGATCTTCTGGACCGCCAACTACCTCGAGGAGGAGGTGGCGCCGCTCGCGCACGCCTACGGCGTTCGGCACGTCGTGACCAAGACCGACGACCCGCACAAGCTGCTCGAGGCCATCGACGCCGAACTGAGCAGCGAGAGAACGGCCGAGGCGCCCCTGATCGACGAGCACGTCACCAGGGAACACCTGCGCACGGTCAACGCGAAGATGGTCGAGAAGATCCGCCAGATGCAGGACAACGAGCTGGCGCTGCGGCGCAGCGAGCAGAGGTTCCGGTTGATGGCCGAGGCCGCGCCGGTGGGGATCGTGCTCGTCGACGCCGCGGGCCGGGCCGTGTACGTCAACCTCCGGCTCGCCGCGATCCTCGGCCGCTCCTCGGCCCAGTTGGCGGGCTTCGCGTGGCTGGAGGCGGTCGGCCTGGCCGGAGACCCCGCGCTGACGGAGCTTCTCTCGGGTGAGCGGAGCGAGCTGGCCCGTCACCGGTGGCCGTTCGAACGCCCCGACGGCGCCGGCTGGGTCGACATCAGCCTGCACAACACGTACGACGATCGCGGCCAGGTGCTGCAGTGCGTCGGCGTCATCGAGGACATCACCGAGAAGGTGGCGGCCGAGGAACGCCAGCGCGAGATGGACCAGCGCCTGCGGGTCGCGGAACGCCTCGAGAGCATCGGACAGCTCGCCAGCGGCGTCGCACACGACTTCAACAACATCCTGACCGCCGTCCTCGGCTACGCGCAGGTGGCCCGGGAGCTGGTCGAGGCAGGGGCGGAGACCGACGGGGTCGAGTCCGACCTCGCGGCGAGCCTGACGAAGTGCCTCGACGGGCTGACCACCGCGGGAAACCGCGCCGCCCACCTCACCTCCCGCCTGCTGGCGTTCGGGCGCCCGGACATCGCCACGCCCGAGTCGCTGGACCTCAACAGCTTCCTCGACGAGGTCGAGACACTGCTCGAACCGACCCTCGGCGCCGCCGTCCAGATCGTCCACGACCGGGTCGTCGACCTGTGGCCGGTCTACGCCGACAGCAGCCAGCTGAGCCAGGTGGTGCTCAACCTCGCGGTCAACTCCCGCGACGCGATGCCCGAGGGCGGGCGGCTCGTGCTGCGGACCCGCAACCACGTCGTCGAGCCGGATGCCGAAGCGGACCGGACCGGGCTGGCGCCGGGACGCTACGTCCGGCTCACCGTCGTCGACTCCGGTCACGGCATGCCCGCCGAGGTGATCGAGCGCGCGATGAACCCGTTCTTCACCACCAAACCCGTCGGTAAGGGCACCGGGCTGGGACTGGCGACGGTGTACAGCATCGTCCGGAAGTACGGTGGCCGGCTCATCATCCAGTCCGTGGTCGGTGAGGGCACCACTGTGGACGTCTACCTGCCCGTCGCCGACGCGAAGGCGGGCCGACCGGCCCCACAGTCCACTGTGGACGATGAGCCGACCGGGATCGAGACCGTACTCGTCGTCGACGACGAGTCCAGCATCCGCGACATCGCGGCCACCATGCTCACCAGCGCGGGCTACCGGGTGCTGACCGCGACGAGCGGCGCCGAGGCGCTCGCGATCGCCGGCCGGGGGGAACCCGTCGACCTGCTCCTGACCGACGTGGTGATGCCGACCATCTCCGGCGGCGAACTCGCCAAACGGTTCCTCGCCGTCTCGCCCCGCACGAAGGTGCTGTACATGTCCGGCTATCCGGAGGCGCTGCGGACCGCGCACCAGAGCCTGTCCGAGAGCGCACCGCTGACCAAACCGTTCACCAGCAAGACACTGCGCCAGGCCACCCGCGCCGCGCTCCGGGAACGCCAGCAGGACGTCTCGATGTCCGGGAGCGCCGACATGCCCCAGTGAGGAGCTACGCGAACTCCTCGACGTACTCCTCCGGCGGCCCCAGCTCGGGCCGGTCCCGAAGCTCGAGCACACCGCCGAGCCGTGCCAGCTCAAGAACCGTCACGGTGTTCGCGCCGGCACGCAGCAACGGGGCCGGGCAGTACAGCGTGACCTGCGGCCCGATCTCCCAGTAGCGGCCGAGGAGGAACCCGTTCACCCAGACGAGCCCTCGACCCGATCCCGGCAGCGCGAGAAAGGTGTCCTCGGGAACGTCGACGTGCACCGTGGCGTCGGCGAACCCGGCCCGTGTCGTCGCGGGACCGGCGGCGACCGCGCTTTCCAGCTCGGTGGCCGACCACTCCTGCAGCGCCACCGGCGTGCTGTCCCAGCCCTGCACGATGCGCCGGTCGACGAGCACGGGACCGAGCAGGCCCTTGTGCCGGCCGATGCCCGGTCCGTAGTTCACCCGGCCGAGGTTCTCGACCAGAACCTCCAGCCGGACGGCCTCGCCGGTGCCCAGAACCTTGACCTCGGGACTGTCGGGGCAGGCGACGCCGAGGACCACGCCGTCGACGAGCACCAGGGCCCGGTCACGGACGTCGGTGAGGACGAGCCGGTGCTCACCCGGCGGGATGCGTGGGTGCGCGGTGTGCAGGACCATGCCCGCGTCGAGGCCCAGTTCTTCGAACGAGGCGGGGCGCGGGGCGGTCGACGTCGTCGCGCGCACGGCGCGAAGGCCCGCGATCAGGTCGGCGCGATGGACGAGCGGGACCCGGGCCGGTGGGAGCGTCGTTGGCCGCGCGGACGAGCGGACGGGACGCTCGGCCCCGAGTGCGGTGCGCATGGCGAAGAACTTCGCGGTGAGCGTGCCGTCCTCGGCGATCGGCGCGTCGGAGTCGTAGCTCGTCACCGTGGACTGCAGCCGGCCCTCGTGGTCGTTGCCGCCCGCCCAGAGCCCGAAGTTGGTGCCGCCGTGTGCCATGTAGATGCTCACGCTGCCGCCGTCGGCGATGATGCCGCGGAGCGTGCGGACGGCGCTGTCGACGCCGCGGACGTGGTGCGGCTCCCCCCAGTGGTCGAACCAGCCGTTCCAGAACTCCGCGACGACGAACGGCTCGTCCGGCCGCCGCGCCGAGAGGAGCCGCCGGGCGGCGTCCGGTTTGGAGCCAAGGGTGACCGCGGTCAGGGTGCCCGGCAGTGTGCCGCCGTCCAGCATCAGCTCGGTGGGCCCGTCGGCGGTGAACAGCAACTCCGTGACGCCTCGGGCGGTCAACGCGTCGCGGAGCCAGCACAGGTAGGCGCGGTCGTCGCCGTAGCTGCCGAACTCGTTCTCCACCTGGACGGCGACGACCGGCCCGCCCTCGGCGGCCTGGAGCGCGGCGAGACGCGGGACGAGCGCGTCGAACCAGCGCCCGACCGCGTCGGTGAACGCCGGGTCCGAGCTGCGGATCGCGATGTCCCGGCCGGTGAGCCAGCTCGGCAGCCCACCGTTCGACCACTCGGCGCAGATGTAGGGCCCGGGGCGGACGACGACGTCGAGACCCTCCTCCCCCGCCATCCGGATGAACCGCTCGACATCCCGCCAACCGTCGAAACGCGGCGCCCGATCCTCGTGCGGCTGGTGGAAGTTCCACGGGATGTAGGTGTCCACCGTGTTGAGCCCCAGGTCGATGAGCCGCCGGAGCCGGTCCCGCCACAGCTCCGGGTGGACGCGGAAGTAGTGCAGCCCGCCGGACAGAACGCGATGGGGGACGCCGTGCCGGTAGAGGCGGCGGCCATGCCAGGTGAGCGCGGTGCCGTTCACAAAAAAAGAGCATATGTTATCGATGCCATCTCTAACGCGGACGGTACGATTTTGATCTGACGGCATTGACGACAGGGGAAGAAGCGAGATGAGCCAGGCGCGCCCCATGAGAAACCCGAACATGGCCGACGTGGCGGCGGCCGCAGGGGTGTCGGCGCAGACGGTCTCCCGGGTCTTCCGCGACTCGCCGAACGTCAGCCCCGAGACCAGGCGGCGCGTGCTCGCCGCCGTGGAGAAGACCGGCTACCGGTTCAACAGCGCCGCCCGGATGCTGTCCTCGGGGCGCAGCCACACGATCGGGCTCGTGCTGCTGCAGTCCGGGGGGTACTACTCGCGGGCCGCGGTGACCGCCGGTGTCGAGCACGCCGCGGGAGAGGCCGGCTACGCGGTGAGCATCGCGACCATCGCCGCGCTCGACACCGGACTGATGGAGCGGTCCCTGACCAAGCTCGCGGACCAGGGCGTCGACGGCATCGTGATCGCCGTGCCCCTGCTGCACGCGACCCAGAAGATGGCGGACATCACCAGGGACATCCCGACCGTCACGCTCGACGGCTCGCGGACCTCGGACGCCCGGGTGCTCGGGATCGACCAGCAGGAGGCGGGCCGCGTCGCCACGCAGCACCTGCTCGACCTCGGGCACCGCCAGGTCTGGCACGTCTCCGGGCCAGACGAGTGGATCGAGGCGCGCCAGCGGCGGCAGGGCTGGGAGGAGTGCCTGCGAGCCGCCGGGATCGAGCCGCCGCCGCCGCTGGAGGGCGACTGGTCGCCCGAGTCGGGGTACCGGCAGGGCCAGATCATCGCCATGATCCCGGACGTGACCGCCGTCTTCGCGGCCAGCGACGAGATGGCCTTCGGGGTCATCCGCGCGATGCGGGAACGCGGCCGGGCGGTGCCCGACGACGTGTCCATCGTGGGCGTCGACGACATCGCGCTGGCGGCCTACTGCTCTCCGCCGCTGACCACCGTGCGGCAGGACTTCTACCGCTTCGGGGCGGCGGCCGTCGCGCTTCTGCTCGACGACGCCGGCGCTGGTGACTCCGTCGTGCCGGCGACGCTGTCGGTCCGCGAGTCCACCGCGCCGCCACACTGAACTGATTCCGTAACGGCGCCTCTTGCGTCTTCATGTTATCGATGCCAAAGTATTGCCACCGGATCGGCCGAATCCTGTTCCTGCGCCCGCACCACGTGGGTACCTTGTCCACGGAAGGAACACCGACCCCATGAAAAGATCACTCGTTCTGGCGGGCGCCGCGGCAACGGCTCTCGGGTTGCTGCTCGCCGGTTGCTCGGCCGGCGGGGACGACTCGGCCTCCGGCAAGACGACACTGAGCGTCGCCGCGTTAGAGGGCGGCTACGGCAAGGACATGTACGCCCAGGTCATCGAGGCCTATGAGGCGTCACACTCCGATGTGGACGTGCAGCTGCAGATCTCGAAGAGCATCGAGGACGAGATCAGCCCGAACATGAAGGCCGGGAAGTTCCCGGACGTGGTGGTGCTCGGCCAGGGTCGCAAGGCCGCGCTCACCGAGACCCTGGTCAAGGACAAGGCGCTCGAGGACCTCACGCCCGTGCTGGACATGAAGGTGCCCGGCGAGGACAAGACCGTGGGCGAGAAGCTCACAAAAGGGATCATCGGCAGCCTCAACACGAACCCGTACGGCAACGACCAGACCTACCTGATGCCCATGTACTACGCGCCGACCGGGCTCTTCTACAACAAGGGCCTCTTCGCGCAGCAGGGCTGGCAGGTGCCGACCACGTGGGACGAGATGTTCGCGCTCGGCGACACGGCCAAGGCGCAGGGGATCGCGCTGTTCACCTACCCGACGGCCGGGTACCTCGACTCGTACTTCTTCTCACTCCTCGCCGACGTGGGCGGTGAGGAGTTCTACACGGATGTCATGACCTACAAAGAAGGCGTCTGGAAGACGGCGAAGGCCAAGCAGGTCCTCGACATCACGACCAGGTTGCTGAGCTACGCCGCGCCGGAGACGGTCGGGTACGCCAACGAGCAGGACTTCACCAAGAACCAGCAGTCGATCCTCGACAACAAGGCGCTGTTCATGCCGAACGGCACCTGGATCGTCGGCGAGATGAAGGACGCGCCACGCGCCGACGGCTTCCAGTGGGGTCTCACGCCGCTGCCGGCGGCCACCGCGGGCGGCAAGCGCTACATCACGACGTCGGTCGAGTCGGCCTGGATCCCCAGCGGCGCCGAACACAAGGACGCGGCGAAGGACTTCATCGCGTTCCTGTACTCCGACGAAGCCGCGAAGATCTTCGCCAAGTCCAACGCCATCCAGCCGATCCAGGGCATCGCCAGCACCCTGTCCGGCGAGAACGCCGAGTTCTACCAGGTCTACGAGGACCCGTCGGTCTCCCCGATCGTCGGCGGCTTCGCCAGCACCGCACCGGTCGAGGGCGTCGACATCAAGGCCACCCTCTTCGACACCGCGAACAGCATCATCAGCGGCGACAAGACCGAGGCCCAGTGGCAGGACGCACTCAACGAGGCGAGCGAAAAGCTGCGACAGGCCGGCAACTGAACGCGCCCGGCAGCGGCCCCGGTCCGGCTCGCGGGCCGCTGCCGGCGCACCCACTGGCCGGGGACGCCTCCGGCCCCCGGAATCCAGCGTATCGGCGAACACCGACAACCCACGTCGTGCGCGGCAGACCGTCCACACCCCGATCGGGTGGCGGCCGATTGAAAGGTCCTTTCAATCGGCCGGGGGTCCCCCGATTTCCATGCTAGTCGAGAGCACCGACAGATCCGGCCACACGACAGACGACCGGTAACCAGTGCACTCGCCCAACCCGAGCGAAAGTCCCACTCATGCACCCAGGGCCTCGTCAAGGGCTGTTTCCGCGGATATGCGCCCCTGCCTTGCGATCGGTCGCGGCTCGTACCCGTGAGCTGTCATGTCCTGAAAGGTGGATCGCTTGCAGCTCGTGGCCGTGCGGTGAAGGGCGCCTTCATCACGCGCACGGTGAGGAAGGCGCCCTTCATCGCATCGCTCGGGAAGCCCAGTGCTGCGAACGGCGTGTTTGCGCGACCGGCGATGTCTCGAAAGGCCGGTGTCATGAAAGACGCGATCGGGACGTTCAACGACATGAACGCGTCTTTCAGGACACTGCCCGCAGCGTGAACACGCCATTCGTGCGCAGCCAGCACGACTTGAGCAGTGGGGTGAAGGACGCCTTCCTCGCAGTGCCGCCGGCCGAAACCGCGCAGCGAGTCCACCGGGCCGCACTCCGAGCCACCAAGACCATCCGTGGATCTGGGCTCAACGGCCCGAAAGCGTCTTTCGCGACATCGGCGATGCCCCGAACGCGCCTCTCGCACGCTGCGACATCCCAACTTGATCATCGGTGGATTGCGGCTGACCGTCCCAAGGGTGCCCTTCAGGACACGGCATCCCGCGCAAGCCGGGGACCGGCGCGGTGACGACCACTTCCACTCCACCTGCGAAGGTCACGGGGCACGCGGCACCGGCGGGCCGGCCTCCTCGGCGGGCGGCGGGCGGCGGCCGGCGGGGTAACGGCGGGTTCGTGCTCGCCTGCTTGCTTCCGGCGCTGGTGCTTTTCGTGGTGTTCATGGTGATTCCGACCGTGAACGTGTTCCGGACGTCCCTCTACGCATGGAGTGGGTTCTCCCCCAATCCGCGCTTCGTGGGGTTCGACAACTTCACCAAGCTCTTCGGTGACGAGCAGTTCCTGCGCTCGTTCCAGAACACCATCGCACTCCTCGTCGTCGTGACGATCGTGACGATGGGCGTCGCGTTGTTCCTCGCGGCGGTGATGACGCGGCAACGGATGCGGGGGCGCAACCTCTACCGGTTCGTTCTCTACGTGCCGAGTGTGCTGTCCGTGGTCGTGATCGCGGGGGTCTTCTCCGCCGTGTACGACCAGCAGAACGGGTTGCTCAACGGGACGCTCCGAGCGCTGTCGCTGGAAACCTGGCAGCAGATCTGGCTCGGGGACCAGCAGATCGTGCTCTACTCCGTCGCGTTCGCGATGGTCTGGCAGTCGCTCGGCTACTACATGGTGCTCTACATGTCGAGCATGGCGGTCATCCCGGAGGACTTCTACGAGGCCGCCGCCCTCGATGGGGCCTCCGCCGCCAGACAGTTCTTCGACATCACGCTGCCGCTCATCTGGCAGAACCTGCGCACGACGCTGACGTTCTTCATCATGAGCGCGGTCAACCTCAGCTTCGTCCTCGTTCGCGCCATGACCGGTGGCGGGCCGGACGGTTCCTCCGAGGTCCTGCTGAGCTACATGTACAAGCAGGCCTACACGAACTCGACCTACGGCTACGGCATGGCCATCGGCGTCGTCATCTTCGCGTTCTCGTTCCTCGTGTCGCTGCTGGTGAGTCGGGCGACCAAACGCGAGCCACTCCAGTTCTGAGGACATCATGATCATCCGCCGAACCGTCAGCCACGTCATGGTCCTCGCGATCGCGCTCGGCATCGCGATTCCGGTCGCCTGGGTGCTTCTGGCCTCGTTCAAGCAGAAGGGCGAGTTCTACGGCAGCCCATGGACGCTGCCCGAGGGCCTGTTCATCCAGAACTACGTCGACGCGTTCGTCACCGCTCGGATGGGCCAGTACTTCCTGACGTCGGTGTTCGTCACGGCGCTCGCGCTCGTGTTCGTCCTGGCGGTCTCCGTGCCGGCGGCCTACGTCATCGCCCGCTACGAGTTCCGCGGCAGGCGCGTCGTGGAGATCGCGATGCTCGCCGGTCTCTTCGTCAACGTCAACTACATCGTCGTGCCGATCTTCCTGATGCTCGTCGGCTGGGACCGGGCGCTCCGCGAGATCCTGCCCGGCGGGTTCTTCATCGACAACCCCGTGATGCTGGCGCTCGTCTACGCGGCGACGTCGATCCCGTTCACCGTGTACCTGCTGTCGGCGTACTTCCGGTCCATCCCGAACGACTTCGAGGAGGCCGCGTCGCTGGACGGGGCGTCACGCTTCGCGATCATGACCCGGGTCATGCTGCCGATGGCCCGCCCCGCTGTCACCACCGTGATCCTGTTCAACTTCCTGGCCTACTGGAACGACTTCATCATCTCGTTGACGCTGATGCCCGGTGACCGCAAGACACTCCAGGTCGGCCTGCTCAACCTGTTCACCGCACAGAAGGCCGCGGCCAACTACGGGCGTCTCTACGCCGGCATGGTCATCGTCATCGTCCCGGTCCTCATCGTCTACGCGTTCGTCCAGCGCCGGCTCATCGAAGGCATGACGGCCGGCGGAGTGAAGGGCTGACCATGGAAGAGAAGACACGCACGGCGTTGCTCGTCTCCGCCGGCACGATCAGCGCGGCCGCCTGTGTCGTGATCGTCGTCGTCGCGCGGCCGACGGTCGGGTGGGGCAGCCTCCTGGTCATGCTCACCGCGCTGGCCGGACTCCTGGTCCTGCTCGCCGTCTACAACCGGCGGTTCCAGTGACCGCACCGAAACTGGCCACGATCCGGCCGAGCGCACGCCAGATCGCCTGGCAGGCCATGGAGTTCTACGGCTTCGTCCACTTCGGCATGAACACCATGACGAACCGGGAGTGGGGCGAGGGGCACGACGACCCCGCGCTCTTCGACCCGACGGACCTCGACGCCGACCAGTGGGTCGCGGCGCTGAAGAGCGCCGGGATGACCGGCGTGATCCTCACCTGCAAGCACCACGACGGGTTCTGCCTGTGGCGCAGCGACGTGACCAAGTACTCGGTCGCCGCGTCGCCCTACCGAGGTGACGTCGTCGCGGAGGTCGCCGACGCGGCACGGCGGCACGGCATGAAGTTCGGGATCTATCTGTCCCCATGGGACCGCACCGAGGCGTCCTATGGCTCCGGCACCGCCTACGACGACTTCTACGTCGCCCAGCTCACCGAGCTGCTCACCCGCTACGGGCCGGTTTTCTCCGTGTGGCTGGACGGCGCGAACGGCGAGGGCCCAAACGGCAAGCGCCAGTTCTATGACTGGGAGCGGTACTTCGCGGTCGTCCGGGAGCTGCAACCGGACGCGGTCATCAGCGTGTGCGGACCCGACGTCCGGTGGTGCGGGAACGAGGCCGGCCACACCCGTCCCGACGAGTGGAGCGTGGTCCCCCGCGCACTGCGGAGCGCCGAACGGACCTCGGAACGCTCGCAGCAGGCGGACGACGGGGCCTTCGCCCGGCTCGTGCGCAGCGACGACCGCGATCTGGGCAGCCGCGCCGCGCTCGCCGGGCACGAGGACGACCTGGTCTGGTACCCGGCCGAGGTGAACACGTCGATCCGTCCCGGCTGGTTCCACCACCCGGCAGAGGACACCGCGGTCCGCGATGTGGACGAGCTGTTCACGATCTACCTGCGTGCCGTCGGCGGCAACTCCTGCTTCCTGCTCAACGTCCCGCCGGGGAGGGACGGGCGGATACCGGAGGTCGACGTGGCGGTGCTGACCCAACTCGGCCAACGTATCGCGGACTTCCGGGCACGGCGGCTCCACGCGACCGTGACGGTCTCGTCCGGGGCGGCGGGCAGCGTCGCGACCGCGTGGCCCGGAACCGGACGCGCGTCGTGGCGGCCGAACGACACGGACCGGCGGCCCGGCGTGACCCTCGCTTTCGGACAGTCCCACCCGGTCGAGGCGGTGGTCCTCGGTGAGGACATCAGGCAGGGGCAACGCATCGAGCACGTCGTCGTCAGGGGTCGCCACGACGGCCGGTGGCGGGTGCTCGCCGAGGCGTGTTCGGTGGGCTACCAACGCATCCTGACGTTCCCGCCGGCCGAGGTCGACGCCGTGCTGGTCGAGGTGCTCGAAGCTCGGGACACACCCGTCGTCACGCGAGTAGCTGCGATTGGAGCGGCGTCATGAAGAAACGCAGGCCAGCACGCACGTTGTCGCGCCGGGCGATCGTCCTGTTCGCCGGGTCGTTGGTCGCGGTCGTCGCACTGGTGGTCACGGGTGTCGTGCTCGCCAACCGCGGCGACGAGGTCGCCACGATCGACGGGCACACCGTGACCCGCGACGAGCTGATCTTCCACATGCGACGGCTCGAGCCGACCGTGCGGAACGAACTGCGCGACGCCGACGACAAGACCGTGCTGCAGCGGCTCGAGACCCGCGCGCTCGACGAGATCTGGCGGGACAAGACCACGCTCGTCCTCGCGAAGGAGCAGGGTCTGGTCGACTCCGTGGACTACGCGGACTTCGTCGCCGATCTGTCCGACGAGAACGACTCCCGTGCCAAGGCCGTCGCCGCGGGCCAGACCGTGTACGGCGTCACGAACTTCTCGCTGGAGGAGTACTACACCCACCAGCTCACCGAGATCACCACGAGCGTGAAGGAACGGCTCAGCGAGAAGGCCGGCGACCCGTTGTGGGTCACCGACGCCGAGGTCCGGCACGCGTTCGACACCGACCGGGACGCGTGGAGCGCCAACGCGACCACGTACACCTACACCACGCTCGTCGTGCCGGGTGACGTGGCCGGACTGCAGCAGCGGGTGACGAGCGCCGGGCGGCTCACCGACGTCGCCGCGAGCGTGCCCGGGGCCACGCTCACCACGGACACGTACGACGGCAGCGGCCCGACCACGCTGAACGCCCACACCCAGGACCTCATGGCCGTGCTCGGAAACCTTGCCCCTGGCCAGATCTCCGCGCCGGTACCCGGCGCCGGTCAGGTCACCTACTACCAGCTCGACACGAAGACGGTCGACGAGGACGCGGCGTTCGCCAACTACGCCAAACGAATCAGGCAGACGCTCGTCGACAAGAAGTTCACCGAGTACCTCCAGCGCCGGATCGACCGCAGCGACATCGAGGTCGACACCGCGGCGGTGGACGCCATCAACGCAGAGGATGTGAAGCTGTGAAACCCATCCGCGCGGGCACCGCCCTGCTCGCCGCGCTTCTCGTGTGGGCGCTCATGCCCGCCATGCCCGCCGCCGCGGCGGATCAGACCGGTGCCACCGCTGTCACTAACTGGCCGGGTAACAGACCCAACAGCAGCGGTGGCCGGGACTACTACATCGACGCCACCAGCGGGCGCGACAACGCGGCCGGGACCTCGCCGCGCACCGCGTGGCGCACCCTGGCCAAGGCGAGCGCGACGACGTTCCGGCCGGGTGACCGCGTCCTCCTCAAGGCCGGCGAGCAGTGGCAGAACGAGCAGCTGTGGCCGAAGGGCTCTGGCAGCGCGGGCAGGCCGATCACCATCTCCGCGTACGGCGACCCGAGCGCAGGCCGGCCGTACATCGCGACCAACGGCAACGTGCCGAGCCCGTTCAACGCGGACGGCACGAAGAACCCCGCGACGGTCGGCCTGACCGGCGCCATCGTACTGCGCAACCAGCAGTACTGGGAGATCAACAACGTCGAACTGTCCAATGACGACGACTTCGCGACCGACATCACCGCCGACCGCCTCGTCCGCGACGGGATCATGGTGTCGATCAACGCCGATCTCCTGCCGGCCGGCGCGGACAACATCATGGACCACTTCCGGATCTCGGACGTGTACGTGCACAACCTGGACGGCCCGAGCTTCTGGCAACGGATCCACTACGGCGGCATCAACTTCCAGGTCTTCGGCAACCGCAGCTACAAGGACTACGCCCCCGGCGGCTGGTACTTCAAAGACGTCCGCATCGAGAACAACACGTTCGTCAACGTCGAGCTGCACGCCATCCAGTTCGCGTTCAACTGGTTCAACGCCGACGGCGCGGCCGCCGGCCAGTTCGACGAGAACGGGAAATGGCACGAGGGCTGGGAACAGCTGTGGGTGCGCACCCGCGACCTGTACAGCCGGGACGTCTACATCGGACACAACTACGCCGAGAGCGTCGGTCAGGGCGCGATCCAGCTCGCCAACACCAAGAACATGACCGTCGAGTACAACGAGGTGAACGGGTTCCTGGAGCGCTACGACTCGGTGTCCGTCGCGCTCTACCTGTGGGCAGGCGCCGACTCGGTGATGCAGTACAACGAGGTGTACGGCGGCCCGCACAACGAGTTCGACGGCACCCCGTGGGATCTCGAGTACACGAACTTCAACGTCACCTACCAGTTCAACTACTCGCACGACAACGCGGCGGGCTGGATGTCCTACATGGGCAACAGCTCCAACTCCGTCGCCAGGTACAACCTGAGCGTCAACGACAACGGCGTGCTCGTGAAGAACATGCTGTCGACGAACTACTCGCCGACCTACTTCGTGAACAACACGTTCGTCTACGACGGCGCAGATCTCGACTTCTTCCACGACGAGACGTTCCTGAGCAGGGTCTACTTCCTGAACAACATCTTCTACAACAGCTCCACGACGACCCCGACACCGTGGTACCGCCGAACCGGCGCACTGCGGCAGGCCGTGTTCTCGAACAACGACTTCTACGAGGCCAGCGGCACCCATTCCAACCAGGAACCGGCCGACCCCAACGGGTTGCGGGTGGACCCACGGTTCGTCGGTGACCCGGCGAGGTACGTCACCGGCGCGGGCGTGGACCACATCCGGCGGTCCGCGGCACACTTCCGGCTCAAGGACGACTCCCCGCTGATCGACGCGGGCCGGTACAACCCGCACCTGGGCACCAAGGACTTCCTCGGCACCAACATCTACCACGGCGACGCGCCGGACATCGGCATGGCCGAGAGCCGGATCGGTCCGCAGGTCACCAACCCGGTCGACGACGACCCCATCGAGGAGGAGGTGGACAACCGGGTCGACCTGGCGCTCGGCAAGCCGGTCACCGCGAGCTCGACCCATCCCGGCGCGAACGGCACCCTCACCGCGGACAAGCTGACCGACGGCAACCTGACGACCCGCTGGGCGGCCGCCGACGACGCGACCTACCCGATCACGCTCGACATCGACTTCGGCGCGGCCACGACCTTCGACCAGGTGTACCTCGACGAGTACACCGACTCGGGCACCAACCCTCGGGTGCGGTCGTTCACGCTGCAACGCTGGGACGGCAGCCAGTGGGTGAGTTTCGCGACCCGCGACACCGGCATCGGGCACGACCTCACCGTCACCGGCTTCGGCAGCGTCACCACCTCCCGTCTCCGCGTGGCACTCACCAGCACGCTCCCGACGGAGATCTACACGCCGACCATGACGGAGATCGCCGTGTACCGGACCTGACCGGTGGAGAGCGCCGGCACACGCCGTGCCGGCGCTCTCAGCCGCGGTCCTGCCAGGTGCACAGGCAGATCCGGTTTCCGTCCGGATCGGCGAGGACCCAGTAGCTGGGTGCCTCCGAGTCGTCGACCAGCTCGCCACCCGCGGCGAGAGCGGCCTCGATGCGGGGTTGGACCTGCGTGGGATCCACCCAGAGGTCCGGATGCCACCGCTGGCGGGGTTCCTCGCTGCCGGAGGCCTGGAACCAGATCGTCGGCAGGTGGTCGGCGGGGTCACGGACCTCGTCACCGGGCCCGCCGCGATCCGCCACGGCGAGCACCGCGGCCCAGAACGGAAGAATCCCTTCGTTAGCCGGGGTGTCGAGAGCGAGTTCGAGCCGCGAGACGGTGTCGGACTCCAGCCGCAGCCCTGCCTCCTCGACGATCGCGGTGATGTCACGCACCAGCTGGATGTCGCGTTCGGCGCTGGTCGTCACCCGCACGTCGACGTGTGTGCCGCGCAGGTCGAGGTCGGGGTGGTGGCCCATGTCCTCGCTCGCCGCGCCGATGGCGCCGACGACCGCGACACCGGCCGCGAAGTTCTGCGTGTGGATGCGAGTCTGCAGACCACCGAGCAGGTAGGCCCACCCCTGCGGTGCTTCCTCGGCGATCCGCTGTCCCGTCAGCTTGGTCATGTGATCATGTTCGCAGGCACGGAGAGTGCCCAGAAATCGGCATAGCGGCCGCCGTGGCGGAGGAGTTCGTCGTGGCTGCCTTCCTCCACGATCCTGCCGCCGTCGAGGAAGACGACGCGGTCGGCACGCCTCACGGTCCGCAGCCGGTGCGCCACCAGCACCACCGTTCTGCCCGCCATCAGGCGCTCGATTCCGTCGTGGACGGCCGCCTCGTTGATCGGGTCCAGTGCCGAGGTGACCTCGTCCAGCAGCACGATCGGTGCGTTCTTCAGCAGCGCTCGCGCGATCGAGACTCGTTGGCGCTCACCGCCGGACAGCAGCGTGCCGCCCTCGCCGACGTTCGTGGCCAACCCGTCAGGCAGACGCTCGATCACCTCGTCCAGCCGCGCGGCGGTCATTGCCGCTTGTACCTCGGTCTCGGTGGCGTCGGGGCGGCCCAGGCGCACGTTCGCCTCGATCGTGCCGTCGAAGAGGTGGACATCCTGGAAGACAATGGCGATCCGGGCCATCAGCATCTCGGTGTCGATCGCGCGCACGTCCACGCCGCCCACGCGCACCGCGCCCGCGTGCACGTCGTAGAACCGCGCGAGCAACTGCAACAGCGTGCTCTTGCCAGCGCCCGACGGACCGACCACGGCCAGCCTCTGTCCTTCTGGGACGGACAACGACACGTCGTCGAGCACCGCGCGGTCGCCGTGGGAGAAGACGACCGAGTCGAATTCGAGGTCGTGGCGTTCCGGGTCGACCGGGTCGTGGGGTTCCGGCAGCGGCTCGGTGCGCAACAC
The DNA here is from genome assembly GCF_036378875.1 of Actinophytocola sp. Classification (GTDB taxonomy): domain Bacteria; phylum Actinomycetota; class Actinomycetes; order Mycobacteriales; family Pseudonocardiaceae; genus Actinophytocola. Next base: position 32,575 of record NZ_DASUVO010000118.1, read on the forward strand.
CGTGTCGAGCCGCGCCAGCTCGGCACTCGCGCCGCGGAGACTGCCGCCGACCTCCGCCAGCGACAGCACCGGATCCGCGCAGCGGGCGGCCAGCACCAGGATCGTCAGGACCTCCGCCACACCGATCTGCCCATCGAGCGCGAGGTAGGCGCCCAGCACGAGCACGGCGGTGAACATCGCCTGCACCGCGAGCGTCAGCCCGACCACGCCGGGCAGCGCGGCCAGCGTGGACCGGCGGGACGCGCGTTGGACCTCCTTCAGCGAGTCGTCGAGCAACCGGAAGCGTTCGACGGTCCGGCCACCGGCCCGCAGCACCGGCTGCGCCTGGAGATACTCGATCACGCGCCCGGTGGCGTCCTGGTCGCGTTCGGCGCGCTCCGCGTCGACGGCGGCCGTCGAGCGGGCCGTCCAGGTCTGGATCGCGGCCACGATGGGCACGGCGACCAGCGCGGCCAACCCCATCTGCCAGTTGACGGCGAGCAGCACGACCACGATCGTCAGTGGCGTCACGCAGGCGGAGATGAACGGCGCCAGTAGATGCGCGAGCACGCTCATCGCCTGCAGGACGCCGCGGCTGGCCAGCACGGACACCTCCCCGACCCGGCCCGCGCTGTACCAGCCAATGGGCAGCCGCGCCAGATGGTCGCCGAGACGGTGGTACACCCCGCGCAACAGCGTCGTCCCGACCCGGAAGCCGGACAGGTCGCTGCGGTAGCGCAGCACCGCGTAGACCGCGACCGCGGCGCCGAACGCGATCAGCCAAGGCCAGGCATCCGCGGGCCTGCCGCCGAACAGGGCCCGCAGCACGGGAACCACCAGCGCGTAGGACAAGCCCTCGGCCACCGCGGTCGTCGTCATCATGGCGATGGTGCGACGCACCGGCCGGGCGTACTCGTGTCCCAGCACACGCAGCAGTATTCGGATCATGGCAGCTCGTCCCCTCGGTGGGATCGCCAGAACGCGGCGAACTTTCCGTTCCGTGCCAGCAGTTCGGCGGGCTTGCCGCGCTCCACGATGGACCCGTTCTCCAGCATCACGACGGTGTCGGCGTCGACGATCGTCTCCAGCCGGTGGGCGATGACGAGGATCGTCCGATCGCCCGCGAGCGTCGCCAGGGCCTGGCGCACAGCCTGTTCGGTGCGCGGGTCGGCGAAGGCGGTCGCCTCGTCGAGCACCAGCACGGGCGTGTCGGCGAGCAGCGCGCGGGCGATCGAGATCCGCTGTGCCTCGCCGCCCGACAGTCCGGCCTCGACGCCGATCACCGTGTCGTAGCCGCGCGGCAGCTCGAGCACCCGATCGTGGATGTTCGCGATCCGGGCGGCGCGGACCACGTCGTCGAGGTCGGCATGCGGCACCGCCAGCGCGATGTTGTCCTTGACCGACGCACGCAGGAAGGTGGTGTCCTGGAAGACGAAGGAGACCATCCGGTGGAGGTCCCGGCTGCCCAGGTCGCGTAGGTCCACGCCGCCCAGGACGACCGAACCGTGGGTCGGGTCGAAGAACCGCGGCAGCAGCTGGACCAGTGTGGACTTCCCGCTTCCCGACGGCCCGACGATCGCGGTGACCGTCCCCGGTTCGAGCACCAGGTCGATGCCGCGCAGCACCTCGTGATCGGCGACGTAGCCGAACCGGACGTCACGCAGTTCCACCCGGTGTCCGCGCGGTGTGGCCGGGTGCGTGGGCTCCGGAAGTGACCGCACGGCGAGCACGTCCCGGATCCGGCCGACCGCGCGCCCGGCGGCCTGCATGTCGTCGAAGCCGTGGCCGAGGGCCGCCACCGGAGCGGTCAGGCCCAGTCCCAGCAACAGAAAGGGCAGCAGGTCAGCCGGGGCCATGGCACCGGTCGTGATCAGCGCGGCGCCGCCGACCTGCACGACCAGCAACACGAACGGCGGTGACAGCGCCACCTGCATGCCGGCGGCGATCCCGGAGACGCCACGCACCCACCGGATGAAGATGCTGACGAAGTCGTTCGCGGCGGTGCGGAACGTG
>NZ_DASUVO010000119.1:0-6044 GCF_036378875.1 Actinophytocola sp.
GGGCTTCCGGGCCCTGGGCCCGGAAACCGTACTCGATGTCCTCATAGGACAGGCCGAACACCGTGATCGACCACACCCGCCCGATCCGGAAGTCGTCCGGGATCGGGATCTCCGCCATCGGCTCGTTCTCCCCGATGCGGAACAGCACGACCGACACGGCACTCGCGCGGCCGGAGAAGATCGCGAAGTTCACCCCACCCGGCACCAGCGTCGCGCCCAGCGGTGCGGTTCGCCCGGCCCGCACACCGAATCCGGCGATGGTGCGCGTGGGAAACGAGTCGATTCGGTCACGAACCAGATGTGGCGTGCTCACGTTCCTCGCTCCCTTCCGTTCGGGCCCGCACGGCGGCCACACCGTCGGTCACCGTCTCGGCCACCACGAAGAAGTGGAGGAAGCCGGTCGCTTCGAGGACGTTGTGCACCTCCGGCGACAGACCGACGACCGCGACAGCGCAGCCGATGGCCTGCGCTTGCCGGTAGATCAGCAGCATCGCGCGCAGGCTGGCACTGGACACACTGGACACCCCGGAGAAGTCGACCACGATGCGGGTCGTGCTGGGGGAGCAGCTCCGTGATCCGGTCCCGGACCGCGTCCAAGTAGTGACCGTCCAGCGCACCGGACAAGGCGACCACGGCGACGTCGTCGACCATTCGCTTACTGATGTCCATTTTCGGCTCCTGTCTCGCGGTTGGCTCAGTCCGCCGGGACGATCAGTGCCCGAACGGTCAGCCGCTCCGAGGAGTCCGGGAGCTCGATGGTGAGCGCGTGGGGGTCGAAGACCTCGTAGGGTTTGCCGTCGATCTCGACTTCCTCGAGCCTGATCCGGCCGTACGGCAGCAGGTCCGGCGCCACCCGCAGCGTGCGGTCGGCACTGGGCAGCGGCTTGAACCACAAAGGCAACGGCTGTTTGGTGATCAGCAGGTTGTAGTAGACCGCGGCGAGGTAGCACAGCTCGACGGAGTGGTACATGCTCATCGAGTGGCTGCCCTTCAGCCGCTCGGTGCCGAGCAGGTACGGAAGACCGTTGGCCAGCACGTTGAAGTACACGCCGCCCTCGTCGTGGTCGAGGAAGAAGGCGTTGTAGAAGCTCGCCGACTCCCGCGCGTGGCGCAGGAACTCGGCGTCGCCCTGCTCGCCGGCCAGGATCAGGTAGGCCAGGATCGCCTGTTCCTGCTGCCACCAGGCCTTGCGGTCGTGCCAGGCGAAACGGTAGGTCTGCTCGCCGGGCCTGAGGACCCGCTCGACCACGTCGTACCAGCCGCCGCGCTGCCGGTCACTGCCGACATCCGGCATGATCCTGCCGATGTGCTCGGCGAGTTCCACGTAGGCCTTCTTGGGTCGCAGGGCGTGCATCCGCATCAGGTTCCACGCGATCTTCAGGTTGTGCCCGACCACCGCGCGGTTCTGTTGCCAGCTGTGCTCGAGGTCGTGCGACCAGTCACGGAAGAACCGCTCGTTGACGAACGGGCTGTACTCGTAGTCGGGGAAGTGCTCGGTGATCGTGTCGAACGTGCGCTCGAGCATGTCGGCGTGCCGCTCATCGCCGGTGGCCAGGTACAGGTTCACCAGGTAGGCGGGGGCGTGGTCGCCGACGGAGTTCCAGTTCTTGCGGGACGCGTTGTACCCAAGGGACTCGTGGTGTGGGCTGAGCAGGATCGGGTCCAGGTGGGAGAAGTAGCCGCCCTGCTCGTGGTCCCGGAAGAACTTCTCGAACAGCCGCAGCGTCGCCTCGGTGTCGGAGATGACACGCCTGTCCCCGGTGACCCGGAACGTCTGGATGGGGCCGGCGAGCGCGTAGATCTGCTCGTACATCGGGATGGTGTCGTAGTCGTCGGAGAAATCCGAGCTGAGCAGCTTCTGTTCGGTCGCGCCGGTCACCTTGACGCCGTGGTACCAGTAGACGACATCGTTGTCGCGGTCCACGAACCGCATGTGGTCGCGCAGGTAGTCGGTGCCCTTCTCGGCGACCTCGAGGTACTCGTCCTTGCCGGTCAGCATGTAGGCCGACGCCATGCCGTAGACCATTCGGGAGATCGTGTCCGTCTCCTGGACGTGGCTGTCTGTCTTGGAACCGCCCAGGTGCAGCTCGGTGCGGTACTCGCGGTAGTCGACCGGGCCGTTCCCGAACTGTGAGCGCCGGTAGAACATGGCGAGCTGGTCGATCTGGCGCGTCCACCAGCCGGGGTCCTCGAAGCTGTAGTCCCCGGGGCCGCGGCCGAACAGCTGTACGTGCTTCGCCACGTACCGTGGGTCCCCATCGGACGTGGGGTAGAAGATGCCGTAGACGATGATGTAGCGGCCCGGCACCAGCAGGCCGTCGAGGTGCCCGCTCGCGTCGGCGTAGGGCTCGCCGAGGTTGCGCAGCAGTTCCCCGACGGTGGTCTCGTCGAGCTCGACCGTGAACCGCCGCTTGTCGCTGGTCTCCAGTTCGACGGCGCGGGTGCCAGCGTCGAAACCGACCACGTATCCGGCGATGGTGTCGGCCCAGGTGAAGGCGAGGTTGTTGTTCGCCATGGTCGTTCCTCCGTCAGTCCTCGTCGCGGCAGTTCAGTGCGAGGGTCATCGGCGACCACCCCTGCGTTCGAGCAGGGTGTCGATGATCGCGCGGGCGAACAGGTGCGCGTGCATCCCGGTGCGCCCGGTGATGAGATCGGCGCCGTCGTGCACCACGTCCTGGTCGACGTACTCGGCGCCCATGTTGCGCGCGTCGCCGATCAGGTTGTTGTGCACCACGACCTTGCGCCCGCGCACCAACTCCGGGGCCGGCGCCACCAGCCACAGGCCGTGGCAGATGATTCCTTTGAGGACGGACGGTTCGTCGAACGCCCGCCGGAGGAACTCGGTGGCCGGCGGCGTCCTGGTGACATCCTCGGTGTAGCGCAACCGGTCGGACACCATGCCGGACGGGACGATCAGCACGTCGTAGGAACGCAGTTCGTCGTCGTCGATGTTCTCGAAGGTCTCGGTGGCGACGAAGGGGATCTTCCACTCGTGCCCGGTGAAGGTGAGCTGGTCCTGACCCCACAGCCTGGTCAGGAAGTGCACCTCGGCACCTTCTTCGGCGAACCGGCGCTGGTAGTAGAAGATCTCGGGTTCGAAGTAGTCGCTCTCGATCAGGATGCCGATCTTCGCGCCGGCCAGTGCTCCGTCCGCGCGTACGGCGAGCTCAGCCATCCGATTCCCTCCTTGATCTACTGGTCCCCGGCTCGATCGTTCCGGCTGTGGCCTTCCATCACCATCGCGATCGTGTATAGTGCACCGCCCCGCGTAGGCGCTCCCGGCTTCCGGGGTCAACGGAAGGACGTCGGCGAGGCGGGCCTGGACGGTGGGCGCGGTCCGAGGATGTCGTCGACTCGTCCGAGTGATGTCATGGCCGGGTTGTCACGTACCGCAGTCTGCGGACGCATCGTGAAGGAGAGCAGATCTACACGCTGCGGGCCAGGCGGGCGAACGAGAACACCAGTACCGACGACAGGACCCACCCGAGCAGGGTGGCGATGTTCAGGAACCACATCAGGAACTCGCCGCTCGGCGTGTGGGTGTCGGGATACCAGGTGGCGCGCTGGCCCAGCGACACCAGTGGCACGACCGTGTCGATCGCGTAGAAGAACGGGTTGAAGCACCGCACCTGCCCGTCGCCGCACGGGTCGGGGGCCGGGCGGGCCGGGGTGTCCGTGCTGTAGTCGCCCACCCGGTCCGGCAATGTGCCCGGCGCGGCCGGACCCACCGGGTTCACCGTCACGAGCCGGCCCGTCGGGGTGTACACGTTGCCGCGCGGGTCGGTCGCACGCAGGGTCGCCGCGCCGCTGGGCACCAGCATGAGCACGAAAACCGCCACCAGCAGTGCTACCAGCGGCCAGCCCGCGCGGCCCGGCCGGTAGCCGTAACCGAACAGGCTGTACAGCCGGTCCATGAGCGCCCACAGCCGGATGCGAGGGCTCGCGCCCGCCTGCCGTGTCGCCGCGTGGCGCGCGTGCCTGCGCTGGCTGATCAGCACCTCCTCGGCGGCCGCCAGGTGACCGTGCTCGCGGAACACCCGCGCAGCGTGCTCGTACGGGCCCGCCTCGAACGAGCTTTGCCTCGCCAACCAGGCGATCCGCGGGCCCGCGTCCCAGTTCGGCGGGCTCGCCGACGTGAGCGGGCCGAACCGCTCGTACGTGAAGCCCCGGATGAGGAACTCCGCGGGCCACGTGTCCGGGTCGTCGGCGAGCGTTGTGGTCTGGGCGCCGGTCAGGTTGACGCTGGGAGAGACCTCGGCCCACCCGAGGTACATGCCGCCACGCGACACGAGGCCCTCGGCCTCGATGGCGTGGCCGTCTCGGTCCGTGAAGGTGCCGCCGCGCAGGTCGAGCCGGCCGCCGATGGTCGTCCGGGACAGCCGCACCTCGCCGTCGGAGGAGAACCCGGCGTCCAGCCGCACCGAACCGTTGATCGTCGCGTTGTGCAGGTACAGCGTGAAGCGTTCCGGGTTGAACAGTGTCGCGGCCTCGAGGTCCAGGTTGTTGCCGAGTTCCGCACCACGCAGGTCCAGGTGTCCCCCCTCGGCGTGGAGCCGCTGTGCCTCCACGTCACCGAGCACCCGCGCACTCCGCGCCGACAGCAGCGGCCCTTCACCCGGCTCAGACAGATGTACCCCGCGCAGCAGCAGGTTCCCGCCGACCGAGGCGCCATCCAGTGTGATCGTCCCGCGCACGGTCACGCCGTCCGCCAGCTCCACCGAGGACCGCAGGTCCGCGTTGCGCAGGTCCAGTGCGACTCCGCCGCCAGCGTCGAGCACGCACTCCGGCGTGAAGTGCACGAACCCGAACTCGCCGAGCGAGAGATCGACGCCGCCGCGCACGCGGCACGCCCCCTCGAAGCTGAGGTCGCCGTTGACGGCGGCCCTCGGTGCGCTGATGGCCGTGCCGCCGCTGCGGCTGCTCGCGTACGGACCGGTCAGCGGCGCGGTGCCGCCGAGCTCCGCGTCCCGCACGATCATCTGCCCGGCGATCCGTGCGGCGCGCATGTCGATCCGGCCCTCGATCGCGGGCTTGCGGTGCGTCGCGTCGTCGATGAGGAACAGGCTGCCGCCGAGGATCAGGTCGGCCAGGTCCAGCGCGACGCCGTCGGGGCGGCTGATCCGCGCGCCTGACATGTCGAGCGAGCCGTCGATGTGCGCGCCGATCAGCCGGACCTCGCCGCCTGCCTCGAACCCGTTGATCAGCCGCACCGCGCCCGCGACCCGCAGCCGGTCGGCGTGGATCGCGCGGACCCCGTCCGGCCTGATCCGGGTGCCGACGCACAGCAGCCGACCGCCGATCTCAGCTTCACACAGCCAGAGCGCGGACTGTTTCGACGTGCTCGCCGGTGTCCACAACGCACCCGCGATCGTCGACCGCGACAGGTCGAGGTCGCGGGTCACGCGCAACCCGTTCGCCTGGAGCCCAGCGGGCAGCTCGCACCGCAACAGCGCCAGCTCGTGCAGCCGCGCGCCATCGAACAGGGGCGATTCGGAAAACTCGCACGACTCGAACCGCAGCGGGAACGGGACGTCCATGCCACTGAGGTCGAGCCGGCCCGCGATCTTCGCGTTCTGGATCATCAGCCCGCGCGGGTCGACACGCTCCGGCGCCCGGCACAGCTCCCGGAGGTGCGCCGCGTCGATCGTCCGGTGCCGGAAGTCGCCCCACGTGCCTGTTCGCGCCGCTCGTAGCAGCGTCCGCCTCATGCCACCCCCGTCCTCGCGCCGGAAACTGGATCTTCGCATTCTTCCGGCACTGGTGGGACGGGTCAGCGGCGCGGGATCTGTGCGATCGGCAGGAGGCCCGGCGCGACCCAGGCGACCGTCGTTCCAGATAGGCTCAAGCGAGAGGACCTGCGGAAACGCAGTTCAGGGGACCCCGGTGAAACCGGGGTTTTGGGCCCGTGTAACTTTATCTCTGCCAGCGCGGAACGGGCCGGAAAGCCGGACCGGAGTGTTGGTGGGGGTCGCGAACCAAGCTCTCACCGGTGGTGATAGAGTGGGCGGCCTGTAGGATCAAGCCCCTGGATGATGACTACTTGT
>NZ_DASUVO010000120.1:0-84109 GCF_036378875.1 Actinophytocola sp.
AGAGGGTCTGCTGGAGCACACCGACGTGCTTGAGGGTGGTGGTGTAGGCGATGCCGTCGTACCCACAGGACATCCGGCCCATCCGCGCGGTCATCGTGATCAGAGTGGGCGGCCGCCGGTTGGTGCCGAGCAACAGCTTCGTGCCGTCCAGCAAGCGTTCGCGCGGTGAAACTAGAGCCCTGTGGGTTCGTATTCCGGCCACCGCTCGCGCAGGCGGCGGAACCGGGTCTGTGCCTGGCGGCGGTCGGGCATGCCGAGTGCGGCGGCGATCTGTTCCCAGGTCTGCCCTTGGGCACGGGCACTGTCGATGAGCTGGAGTTCGGTGAGGTCGATGTCGGCGCGGGCGGCAGAGACCCGAGCCAACGCGTCTGTGACGTCCGTCGTGTCCTCAATGTGAGGACGCGCACCAACGTCATCTGCCTGATGACGTTCGTCGTTCTGCCTGGGGTGGCGGCGCGTCTGCCTGTCGCGAATCTCGGGGGGTAGCAGCGCCATGCAGATGCCTTCCAGCTCGTCGAGCTGCTGGGCGCCGAGGGCGTCGAAGATCGTGGCGCGCACCGTGGCCAGATGGCTCGGGGCGATGGCCACGATCTTGGCGTAGCCGACGTCGGTCAGTGTGGCGATGTTGCTCCGGCCGTCCGCGGTGTCGCGCTCCCGGCGGACCCATCCTCGACGCTCGAGGTTGGCGACCACGTGGGACAACCGGGACCGTGAGCCTTGGGCCATGTATGCCAGGTCACTCATCCGCAGTGCTCGCCCAGGTGCCTCCGACAGCGCGGACAGGACGGCATAGCCGAAGTGTGTCAGGTCCGCGTCGCGCTGTAGCGGCGCCTCGACCTCGTCGGGCAGGTAGACGAGCGCGGCCGCGAAGAGCCGCCACACCCGTTCTTCCCTCGGGGTCAACCACCGCGTCTGTCCCACCTCGCCGAGGATAGTTGACAGTTGAAGCAAGTGGCAATACGGTGGCGCCGAGGTAGTTGAAGATTAAATCGAATTGGGAGGAGGTCCCATGACCTCATTGAGCAGGCGGCGGGTGCTCGGCGCGGGTGCCGCGATCGGGGCGGCGGCCCTGGGTACGTCGATCGTCGGCAGTGCCGGCGCGGCCGCGGTGTCGGGCCCCGGCACACGCGAGGAGAGGAGGTCGCTCGACGAGCTGTACGCCGACGCCCGACGGGAGGGCGGCGAGCTGGTCATCTACGCCGGTGGTGACACCTCGGACCAACAGGACGCCACCAAGCAGGCGTTCCTGTCGCGGTTCCCGGACATCAGGCTCACCATGATCGTCGACTACAGCAAGTACCACGACGTGCGCGTCGACAACCAACTCACCACCAACACCCTCGTTCCCGACGTGGTACAGCTGCAGACCCTGCAGGACTTCCCCCGCTGGAAAGCGATGGGCGCGCTGCTGCCGTACAAGCCGGCCGGCTTCTCCGCGCTGTACCCCCAGTTCCGGGACCCGGACGGCGCCTGGGTGAGCATCGCGGTCTACGCGTTCAGCTACATGTACGACGACACCCTCGGCAGCACCGGGCCCGCCACGCCGCAGGACCTGGTCGACCCGCGTTGGCAGGACGCCATCGCCTCCTCCTATCCGCACGACGACGACGCCGTGCTGTACCTGTACAAGCTCTACACGCAGGCCTACGGCTGGGACTGGGTGCGCCGGCTCGCCGCGCGGAATCCGCGGTTCGGCCGCGGCACGCCGACCCCGATCGTCGCGGTGGCCAGCAAGCAGAAGCTGGTCGGCATCGGCGGCGCCGGCTCGCTGACCGGACCCATCGCACCCGGCGTGCGGTGGGCGGTGGCGGACGGGCACCCGTTCATGGCATGGGGGCAGCGGGCGGCGATCCTGGCCCGTGCCAAGCACCCCGCCGCGGCCAAGCTCTACCTGAACTGGCAGCTCTCTCCCGCCGTGCAGCAGACCGCGTTCGACGGCTGGTCCGTGCGCACCGACATCACCCCCGTAGGCGGACTCAAGCCCATCTGGGAGTACCCCAACGCCCACCTCGACGGTTTCCCGCGCTTCATGGCCGACCGCGCCGACGTCGAACGGTGGAAGCAGACCTTCGCGCTCTACTTCGGCGAGGTCCAAGGTCCCCCGTCGCCAGGCTGGCTCGGACCGCATCCAGGTCAGTAGCGCGACACCATCTCGTCCGCCCAGCTGGCGACGGTTCGGTAGAAGGCATCCGCGTTCGGGGCGAAGTTGAACGAGTGGCCATAGCCGGGCTGCAGGTAGGTCCGCAGCTTCGCGGCCGGGGAGAAGTACGGCGCCTCGTCGCGGTGCAGGGTGGCCGGCGAGGTGCAGTCGGTGCCGAGCAGGGGCCCGCATAACAGCTCGTCCCGACCGCCCAGGGCGATCAGCACCGGTACGTCGATCAGTGTCGTGTACGGGGTCAGGGCCGCGACCCCGATGGCGTCGGCCGCTTCGGCGGCGGTGAAGGCGTCCTTTGTGGACTCCTCGTACGCCGCGACCGCCGCGCTCGGGTGGGCTGGGCGGTGGAACGCGCGGGTTCTCGTGCCCGGTCTGGTCGTGAGGTAGCCGGGGTCGTAGTTGCGGTTCGACAGCGCGGGATCCAGTCTTGCCGGGCGCAGCGACGCGACGAGGTCCGTCGCCGAGTCGACCGGGTCGAACGCGTGGGTCGTGCCAGCGGACAGCACACCGTCCACGTCGTGGTAGGTCGCCGCCTCGACGAGGCTGATGGCCGCGCCGAGAGAGTGGCCGCCCGCGATCACCTTCGCGTAGCCGGGGCCGACCGCGCCGGTGCGCAGCTTCCCGACGATCTGGTGCAGCACGCCGGCCTGTGTGAGCGTCGTCAGCTGTGCGCTGACCGGCCTCGAGCTGCGTCCGGTGCCCAGCCGGTCGACCGACAGCGTCGCGTAGCCGAGGTCGTTCATCCCGGCACGGAAGGAAACCAGCCCGAGTCTCGCCGGAAGATCCCAGTATTCGCTGGTGTAGGTGGCGCCCGGCACGAGCACCAGAACTGTCGTCGCCTGTCCTGGCTGGCAGAACCGCCCGAACACGGTCTCCCGCCGCCCGCCGAGTGAGACCGGGATTTTCAGGTCATCGCAGGCGATTTCCGCCGCCGCTCTGGCGGGTGACAACAGGCCACCGATCGTGACGGCGATCAGTGCGGTGGCAACCACGCGGCGTTGCGTGGATTTCAACCGAAAAATACTGAGATATCGCACGAAAGATTCCTTCCCTACGAGCAAGTACGGGCGGGCACTCTATGCCTGTCCACGACAGGAGTGGCATCACCCGATCGGGGTGCTGACACCGGGTTGGCGCATGCGCTGAGATACCTCCGAGCACAAATGGAGGTGCTTTGGTGAAAAGCGACCCGCTCGACAATCCTGGTGTGATCGATCCGAGTGTTCCCAATCTCGCCCGGGTCTATGACTTCCTGCTCGGTGGCGGGCACAACTTCCCGGCGGACCGGCAGTTCGCGGCGGCGGTTGCCGTGAAGGCCCCGTACATCGCCGACGCCGCCCGGGTGAATCGATCCTTCCTGCGACGAGCCGTGCTTTTCATGATTGACAACGGTGTTCGGCAGTTCCTCGACATCGGTTCCGGTATTCCGACGGTCGGCAACGTCCACGAGATCGCGCACCAGGTCGACCCGACCTGCCGGGTCGTCTACGTTGACAAGGAACCCATCGCGGTGGAGCACAGCCGAATCCTCTTGCGCGACAACGCTCGCGCCACCGTCGTACAGGCGGACCTGCGTGATCCCGACCACCTGCTGAGCCGCCCCGAGGTACGGGAGCTGCTGGACTTCAGCCAGCCCGTCGGCCTGCTCACCCTGCTGGTGTGGCACTTCGTGTCCGACGCGGAGGATCCCCCCGGCCTGATGGCCCACTACCGCAAGGAACTCGTGTCCGGCAGTCACGTCGCGCTGACACACATCACGCGGGACGGCGCGTCCCAGGACACGAACCGGGCGATCGACGACACGAGCCGGCGCACGCAGGACGCGATCTACCCGCGCGACCTCGCGGAGATCACCGACCTGTTCAACGGTTTCGAGCTGCTGGAGCCCGGCATCGTCGGGTGTCCCGCCTGGCGCCCAGAGGGTCCCGGTGACTTCTCCGACGAACCCAAGTCCAACAAGCTGCTCTACGCCGGTGTGGGCAACATCCCCTGACGTGATGGACGAAACCGGGAACTCGTCTTCGGCGGGCGCGGACATCACCGCGCCGAGTGCCGCCCGGGTGCTCGACTATCTCCTCGGCGACGCCAACAACTTCCCGGCCGATCGCCGGCTGGCCGAGGAGCTCCAACGCGCCCTGCCCGACATCACGATGCTCGTGCAGCTGGGCCGCACGTTCATGCGGCGCGCGGTGACCCACCTCGTGGCCGCCGGCGTGCGCCAGTTCCTCGACCTGTCCGTCGGCACCACCGCGATGGGCAACGTGCACGAGGTCGCGCAGGGCATCGACCCGACCTGCCGCGTGGTGTACGCGCACATCGACCCGATCTCCGTGGCGCACACCGGACGGCTGATCGCCGGCGTCGAGCGGACGGCCGTACTCCAGGCGGACCCGCGCGACCCCGCGAAGGTCCTGGCACGGGCCGGCGACCTGTTGGACCTCACCGCGCCGGTCGGGCTGTTGATGGTCGCGATACTCGAAGTCCTCCCGGATTCGACCAATCTGGTGAAGATGGTGGCTGGTTACCGCGACCGCGTTGTCCCGGGCAGCCATCTGGTGATATGCCACCTCACCGGTGACCGGCGTCCGGCCGAGATGGCCACGCTAGTCGAGGTCATGAGCGCGAGCCCGGATCTCATCTACCCGCGCACCCGCGAGGAGGTGGTCCGTTTGTTCACCGGCTTCGAGCTGGTGCCACCCGGCGTCGCCGACGCAGGCTGGCGGGCGGAGCGGCCGCTGGACCCGGCCGAGAAGCTGACCGCGACACAGCTGCATGTCGGCGTCGGCCGCAAACCCAGGGCAGGCACGGCATGACCGCGCCACTGCCCGATGATCCTGCGTTTGCGGTCTCGGACTGCGAGCTGGACCGCGTGGCAAGGAAGTGGGCCTACCTGGTCAGCATGCTGTCCTACGTCCCGTTGCCCCACAAGGACATCGAGCGGCGACTGCGCGACCTGGCGCACGAGGTGTTCGACGCGGTGGCGAGCGAGCCGCCCGACGTGGAGCGCGGCGTCGCCGTGGGCGAGCAGCTGGTGAAGATGCACTGTGTCGGCAGGACCAGCCTGCGGTGCAGTGTCGACGTGCTCTGCGACGCCCTGCTGACCGACGAGCGGCGGGGACGGACCGTCGGGCTGGGCGAACGCGTCGCCCGAGTGCTCAGCGCCCTCGCGTGCGGCTACGCCGACTCGGTGCGCTGGTACACCGTGGCACAGCAGGACGGCCTCAACCAGGCGCTGCTCGAGGCCGTGCGCAAGTCGGAGCAGAGCCTGCACGCCCGCGAGGCCGAGTGCGAGGAGGTGCTCACCGAGCTGTCGCTGCTGCGTAACGAGCTCAGCCACCAGCTGCTGCACGACGTGCTCACCGCGCTGCCGAACCGGCAGTTCTTCACGACACGCCTGGAACACGTGCTCAACATGGGCAGCCCGACGAGCGTGTACCACCTGGAGGTCCACGGCCTGGCCACGTTCGCGACCGGCCTCGGCCGGCAGGCGTGCGCACAGCTGCTGCGCATCGTCGCGGACCGTCTTTCCGGCGTGGTGCCCGGCGCGCAGGCGATGGTCGCCCGTTTCGAGGCGGGCCGCTTCGGCCTGCTCGTCGAGAGCGAGGCACCCGCACCCGACCCGACGCCGATCGTCGAGGCGATCCACCGGGCGCTCGCGGAGCCGGTGCACGTCGACGGGCTCGCCGTGGTGGTGTCGGTCAGCGTCGGCGTGGTGCAGAGCCCGCCGTACCGCGACGACCCGGTCGCGGTGCTGCACGCCGCGGACATGGCGCTACGTAAGGCGAAGCTCACCGGGCCCGGCCGTTGGACACTGCTCGAACCGGACCGGGACGGCGATGACCGCAAGGAACTGCGCCTGGCCGCGACCCTTCCGGACGCGTGGTGGACCGGTCGGCTGTACGTGGCGTTCCGGCGACAGGTCCGGTTGACCGACGGGCGGCCGGCCAGGCTCGACGCGCGGCTGCGGTGGGACCACGCGGAGTTGGCCGCACTCCCGCACGAGCGGTGCGTGACGCTCGCCGAACGGGTCGGCTTCGGCGAACGGCTCGGCGCCTGGCTGCTCGACCAGGCCGGCGCACGGCTGCGGTCATGGCCCGGCGAACTTCCGCTGACGGTGGTGCTCCCACCGAGCCTCGCGACGTCCCCGGACCTCCTGGCCGCCGTCGACCGGTCCGGCCTGCCGGCGGAACGGCTTCAGGTGTCCGTGCCGGCCGGCCTGGCCACCCGTGTCCCGACGGCACACAACCTCATCGGTCTCGCCAATGCCGGGGCCGCGGTCGCGGTGCACGACTTCCGCGGTGAGGTGGCTGTCCTGTCGGACGTGCCGGTGCACGCGGTGCGGCTCGCGCCCGCCCTGGTGCGAAGATCCGCGGAACGGGTGATGGGGCACGCGCTGCGCGACATGATCGGCCTCGTGCACGAGGCCGGCGCGGTCGTGGCCGTCGACGACATCTGTTCCGATTCCGAAGCGGACTGGTGGCGGGACGCGGGCGCCGACCTGGCCACCGGTCCACTGTTCACACCGCCCGAGGACCTGCCGCTGCCATGAGATGGCTACGCCGTCTTCCGCCATGATTGTTGGTCGGGTTGTCTGTCCAGTGTGATTTCCTGCGATGATTCCAGCTCTTCGGCGAAAATCCGGTCGATGCGGCGGTTGGCGCGGCGTGCGGCACGGGCCGCGACGGTCACCGAGCAGGCGGCGAAGACTCCCACGGCGACCGTGATCACCAGCGGGTTCGGGCCAAGGACGACGGTGGCGGCGGAACCCAGGAGTCCCACGCACAGCAGGGTTCTGACCGGCAGCGGTCGACGAGTCATGATGTGGCCTCTATATAGGCGGAGAAGAAACAGTTGACTACCTGACCGGGGTTACCGTCAGTCACCGAATTCGTCGTCTTGATATTCCCGTCCGTTACGCTCGGAAACCAGGACGGGTCGGTCGACACCCCTATTTTCTCCTCGTTGCCTGGTTGGGGGTGACAGGTTCCTGCCATGAGGTTGTGCTTGACGCCGGTTGCTCGTGACCGGTTGACTGCGCACCCACCGGGGGTGGCGAACCGAGAGGAGAGCACGGCGCGATGGAGCACGTCGGGCAGGAAGTGCTCAGCTATCCGCTGTCCAGTTCGGCCGCGCTGGAGCCTCCGGTCGAGTGGGACCGGTTGCGTCGTGAATGTCCGGTCGCCGACATCAGATTTCCCAGCGGGGACGCCGGAACTCTGATTACCAGATATGAAGACGTGAAGCAGTTGCTGTCCGACCCGCGGTTCTCCCGCGCGCTCGACGCGCCGGACGCCGCGCGCATCTCCGACACCGAGTCCGGTGGCGTGTTCAACAGTGCGATGTCGACGGTACTCCCACAGACCGGTGAGGCGCACCTGCACTGGCGGCGCCAGATCAGCAAGTGGTTCACCGTCAAGCGGATGAACGAGCTGCGCCCCGCCATCGAGGCCATGGCGGACGGTCTCGTCGACGACATGGTCGCGAACGGATCGCCCGCCGACCTGAAGGCGAGCCTCGGGTTCCCGCTTCCGGTCTGGGTCATCTGCGACATGCTCGGTGTGCCCGACTCCGACCGCGACCGGTTCGCCGGATGGTCGGACATGCTGCTCAACCTGGACCGGTACAGTCAGGACGAAGTCGCCGCCGCGATGGGCGAGTTCTTCGGCTACATCGGCCAGCACCTCGCCGCGAAGCGGGCGGAGCCCGGCGACGACATCCTCAGCGCGCTGATCGGCGGCACGGACGCCGAAGGCGAGCCGATGCCCGATCAGACACTCGCCGCCACCGGAATCGGACTGCTGGTCGCCGGGCACGAGACAACGGCGAACATGATCGGCAAGATGATCGCCATGTTGCTCGCCGACCGCCGTCACTGGGAGCGGCTGCTCGCCGAGCCCGCGCTCGTGCGGACCGCGGTCGAGGAGACGTTGCGGATGGATGCCAACTCCGGGTTCGGCATGGTCCGCTATCTTCCCGTGGAGACAGAAGTCGGGGACAGCGTGCTACCAATGGGGACGACCGTGCTGTGCAGCATGGCCGCGGCGAACCGGGACGAGACCGCGTTCGACCGTGCCGCCGAGCTGGACATCGCACGCAGTCCGAACCCGCACGTGAGCTTCGGCGTCGGTCCGCACTCCTGCCTCGGTCAGGCACTCGCTCGCACCGAGCTGCAGGTGGTGCTGGAAGTATTGCTGCGTAGGCTGCCCACGCTCGAACTCGCCGTCGAGCCGGACGAACTGGTCAAACTGGAAGGTCTGATCGTGGGCGGCCTCACCGAAGTTCCCGTGCGATGGTGAGTGACCGGAGGTTTGACCGGTGAGCGGGTTACGGCTCAGTGTTCGTGCACGCATTCTGTCCATCGCGCTGATTCCCAGCTTCGTGCTGCTCGCGGTCGGTATCGGCGCGTCGACCTACCTGGCGGTGGAGGCGTTCCAGCTGCGGGACGAGGTCTCCGAGTTGGACGCCGCGGTCGCGCCGAGTATCGAGTTCGGCCAGACAGTGCAGGAGGAGCGTCGCCTGTCCCTGGTGCTGCTCTCCGGTGACCAGTCGGTCAAGGAAAGCCTCGCCTCGGCGCGTGAGCGCCTCGACGCGCTGATGAAGTCGCCCGAGCTGGTGCGGGTGCAGAACACGATCAAGGAGGTCGCGCCCGAGACCGCCGGTCAGTTCGACTCGGACACCGAGCTCCTCGAAGCGTTCGGTCAACTCCGGCAGGGCATCGACGTCGGGCTCGTGCCCCCGGACCAGGTCTACCAGGTCTACAACACGGTGATGGACCGATTCAGCATCGGCACGCGAGGCGTGGCGAACGCGCTGCCGGACCCGGACGCGGTGGCGGGCGCCAGCCTCGCCGTCGAGCTGTCCGAGGCGGTGGAGGCGATGTCGCGCAGCAACGCGCTCGGCGTCGCGGTGGTCGGTCGGATGACTCCGGACCAGCTGCGTGAGTACGACCGTCAGGTCGGCTCCTACCACAACCAGCTCAACACGATCATCCCCGCGTTGACCGGCCAGGAGCGCACGCGGGCGGAGGCGCTGGTCGACGGCGCCGCGTGGAAAACGCTGTCCACTGTGGAGAACGCGATCGTGGACCACGGCGTGCAGCCGGGGGACACCTCGTTCCTGCCGGTGACCGTCGCCGAATGGCAGTCCGCCGCGACCACCGTCAACAAGGACCTGTTCGAGCTGTACCAGGACCACTACGCCAAGGTCGTCGACACCTCCATCGACAGCGCCGAGGAACAGGCGACGTGGTGGCTGATCGCCGGTGGCGCGATGCTGCTCGGCGCGGTGCTCGCGAGCATGATCACGCTGCGGATCTCCGGAAAGCTGATCAGGCGGTTGAAGCGGCTGCGTGCCGAGGCGCTCTCGCTGGCGGACGAGCAGCTGCCGCGCATCATGACGCGGCTGCGCAACGGCGAGGACGTCGACGTCAACGCCGAGATGCGGTCACTGGACTTCGGCTCGGACGAGATCGGTGACGTCGCCGACGCGTTCAACAGGGCCGAGTCCGCCGCCGTCGGGGCAGCGGTGGAGGAGGCGAAGACCCGTGGCGGCATCAACGCGCTGTTCCTGAACATCGCCCACCGCAGCCAGGTCGTCGTGCACAAGCAGTTGGAGGTGCTGGACAAGGCCGAGCACGGCGAGGAGGACCCGAACCGGCTCTCGGTCCTGTTCGAGCTCGACCACCTGGCCACCCGGGCAAGGCGCAACGCGGAGAACCTGATCATCCTCGGCGGCGAGCAGCCCGGGCGTCAGTGGCGCCAGCCGGTGCCGCTCGTCGAGCTGGTGCGCAGCGCCATCGCGGAGACCGAGGACTACGCCCGCGTACACGCCGGCCACATGGCCGGGGTGTCCATTGTGGGCAGTGTGGTCGCCGACCTCATCCACCTGATCGCCGAGCTGGTCGAGAACGCGACGTCGTTCTCCCCGCCGGAGTCGCGGGTGGACGTGGTCAGCAACGTCGTCGGCAGGGGAGCGGTCGTCGAGGTCACCGACCAGGGTCTCGGCATGTCCGGCGAGCAGATCGCGCAGGCCAACCAGATCCTGGCCGAGCCGCCGAACTTCAGCGTCGCCAACCTGTCGAGCGACTCACGCATGGGTCTGCTGGTGGTCGGCCAGATCGCCGCCCGCAACGGGGTGAGCATCCGGCTGTCCGATTCGGACTACGGCGGGATCCGGGCGATCGTCCTCATTCCCACGTCGTTGATCGTCGCGAGCGAACAACCCCGGCCCGTCGCCGCCGGTGTGACCGCGAGCGCCGGATTCGGTACGGGAGAGGTGAACGGCGCGCCACTGCGCCACACCGGTCCGATCGACGCGGGATTCCCGCCGCCCACCGCACACTCGACCGTGTCTACCGGATCCAACGGACTGTCCTCCGTATCATGGCCGACCATGGAACCTGGTGAGACGACGCCACCGGCAACTTTTGGGGGTGCTCCGGAATCGAGAGCCACCCGTCACGCTGCCCCTGAACCGCCGGCACCCGTTGCCGGACAAGGATTCCAGCCCACCGCGGGCCGGCCGGCGCTGCCAAGGCGGCGGCGACAGGCGAACCTCGCGCCGGAGCTGACGAACATGCCGCAGCCCCAACAACCACAGCAGAGCGCCGGCCGGCACGAGCGCTCGTCCGAACAGGTGCGGGACCTCTTCTCCGCGATCGAGTCCGGGACCCGCCAAGGACGGATGGCGCGTCCAGAGCCAGGTACGAATTACCACGACCGACGAGAAGGCCCACAGTGAGTTCCAACTCTTCCCGACTGGACTGGATGCTCGACGACCTGGTCAAGCGGTTGGCCAGAGTTAGGTACGCGGTGGTGCTGTCCACCGACGGGTTGATGCTCGGCCGATCCGCGACGATGTCGGTCGAGGACGCGGAGCACTTCAGCGCGATGTCGTCCGCCCTGCAGAGCCTCGCGCGCAGTGCCGGCGCCCGCTTCGACGGCGGTGACGTGCGGCAGACCGTCATCGAGCTCGACCGGGCGGTGCTGTTCCTGACCGCCGCCGGCGACAACGCCTGCCTGGCGTTGCTGAGCGAACAGGGCGCGAGCATGGGCGCGGTCGCCTACGAGATGAACCAGACCGTGCTCCGTCTCGGTGAGCTGCTCAGCACGACCAAGCGGCGCGGGCTGTTCGAACCACCGGTGGGTCCGCTGTCTTCATGACCGGCCCGCGGGAGTCATGGTTCGACGACGCGGCCGGCCCGCTGGTGCGGCCCTACGCGGTGACCCGAGGGCGGACCACCAGCAACTGGCGTGACCTGGACATGATCACGCTGGTGGTGTCGGCGCGTTGGGACGCTCACCTCGAACGGCTGGGGCACGAGTACGCCGCCGTCGTGCGCCTGTGCGGTCGTCCCCTTTCGGTGGCCGAGATTTCCGCCGGGCTCTCGCTTCCACTGGCCGTCACGAAGATCCTCATCGGAGACCTGATCGAGGGCGGCTACCTGATCTTCCGTTCGCCACCGACCCAGATGGCGACCGAAACCCCCGATATCAAGCTTCTACAGGCGGTGCTCGATGGTGTCCGGAAACTCTGACCCGGCGATGGTGTCCTCGGAGGTCACCGCCGCGGCGGTGAAGGTCCTCATCGCCGGGGGTTTCGGTGTCGGTAAGACCACGATGGTCGGCGCGGTGAGCGAGGTCGCCCCCCTGCGCACCGAAGAGGTGCTCAGCGAACTCGGCGAAGGCATCGACGACCTGTCCGGTGTGGAGGCGAAGACCACCACGACCGTCGCGTTGGACTTCGGCCGCATCACCATCAACCCGGACCTCATCCTCTACATCTTCGGCACCCCGGGACAGGAACGCTTCTGGTTCCTGTGGGACGAACTGGCCCGCGGCGCCCTCGGCGCGATCGTCCTGGCCGACACCCGTCGCCTCGACAACTCGTTCGCCGCCGTCGACTTCTTCGAAAGCCGCGGCGTCAGCTTCGTGGTCGCCGTGAACTGCTTCGACGGCGCACCGCTGTACACCCAGGACGAGGTCCGCGACGCACTCGACCTCGACCCGGCCGTCCCCATCCACCTCTGCGACGCCCGCGACCGCGACTCCGCCAAGGCGGTCCTGCTCACGCTGCTGGAACACCTCATGCGCAAGGCCCGCGCCAAGCTCGGCATCGGAGCCTGAGTATGGGTCAGGCGGTCATCACGACGAAGTCGCCGTGGCCGCCGTAGCCCAGGACTGGTTCGGCGTACTGGGTGCCGTCGAACGTGAGCAGGTACCACGTGTTCTTCGCGCGGACGACCATCGGGTGTGGGATGTTCGTGCCGTACGGGGCGTTCAGTGTCCCTTGTGGACGCATCTGTAGGTCGTACACCCGGTACAGGCGCGCGTCGCCGTCGCTGGCCAGTACGTACCACTGGCCGTCGACGCGTTGGATGATCGTGCCCTCGGTCTGGTCGAGGGTCTGGTCGGCGCCGACCGGTGACAGGCTCTCCAGCGTTCGGCCACGGGCCAGCGCCGGGTGGAACACGAACGACGGCGACTGGGCGGGACTCTCCACGAAGGCCACGTGCCACTGGCCGTTGATCCGGGTCATGGCCGGGTCCCACGAGCTCACCGAGGTGGGCAGGGGCAGCGGTGACGTCGGCAGGACATGCACGCCGGACAGCACGTTCGCCCTCGTCCGGACGTAACGCGCGCGCACCCCGGCGAAGTCGAAGTCGCCCCACGAGGACATGGCCAGCACGAACTCGTCACCGTCGAGGACGATCTGGCCGGCGTGGTCGCCGAGGACGAGCCCGTCGCGGGCGAAGAACAGCTGCGCGACCTGTTCGAGGCGTGTCGGGTCGGTCAGGTCGAGCGTCCACACTCCCCAGTGCGCCTGCTGGAAGAATCCCAGGCCCGCGTTGGTGAGCGTCAGGTACAGCTTGTTGTCGCGGATGACCGGCCGCCCGTCCGCGTACTGCACCACGTGCGGATCGCGGACGCCTGCCTGCCCGAAGTATCCCGCCCGCACGCGCCCCAGCAGCACGTCACCGCGGCCGCCGTAGCCGTACGACAGCCGACCCAGCACGTCCGGCACACGCAGGTCGATCAGCGCGCGGACGCCGTTCCGTTCGGTGAGCAGCGGTTGCCACGCGGTGCCGGTGCCGGTGGTGTCGGCGAGCACGGTCACCGCGTTCTCGTTGAACACCACGGCGAACCGGAACGGCGCTGGCAGCGTCACGGGCACCGAACGAACCACGGTGGTCGTGCCGCGCACGGTGATCTCGATGGCGGCCCGCCCGGCGTCGTAGGTGCCCAGCACCCGAGTGCCGTCGTCACCTACCAGCCCGGCCACCACGCCGGCGCCGGACCGGACCTCGACCAGCACCGATCCGTACGGCGCCCGGGGCCGCACGTCGGTGGACACCACGGTGTCGCGGACGGGGGTGGCGACCGTGTCGTACTGCACGAACCGGGGCGCGATCAGGTCGAACGGCCGGTACCTGTGCCGGATCCGGAACTCGAGGTCGGCCGGGTCGGCGGTCGCCTCGCCGGGCAGTGCCAACCCCGCGAGGCCAGCCGCACTCACACCAAGCAACAGGGTCCTCCTGTCGAAAGACATCGCCACACCTCCTCGTCGCCGGTTACCCACTTAACGCGGTTCCTAGCGAACAAGCAACGATGTCAGCGGCGCATCGGGCTTTCCTCGACGACACCGCCGAGTGTCGTGCTGAGGGTCTCCATGGTCTCCTTGGCCCGGCTGGACAACAGCCAGCGCTCGCCGACGAGGTAGGTGCCGCCGTAGAGCATCGCGGTGTCGAGCCAGGCCCGCATTCCTTCGGCGGTGGCGAAGTCGAGGAGGACGTAGTCCTCGGTGGGGGAGTTGCAGACCGCCTGGCGGAAGTCGAGGGTCTTGCCCTGGAACTCGGGTGTGCAGCCGACGGTCGCGGCGAGCTCCTCCACGGTGTAGGGCTTGGCCGGCACGCTCGGGGTCGGGCTCGTCGTCGTGCCCTGTGGCTTGCTCTGGGCAGGCGGGCTGGTTCTCCCCTGGGCGGTGTTCTGGCTGTTGGGCGCGGCGCAGCCCAGCGTCAGCGCACCTACCGCGATGATGATTCCGAGAAGGCGGGTCGTTCCGTGCGGCATGACTTCTACACGGATGCCGCGCCGCGGTCGTTCACCGTGGACCGCGTCGCGAACAGGACGGCCAGGGCGGCCAGCACGGGCAGGCCGCCGCCGACCCAGATGGCGACGGCGCCGAGTCGTTGGTCGGCAAGGAGGTCCTCGGTCCACGGCAGCGCCAGCGACCAGTAGAACCCCTCCCCGAGGATGGTCTGCAGCCTGGTCACGACGAGTGCCACGATGGCGAGGCTCACGAGGAGAAGGACGAGCGCGCGGCGGCGCGTGGTCGTCGAAAGCCTGCGTGGCGCGGGGTCGGCACCGGCGACCGGCCAGAAGAACAGGTAGCCGGCGGTGAGGAAGTACGCGTTCATGGCCAGGTACGCCCAGCGGTTCCCGACCAGCCCGGTGAAGCCGCCCGCGCCGTAGAGCAGCAACAGCGGCGCGACGAGCAGCGTGAGCCCGACGGCGGGACGGGTGAGGAGCCGGCTGACGCGGGAACGCGCCAGCGCGGAGAGCCATTCACGTGGCGCGCTGCCCGGTGCCGCCGCCCGCATCGCGAGCAGTACGGGAGCGCCGCGGACCAGCAGGACCGGCGCCACCACGGCGACGAGCATCTGTTGGAGCAGGTGGACGTTGAACGCGGCCGGCGCGTACCGGCCGATGCCGGACGACGTCGCGACCAGGAGCACCAGGCAGCCGGACAGCCACGCCACCGTGCGCCCGACCGGCCAGCGGTCCAACCGCCGCACGCCAACGAGATAGGCGGCGGCGAGCAGGACGGCCAGGACGCCGAAGAGCAGGTCGAAGCGCCAGTCGAACAGCAGCCGGGCGACGGTCGGCTGACCGGCCAGGTCGTAGCCGATCAGAAGCTCCACAGAGGACGGCAGCAGTGCCGCGCGGGGCGGCGGCGGGGTGCGGCTGAGCGCGGTCGCGATGCCGACGGTGACGAACATGAGGAGGATCTCGAGCGCGGCCAACCGGATCAGCGGCCTGCGGTTCTGGTGCCACGTCAGCGTCCGGATCGTGTGCCGGCGGTGCCGGTAGCCGAACGCCCCGAGGGCCAGCAGCGTGGCGACCTTCGCCAGCAGCAGCCAGCCGTACGAGGTCGTGAACAGGTCGGCCGGCGACACGCGCACCCAGGCGTTGAGCACGCCCGAGACCGCCATGACGACCCAGCACACCAGCGCCAACCGGGAGAACCGGTGCACGGCGGTGACGAGGTGGCGGCTCCGGCTCAGCGCGAGCAACGCGACGAGCCCGCCGATCCACAGCGTCGCGGCGACGAGGTGGTAGATCAGGCTGCTCGTGGCGATGTCGTGCGAGCCGCCGGTGGCGGAATGTCCGGTGACCGCGACCGGCAGCAGCGCGAACAGCGACAGCAGGAACAGGCCGGCGCTCTTCGTCCAGGTCGTGGCGCGCTGGCAGCCGAGCAGAACCACGAGCACGACCGTCGTGGTGACGAGCCAGGCCTTGGCCTGCTCCAGCGCGTTCATCGCCACGAGCAGCCGTCCCGGCGACAGCGCCACCTCCTCGACCGGCGCTCCCACGCTCTCCGCGGTGGTGAACAACAGGGCGGCGAAGCTCGCGACGAGCCACATCGCGGCCGCGACCGCCGCGGTACGCGCCGCCGGGTGCCCGTCGCTGTCGAGCCGACCGGACCGCTGCCGGGGCAGGAGGAACGCCGCCGCCAGCAACGAACCGACACAGACGACCGACGCCACGGTCACCAACACCCTGACGACGGCGACCCCGTTGCGGGTGAGTTCACCCGCGTCCGGCAGCCCGCCCGGCGACCACCACGGCGTCCGCGTCACCAGCAGGACCAGCAACGCGATGGCGACGGCACAGGCCGCCCCGGCGAGGACCAGCGGCCCGGCCCCGGATCGGTCCGGCTCGAAGGTCGACGACATGATCGCGCACTATGCTTGATAGTAGCCAGAGTTGTAAAGGGTCCTACCATTTACGACATGGCGGACGAGGTGATCGAGGTCAACATCGGCCCGGACGGCACCGTCGCGATGTCGGTGCTGGGGGTCGCCGGCATGGAGTGCCTGACCGAGACCGAGGACCTCGTCCAGTTACTGGGTGGGAACATCGAGTCGCGTGAGCTGACCGACGACGCCTACCTCGACGCGGAGCAGGACGACCAGAACCGGTCGTGGCATTGACGGCACTGTCGACGCCGTGGCGGATACACGACGTCGTGCCGCGCAGTGTCGCCAACGGGCCGGGGCAACGGTTCACCATCTGGAGCCAGGGTTGCCCGCTGGCCTGCCCCGGGTGCTTCAACCCGGGAACCCATGCCGGGACCGGCGGTGTGACCCGGTCCGTCGGTGAGCTGGTCGACGCGGTCCTGGACGTGACGGACATCGAGGGCGTCACCCTCACCGGGGGTGAGCCGTTGGAGCAACCAAGAGCGGTCGCGGTGTTCTGTGCGGAGCTGCGTGCGCGGACCGACCTCGGCGTCATCGTGCTGACCGGGTTCACGAGGGCGGAGATCGAGGCCGACCAGGAGAAGCTGGCCGCCGTGGCGGCGGTGGACCTGGTCGTCGCCGGCAGATACAACCGGCGGCGTCGGGTGGCGGCGGGGCTGCGGGGCTCGGCGAACAAGATGTACTGGGACCGCACCGGGCGATACCCCCCAAGTGCACTGGAACCGGTCCCGGCCATGGAGGTCATCCTCGGCGTGGACGGTACGGTCACGGTGACCGGCATGGTGGCGCCCGGGAGGATTGACTCGTGACTACTGGGGACGAGATCCGGTTGTACCTGCGGGCACGGGTCGCGTTGATCGTGCTGGTCACGGTCGAGGAGCAGCGTGCGCTAGAGGTGCTCGACGAGGTCCGCAGAGGGCGGGACAGCGGTTCGGACCTGGTGCTGTGGGACGTCGCCGACCGGTTCGACTCCAAGGCCGGCCGGCAGCTGCCCGACGCCGCGGACCCGCTCGTCGCGCTCGACAAGATCAAGGAGCTGGCGCTGAAGTCGCCTGCCCGGCGAGACCTGTACGTGCTGAAGGACTTCCACGAGTTCTGGGGCAAGGACGCCCGCGTGCGCCGCAAGCTGCGCAGCCTCGCCCAGCAGCTCGTCTACACGGGCGCGTCGCTGGTCGTCACCACCCCGAACCGTGAGGTCCCGATGGAGCTGCGGGACGACGCCGTGGTGTTGGAGATGCCGCTCCCCAAAGCCGATGCGTTGCGGGCCGCGCTGGACAAGCTGATCGACGACACCGACGGGGTTCGCTCGACGCTGACCCCGCAGGGCCGTGCCCGTCTCGTCCAGGCGGCGCTCGGGTTGACCGCCGCGCAGGCCAAACGCGCGTTCGCCAAGGCGATCGTGCGGGACGAGGTGCTCGACGACCGCGGCATCGACGCCGTGGTGGCGGAGAAGAAGGCGATCATCCGGGAGAGCCGCGCGCTGGAGTTCCACGCGGCGCAGGAGTCGCCGGAGGACGTCGGCGGGTTGGACGCGTTGAAACGCTGGCTGGGGCTGCGCGAGCGCGCGTTCACCGAGGAGGCCGCGGCCTACGGCCTGCCCGCGCCGAAAGGCCTTGCCCTGATTGGGATTCCCGGCACCGGCAAGAGCCTCACCGCGAAGATGATCGGCGGCCTGTGGCGCCTTCCGTTGCTGCGACTGGATGTCGGCGCGCTGTTCGGGTCCCTGGTCGGTGAGTCGGAGGAGCGGACTCGTCGGGCGCTGCACCTCGCCGAGACGGTCGCGCCCTGTGTGCTGTGGATCGACGAGCTGGAGAAGGGGCTGTCCGGTGGGGACCTCGACGGCGGCACGTCGCAGCGGGTGTTCGGCACGATCCTGACCTGGATGCAGGAGAAGACCGCCCCGGTGTTCGTCGTCGCCACCGCCAACGACGTCACCGCGCTGCCGCCGGAAACGTTGCGGCGCGGTCGTTTCGACGAGATCTTCTTCCTCGACCTGCCAACAGAGGAGGAGCGCCGCGAGATCATCACCCTGCATCTGCGTAAGCGTCGCCGCGATCCCGGCGCGTTCGACGTGTACCACCTCGCGCAGATCTCGGACGGTTTCACCGGCGCCGAGCTGGAACAGTCCATTGTGGATGCGTTGTACCACGCGTTCTCCGCGGACCGCGACATCCACACCGCCGACATCACCTCGGCGGTGAGCCGGTTGGTGCCGCTTTCCCGTTCACAGCGCGAGGTCATCGAACGGCTGCGCGCGTGGCTGCGGGAGGGGCGCGCCCAGTCGGCCTCCTTCGCCGAGACCGCGCAGGCAGAGCAGGCACAGGTCCGTCTCGAACTGAGCTGAGCGCCGCATGGGGATGAAGTCGTGGACGCGCTACCGGCTGGTGCGGTGGGTAGCCGGACGTGGCCCGCTGGCCTGGTGGGCGTGGTGGCGGCTGATTCGCGCCGGGGACCGCGGTGACACCGAGGTCATCGACGAGGTCTGGGACCTCTGGCTGAGTGAACCGCACGCCAGGCTGTGGATCGCGCTGGAACGGTGGCACCGGCCGCGAACCGGGGGCGGCGCCAGCCTGGTCGCGCTCGGTTCGCAGGCCTCCGTGGAGGAGGTGGTCGCCGCGGCGGCCCTGTACGGGAGTCATCCCGTCGCGGTGGCCGCGCGGGCCAGGATCCTTGCCGGGCCCCAGGAACTCGTGGACGCGGCGTGTGAGGCGGAGTGGCTCGCCGCCTTCTGCGTCGAACACCGGCTGGCGCCGGCGGATCCGCACCGGGCCGCCGTGTTCTTCCTGCTGACCGGGCAACGCGAGCAGTACCACGCGGTCGACCCGGACCACTCGCTGCTCGCCGTCGCCTACCAGGGCGCGGACGCGAGCGAGCGGTCCCGCGTTCTGACCATGGCCGCCGGCCACCCGGATCTCGCGCGGGTGCTGGCCGACACCGTTCGCCGGGGCCGGCTGGCCCGGTTGAGCCAGCGGGAGGCCGAATACCTGGCCGGCGCGTTCGCCCGGCAGCGGGACTGGACGGGCATGTGGGAGCTGACCAGGAGTCTGCCGGTCCTCGACGCGGTCGCGGCGGTCCGGCGGTTCGACGGCTGGCGGCCGGAGGGGCCCGACGCCGCGTTGTTCGACGCCCTCGCCGCCGCCGATCCGGACGAGCTGACACGCGCGCACCGCGCTGTCGTCACGCCGTGGACGGTGTCGGCGCGGGGCACCGTCACCGGCGGCTCGTTCGCGCCGGACGGGCGGCGGATGGCCTTCACCACCGTCACCTCCGTGGACATGGTCACCCTCCCGTCCGGCGTCACCGAGCACTGGCCGGCCAGCCACCACAGCGAGGTGCTGGTGCTCGACGGCGCCGCGCTGCTCATCAGCAGGTGGGATCATGCGGCGAGCGGCCTCTCGAACGGCACCGCCGGGCCCGCCGTGTTCCTCCGCACGGTCGCGTTCGGCCGCACTCCCGACGGCTTCGCCGCGCTGACACTGGGCGAGGAGCGACGCCCCCGTCTCCATCTCATGACCGGCAGCGGCCCGGATTTTCACACCTACGATCAGCGCGTCCTAGACGTGCGCACCGAACTCGGGATCCCCGCCGGCTTCGCGCACCCGTCGTGGACCATGGCCAGCGAACCGGTGCGCGGCCGGATCGCCATCGCCGGCAACGACCTCCACCTGGTGGAGGTCACCGGCGACGGGCTACGCAGGCTGGCCACCGTTCCGTTCGTCTCCGGGCCCGGCTCCCGGCTGTCGTTCGCCCGACCGGATCGGTTACTGGGGGTGGACGACACGCGGATGCTGCGGTTGTGGCGGGCGGACGGGGCCGAGCCGCGGCTGGTCGCCGAGCGGCAACTGTCCGGCGCGAGCATGGCGGACCTGCCCGGCGCCGGCGTGGTCGCCGTGATCGACCCCGCTCGGCGGGTGCGCTACCTCGACGGCGAGACGCTCGCCGACCTCGGTCTTCCCGGCGGATTCGAGTACATGGCCACCTCTCTGTTCGCGTCGCCGGACGGCACCCGGCTCGCGGTCGGCCACAACGGGTTCGTCGAGGTGCTCGACGTGGCCCTGGCCGCGCTCGCCGACCGGCCACTCGCGGCCACCACGCCGGCGGACCTGCACATGCTGCGCACCCGGCTGGACGGGGACTCGCCGTTCGTCGAGCTGCTGCACATATGTCTGGCGCACCGGTTCGGCGTGGACGTCGCGCTCGGCGATCCCGGGCCGGTCCACGCACGGGACGACGACATCGCGCTGGGAGAGCCGGCGTGACCGCCAGGATCGGCATCGACTTCGGCACCGCGAACACGGTGGTCGCGCGGTGGGACGAGGCGCGTGGCCGGGGCGAACCGGTGCCGCTCGACGGGATCGACCTGACCCGCTCCGGCGGGGGAGTCCGCCAGCGGGTGGTGCCGTCGCTGCTCGCCTACAGCAACACCGGGACCCAGCGCTGGCTGGGTGCCCAGGTGGTCGACCGGTTCGCCGACCCGGACGTCACCGTGTTCCAGTCCACCAAGAGCAACGTCACCGGCCGTGCCGTCGACATACCCAGGGCCGTTGGCAGCCGCAGGATCACCGCGCGGGAGGCGGCCACCCAGTTCCTCGGTGACGTCACCGCCCTCGCCGTGCTCGCGGTCGGCGCCGACGACCTGGAGGTCGTGGCCACCGCCCCGGTCGAGACGTTCGACACCTACCGCGACTGGCTGGTCGGCGAGGTGGGCGCCGGGATCGGGGCGGCGCGCCTGCGGGTGGTCGACGAGGCCACCGCGGCCGCCGTCGGCTACAGCGCCCGGATGAGCCCCGGCGACGTGTTCTGCGTGTTCGACTTCGGCGCCGGCACGCTGGACGTCTCGGTCGTGCGGGTCGAGGACGCGGGCGGCGCCGGCGCGGGGGTGCGGTCGATCGCCAAGGTCGGGCTGGACCTCGGCGGCAACCATGTCGACGCGCTGCTCGCCGAGCACGTCGCCGCAGAGACAGGGCTGTGCCACGGCGACCCGGTCACGTTCAACCAGGTGTTCCGCCCGCTGCTGATCGCCGCCGAGGCCGCCAAGGTCGAGCTGACCCACGCCGCCCGGTCCACGGTGGCCACCACGGACCCGGTCAGCGGCCGGGAGTACCGCACGGAGGTCACCCGTTCGCGGTTCGAGCGGCTGCTGCGGGACAAGGACGTGCTGGGCCGGGCCAACCGCGCGCTGCGCAGGGCGCTCGAGGGCGCGGCCGCGAAGGGTTACCCCGCCGACGGGTTCGCCGGCGTGTTCCTCGTCGGCGGCACCAGCCTGATCCCGGCCGTGCGTGACCTGGTGAACCTGCAGTTCGAACCGGAGCTCGTGCACCTCGACCGGCCGCTGGAGGCGGTGGCGGCCGGCGCCGCCGGCATCGCGGGTGGGCGCGAGCTGCACGACCACATCCAGCACGACTACGCGATCCGGCACGTCGACGCGCGCACCGGCACCTACGAGTACGAGGTGCTGGTCGAGGCCGGCACCGCCTATCCGACGCAGGAGCCGGTCCGGTCGATCACGATCAAGGCGATCCACCCGGCGCAGCAGCGGATGGGCATCGCCGTCTACGAGCTGGCCCACGCCACGAGCGGCGCCGACCTGGAGATCGTGTTCGACGCCCTGGGTGGTGCCCGCACGGTGGCGGTGACCCCCCAGCACCGCCAGGAACGGTCCACGCTGTGGCTGAACGAGGACAGCCCGACCTTCCTGACCGCCGACCCGCCGGCCGCCGCCGGCGTCGACCGGTTCCGGCTGGACTTCCGGATCGACGCCCAGAAGCGGCTCACCGTGTCCGCGTTCGACCTCGAGCGGCGCACCTGGGTGCTGGCCGGTCACCCGGTCGTCCAGCTGGCATGAAGGAGATCACGATGTCCCACTTCACCCGTGTCCTGACCCAGCTGCGCAACGTGGACGTGCTGGTCGAGGCGCTGCGGGCGGTCGGCCACCAGCACGTCGAGGTCCACGACCAGCCACAGACCCTGTACGGCTACGAGGGCGACGTCCGCCCCGAGAAGGCCGAGGTGATCATCCGCCGCCGGCACGTCGGCCAGTCCAGCAACGACATCGGCTTCGCCCGCCGCCCGGACGGCGCCTTCGAGGCGATCATCAGCGCGTTCGACCGGTCCAGGTACGACACGACGTGGCTGGCCAGGCTCACCCACTCGTACGGCTACGTCGCCACACTTCGTTACGCCGAGACCCACGGCTACGAGGTCGCCACGGACGAGCTCCAGCCGGACGGCAGCCGCCGTCTCACCCTCCGCCGAACCACCTGACGTGCGAATAGTTCGTCCACTGAGGATGGTCGGGTGCCGAGCGGAATTCCGGGACTACGCATAGTGCAACTTGCTGATCCGCGACCCCGGTGAACTCGCCGCGCCTATTCGGCAACAAAAATTAACGCACCACCACAACCTTTGCTATCGTGTATACAGGAGTGCGTGAAGGCCACTAATGCGCGCTAGTCCAGACCTGGAAAGAGAAGACAATGGCTCAGAAAGTGTTGGTCCAGTTCGTAGACGACCTGGACGGCACGTCATCCGATGACGTCTCGACCGTTCAGTTCGGGCTGGACGGTGTCAGTTACGAGATCGACCTCAACGGCGCGAACGCGGAACATCTTCGCAAGATCTACGCCGACTACGTGGCGGCGGCCCGGCGCACCGGCGGCCGCCTCAAGCGCGGCGGCCGCCCTGGCGAGAAGGGCGGATCCGGTGACGCCGGCGCGATCAGGGAATGGGCGATCGAGAACGGATACGAACTGTCCGGCCGTGGCCGACTCCCCGGTCACATCGTGGAGGCGTACCAGGAAGCGCAGCAGGTGAAGCCAAGGCAGAAGGCCAAGACGGTGGCCGCCAAGCGCCGCGGCGCCGCGAAAGCGTGACCTCACTCCTGGGCGCGACGAAGTGGTCGCACCCAGGAGTCACCCCGTAAGCCTCCCGTAGTCAAAGCACCGCCGTCCGCTGTCCCGATCAGCCAGGAATCATCCTCGATGTCGCATGGGTCCGTTCCGGCCCGGATTCATCGCGAGCAGGAAAGCATTCGGCTAATTGGCCGACAACTGTGACATCGATCAGAGAAGTGACCAACTGGTTCGCGACCCGTCGCCCGCCCACGCAGGGCGGCGGGGACACGCGCCGACTCTTTCCCACCCACCCGGCACACACGGGCCGCCCACGGTCGCGGCGAGGGCGTTTTCACACCACCACGATGCCCCGAATGACCCTCGCCACGACGGCGTCGACTATTTAGCGCCCGAGGCCCGCGGCGCGATGAAGGGAGCCTTCCTCCCGGAGGGCGACGTTCTGCGCGGTCGACGACGGCGTTGATTCCGCACGCCACCAGCATGCCAGCCTGCCGGCCACGCCGCGTTCACCTGATGCCCTTAGCCTTCGCACACCGTAGGTTCACCCGCGAAGGAACGGAACGCCCATGAAGAGACCGTTGGCCGTCGGACTGTCCGCGCTCGCCCTGATCGCGCTCGCCACCCCTGGCTCGGCCGCACCGGCCGACCGTCCCACCACCTTCGGGCAGGCGACCCTGACGCGGTTCGCGGCGCTGCCCGCCGAGACGTACGTGCCGGCGAGCGAGCCGTCCGGTTCCCTGATCGGCACGGCGCCCGTCAACGGCATCACGCCACCGTTCGCCGACCAGCCGATCCAGGGCTTCAGCGGCATCCTGCGCAACGCGGACGGCACGTTCGACGTGTTGTCGGACAACGGTTACGGCAACAAGGCCAACAGTGCGGACTTCGTGCTGCGGATCAACCGGATCGCTCCCGACTTCGCCGAGGGCAGGGTCGACGTGCTGGGCGGGTTCAGCCTGACCGACCCGAACGGGCACGTCCCGTTCCCGCTGACCCGCCCCGACCGGGTGCTGACGGGCGCCGACTTCGACGTCGAGTCCATCGCGCGGGCCGCGGATGGTTCGTACTGGACAGGCGACGAGTTCGGGCCGTACCTGCTGCACTTCGACCGGGCGGGCCGACTGCTCGCACCACCGGTCCCGCTGCCCGGCGTCTTCGCACCGGAGAACCCGGCCGGGCCGACCAACCTGCTCAGCAGCAAGGGGTACGAGGGCCTCGCCATCTCCCCGGACCGTCGCACCCTGAACGCGTTGCTGGAAGGCACGGTCGCGGGCGACGAACCGGGCACCCTGCGTCTCAACGAGTTCGACCTCGTGGCCGGCCGCTACACGGACCGCCGGTGGATCTACCAGCTCGAGACACCGCAGCTCGCCATCGGCGACGCGATCGCCGTCGACCGCAACCGGCTGCTGGTGATCGAGCGGGACGGCGGGCAGGGCGCCGACGCGCGGATCAAGAAGATCTACCTGGCCGACAAGCGCGACCGTGACCACGACGGCAAGCTCGACAAGACTCTCGTGGCCGACCTGATGAACCTGGCCAACCCGGGCGGCGTCGGCGGCTTCGGCGAGGTGTTCACGTTCCCGTTCACCACGATCGAGGACGTCGTGATCCTCGACGACCGCACGATCGGTGTGCTCAACGACAACAACTTCCCGTTCTCGTCAGGTCGCACACCAGGCCGGCCGGACAACAACGAGTTCATCACCGTCCGCCTCAGCGCCCCACTGCACGCCGACCCCAGGGTCCTGCGCCCGTAGCGCTCACAGCCGCCCGGTCGGGCGGCGTCCACTCCTGATGGCCTCGACCTGCTCGGCCGTGAACGGGGGTTCGAGCAGGTCCGGGCGCTGGGCGTAGCAGCGGAACATGTCGGCGATGTAGTGCATGCGGTCGGGCAGGTCCGCCCAGTCCTCGGCCGCGGTGTCGCGCATGCTGTCGGCCGTGGGGTCGACAGTGGCGAGCAACGCCAGCAGTTCGGGGTCGGACAGCTCCGCGAGCACCGGCGGGAACGCGGCGGTGAGGTCGTCGCCCAGGTCGAGGTGTTGGCCGTCCGGGAGCGACAGGGTCATCAGGTGCTCGGTGACGGCTCGGCGGGCGATCACCCGTGCGTAGTCGGCCAGCTGTTCACACGCGATACGTATCGGGTGGCGCCAGCCGAGCAGCTTGCCGAGCGTCAGGCGGAGTCGTTTCCGCAGGCCGTTGCCCGGCAGGAAGACCTCGAGGAGGTGGCGTTCCAGGTCGGCTGGGTCGACGACGGGCGCCACGAGCGCGGCGGCGATCTCCGGCTGGAGCCGGGTCTGCTCGTGCAGGCCGACCTCGAGGTTGGCGAGGAGCAGCAGTTCGGCACGCTGCTTCGGTTCCTGGGTGGACAGTGCCCGGTGGTACCTGGTGAAGGCCTGCCGGAGGTGGCGCTGCCCGTCCGGCGGTTCCCCGGGCCGGAGCGCGTCGCAGAACTCGGCGATGTCGGCGGTGCCGGTCTCTTCGGGGAAGGTGGCCAGGAAGCGCGCGAACTCGCGGGCGATCTCCTCGAAGACCTTCTTGTTCCCGCGGGCCGCCGCGTCGCCGGCCGCGTCGAGCCTCGCCACCATCGCGACGACCCGCAGCACCAGCTTCTCGGCATCGGCCAGCACACCACGCGGAAGGTATCGACGCAGACCACGAACGAACACCTCGGCGACGGCCGCCGCCTCGGGCATGTCGCGCAGCAGCCGTTCGAACGTGCGGGCGAGATCCTCCTGCCGGATCGTCTGGCCGACCTGCTTCGAGGCCCACACCGCGAACGTGCACCAGTTCGCGGAGCCGCCGGTCCGCGCGGCCAGCGCCAGCGACAGCTCGTGGTAACAGTGAGTGATCTGCAGATTGCGCACGACCGCATCGACATTCGCGGCGATCCGGTCGACGTCGGACGTCGTCGGTGGCGCTCCCCAGGTCGTGGTCATCGGCCTGCCCCCTCGTCCTACCCGTCGGCAGCGTAGCTTTCGCGGCCGCCGCACCGGGGAAATCGTGCCCATTCGGGCAGTTCCCGTGGTGAGCCGCCCGCCATTGGCCGCGCCGCGGGTTGGGGCTCAGAAGGTCCAGTGCAGGGGCGCGGTGGGATCGGGCGTGTAGGTGCAGTAAGTGCCGGTCTTGACTGCTTGACTGAGATGTCCGCCCAGGACCGGGTCATGTGATCCGATGTGGGCGATGACTGATCTGATGGCCTTAGTGACGGCCGTGCGCGCCCGTTCGGCGTCCGAGCCGGGCTGCCGGTCGCGGCCGCCGAGCCCGACCGCTGCCGTCAGCTGGTCGGTCAGCGCATCGACGTCGCGACGTATGGCCTCCACCCGGCCCTGGTCTCCGAAGGCCTCGGCCTCGCGCAGGTCCTCGTCCAGTTCGGCCAGCCGCTGCCGGTAGGCGGCCTTTGCCTTGTCGTCCAGGACTGGGCCGAGACTGTTGGAGACCCGGTTTTGATTGGCGGAGTGGCCGGCAACCAGGTCCAGGACGTGGTACTCCCGCCCCGGCTCGGTGAGCAGCCGGGCCAGGTAGCGCATGCCGACCCGGTCCCGGATTCTGACGGGATCCGTGGAGTGTCGGATCGTCCAGTACTCGCCCTCTCGTTGAAGGGTGGCCGACGTCGCATGCACGTCCTGAGGTGGTGTGGTGACCGGTTGGAAGTTCTGGCGTACACCTAGTGCCTGCATGGTGGTCTTCGCTTGCCGTCGGAGTTGGTCGATACGCTGCCGGTCCGCGCCCCGGCCGCGTGCTTCCAGGCAGTCAGCGAGTTTGGCGCGCGCCTGGGCCGCGAACACAGGAGCGCCGATACGGTCGCTGGTCGCGATGGTGGCTTCGATGTGGTGCACGGCTTCGTCCTCGCGGTCCAGCGTGATGGCGAGGAGTCCGAGGTAGTACTCGACGGGCCCACTGCAACCCACCCCGATCTGGCTGGCCCTGACCAGGTAGGACGCGTGGGGCGACAACAGGTCGTACAGGATTTCCGCGCGGGCGCGATCCCCGAGGCAGTGGCAGACCGCTGCGAGACCCGCCATGTTGGCCAACCAGGTGAAATCGTGGACGATACGGGCAAACCGGTCACCTGCCAGCCGCTCCAGTTCGATTGCCGCGTCGTCTGCCCGACCGGTCTCGACCAGGATGAGAGCCAGGAGCGTGCGCAGCGCCGGCACGTTGGGAAACGCGTCGATCAACTGCCGGACAGGGGATTCGAGTTCCTGGCTGCGGCCCTGCCAGAACATCGGGATGCTGGCCACGAGAGACCACATGTCGATGTCAGGACGATTTACTCGTCGTCCGAGTGCCAAGCCCTCTTCGCTCAGCCGACGTGCTTCGGCCAGGCGTCCCGCGATGTGCGCCTCGGTGGCGCGCAGTAGCGACACATGCCAGCGCAGTTCGATCATCCGGTGTTTCCGGACGAGTTGCTCGAAAGTCTGTACCTCCGTGGCGTAGCCGGGCATGTCCCCGAGCTCGAGCAGATTGGCCATGCGCAGGACGCGACCACGGACGAGCAGGTTTCGATCGTCGATCTGTTCGGCCAGGCGAACGATTCGTGTTGCGATGTCGAGCCGTTCCGGCACCGGCGTGAATCCCCAGATGGCCACGAGCCGGTCGACCAACACCCAGCCGAGCACCTCGCGGTCGCCGGCATTCCGGGCAAGTCTGACGGCCTGTTCGCTGAGCCGGGTGCGGGAGTCCAGGTCCGGCGTGAGCACGAGTGCCTTGGCGAGGCGTGCGAGCACGCGTGCCCGCAGCTTCGTCTCGCTTTCCGGCAGGGTTTTCAACGCCGCCTGAAGGAGACCGATTTCCAGGTTGTCGAGGAGGCCGAAGGTGTAGACAGTCCCGACGGCGAGTGCGGCGTGTGCCAGGCGGTCGGGTGCGTCGGCCCGCTGCGCGAGGAACGCGGCGTCCTTGAGTGTCTTCCGTGCCGCGGTGGTGTTGCCGGTGGCCAGTTGAGCGTCGGCCAGCAGGAGCATCACGTCGCACCGCCGCACCGCGGACACCGCCGCGCTGTTCTCGAGGATCTCGACGGCCCTGGTGAACCGATGGACCGCTTCCTCGTAGGCGAACTCGTGCATCGCGGCACGTCCCGCCTCAACGGTGTATTCAGCGGCCTTCCCCGGATCCGTGCCGGCCACCCATAGGTGATGTGCCACCTCGGCGAGCCGCGGAGCCAGATCGTCGCGGTGTCTGCGCTCGATGACCTCGGCCGCGCGGGCGTGCAGATCGACGCGCCGTGATGGCTCCAGTTCGGAATGCAACGTATGCCGAACCAGGTTGTGCACGAATCTGAGCCGGGTGGGCGCACCGGGCACACTCGTCAGAAGTCGGGCGCGGATGGCGTCGGTCGCCTGGGCCAGTGACATCTCGTCCGGCTGGTCGAGGACGGCGCTCACCACGTCCAGTTCGAACTCCTGGCCGAGCACCGCGCCGGCTTGCAGCAGTCGGATGCTGGGGCGGCGCAGGCGGTCGACCCGCCGATTGATCACCGCGGTCAAGCCACCCGGCACGATGAGGTCGTCCGGTGACATGTCGTCGTCGTTCAACAGGCTGTCCTGGCTGGTCAGGGAGCTGACTATCTCGCGGATGAAGAACGGGTTCCCGTCGGTCGAGGCTCGCACCGTTTCAGCGGCCTGCTCGCTGAGTTGGACGCCACTGACCGCGGCGACCAATCTGGTGACGTCCTGCTGGGTCAGCCCGCGCAGCGGAATGTGTTGGCCCCAGGTCAGTTCGCCGAGCATTTGCGCAAGTGGGCCGTCAGCGTCCACTTCGACATCCCGATAGGCGCCCAGGATCAGGACGGGGGAGGTTCGTAGATCCTGCGCGAGGAACCGTAGAAGACGAAGCGAGGGCGCGTCACTCCAGTGGAGGTCGTCCAGTACCACCAGGATGGGCTTGGCTCGGAACACCGTGCGTAACACCTCGCCAACCGCGTCGAAAAGGCGAAACCGCTCCTGCCCGATCTCGATCAGCGGGCCGAGGGCTTGCCTCGTCGACGTCGTTGGTTCGGGAACCAGATGGCTCATCTCGGTGGTTATCGCGCTCAGATCGCGGAGCAGGGAACTGCCGTCGCCTGCGCGAGTCAACGACCGCAGTACCTGTAACCAGGGCCAGAAGCCCGGCGTGCCCTCGCCTTCCCAGCACCCTCCCCAGGCCACCACCGCGCCGAGTGACCGCGCGTAGTCGCTGATTTCCTCTGCCATTCTGGTCTTGCCGACGCCGGGCTCGCCCGCCAGCAGCACCAACCCGCCACGGCCGGTCAACGCGTCGTCCGTGGCCAGCCGCAACGTGTGCAGAACATTTTCCCGTCCGACGAGGACACCTCGCCCGCGTGGCACATTCATCTCGGCCATCTTCCCACTGGCGGGACCGGTACCCAATCGGGTGGCACTCACGTGACGTCACGGTGTGCCGTCGCTTTTCACGCCTTCAGGACAACGGCATGACACCGAAAGGCCTGAAATGACCGATATCTGGCGGCAACAGCCCCACCACCGAGCCATTCTCGCGGTCGACACCGCTGACTCGACGGCGATGACGAATATCGTCAAGGGCCGAGTGCGGCACAGCATGTACGAGGTGTTCGAGCGTGCGCTGTACGCGGCAGGCATCGAAAACGTCCACCACGATCCGCTGATCGACCGCGGCGACGGGGTGCTCGCGCTGATCCATCCGATGGTCCCGAAGACACTGTTGCTGAACACGGTGGTTCCCGAGCTCGGGAAACTGTTGGCGCAGCACGACGGCCTCCGGTTACGAGCGGTGGTACACGCTGGTGAGGTGCATTATGACCACCGAGGGTGCTTCGGTGAATCCCTCGACCTCAGTTTCCGACTTCTCGACGCGCCCGAACTCAAACTCCTGCTCAAGGCGGTCTTGTCGCCGCTGGCCGTTGTCCTGTCCGAGGACATTTACCGAGCCGTCGCACGACATGGTTACGACCGAATCGACGCGGATGGTTTCGCTCCTCTCGTCCGGGTCGAAATCGCCGGTCGTACGCACAGAGGATGGGTGCGGTTGCCGGAGATCGAGCCATCGCCGAGTTGTTCGGCAGTACCGAACATCTCGATCAGTCGCACCGCGACAAGTTACTTACCGTCTGGGCTGCTGGAGGGCCGATGAGCACCCGTTCGTGTTAGGTGCGGTGCCGGCGATCCACCGTGGACTGTTCGCTGATCACCGGCTCTAGGATGGTCCCGTGGTAGCCGCGTCACTGAGCCCGAGTGAGGACCAGAACCGTCGCCTCCTGCGTGCCAGGGACGCGATGGACCGCGACTACGTGCACCCGCTCGACGTGCCCGCGCTCGCGAGGATCGCGCTGATGTCCCCGACCCACTTCACGCGGTCGTTCCGGTCGACGTTCGGTGAGACGCCGCACCGCTACCTGCAGCGGCGCCGGATCGAACGTGCGATGGCGCTGCTGCGCGGCACGTCGGTCACCGTGACCGAGGTGGCCGGGCTGGTCGGCTTCGAGAGCCTCGGGACGTTCAGCCGCACGTTCCGCTCGATCGTGGGCGTCTCGCCGACCGAGTACCGGGCGGGCGCCCGTCCGTTCAACGTCCCGGTCTGCTTCGTCAAGGCGTGGACCACACCGAGTCGTTTTGGATAAGCCGTCGCCCCGTCGTGGTCGATACCGTTCGCGGCATGTTCACACGCATCAGCATTCACTCCGTCACGGTTCTCGACCAGGACGAGGCCCTCGAGTTCTATGTCGGCAAACTCGGTTTCGAGGTGACGGCCGACGTCGACATGGGCTTCATGCGCTGGCTCACGGTGGCGCTGCCGTCGGACCTGGAGCGGCACCTGCTGCTGGAGGTGCCCGGCGCGCCGCGGCACAGCGAGGAGGTCGCCGCGCAGGTCCGTGACCTGGTGACGAAGGGCGCCCTGGGCGTCGCGGCTGTCCTCAACACCGACGACTGCCAGAAGACCTACGAGACCCTCAGCGCCAAGGGCGTCGAGTTCACCGAGGTACCCACCCAGCAGCCCTACGGCATCGACTGCGCCCTACGCGACCCGTTCGGCAACCACATCAGGATCACCCAACTCGGCCCGGGCCCAGTGGAGATCACCGACGCCGACGTAGCCCGCTGGCAAGGCAAGGACGCCTGAAACTTCGCGAGTCTCGCGTTCAGCCCCGGCGAGTCTCGCGTTCAGCACCCCCGAGTTACGTTTTCAGGTACACCCGGGCGTTCACGACAACGCAACTCGCAGGGGCCGAAAGCGCGACTCGCGGTGTTTGCCGTGACGGGGTGGTGATCAGTGGTGGCTTCTGGCCACGGAGGGTGGTCGGTACATTGCAAGCGTGACTGAGGGCGAGGGGCGGCTGGTCGCTGGGCGGTATCGCCTGCGCGAGGCGCTTGGTCGGGGCGGGATGGGAGTCGTATGGCTGGCGAGCGACGAGTTCCTGCACAGAGACGTGGCGATCAAGGAGATCCAGCCGCGGGGGCGGGAGATCCACGACACTGACCCGGAGGTCCGGCGCGCGCTGCGGGAGGCGAGAGCCGCCGCGAAGCTGAGCGAGCACCCCGGGATCATCACCGTGCACGACGTGGTGACCGATGAGCGCGGCCTGCCCTGGATCGTGATGCAGCTGCTGAACGGGCACTCGCTCAACGTGGTGCTCGACGACGAGGGCCCGATGCCGGTCGACCGGGCGGCCCGGATCGGCATCCTGGTGCTGCGGGCCCTCGACTACGCGCACAACGCGGGGGTCCTGCACCGGGACGTCAAACCGGCCAACGTCATGCTCGTCGGCGACGAGGACGACGGTGACAAGGTCGTACTGACCGACTTCGGGATCGCCGTGATCGACGGGGCGTCCGTGCTCACCGCGACCGGGCAGCTGCCGGGCGCGCCGGAGTACATCTCGCCGGAGCGGATCCTCGGCGAGGAGGCGCTGCCCGCGGCCGATCTGTGGTCGGTCGGCATCATGCTCTACGGCATGGTGGTCGGCCGGACGCCGTTCCACCGCGCGGACATCCAGGCAACGCTGGGGGCGGCGCTGACCAGGGAGCCCGATCCGGATCCGAGTGTGGGCCGGCTGGCGCCGGTGATCGAGGGACTGCTTCGCAAGAAGCCGGCCGAGCGGATGACGGCCCGGCAGGCCATCGACAAGCTGAGCGAGATCGCGGTGGTGCCGGCGTCGACGCCGACCGGGGTCAGGGTGCGGCTCGAGTACCCCACCCTGACGGACAACGCGGCCGGGGCGACCACGGTCGTCGACGCCACCCGGCCCAACACCCGGACCGCGCTGCCGCCCTTCGCGCCGCCACCGCCGCCGCAGGTCAGCCACGTCGCCCCGGACGCGCCGACGCTCGACACGGTCCCGCCGCGGCCGACACGGTCGAAGCGGAGTCTGCTCATCGTGGGCGGCGCGCTGGTCGCGGTGGTGGCCGTGGTGGTCACGGCGGTGCTGCTGCTCCAGGGGCGGGACGGTGAGCAGGACCCGTCGGCCAGCGGGTCGACCACGGTCGAGACCACGCCGAACCCGCCGCTGACCGAACACGACGAAAACCTCGGCTTCACCATCGGGATCCCGGAGGGCTGGACGCGCGACTCCTCGGTCGACGCGGAGATCAGCGAGGTCAGCTGGCAGGCCGAACAGGTCGACCCGACCGTTGGCGCCCTGGAGGTACGGGTGCGGCGGGACACGACCAAGCCCGGGGTGGGGGCGGACGCGTACCTGGCCGACGTGGCGCGGGCCCAGGAGACGAACCGGGACATCCTCGACTACAAGCCGGTGCGGACCGTCGTGGGCGACGCCGCGTCGGCGGATCTCGAGTACACCTACCAGGCCGCCGCCGGAGTTCAGCACTACCACGTGTGGGTGCGGGCCATCGCGGCCGGCGACGTCCACTACACGCTGACGTTCCAGCTGTACGCCAACGACGCGGGGACGACGCGGGAACAGTGGGAGGCCGCGCAGCCGCTCGTCGCCGAGATCAGGAACAGCTTCCGCGTGACGTAGTGAAACCGCAGGTAGCGCGTTTGGGGACCGGTCCCGAAGCACCGCTCATACGATCCGCTCATGTCCAGCAAGGCGAGTCGGCCGTACACCCTCCTGGCCGTCGTGTGCGTGGCCGCCGTCGTGGGTGTCCTCACGGGGGCGACCAGTCCGCTGTCGGCCACGAGGTTCGCCGACACGGGCCACTGGGTCTACAACTCGGTGCTGGGCGCGGTGTTCCACGTCGACGGCGCGACCACGAACATCGACGCACAGATGGCGTTGGAAGCCGAGGTGGGTAGCCAGGTCCTGCAGAGCGACGTCAGCGGCTTCGTGGTCGGTCCGAGCCGGATCACCGAGTTCGACAAGGCGTCGCTGACGCCGCAGAAGTCGTCCCAGCCACCCGCGAAGGAGACGCCGCTCGGCATCGAGGTCGTCGGCGGTCCGTACGCGGTCTACCGCAAGGCCGGCAAGATCGTCCGTCTCGGCGACCCGTTCGCGACGATCCCGGCCGACGGACCGATCGGCGTCCCGGTGGTCACCGAGGACGGCACGATGTGGTTGCACCAGACCAAAGACGGCCGGATCTGTCGGCTTGACCGGGCCGCGGTCACGCTGTCCGGCTGCCCACTGTCGGCACCGAGGGACCACGCGGGCGCATTGACCATTGTGGACGGACGACCCGCGTTCCTCGACCTGTTCACCAGTCAGCTGCACGACCTCGGTGGCAGCGGCTTCGGTCGAGGCGTACCGCTCGGCGTCTCGCTGTCGCCCACCGCGCGGCCCGCCGCACAGGACACACACGGCAGGGTCGCCATCCTCGACCCGTCGCGCAGCAGCCTGATCATGGTGGACACCACGAGCCAACCGGCAAAGCCGGTGACGGTGGCGCTGCCGGCCGGCGACTACGACGGCCCGGTCTCCACCGGCGAGGTGGTCGCCCTGGTGGACCGGCAGAAAGGCACCGTGCTGACCTTCGGCGCGGACGGCAAGCCCAAGGACACACAGCCCGTCAAGCCGAACGGCCAACCCAAGCTCAGCCAGGGCGAGGACGACCGGATCTACGTCGAGGACGCCGACGGCACGCAGGTCCTGGTGGTCGACCAGGACGGCAGCGTCAAGGGCGTCGACGTGGCCGAAAAGCCCACCACCCCAACGGAAGCGCCCGCGCCGCCGACGACGGAGAACCCGGCGGGTCCCTCTGGCCCGCCCGCCGGTCCGCCGGTCCGGCCGCAGCCGCCGGTTCAGCCGCCGCCGGTACCGCCTGGTCGCCCCGGCGCTCCGCCCTCGGTCGCCGCGCAGGCCGGCAACGGTTCGGCCACCGTCACCTGGGACACCGCGCCGGACAACCGGGCGCCGATCACCTCCTACGTGGTGACGTGGCAGGGCGGGTCCACCCCGGTCGGCCCTGGCGCCCGGCAGGCGGTGATCGGCAACCTGGCGAACGGCGTGACCTACGTGTTCACCGTGGCCGCGACGAACCAGGTCGGCTCCGGCCCCGGCACCTCGTCCAACCCGGTGACACCGGTCTCGCCGGTCTCGCCGGCCGGGCCGCCTGCCAACCTGCAGGCCAACTACGACGTGGACGACCGACCGACCCGCGACGTCACGCTGACCTGGGGACAGCCCGCGCTGAACGGCGGCACGCTCGTGCGCTACGACGTCACCGCCACCGGCCGTGGCA
Organism: Actinophytocola sp.; assembly: GCF_036378875.1. Taxonomy (GTDB): domain Bacteria; phylum Actinomycetota; class Actinomycetes; order Mycobacteriales; family Pseudonocardiaceae; genus Actinophytocola. The sequence goes on from NZ_DASUVO010000120.1 coordinate 34,603, forward strand.
CACAGCCGGTGCCAGGAAACCAGGTCACCTACCCACAGGTGGAGTCCACAGAGGCCATCACGTTCACGGTCGTCGCGATCACCAGGAGCCCGGACGGGCAGGAACTCGTCGGCCAGCCCGCGTCGACGACGCATCAAGCGGATCCGCCGCCGCGGATGAACCTGAGCAAAGGCCGTCTCACCGAGGACAGTTGCGGGCAGGACGACGACTGCGCCTGGATGTACGTCGAGCTGATCGGGTTCGCCCCCAACACCTTCTACGACGTCGAGGTGTACAGCTCCGATCCCGGTTACGAGAACACCGGGCACGGGACGACGACGGATGCGAACGGATACGCGGACTTCAATCAGTTCGCCTACTCGGGTCAGGGTGACACCGTCTGGGTCGATGTGACTCTCCCCAACGGCACCGTCGTCCGTTCCGCAAACCTCGAGTGGTGACTTTCAGTTGAGCGAAAGGGAAAACGTGACTCAGACTCCTGGTCAGGTCTACGAGCTGATCGCGGCGAACGTCCAGGGTGTCATCCGGGGCAAGCCGCAGGTGGTGCGGTTGGCGGTCGCCGCGCTGTTCTGCGAGGGACACCTGCTCATCGAGGACGTGCCGGGACTCGGCAAGACCACGCTCGCCAGGTGTCTCGCCCGCAGCATCGGCGGCAGCTGGAACCGGATCCAGTTCACGCCAGACCTGTTGCCGGGGGACATCACGGGTGTCCAGGTCTACCACCAGAACGACGAGAAGTTCGCCTTCCACCATGGCAGCGTGTTCGCCAACGTGGTGCTGGCCGACGAGATCAACCGCGGCACGCCGAAGACGCAGTCGGCGCTGCTCGAGGTGATGTCGGAGCGGCGCGTCACGGTCGACGCGGTTCGCCACGAGGTGCCCAGGCCGTTCCTGGTGATCGCCACGCAGAACCCGATCGAGATGGCCGGTACGTACCGGTTGCCGGAGGCGCAGCTGGACCGGTTCCTGATGCGGCTGCGGATGGGGTACCCGGACCGGGCGTCCGAGGTCATGGTGGTCATGGGCGACTGCGCGGGGGTCGACCCGGACGACCTGCCGTCCGTTGTGGACATTCCGACGCTGCGGGCCGCGGTCGTGCAGGTCCGTGGCGCGCGGATCGACCACGCGGTCGTCGACTACGCGGCGACCATCACGTCCGCGACCAGGGAGCACTCGGAGGTCCGGTACGGCGCGAGCCCACGCGGCACGATCGCGCTCGTCCGTGCCGCACAAGCGATCGCGGCGACCTACGACCGCGACTTCGTGACGGTCGACGACATCAAGGAGGTCGCGCACCCGGTGCTCGACCACCGGCTGATCCTCAAGCCGGACGCGGAACTGCGGCAACGCAAGGCCGAGGACATCGTGACCGACCTGCTGGCCAAGCTCCCCGTCCCGGTAGCGGCAGGGCCCTGATATGAGCGCAGGCCGAGTGCTTCGCAACCGCGCCTCAGGGGAACGTGACGCAAGCCAGCCACAAGTACGTGAACAAACAGGATCCTCTGTTCCCAACGTGACCAACACATTTAATTCCGGTGAGGCGGAACTGTGACCGCACGAGGTGTGACTACTTTGGTGGCCGCCGTCGTGCTCGTCGTGCTCGGCCTGGTCGCGGGCTATCCGGTGCTGGTCACGCTCGGCGCGGTCGCGGTGGGCGCGGTCGTCGCGGCGCTGGGAGTCGCGGGGCGGCGGCCACGGGTGGAGGTCGTCCGGGAGCTGTTTCCCGACCGGGTCGAACGGGGTGGCCGGGCCGGCATCACGTTGCGCGTGCACAACCCGGGCAGTCGACGCCAGGCCGGTTTCACGGCGGTCGACCGCGTCGGTCAGGACCGGGTGACCGTCGCGGTCCGCGCGCTCGCGGCCGGTTCGGAACAGTCCTATTTGAACGAACTGCCGACCGGGCGGCGCGGCAGGCACGAGGTCGGACCGCTGAGCCTGCGTCGCGTCGACGCCCTCGGGCTCGGCAGGTCCGAACTCCTCATCGGGGAGACGGCGACGTTCTGGGTGTACCCCAGGACGCACCCGGTCCGGGCCGTCGCGGGCGGACTTCCGTTGCACCACCACGACGGCGAGGCCACGGAGAGCTCGCCGCGCGGTTCGCTCGACATCCGCGAGGTGCGTGCGTACCTGCCCGGGGACGAGGTCCGCCACCTGCACTGGAAGGCGACAGCACGCACCGGGCAGCTGATGATCCGCGACTACGCGGACCCGCACCAGCCGAGGTTCACGGTGCTGCTGGACAACCGGACCCCGCCGGCCGCCGAGTTCGAGGAGGCCGTCGAGCTCACGGCGTCCCTGGTGGTCGCGGCCGCGGGTGCCGACCACCGCTGCCAGCTGGTGACGCCGAGCGGCGTCGACGTCACCACGAACTCGGGTTCCGACGCGGTCCCGAGGTACCTGGAGGAGCTGTGCGTCGTGGCACGGGCGGAGGAAGCGGACCTGCCACTCGTACCGGCCGCACTGGCCCGAACCGGCGGCGGCACGCTCGTCGTCGTGTCCGCCACGATCTCGCCGGATGACGGCGCCGCGCTCGTCGCCATCCGCCCCCGGTACGCGGACGTGGTCGTGGTCGCGCTCGGCGGTGCCGCACCGCAGGTCCCGGGAGTCCGAGTCCTGCGCGCGCTCGACGCGGTGGACGCCATCCAGCAGTGGCAAACGGTGATCGCATGAGCAATGGGCGACGTCCTGAAGGTGCCCTTCAGGGCATCCGGGATCGGGGTCGGGCGCTGTGGGTCTTGCTCGCAACTGCTGTGGCGGGGCTGTTGTTCGCGCCCGTGTTCGGGTTCTGGTCGTTGGTGGCGCCGGTCGCCGCTGTGGCTGTGGCCTGCTACGTGGTTGTCGAGCTGTGCGTGCGGTTTCCCGCCTTGCGGCCGTGGCGGCCGGTGCTTGCGCTCGTCGTCGGTCTGTTCGCGTTGACCGAGGTGTCGCTGAGCCACACCACGCGCGGCGGGCTGCCCACAATGGACAGTCTCCGCGCGCTTCTCGCCGGCGTCACCGACTCCTGGCAGCTCGCCCTGCAGTCGACCTGGCCGGTGCGGCCGGACGCGGAGCTGTTGCTGTTCGTGCCGATGTTGGTGTTGTTCGCCGCCATGGTGGGGATCGAGTTGCTGCGGTGGCCGGCCGTGGCCGTGTTGCCGAGCCTCGTGCTTCTCCTGCTGAGCCAGGCTTTCGTCGCCGTGTCGGGCACCGTCGCGACGCTGGTGGCGCTGGGTTACGCGGCCGTCGTCGCCGGGTTGTTCTACACCCGGGCACGGACGGCGGTCGTGTTGACGGTCGTGCTGAGCGTGGTGGCCGGGCTCGCGACCCTGACCGTCCACACCGGACCAGCCTATTCGGTGCAGCGGAGCCAGTCCGCGCAGGTGGCGTTGCCGAGGACGGTCAACCCGCTGAGCGAGGTCGCCGCGCGGATGGCGGATCCGGACACGCCGGTGTTCAGCTACACGAGCGACGCGCCGGTGGATCGCTGGCGGCTCGTGGTGCTCGACGACTTCGACGGCGTCACCTGGACGGCGAGCGATCAGTACCGCAGGCTCGGCGCCGAGATCGGACCACGGACGGATGTGCCGGCGGCCTCCTACTCCGCGCGGCTCACGGTGCCAGGCGACAGCCAGTGGGTGCCGAGCCAGGCCATGCCGGAGTCGGTCACCGGCATCGCGCCCCTGATCGACCAGGACACCGGCACGTTGCTGCTGCCGGCACGGACCGGGCCGGTGGAGTACGAACTGCGGTGGTGGGAACAGAACGGTGACCTGGAAGGGATCGCCGACGCCGCGGTGGCCTCCGACATCGAACCCGGTGGCCTCGGCGCCGTGCCGTCCGGCATCGCCGAGCTGGCTCGCGAGGCGACCGGGGGTGCGCGGCCGACGGTCAAGACCGCGCTCGTGCTGGAGCAGTTCCTGAGCCGCGGGTACAAGTTCGCCACGGGAGACGAGCTGCCCACCGGGAGCAGTTGGCCGCAGCTGCGGTCGTTCCTGCTCGACACCAAGCGCGGCACGAGCGAGCAGTTCGCCGCGTCCTATGTGGTCCTCGCCAGGATCGTCGGCATCCCCGCCCGGCTGGCCGTCGGGTACCGCGCGCCCGCGGGTACTGACGGCCGCGTCGTGGTGCGCAACGAGGACGTGCTCGCCTGGCCCGAGATCGCGGTGGCGGGGGTCGGCTGGGTGCCGCTGGACCCGATCGGCGCCGCGAGTGGCGCGGACGCGGCGCCGTCCCCGTTGGCGGAGGTCATGGCGAAGGCCCGCGCACAGCTGCCGCCACCCGACCAGAAACTGCCCGACCCACCGCTGCCCGAGGCGGAGCCGGCGCCCGGCCCGGGGTTCGGGGTCGGCGTCGGGACGATGGCCGCGTGGCTCGGGTCCGGCCTGCTCGGGCTGTTCGTGTTTGTGGTGCTTGCCATCCCGGTGGCGAAACTGGTCCGGACGGTGCGCCGCAGGCGTTTCACCGGCGTTCGCGGCGTGGTCGGCGCCTGGTCGGAGGCCCGGGACCTGCTGCGTGCGCACGGCACGCGGGTCACGCCCGGCATGACCCCGCGTGACCTCGCCGCGGTCACCGGAGGCTCCATTGTGGACAGTCTACACCGCCTGGCGGTCAACCTGGACATCGCCCTGTGGTCGGGCAAGGGGGCGAACGAGAGCACGGTCGCCGAGTCGTGGTCGGCCGTACGGGAGATCCGCGGCACGCTGGCGAGACGGTCCCTCGCCGCACGCATCAGGGCGGTGTTCGTGATCCGATGAACGTTCTGGTTGGTCGGGGCCCGGTCGCCGAGGTGTACGCCGTCGAGAAGGCGGCGTTGAAGCTGTTTCCGGGCAAGTTCGACCGGCGCACGCTCGCGACGATCGAGCGGGAACGGACCAGGCTGGCGTCGGCGCCGGTGTTGCGGTTCGACGGCGTCGAGGTGGTCAAGGGCAGGCACGCGCTGCGGATGGAGCTGTGCGCCGACTCACTGGCCGCTCGTGTGGCGCGGGACGGACCGCTGGCCTCGGAGGAAGTGGCCGCGCTGTGCGAGGTCCTGTCCCGCGCGTTGGCCGCGGCGCACGGGCGCGGCGTCCTGCACGGCGGGGTGAGCCCGGCGAACGTCCTGTACCGCACGACCGGTGAACCCGTGCTGGCGGACTTCGGTGTGGCGCAACGGCAGGCGTTCCGGCGGGACCCGCTGGACGGCGTCGAATGGGTGTCGCCGGAGACGTTGCGCACCGGCGAGGTGACCGCGAAGACCGACCTGTACGGCCTCGGCGCGGTCCTGCACTTCGCGCTGACGGGCGAGTCGCCGCACCCGAGCCGGATCGGGGAGACGACCGGCGAGCGGATCCTTCGCGTGCTCGGCGAACCGGTGCCCGCGATCAGCCGGCCGGATGTCCCGATCGGACTGTCCACGACGATCGGTCGCCTGCTGGCGCCGGATCCGGCGAAGCGGACCGCGCCGTGGACGGAGGACGTGCCCGAGACACGGCCGCCGTCCGGGCCACGGGTGTGGTGGTGGGCCGCGGTCGTGGTGCTGGCGGTGGTGTCGGCGGTGGTCTTCTGGCCGCGACAAGGGACATCGCCGCCTCCCGCGCCCGTTTCGTCAGCACCGGTGATCGAACTCGACGAGCCCGTCGATCTCACCGATCAGGTGTCGCTGCGCTGGACCACGACCGACGACTCGCTGTACTTCGCCGTGATCTTCTGGGTCGAGGGCGCGGAGCGGAAGTCGGAGCTGGCGGAGTTCAATCGCGCGATGACCGTACCCGTCGAGCCGGACCGCGCGTACTGCTTCTTCGTCCGCGGCACCAACGGGGACAAGTCCTACGAAAGCCAGTCCAGGGCCGTACGGGGAGCGGTCTGCAATCGCTGAGGAGGCCGGCATGGAGCCGGAACTGCTGCACAAAGGTGGAATCCTGTTACCAAGAGGGCACAGCAGCCTGGCGAACGGCGTCGTGCGTGCCGCGCCGGGCGCGGTGCATGCCCTCGCGCTCGGCGGTGGTTACACGGTCGGTCCCAGCGAGGGCCGCATGGTCTACTTCGGACGCAACCGTCCGCTGGTGCACGTCTGCATCGGCGAGGACGACCAGCAGGTCAGCCGCGTGCACGGCGAGCTCACCCACCACCGCGGCCGCTGGTGGCTGCGCAACACGGGCCGCAGGCCGATTCGGCTGCCCCGCTCGCAGTGGCTGTTCGCCGACGAAGGCGCCATCCCGCTGGCCGATGGCTTCACCCCGTTGCACGTGCCCGGTTCCCGTGACCGCGAGCACCTGCTCGAGATCTTCGTGACCGGCGCCGACGGCGACCAACCCCGCTCCCGCCACGCCGACGACACCGACCCGCCGAGGCCGCACGCGCTCACCGCGGACGAGCAGCTGATGCTCGTCGTACTGGGCCAGCGCTACCTCCTGCGCGAGCCCAACCCCAAACCGTTGACATGGAAGGAAGCCGCCCGCCAACTGGCCGAGCTCCAACCGGCGGCGGGCTGGACCCCCAAGAAGCTCGAGCACCGGGTCGGCGTCGTGCGCGATCGCCTGTCCCGCCGCGGCGTGCCCCAACTGACCCGCGAGGAGGTGGGCGAACCCGTGGGGAACGCCCTCAACGACAACCTTCTCCGCGAGCTGGTGCGCTCGACCGCGTTGACTCCCAAGGACCTGGACCTGCTGGACTAGGTGGTCAGCCGCCGAGCATCGCGGGCACCGAGACGGAGTAGACGCCGATCGGGAGGCACTCCGCGTCCTGGATACTGGTGAGGCAGCGCTCCCAGCCGACCACCGTGCTGCCGTCGGCGCTGATCATCGGGTCGTTCAGGAACGCGATGTCCCGCGCCTGCGGCAGCATGACCTCCCGCTGGTTCACCAGGTCGAACACGTACCCTGGCGCGGAGCCGTACCACTGGCCGTCGCCACGCTGACGTTCGAACGTGAGCAGGGTGCCGTCGTGGTTGACCCAGTACGGGTTCACCACCCAGGTGTACCCGTCCGTCCAGGCCTTGACGGTCGTCGGGACCGCGCCGGGAGTGGTGGCGACCTTCCTGATCACGAACCGGTCGGGGCAGGTCTCGCAGCTGTAGAAGACCCACTGCCCGTCGCCGCTGATGGCGTAGGTGCTCCGCTCGCCCTCCGGCAGGGTTCGCAGCTCGCCGGTGTCGGCGTTCAGCAGCGTGAGCCGGCTGGTCTCGGTAGGGGTCCGCCGGTAGTCCAACACGAACGTGGTGCCGTCGGCGTCGGCCTTGGGATTGCTCAGTGCGCAACCGTGGATCGGTTCGGGGCAGTTCAGGAGTTCCTCGGTCACGCCGGTCGTGAGGTCGTGCCGGTACACACCATCGGCGGCCCCGAACGTCAGCCGGCGTTCGTCGGCGGACAGAGCCAGGTTGGTCGTGCTGGTGGGCGCGGGAACCACGTGCACGGCGCCGGTCGTGAGATCTCGGACGTAGATGCCGAAGACGTCGTCGGGGGAGTAGCCCTCATAGACGACCGTGTCGCCGTCCCGGCTGATGGCCCCTGTCAGCATGCGCACCAGTCTGCCGGCAGGATCCAGGCCGACCAGCTCCAGCTCACCCGTGCGCAGGTCCTTGCGCATCGCGTAGGAGCCCTGCGACTGGGCGGTGCGGAACGGCTCGGGCACCAGCACGCTGCTGCTGCGGACCGAGAGAAGCACGTATCGGCCGTCGGCCGACAGCCCTCTCGGGAAGACGCCGTTGGTCGTGTCGGGTGTGCCGGCGGCGTCCTTGTCGATCCGGGTCATGGCGGGGCCGGGGCCGGTCGGCCTCGACGTGGCCTGGCCGGTGCCCGCGAAGTTCGTGGCCGCCACCGACACCGTGTACCGCTCCCCGTTGACGGTGCCGTCGACCGTGACCTTGTTCTGGTGCCCGCCAACGGTGATCGTGCGCCCGCCGGGCCGCAGGGTGACCGTGTAGCCCGTGAGGGGAAGCCCGCCGTCGTCGCTGGGTGGCGTCCATGCGAGCTGGACACGGGCACCGCTGTTCCGAACCTGCGTCAGGGTCGGGGCGCTGGGCACGGTCGGCTCGGCCCTGGTCGGTGTGTAGAAGTAGCCCGCCGCGTCCACGATCCCGTCGACCTCGCCGCGGTGGTTGTACACCGAGACGCCGGCGCCCTCGACGATCGTCGCGTTGGACACGATCTTTCCGGCCGGCAGGTTGAGCGTGGAGGTCTGCGGTTGCGCGCCGCCCTGGGGCCACGTAATCAGGTGCGTGTCCTCGGTCGGGTAGGCGGCGGTGACGGTGAGCAGCGCGGCGGTGCGCCCGCCGGGTGGCACGGCCGCGCTCGCGAGCGCGGCCGACCTGGTCTCGCCTGCCTCGATCGGGTTGAGCGGGATCAGCCGGGTGTCCATCACGCGCGCGGGCGCCGGGGCCGCGATGTACCTGCCGCCGGCGCCGGGCGCGAACCAGCCGACCACGTCGGCGATGACATGGGTGTCGCCCGCGAGGTTGGCGATCCGGATGGCGCCGTCGGACCCGATCCCGGCCACCGCGAGGTTCGCCCGCGTGACACCGGCGGCCAGGTTCAGCGTGGAGGTGCTGGCGCCGCCGCTGGGCGTGACGCGGAGGAAAGTGTTGGCCGTGGGAGTCACCCCGGTCAGGTTGACCACGACCGAGGTCGCCGTCGTGGGCACACCCGCGACACCGCGCACCGGCAGCGTCAGCTGCTGCCCCGGCCCGAGCGCGCTGGGGTGCCCGCCGTTGGTCGCGCGGGTGTCGAGGATCCGGGTCGGCGACGCGGCCGAGGCGAACCCGTCCCCGCCACCGGTGCCGAGGTAGCCGACCAGGTCGACGACCATGTCGATGGATCCGTTGCGGTTGAGCACGCGGAAAGCGCGGTCGGGCCCGAGCGTCACGACCGCCGCGACGGCCGCGGTCTCACCGAGCGCCAGGTTCAGCGTCGAGGTGTTCGCGAACTGCGTGGGGAAGGCGCTCAGGAACGTGTCGCTGGTGCCTCCGGTCCCGGTCAGGTTGATCACGACGGCGGTCGCGTCGGCCGGCACGCCGGGCACCGCGACGGTCATGGTCTCGCCCGCCCCGAGTGGCTTGGGGTGCCCACCGGTGTCGGTGCGCGTGTCCACGATCCGGGTCGGTGTGGCGAGTGCCGTGTAGCGGGCGCCGGGTAACTCGGCGGCCGCGGCGGCTCCGGCGGCCGGCAGCCATCCGATGGCGACCGCGACCGTGGTCAGGACAACAGCAAGTCTTCGTGCGGAACTCATCGACGCCCCCAGGAGTACACAGTGGAGCAAAGCCTGTCACGGCACCCACAGCGTCGCCAAGTGAGATCTTTGCCTCTTGTCGCCCGAGGCCTTACGCTGACTGATACATCCGATGTCTCGGAGGTGTCGATGGATCGGCGTGACTTCCTGCGTGCCGCGACTACGGTAGCGGCCACCGGATATCTGCTCGGCGCCGAAACCGCCGTTGCTGATCGGCGGACAGTACATCGGATGTGGCGGGAGTATCTGGCCGCACCCGACACACATCCGTTGATCCCTAACGTCTCCTACGCCGGCTACCGGCGGGGCGAGCACCGGTTGCCGCGACCGCCGGTGCGCGCGACCGTGACCCGGTTCGGTGCCGTCGGGGACGGGGTGACCGACTCGACGGCCGCGTTCCGGGCCGCGATCGACGCGGTCGGCGCCGCTGGTGGCGGGGCGGTGCTGGTCCCGCCAGGGCGTTACCGGCTGACCGGGGTGATCTGGATGCACCACAGTCGCGTCGTCCTGCGCGGCGCCGGTCGTGGCCGCACCACGTTGTTCTTCGACGAGTCCCTGACCTCCAGCTACCGCCCGCCGGGCCGGCGCGAGTGGTCGTTCTCCGGCGGCATGGTGTGGTTCATCCCGCGCGAACTTCGGGAATCGTTGGAAGCCAGGGACTTCAACGGCAACGAGGGCTGGATGGACAACAGGGACCTCTCCGAGGTCACCGCCGCCGTGCCGCGAGGCGCCCGGCGGATCCCCGTGGCCGACCCGTCCGCGTTCACCGCGGGCCAGCATGTGTTGCTGCTGGCCGAGAACACGCCGGACAGCAGCCTGCTGGCACACCTCGCAGGCGACGTGCCGGGCGCCGCGGCCTATCCGTGGGCGACGGCCGGGCTCCGGCTGCGGCCGGACCTGTCCGACTGGGTGCTGGTCGAGAACTTCAGCCACTACCGCTTCCCCGTGCGGATCGCGCGGGTCGAACGGGGTGCCGTGGTGCTGGCGCAACCGCTCAAGATCGACCTGCGCCCGGCGTGGCGGCCGCGGTTCGTCACGCTCGGGCCGGTCGTCACGGAGTCCGGCATCGAGGACCTGACCATCGAGATGCGGCAGGCCCCGCAGGCGCTGCACAACGCGGATCCCGGCTTCAACGGGCCGAACTTCCAGGCGGCGCTGAACTGCTGGGCGCGCGACGTCGACCTCTGGCACGCCGACAACGGCTTCGGGCTGACCACGTCGAAGGGGATCACGCTGACGAACGTGCGGGTGGGCGGCCGTGCCCGGCACCATTCCTTCGTGTGCCGAGTGCAGTCCCACGACATGCTCGTCGACAGGTTCGAGATCCTCCCGGCCACCACCCCGCTCGCGGCGGGCGCGGTGTACCACGGCATCAACACCGAGGGGTTCACGTCGGGCAACGTGTGGTCCAACGGCACGATGGACGGCACCTTCGACTCGCACCGCGCGCTGCCGTTCGAGAGCGTCCGGACCGCGATCACCGTGAACAATACGGGAAACACCGGCGGCGCGAACGACGCCGGACCGCGGTGGGGCGCCAGGTTCTGCCACTGGAACATCGACGTCACGAACGGCCGCTCGCACGCCATCCGCCTGGAGGAACACGCGCCACGCAGCGCCATGATCGGCGTGCGCGGCACCACCGCCCCGACCGACCACCCGAAGGACTTCGGCGGCGAACTGTCCAGTGTGGTCGACGCGCTGGACGAGCGGGTGACACCGGTCAACCTGTACGAGGCCCAACTGAGGGCGCGCCTGCGGTGACCCCTGGCCCGAACTCAGGGTAGATCCAGGGGGTTTACCGGATCACCGGCGTGCCGTGGCGGGGAATCCTCTTCGGACATGAGAACTCTTCGAGGGGCCGCACTGGCGGCGCTTGCCATGATCGGTCTGGCCACGACGGCGTCCGCCGACCCGGTGCCCACCTTCGACTTCGCCGACTGCCCCACGATTCCCGAGGCCGCCGACCCGGCGCAGTGGCGCTGCGAGGTGCTGATGTCGAACGGCACCGTCAAGTTCGGCGCCATCGCGGAACAGCCCAGCGGTGCCATGCGCCTGACGTTCGCCGAAGGTCAGCTGGACGGTCAGTACGCCCAGGTCTTCGGCGCGCTGCGGGCCGAGCCGACCCGCGTGCCCGGCGGACTGGTCGGCGGCGAGGACCGGAACCCGTTGCTCCGTATGGACATCCAGATCGAGTACGCGGGCTACGCCGACTTCCTCTCCGTCGGCGACCAGATGGGCGAACAACATCTGAAGCTCAGGGTGATCTCCCCGCTGCTGCCGAACACCTGCACGATCGGCAGCGACGAGGATCCCATCAGGTTCAAACCCGTCAGGACGAGCGGGCCCGACGTGATCTCCACCAACCCGAGGGTGCTCAGGTTCACCATCGAGGACAAGACGTTCGCGGTACCGAGGGCGCAGGGCTGCGGCGTGCTCAACCGGTTGGTGGACAAGCGGTTCGGTCTACCAGCCCCGGCCGGCACCAACGCGATCACGTTCACCACGCTGGTGGGACTGAAGAGTTACCAACAGAGTTGACAGTGCGCGGCGGCGTCTGGTGACCTGTTGACGCGGACCGAACGCGGTTCGGCTCTCTGGGGAGGCTGGCTGTGAAGAACCTTGCCCTCGTCCTTGGCGCGACTGTCGCGATCACCGGACTCTCGGCGTCACCCGCGAGCGCGGACGACCCGCCGGGCACATCGGACGACTGCACACTCCTGTGGGTCACGGCGGAGTCGTTCGGTTCCGGCGTGCACTTCGGCGACTCGCGGCTGCAGTGCCCGGTCGTCACCGACACCGGCTGGCGCTGGGAACTCGACGGAGTCCAGATCGAGCGCGGCTTCCAAAGTCCGCTCGGCCCCGGTGAGGTGCCGGTCTTCGCCGACATCGAACGGGCCACCTCACCGGGGCGGGAGCTGTGCTTCTTTCCCCAGGCCTGGGGAAACGACAAGGGAAAGGCCTGCGTCACGACCTGAGCGGTCCTGCCCGAGGGGTCACGTCGCCTCAGCCTCGAAAGACGCGCTCATGTCGTTCAACCCAGATCCACCGATAATCATGCTGCCCGTGCGCGGTTCTGTGGATCCGGCGGGCGAAGTCCGCTTCGCTGGCGGTTTCCGCGCGCTGGCGCTGTCCCGAAAGACGCTTTCGGGTCGTTGAACGTCATCAGCGCGTCTTTCGAGACATCGGCGATGCCCCGAACGCGTCTTTCGGGACCCAGCGGGTGCGCGTCGGGCGCTGTGCGCCCGACGCCCGCGAAGTGTCTGACCAGGCCCACAACTCTCTCGCAAGGTGCGACCTCCCGACAAGATCATCGGCGGATTCAGGTTCAACGACATCAGCGCGTCTTTCAGGACATCGGCCATGCCTCGAACTAGTCTTCCTCGATCAACGCCGGTAGCTTGCCGGTCTTCACCAACTCGGCGAGTTCCGCGTGGTCGGCTTCTGTTCGGTCCGCGTAGGCGAAGGCGTATCTCGTGAACGCCTCGTCCACCTCCTCGCCGTCCTTGCCGTCGAAGTAGCCGGCCAGCAGCCGGGGGTCCACCGATCGGTTGTGTGCTCGGGCGAGGAGGGAACCGGCGAGTCGGCCGTAGTCGTCGAGGTCGTCGCGTTTGAGCGTCGTGGTGTCGATCTCGCCCTTGCGGTTGCGGAACTGTCGCACGATGAACGGGCGGCCCTCGATGGTCGTCCAGCCGAGCAGGATGTCCGTCTCCACCTGGACCAGCCGCGCGCCGTGCACGATGCGCTTTCCTTCGTGCTTCACCGGTGGCACGTCGAGGAACGGCGCGAGCGCTGATCGTCGCGCTTCCTTGGCTTGCAGCACAAGGGCTTCTTGTCCGTTGCCGTGTAGCAGGATCAGGTAGTTACGTAGGCCGACGCTGCCCGTGCCGACGACGCGGGCGGCCACGTCCGACACGCCGTACCGCATGATGAGGTTGCGGCGCGACTCGCGCAGAGTGTCCACATAGGAGGGCAGCGCGGAGACCACGGCGTCGGCGGTCGCGTCTGGTACGGCGGTGAGCGTCGGCGGGTTCGTGATGAACCGCCACCGTTCGCCGTCGTGTGCCGTCCATTTCGTGGCGAAGCGGGCGCTGGTGTTCCTGCGGGACTTCTCCGCCGCCTTGGCGAAGTCGTTGACGAGGTCGTCGGCCTTGACCTGCGACAGCACTGACTCGTCCGCCAGCGCGGACCACGAGTCCAGGAACGGGATCTCCGCAAGGTGGCGGACACCCGTGCGGTAGGCGCGCACGGCGTCCTCGGCGGCGTCGCGGCAGCCCTTGTCCGACACGCCGCCGGTGCGGCCCGCGAGCACCAGCGAGGCCACCAACCGCTTGAGGTCCCACTCCCACGGGCCCGGCAGCGTCTCGTCGAAGTCGTTGATGTCCATGACGATCTGGCCGTCGGGCGTGCCGTACAGACCGAAGTTGGCCGCGTGCGCGTCCCCGCACAGCTGCGCGGTGAGCCCGGTCGACACACCGGCGGCCAGGTCGCCGGCCATCAGCCCGGCGGAGCCGCGGAAGAACGCGAACGGGGACGCCAGCATCCGCCCGACCCGTAGCGGGATGAGCTCGTCGAGCCGGCCGACGTTGCTGGCGTGCATGAACTCCAGGACGGACGGGCGGTCGGGCGCCAGCGACATCGCGCGGTGGTCGTCGAAGTCCACTGTCGAGCGCAGTGCGCGACCACGCGCGTACACCTCTGCCGGCTCGGTCCACGTGCCAAGCGCGGCGGCGGTCCGCGCCCGTGTGCGTTCACCCATGCGTTCCATCATGCCTGGTCACACACCGGGGTCAGACGATTTCAGAACTGCTCGCTGCCCACGACCCTGAGCAGCTCCAGCTGGTCGAGGTCCTGTGTGCCGGGTGGCGCGGTGAAGATGAACAGCCGCTGGTCCTCGCTGGGCGTCAGCAGGATCTCGCAGTCCAGCACGATCGGCCCGATCGCCGGGTGCAGCACCCGCATGCGGCTGTGCCGGGGCACGGCCACCTCGTGCAGCTCCCACAGCGCGGCGAACTCCTCGCTGCTCGCGGAGAGCCGCTTGACCAGCGCGGCGGCGTCGGCGTCGTCGCCGCGCCGGGCCACGGCCGCGCGTAGGTCGGCGACGAGACGGTGGCCGTGCTCGTCCCGCTCCTCGGCCGGGTACGCCTCCGGCACCGCGGGGTCGTTGAACCAACGCCACACGATGTTGTGGTCCTGGCCGCAGTCGTGGCGGCGCACCGAGCAGATCGTGCCGAAAAGCGCCTGTGCCAGAGCGTTCTGCGCGAGCAGGTCGCCGAGATCGGTGAGGATCTGTGCCGGCGTGGCGGTGAGCTGGTCCAGTAGGTACAGCAGGCCGGGCCGGACGTGGTTGCCGGCCAGGCGCCCCGCGGGCGGGCGGTGGCCGGCGAGCACGTGGAGATGGTCGCGTTCGTCCTCGGTCAGGCGCAGTGCGCGAGCCAGCGCGGTGAGTACCTGGGTGGACGGTTGCGGGCCGCGCGCCTGCTCCAGGCGCATGAGGTAGTCGGTGGAAATCCCGGCGAGCTGCGTGACCTCTTCGCGCCGCAGCCCCGGGGTGCGCCGCCGTGGCCCGGTCGGCAGCCCGACCTCGTGTGGACGGAGCCGCTCCCGCGATCGGCGGAGGAAGTCGGCCAGCTCGCGACGGTCCATGACGCCATGATCCCGCCGTGCGCGGCGCCGAGCCAAGGATCGCCGGTCCTAGGGTGAACGGTCCGCTGCCGGACGGCAGGACACGGTGCCAGCCTGGTGGCATCCGACAGAGAGGGAATGTCATGCCACAGGCAGTACGGTTCGACGGGTACGGCGATGTCGACGTCCTTCAGGTCGTGGACGTGCCCCGGCCGGTCCCCGGTCGTGGTCAGGTGCTGGTCGAGGTGAAGGCCGCGGGGATCAACCCTGGGGAGATCGCCATCCGTTCCGGTGTGTTCGCGGAGCGTTGGCCATCGACGTTCCCGTCGGGGCAGGGCAGCGACCTTGCCGGCGTGGTGGCCGAGGTCGGTGATGGCGTGACGGGAGTCGCGGCCGGCGACGAGGTGATCGGGTTCACCGACAACCGCGCCAGCCACGCCCAGTTCGTGCTCGTCGATGCGGAGAACCTCACGCCACGCCTGTCCGGCGTGTCCTGGGAGGTGGCCGGCGGACTGTACGTGGCCGGGACGACGGCCTACGCGGCCGTCCGGGCGGTGTCCCTGACGCCGGGCGACACGGTCGTGGTGTCGGCAGCGGCGGGCGGGGTCGGTTCGATCGTCGTGCAGCTCGCCAAGCTCGCCGGCGTCACGGTCATCGGGCTGGCCGGCCCGGCCAACCACGAGTGGCTCGCCGAGCACGGCGTCGTCCCGGTCACGTACGGCGATGGCGTTGCCGACCGAATCCGGGAGGCCGCCGGCGGCCCCGTGAACGCGTTCGTCGACCTTTTCGGCGGCGGTTACGTCGACCTGGCGATCGAGCTGGGCGTCGCCCCGGACCGCATCGACACGATCATCGACATGGCGGCCGCGGCGAAGTACGGCACCAAGACGGAGGGCAACGCCGCCGCGGCGACCGCCGACGTGCTCGCGGAACTCGCCGCCCTGGTCGACAAGGGTGCCCTGGACGTCCCGATCGCGAAGGTCTACCCGCTCACCGAGGTCCGCGCCGCCTACGAGGATCTGGCGAACCGGCACACCCGCGGCAAGATCGTGCTGCTTCCCTGACGGGCCGGGGGGTCACGTCGCACGGGCAGCCCGGCTGCCTGTGCGACGCCCGCTTAGTCCTCGACCCACTCGAGTAAGTCGCCTGGTTGGCAGTCGAGCACCCGGCACATGGCTTCCAGTGTGCTGAAGCGGACCGCCTTGGCGCGGCCGTTCTTCAGTACCGCCACGTTCGCCGGCGTGAGGCCGACCCGTTCGGCGAACTCGCCGACGCTCATCTTTCGCTTGGCCAGCTCGACGTCGATGCGCACCACGATCGGCATCAGATCACCGAGTCCATGTCGGTACGCAGGATCGTGGCCTGCCGGAGCAGTGCACGCATCACCACCATCAAAAGACCCACCACAGCAACGACCATCACCATCAGCAACAGCAACATTGGTGCTCCGGGGTCGTCCGCGGTGATGCCGACGAAGAGGAACACACCCACGAGCACCGTCCACCCCGCTGCGATGGCCCACACGATCGTGTCCACCCATCGCAACGCGGCCTCGGTGAAGATGCGGTCCTTCTGGACCAGGGTGAGCAGCTTCCAGGTGCACACGATCACCACCTGGACGCACAGCACCATGAACACCGACGCGGCGGTCATCGGCCACCTCGCGTAGCTCAGGTCCGGGGACTCCTCGGCCATGTACCGGACCTGCCCGGGCAGCGACAGGAACTGGAACACGAGCAGGACCCCGAACAGCAGCACGAGGAAGACTCTGAGCGGCACGACGACCACCCGATGCGCTGAGATCATGCATCGAGTGTCGCTCGATATCTATCGAATGTCAATCGATAGCGACGCCGTGGCTCTGGATTCGGAAGTAGTCGGCGGCGACGTCGAGGTCCGTGGCGGTGCCGGCGCGGGTGAAGGCCACGAGCCCGGCGCCGGTCGGCGCCGCGGCCAGCGTGGTGGCACCCATGAACTTGTAGACGCTGCCGTCGCGTGAGTAGTACGCCCGGTAGGTGTCACCCCTCTTGGTGAGTCGCAGCCACACGGCGCCGTCGTCCCCGACGAGCCGCTGCGCCTCCGCCCCGGTGACCTGTGTCGTGGTCACCACGCCGTTCTCCTCCCGGAGGAGCACCAGGCGTCGCTTGTTGATGGGAGCGCTCGCATCCGCCATCTCCCACGCCAGCTTCACGTAGTTGTCGTCGTCGGCGTAGGCGATCACACCGCCCTGTTCGTTGTTGCCGGCCAGCGGACGGGAGAACACGAGCCGCGACTCCGCGGTCCAGTCGCCGTTCACGTCCTGCAGCGCCACGTTCCGCGTGGTGTTCACGTTCTCCTGGAGGTCGCCGGTCCGTGCCGCGATCACGAGTGCTCCGCCGGACAGGCGCCACGTGCCGGCGTCCGGACGCACCCAGCGCCACTGGGGGCCGAGCGTGGTTGCGTCGAACTCGTCGCTTCCCGTGATCGCGGTGTCGAAGTCGACGGTGTGGACCGCTGTCTCACCGCCGTTCGTGACGGTCACCCTCGCCTGGCCGTTCGGCTCGCTCGCCTGCGTGACGGTGACCGTGGCGGCCGGGTCGGTGGCGGCGGCCGCGACCGTCGCCACCGGTGCTCCCGCCGGCAGGAGCACGTGGGACCCGGTGAGTTCCTTGCCGTTCACGGTCAGGCTCTTCAGTGTCGTGTCGGGGACGAAGTCGAAGACGTAGTTCTTCACGATCGACCCGAACCGGCTCTCCTTGGCCACCTTCACGACGGCACGCCCTGCCACTTGCGACACGATCTGGTACCTGGCCGCGGGATCGGCCGGGATGACCTTCGTGATCGCCGGCGAACCGCCGCCGGCCACGGGCACACGGTAGGACGCGGCGGACAGGTCGAAGCCGCCGATCGTCCGCCCGTCGACCACGATCTTGATCGACAGCGGACCGTCGTCCACCGGGATCGCCCTGCCGCTGAACTCCTGCCAGTACCGCACGCTGGTGTCGCGCCAGCCGGCCGCGTCGGCCTCGTGCAGCGCGAGCTTCGCCCGGACCTCCGCGAAGCGCCGGATGTCCACATGGGATTCGAGCGAGTCCCACGTCTCCCGCAGCCAGGTCACGTACTGGACGCCGGTCTGGTAGCGGTTGACCAGTTCCGCCCACAGCGTTCTGCCGCTGCGCATCGGGTGGTCCCACGGTACGTGGTGGAACCACATCAACAGGTTCTCCGGCACCGTGTCGATGTCGCCGTACCGGTCCGCGAGCGTGGGGAAGTACTGGGCGGCGAGGTCGCTCCCGGTCGGCGAGCGGTCGTAGCCCAACCCGACGCTGTCCGCCCGGTTGTAGTACACCGGGCTCCAGTCGTCGCGGATGAACCACTGGGCCGGGTCGGGTCCATAGTGGTCACTGGACCGGAACTGGTGCGCGACGCCGAGCGGTGTCTGGTAGTTCACCAGCGCTTCCCAGGAGCCCATCATCATCGTCACGATGGTCTGCACCACGTGTTTGTTGTTGCTCCAGGTCATCCTGGTCCAGTCGGTCGCGATGTCGCGGGAGCCCAGCGTCCAGTCCCAGGCCTGCCGGCCGAACGCGAACAGGTTCGCCTGGGCGAAGTGGTGCCCGGTCACGTTGTCCGCGTTGCCAAGGTTGGCCACGCCCACGATCGCGGTGTCCCGGTGCCCCTGCGCGGTTCCGTCGACGATGTCGCCGACCCGTCGCTCGTCGAGCAGCCTGCCCTGCGCGTCGGTCGCGAACGTGTCGGTCTTGAGGACCTCCTCCCACATCGGACCGAGGTAGCAGAGCATCCGGCTCTGGCCCGTGTACTCCTGGGTGATCTGCAGTTCGATCGCCTGGTTGGTGTTCTCCATGCGGCCGAACATGGGGTGGAGGGGTTCGCGTGCCTGGAAGTCCAGCGGCCCGTTCTTGGTCTGCAGGAACACGTTGTCCCGGAAGCGGCCGCGCGTTCCGTCGGCTTGCGGCTCGTCGTCGATGTAGCCGAACTCGAGGTAGGCGCGCTTCAACCGGTCGCCGTCCACCTCCGGGTTGTAGACGAACGTGCGCCAGTAGATCGTCATACCCAGTGGCGCCACCGCGTCCGCGAGACCGTTGGCGCCGTCGCCGTGGTCGTAGCCGAAGTCCTGCGGGCCCGGCCGGCCTTCGGAGTTGGCCTTCACGGTGAAGCCGACGAAGTCCGGAATGGACGCCTGGATGCCCGCCGCCCTGCGGTGCCACCAACCCTGGAACTCGGCGCTGTAGGGGTCGAGCTGCTGGTTGGTCAGCGTGTCCGGCGCGAACCGGGGATCCGTTGGTGCCGTGTAGTTGATGGAGATGGCAAGCCTGATCCCGTAGGGCCGCAGGGCATCCGCCAGCGCGGCCGCCTTCTCCACGTACTCCGGGGTGAGGTAGGCGTTGTTGGCGTTCACGTTGTTGATCGTGATGCCGTTGATGCCCACGGACGCCAACGCCCGCGCCGTCACCAGGTAGCGGTCGAGGATGACCGGCAGGTTCTTCCCGGCGCTGGCGCCGGTGGCGGCGAAGTTGAAGATCGCCCCGGTCTCGCCGTCCAGCCCGCCGGTCCCGGCCGGGTCGTTGCCGGCGTAGAGGCGCTCGGTCTCCCAGTAGTTCAGGTGGCGATGGCGCACCTTGGGGGAGTCGGTGATGTCCAGATGTGCGATGGGTTGCCACGTCTGCATACGGCGTAGGAAGGCGAACGTCCCGTACAGCGCGCCGATGTCGGTCCGGCCGGCGATCACGGTGAAGCTGTGCCGACCACGGTTGACCGTGCGGATGAGGTAGCCGTCGTCGGCGACGGCCGAGAGGTCACGGGCGGAGATGTGCCGCCGCACGACGGGCGAGCTGTCCCGCGTGCCGACGACCACCGCGCCGTCCGGAACCTCGCCGCCGTCCCGCACCGGCACCGCACGGTCGGTCAGCCCGCCCAGCCCCCGGACCAGTTCCGCCCTGGCCGCGGCCAAAGTGGACTCCGACAACGCCTCGGTCGACCCCGGCGCCATGCCCAGGCCCGGCGTGTGGCGGTGCGCCTTGACGCGATCAGCGTTCTCCACGACGATCGCCGTGGTCGACTCCCGGTACCGCCGGAGCAGGCGAGGGTCGCTCACCGGAACGTAGCGTAGCCACAGGTCCGACCCGTCGTACGTGTCGTCCCGCGGGGTGGCGACGGCCGGCGGTGCCACGGTCATCAGCGCGACTCCCATCACGAAGGCCACGAACGTCGCGAGGATGCTTCTCCACCAACGGGAACCGGAACTTTCGCTCATCGCGGACCACCCTCCCTGTTCGGGAGCGTACGTGGTTTTGGGAGCGCTCTCAATGCGCCGACCGCGCGACGGGCACGACGCCGACGATCACGATCAGTGGCAGGGCCCGAACCAGCCGTAGAGGCTGACCAGTTCGTTGATGGCGTACCTGCGTCGCCTACGCTCGCGCCACCGGGTCGCGCAAGATCACGTGTGGGTTGTCGTGTCCGTCGAGAGCCGCCCCGCGCCGATGATCCAAATAGGACACAGGCCTGACGAGTTGGAATAGTCCGCGTAGCTTCAACGCGGTTCCTGCTGAGTCTCGAGGACGGCTTGGGCGAGATCGCCCAGCGCGGAGTAGTAGTGGCGCTCAGCTTGATCGGTGAGGGAAGGAAGGAGGAGTCGGTGCAGGTCGTCGAGGCACTCGCGGAGGATTCGTTGGCGGTCGGGATCAAGGTCTCCCTGACGGCTGAGCCACGCGGAAACGCATCCCGCGATGTCGGCGTCCAACAGTACGAAGTCAATCCCGTCGATGTCCTTACCGCGTAGCCGCGGCGGGAAGGGACGACGCAGGTGTTCGTTCCACAGCACCGCTATGCGCTCGTGAGAAACGGTCATGGTCACTCCTGGAGATCCGGGACGTCGATCGAACGTCGGAAGAGTCGTCAGGTCCGCTGGACGCAGAACTCGTTGCCCTCGGGGTCGGTGAGCGTGACCCATCCGTCGTACCTGGCCACGACCGACGCCCCCAGTGCCACGAGACGCTCGACTTCCGCGTCGAGGTCGGTGCATGTCAGGTCCAGGTGGACCCGGTTCTTCACGGTCTTGGGCTCGGGAACCGACTGGAAGAACAACCGAGGGCGGACTCCCGGCCCGGCTTCCACCACCACCGTCGGGTCGTCCTCCGGATCGTCGATGCCCTTGCCGCGCAGGCGGGCCAGCTCGGCATCGTCGTAGGGGGCCACCTGGTGGTCGTCGAGGGCGGCTGCCCAGAACCGGGCGAGCGACGCCGGGTGGGCGCAGTCGAACACGACGTCATGGATCTTCGCCACGGCGTCACTATCCCACGGTGCTGCCCTTTCGGGCGCCGGGCGTCGCCCGTGCGACGGCGCTTCGGGCAGTCGGCGAGGTGCAGGGCCGTGCGACAACTTCCCTAGTACCCCAGCGAAGGAGAACGTCATGCCCGGTCATCTTGTCGCTCATGTTCCCCAGAGCCAGACGATGTCGTGTTGGGCCGCGGCCGCCGCCATGTTGCTCGGCTGGCGCGACAGCGTGTGCTACGACGACGACACCATTCTCGAGCGGTTCCCGCAGTTCGGCACCGACGGCCAGGACGAGGCCGAGTGCCGCGTGATGGTGAAGGAACTCGGCATGTTCGAACATCCCGAGTTATGCCGCACCCCCGCGGCGTGGTGGCAGGTTCTCGAGGCCGCGCCGGTCATGGTGGCCATCCCCGGCCACTGGATCGTCGTGTCGGCGATCGAGGGCGACGACGAGAGCGGCTGGTACCTGTACGTCCTCGACCCCGCCGCCGGCGAGGGTTGGCAGACCTACGAACAGGTCGAGCAGAACTACGAGCTGGACACCCTCGCCTGCGACATGCTTCAGCTCTGAGGCCGCCCGTAGTCCAGGGGCAGCGCCTGCAGCCGTTCCACCGGGATGTCCGCCAGCGTCAGCCAGGTGTAGGAGTCGTCGTCGGGGATCTCGTTGGTCGGGTCGGTCAGCAGGTGGTACGGGTTCACGCCGCCGTACGGGCGCGGGTCCTCGGCCTGGGTGGCGAGCGAGCCGGACTTGTCGGACATGATCAGCCCGTACTCCTGCATGGCCCTGGCGATGGTGCGTGCGGCGGGGGAGCGCAGGGTGTTCACGTCGAAGGCGGGGTCGAGCCGGAAACGTTGCCCCTCGCACGGGAAGTCCGCGCCCTCGGTGTTGCCGTCGTTGCGGTTCGCCGGCCAGGAGTTGCAGTTCGCCCGCACGCGGACGGTCTGGATGTTGAGCGCGTGGTCGATGCGTCCCCGCCGCAGCTCCTCGATGCGGATCAGGAACGCGCCGAACGGGAGGCCGGTGGCGGCCGCGCCGAGCGGGTTGTCGAAGATGCCGGGGTTGCGGGAGTAGTGCTCGATCTTCCCGCCCCAGCAGGCGGACCAGTTTCCCTCGCTGTCCTGCTCTGCGCGCCAGAAGTCCCAGTAGGTGTCGGTGGACGGCTGGTAGATCGCGACCGTGTTGTCGGTGCCCTGCGACACCAGCATCCCGGGCGGTGTCGGCACGGACGACAGCGTGTCGGCGATCACCGGCGCCAGGTGCGGCAGATCGAGGCAGTCGGAGAAGGTCCAGCGCAGCCGTGGCGTGTGCCGCCCGACGGTGTAGACCGGGGACGACCAGGTGTGCGTGTTGAACGCCCACACCTGGAAGTTCTCGTCCTTGTCCTGCTTGATGTTCGCCACGATCGCCGCCGAGTTCTCCGCGAGCGGCACGTGTCGGGGCAGCTTGGTGTTCCACGGACCGGACCTGGCGAAGCCGTTGCTCGGCCGGTGCGGGGCCGTTTCGCTCCGCGCGGGTGACAGCAGCCCGCCGGTCAGGATCAGGGACAGGGAAAGGGCGGCCAGCACGGCCCTCACGTTCCGGCGCATGACCGGCACTCTATGAACGTGGGCGTGGTCGTGTCGCCCGAGTCCGACCCTGGTGTTTTCCCGCCACCACCCTGGGTTCTAATCCGCGAGGACGCGTCGCAGCTCGCCCCGGTCGGCGACGTCCAGCTTGCGGAACACGTTGGTCAGGTGGAACTCGACGGTCTTCGTGCTCAACACCAACCGTTCCGCGATCTCCCGGTTCGACAGGCCGTGGCACACCAGGGTCACGACGGCCCGTTCCGCGCGGGTGAGGTCGTCGAGCGCGGCCGGCGGCGCCTCCAGCGACAGGCCCGCGGCGTCGCTCACGGCCAGGGTCTGCGCCGCATACGCCCACGCGCCAAGGAACCTGAACTGCCGGAGCACCGACCGCAGTGTCCGTTCCGCCGCGGCTCGCCTGCCGAGAGCGGCCTGACAGACGCCGGCCAGCAGTTCGGCGCGCGCGGCCTCGATCGGCAACCCGACCGTGCGGGCAAGGCCGAGCGCCCGCACGCACTCGTCGAGTGCCTGCCCGTGGCGTTCGGCGGCGAGCGCGAGCCGTGCCCGCACCCGCGCGATCGCGACCTGTGTGGACAGTCGATCCTGGTGGACCAGCGTGGCGGTGAAGGCATCCAGCGCCTTGGCGGCTTCCGCGACGCGACCCAGCTGGGACAGCGCGTCGGCACGTAACGGCCCGAGCAGGCTGGTGCCGGACTCGCGGCCGGGGTAGTACAACGCCAGCTCCTCGGCCGCCGCCAGCAGAGCGGAGCCGTCGCCGCGTGCCTGGGCGATCCCGGCCTTGGCGGCGGCCGCGTAGGACAGCGCCGACGGCGTGCCGACCTTGCGGGCCCACGTGGCCGCCGTGGCCGCGTGGGACTCCGCCTTCTCCCATTCACCTTGTGCCGCCAACGGATAGCTGGCCAGGGCGTGCAGCATGGCGTAGTCCCAGAACCGGTTGTTCTCCTCGGCGTCACCGACCGCGAGCTCGGCGTGCAGGACGGCCTCGTCCAGCGCGCCACGCCGGTACTCGACCTCACCGAGAAAGCCGAGCGCCTGGGCGGTGCGCAGGGTCTCGCCGCCGATGGCCCGAGCCACGGCCGTGGTCAGGTCCCGGTGGGCCCCGTCGAGGTCGTCGGTCCACAACCGGGTCATGCCGCGTGCCACCAGACCGTCGATGCCAGACGGCGCACCCGGTTCGTCCACAGCGGACAGTTCGGCCAGCGCCTCGGTGCCCCGCCCGGCCACCGCCAACCCGACGGTTCTGGCAAGCCACGCGTGCGCCGCCACCCACGGGGTGCGTGCGGTGGCCACCGCCGTGGCGCCGTGGGTGATCATCTCCTGCCACGACAGGGTCAGCACCGCGATGATCGTCAACTGGGTGGCGATCCGTGCCTCGAGATCGTCCGGCTGACCCGGCTCGCTCGTGTGGACCGCCGCCAGCGCGCGGTCGAGCAGGGTCTTCGCGTCGGCGATCTGGCCGGTCAGCATGAGCTGGTAGCCCGCCACGTAGTCCGACCACGGCCCCGACCCGGTGGCCAGGTCACCCTGGTACCGCGCCGTGGTGGCGACGTCGCCGACGACGAGCAGCGCCTCGACCGCGGTCAGCAGGCGGCGACGCCGGGCCGGCCCCGGTGGCGTGAGGTCGAGCGCGTGCCGCAGGTGCACGGCGGCCGGCAGCAACCGCCCTTCCCTGACGTGCTCGTGGGCCGCCTGTTCGATGTCGTCCGCGAGCCGCGCGTCCGGTCCGTGCGCGGCGGCGACGCGGTGCCAGACGGCCCCGGAACCACCGCTGCGCGCGGCCCGCAGGTGCAGGTCCCGGCGCCGCGTCCGGTCGAGGTCGTGGTAGACCAACCCGCGCACCAGGGTGCTGGTGAACGCGAGGTCCTGCCCCATCGAGCCGGGGATCTCCTCAAGCAGCCGCGCCTCGACCGCCTCGGCGACCGCGTCGGCGGTGACGTCGCCCAGTTGGCGTGCCTGGGCCAGGCTGAACCGCCGCCCGATCACCGCGCCCGCGGCGACCAGCTCCCGGGTCGCCGTCTGACACGAGGCGAGTCGCGACCGCACGGTCGTCGCGATTTCCCTTGGCGCGGGCAGCGAGCCGTGCCCGAAGACGATGGAGTGCATGGGCAGCTCGTCGAGCAGGTGCCGCACGTGCAACGGATGGCCCCCCGTGTGCTCGTGGAGGCGAGCGGCCCCCGCGAGCGACAGCCCAGGGTGACCGGCGCCGACCGCGAGCCGCACCAGGTCCGCCGGCGGCAGACCGGCCAGGTCAAGGCGGACGCCCCGGTCCGAGTCGAGCAACCGCCGCCACCCGTCGTCGAGCCCGCCGCCCTGCCGGACGACGATGACCATCACGGGCTCGCCGGCCAACCGCCGCACCGTGAGCCGCACCGCCGCCATCGACGACCGATCCGCCCACTGCGCGTCGTCGATCACGACCACCCGCTCGGTCCCCCTGAGGAACGCGGCCAACGTGTGCGCGAGGAAAACCGGACTGGCAGAGCCCTCAGCCGGTATGAGCTGCGACAGCACTGCCCACGGCAGTTCCGCTTCCTCCTCGTCACCGCTGGCCCAGACCGAGACCGCCCCGGTCGTGCCGAGGAAGTGGCGCACCAGGGCGGTCTTCCCCACCCCGGCGTCGCCCGAGACCCCCACGACGCGAACGTCCCCGCGTCGCACCGTCTCCCACACCCGTTGCAGGACAGCGAGTTCCCGATGACGTCCGACGAACCGGGGTCCCATGTCTCACATGGTGTCACTCGGTCCGTGACGTTTCGCCCTCCTGCTGGCCGGCATCGACGACCGGCGGGGACCAGAACGGTGCCGCCTCCGGAGGTACGGCGACCGCGAACTGCGTCCCGTTGAACGCGGGAGTGCTGGTGAACAACGCCCCCTCGAACGTGGCAGAGCCGGTGAACCGGGCCTCGCGGAAGATGCTCTCGTTGAACCCGGTTTCCTTGAACGAGGCGTCCCGGGTGAACTGCGCCGAGGAGAACGACGTGGCGCCGGTGAACCGGGCTTCGTCGAACCAGGTGTCGTGGCTGAACGTGGCCGCGTGGAACGTGGTGGTGCCGGTGAACAGGGCCCTGATGTACGAGGCGCTGTCGGTGAAGTGGGCGTTGCTGAACCAGACGCTGTCGGTGAACCGCGCCTCGCGGAACGAGGCGAAGCCGGTGAACCGGGCGCCGTGGAACACCGCCGCGCCGGTGAACTCGGCCTTGTCGAAAGAGGTTCGGCCGGTGAGGTGGGCGTTGGTGAACCTGATCGTGTTGGCCCGGCAGCCGATGAGGTCGAGGTTGATGAGGGTGGCACCGGTGAGGTCGAGGTCGATGTCCTCCCAGAAGGTGGCCACAGGACGGGAGCGGGAGCCGCCGGGACGCAGGTGGATGGTGAGGAGGCGTTGTGCGGTAAGGCGGACCTCGCGTTCCTGCACCTGCTCCACGGTGAGCGTCGTGTCGTCGTCGGGTGGGGCGTCGGGCATGCGGAGGTAGGCGCAGAGCACGTTGACGATGGTCTGCCGCTGCTTGACGTGGTCCTGGGCGAGGCGTTCCAGGGCGTACAACCCGCCCAACCGGACCGGGGCCTTCTCCGAGCCGAGCTGCTCGACCGCCTTGGTGTACAGGTCGGTGATCCGTCGCGCCTCGGCATCGGCTTCGGTGGTCAGCGCGACCCGCTCCTGCAGGAACTGGTCGCGCTCCTTCTGCTTGAGGGCGATCTCCGTGCTGCGCTGCCGGCGGGCGGCGAGCAGCAGCGCGGCCGCGCCGCCGGTGCCGACCACGATGGTGCCCGCGGTGCGGATCGCGTCCAGCCGCACACGGTTGGCCTCGGCGTCCCCGCCGGTGTAGGCGAGCAGCAACCACACCGCCACGCCGACCCCGGCCAGCACGACGCCGACCGCCCACACCAGGATCGTCCGCTCCGACAGGACCTCGTAGTGCGGAGCGGCCCGCCAACCTCGTAATTCAGTCGTCACATCGACACATGTCGCGATCCGGGCGGCCGGTGCAACGCCCTTCCCACCAGATGATCCGCCCGGCTTGACAGAGGTACCCCCCAGGGGTATATCTTCTACCCGTACCGGGTACCCCTAAGGAGGAGGTCGAGATGCGAGGGTACACAGCCGGCAAGGACGACTACCTGAAGCGTCTGCGTCGGATCGAGGGCCAGATCCGCGGCTTGCAGCGGATGGTCGAGAGCGACGAGTACTGCATCGACGTGCTCACGCAGATCTCGGCCGCCACCAAGGCGTTGCAGTCGGTGTCGCTGGGCCTGCTCGACGAGCACCTCAAGCACTGTGTCGCCGAGGCGGTCGCCGAGGGCGGCGAGATCGCCGACCTGAAAGTTCGCGAGGCGAGCGACGCGATCGCCCGTCTTGTCCGTTCCTGAAACAGGAGAAGGAGTCCTCTGATGATCGAGAAGACCTACACCGTGACCGGTATGACCTGCGGCCACTGCGCTACCTCGGTGCGTGAGGAGGTCGGCGCCATCACGGGCGTGACCGATGTGGCCGTGGACGTGCCCACCGGGAAGGTGACCGTCAGCAGCGAGTCCGAGCTCGGTGTCGACGAGGTGCGTGCGGCTGTCGAAGAAGCCGGGTACCAGCTGACCGCCTGAGTGCGGACAGCCACGAGACAAGGATTGCCATGAACACTGCAACGAAGCTCTCCGCCTACGGTGTAGCGCTCGCCCTGGTCGCCGGTGGCGCCTGGGCGGTCGGCAGCGCTGTCGGTCCCATCAAGAGCGAGGCGACGAACGAGGGCGCCGCGCACGGGGACACTCACAGCGACACCGTCGCGGAGACTCAGCAGGTCGCCGACCTGCCCGCGGGCCTCGCGTCGTCCAGGGGCGGATACACCCTCGCGCCCACCAGCACGACGCTGACCACGGGAACCAACACCTTCACCTTCCGCATCACCGGCCCCGACGACAAGCCGGTGACCCGGTTCGACGTCGAGCACGAGAAGCGGCTGCACCTGATCGTGGTGCGCCGGGACACCGCCGGTTTCCAGCACGTGCACCCGGAGATGGACGCCGACGGCACCTGGTCCGTGCCGCTCACGCTCCCGAGGGCCGGCAGCTATCGGGCCTTCGCCGACTTCGCGCCCACCGGGGGCGAGGCGACCACGCTCGGTGTCGACCTGTCCGTACCGGGTGACTACCAGCCGAGTGACTACCAGCCCTCGCGGGTCGCGACCGTGGACGGCTACGAGGTGAAGCTCGAGGGCGACCTCGTCCCCGGCAAGACCGCCGAGCTGGACCTGACCGTCAGCAAGGACGGGCAACCG
This sequence comes from Actinophytocola sp., assembly GCF_036378875.1. Taxonomy (GTDB): domain Bacteria; phylum Actinomycetota; class Actinomycetes; order Mycobacteriales; family Pseudonocardiaceae; genus Actinophytocola. The sequence continues at coordinate 62,532 of NZ_DASUVO010000120.1, forward strand.
GTCACCGATCTGCAGCCCTACCTAGGGGCCTACGGGCACCTGGTGGCGTTGCGCGTCGGCGACCTCGCCTACCTGCACGTGCACCCCGACGGCGAACCCGGCGACGGCGAAACGAAGCCCGGCCCGACCGTCACGTTCTTCGCGGAGGTCCCCTCGGCCGGCGCCTACCGGTTGTTCCTGGACTTCCAGCACGGCGGCACCGTGCGCACGGCCGAGTTCACCCTCGCCACCGACGGGCACGTCCCGGCACAACCGGCGCCGACGACCGGTCACGCCGACGACGGCCACGGCCACAACTGAGCTGGGGAGGAGAAGCCATGACATTTCCTGTGCCAACCTCAGGATCGAAGGCAGGCCGAGTGCTTCGCAACCGCACCTCAGGGGAACGTGACGCAAGCCAGCCACAAGTACGTGACCAGACAGAACCGTCTGTCCGCGACGTGACCAACACATTGAATTCCGGGGAGGCGGAACAGCAGCCACGCGAGATCGAACTTGCCATCGGTGGCATGACCTGCGCGTCGTGCGCCAACCGGATCGAACGGAAGCTGAACAAGCTCGACGGCGTGACGGCGACCGTCAACTATGCCACCGAGAAGGCCAAGGTCACCTTCGCCGACGACGTGGACACGACCACGCTCGTCGAGCAGGTAGAGGCGGCCGGCTACACGGCCACGCTGCCCCAGCCGCCGACACCCGACGCGACGGACGAGCCAGAGGAGGACCCGACCCGCTCGCTGCGGCAGCGGCTGATCGGCTCGACGGTGCTGGCGGTGCCGGTGATCCTGCTGGCCATGATCCCGGCCATCCAGTTCACCAACTGGCAGTGGATCTCCCTCACCCTCGCCGCGCCGGTGATCGTCTGGGCGGCGTGGCCCTTCCACAAGGCGGCGTGGGCGAACCTGCGGCACGGCGCGGCCACCATGGACACGCTCATCTCGATGGGCACCCTGGCCGCGTTCGCCTGGTCGCTGTACGCGCTGCTGTGGGGTGGCGCGGGCGTGCCGGGCATGACGCACCCGTTCGAGCTGACGATCGAGCGGATGACCGGTAGCGCGAGTATCTACCTGGAGGTCGCGGCCGGGGTGACCACGTTCATCCTCGCCGGCCGCTACTTCGAGGCGCGTTCCAAGCGTCGGGCGGGCGCCGCGTTGCGGGCTCTGCTCGAGCTGGGCGCGAAGGACGTGGCGGTGCTGCGTGACGGCCGCGAGGAACGCATCCCGGTCGAGGCGCTCGTGGTGGGGGACCGGTTCGTGGTCCGTCCTGGCGAGAAGATCGCGACCGACGGTGTGGTCGAGGAGGGCAGCTCGGCGGTCGACGCGAGCATGCTCACCGGCGAGTCCGTCCCGGTCGAGATCGGCCCGGGTGACCACGTCGTGGGCGCCACGGTCAACGCGGGCGGCCGGCTGGTCGTGCGTGCCACGCGGGTCGGCGCGGACACCCAGCTGTCGCAGATGGCCAAGCTGGTCGAGGAAGCGCAGACCGGCAAGGCGGCGGTGCAGAGGCTGGCCGACCGGATCTCCGGCGTGTTCGTCCCGATCGTGATCGCGCTGTCGGTGGCGACCCTGGCGTTCTGGCTCGGCTCGGGCGGCTCCCCGGCGGCGGCGTTCACGGCGGCGGTCGCTGTCCTGATCATCGCCTGCCCGTGCGCGCTCGGCCTGGCGACGCCGACGGCGTTGCTGGTCGGTACCGGACGGGGTGCGCAGCTCGGCATCCTGATCAAGGGCCCGGAAGTGCTGGAGTCGACCCGTCGCGTGGACACGGTGGTGCTGGACAAGACCGGCACCGTCACGACCGGTCAGATGTCCCTGGTGGACGTGCACGTGGCCGACGGGGTCGCGGTCGACGAGGCCCTGCGGTTGGCGGGCGCGCTGGAGAAGGCGTCGGAGCACCCGATCGCGGCGGCCATCGCCCGAGGCGCCGAGGACAAGGTCGGCGAACTCCCGGCCATCGAGGACTTCGCGAACATCGAAGGCCTTGGGGTGCAAGGGATCGTGGAAGGTCACGCGGTCGTCGTCGGCAGGACCGCGCTGCTCGAGGACTGGGCGCAGCACCTGACGCCCGACCTGGCGGCCGCCAAGGCCGAGGCGGAACGCGCCGGCAGGACCGCGGTCGCCGTCGGATGGGACGGCGAGGCACGCGCTGTGCTCGTGGTGTCCGACACCGTCAAGCCGACCTCGGCGGAGGCCGTCGCCGGCCTGCGTCGGCTCGGCCTGACCCCGGTGTTGCTGACCGGCGACAACGAGGCCGTGGCCAGGACAGTGGCCGCCGAGGTGGGCATCGACGAGGTGATCGCCGAGGTCCTGCCGAAGGACAAGGTGGACGTCGTCAAGCGGCTGCAGTCCGAGGGCCGCGTGGTCGCGATGGTCGGCGACGGGGTCAACGACGCGGCCGCGCTCGCCCAGGCCGATCTGGGTCTGGCCATGGGGACCGGCACGGACGTCGCGATCGAGGCCAGCGACCTGACGCTGGTCCGTGGCGACCTGCGGGCCGCGGTGGACGCCATCCGCCTGTCCCGCAGGACACTGCGGACGATCAAGGGCAACCTGTTCTGGGCGTTCGGCTACAACGTCGCGGCACTGCCGCTGGCGGCGGCAGGCTTCCTGAACCCGATGATCGCCGGCGCCGCGATGGCGTTCAGCTCGGTGTTCGTCGTCGGCAACAGCCTGCGGTTGCGTGGCTTCCGGAGCAGCGTCCCCACCGGGTAGCGCCAAGAGAACGTGTGCCCGCCGACCAGGATCGCGGTCGGCGGGCACACGCGTCTCCGTGATAACTTGGACATAACTGTCCAGGTTGTGGAGGTGGGATGGCGACGATCCTCATCCTCGGCGGGTACGGCGCGGTCGGCCGGGAGGCGGCCGTGGCGCTGGTGCGTCACCTGCCGACCGCCTCGGTGATCGTCGCGGGGCGAAACCCGGACCACGCCCAGCCCATCCCCGGCGCCACGCCCCTGCGGGTGGACGCCGCCGATCCCGCCGACCTGGCGAGGGCGTTGACGGGCGTGGACACCGTGCTCATGTGCGCCGAGCGCGACAACGTCGACGTGGCCCGTGCCTGTCTGGAGCGGGGCATCGACTATCTCGACGTGTCGGCCTCCCGCGAGGTGCTCGCCGGGATCGCGGAGTTGGGGGACCTGGCCAGAAGGAAAGACGCGAGGGCGGTGCTCAGCGTCGGTCTGGCCCCCGGCGTCACGAACCTCCTGGCACGGCGGTGCCTCGAACACTCGGGACTGCGGGAGGCCCGCATCGGCGTGCTGCTCGGCTCGGGTGAACGGCACGGCCCGGCGGCACTCGGCTGGACGCTGGACGGGCTCGGTCAACTCGACGGCCGGTGGCCCATGCCCTTCCCGGCCCCGTACGGCGTCCGCACTGTTCACCGCTTCCCGTTCTCCGACCAGTACACGCTGCCCGGCACCCTCGGGGTCACCTCGGTCAGCACGGGCCTGTGCCTGGACTCCCGGCTCCTCACCACCCTCCTGGCCGCCGCGGGCAGGCCGGCTGTCGCCCGCCTGCTGCGCCGTCCCCCGGTGCGCAAGCTCGTCCTCGCGCTCCTGGGCGGGATCCACCTCGGCGGGGACGGGTTCGCCGTGACCGTCCACTCCGGAACCGTCGCGGCATCCTTCAGCGGTGCCAGGCAAAGCCGCGCCACCGGTGTCACGGCCGCCCTGTTGGTACGGCGTTTGCCGAGCATGCCACCGGGTGTCGCCCACATCGAGCAGCTCGTCGAGCCCGCCGCCTTCCTCGCTGAGTTGGCGGCCGAGGGTTTCGACCTGAACCTCACGTGTGTCCGGTGACACCGTGTCAGAGCCCGTGTCAGTGCGGTGACCGTGCTGTGTCAGGGAAGCGGGTCATCGTTGCCGCCATGACCTCAGGAAACGAAAACCGCATGGCAGGCGAACACGGACACGTTCGACGCCGGACCCTGTTGGGGGGCGTGCTCGGCGCCGGCGCGCTCGCCGGCTTCGCGAGCGGCGGCACCGCCTCCGCGAGTAGCGGTGACTGTGTCGAGCCCGGCTGGGGAAAGGTCGCCGACGCGTTCCGCGCCAACTTCGATGGACCCGGCGAGGTCGGCGCGGCGTGCAGCGTCTACGTGGGCGGTCGCCCCGTCGTCAACCTGTGGGACGGCCTCGCCGATCGCGAGGCGAACCGCCCGTGGCGCAAGAACACCATCATGCAGGTCGCGTCCACGACGAAGGGCGCCACCGCGATCTGTGCCCACATGCTGGTGCAGCGCGGCCTGCTGGACCTGGACGCCCCGGTGGTCCGGTACTGGCCGGAGTTCGGTGCGAACGGTAAGGACCAGATCCCGGTCCGCTGGCTGCTGTCCCACCAGGCCGGTCTGCCGGTCGTCGACGGACCGCTGACGTTCGAGCAGGCGTGCGCCTGGGACCCGGTCATCCGGGCACTCGAGGCGCAGCGGCCGCTGTGGCAGCCGGGCACGGCGCACATCTACCACGCCAACACGTACGGGTTCCTGGTCGGCGAGGTCGTGCGTCGGATCACCGGCAAGTCTCTCGGCACGTTCTTCGCCGAGGAGGTGGCCCGTCCGCTCGGGCTCAGCGCCTGGATCGGGCTGCCCGAACGGCACGAGAGCCGGGTCGCCAAGATCCACAACGCCGCGCCGTTCAGCGTGGAGGAGCTGCTCGCCGGGATGATCAAGGTGACCGGGCTGGACGCGGACACGGTCACCGCATGGGTCAACGCCCTGTACAGCCCCGGTTCCGTCGCGATCCGCGCTGGCGAGCTCGGCGGCGCCTTCACCTCGGCCGACTACTTCCTGACGCGTGCCTGGCGCGCGGCGGAGTTCCCGGCCGCGAACATGGTCGCGGACGCGCAGTCGATCGCCAGGATGTACGCCGCCACGGTCAGCCGCGTCGACGGGATTCGGCTGCTCAACCGGGCGACGGTCGCGAGGGCGACGGAGGTCCAGACCGACACGACGCCGATGTACGGGCTGCCGCCGGGGCTGAACGTCCCGGCTGACCGCTCCTTCTACATGTCGCTCGGGTTCTGGCGAGCCTGCCCGCCCTACCAGATGCTCGGCCCGGCCTCGTTCGGCCACCCGGGCTCCGGCGGCTCGGTCGGCTTCGCGGACCCGGAGGCCGGCGTCGGCTTCGGCTACGTCACGAACCTCTGGAACTTCCGGCCCGACGACCCGAGGGCGTCGAACCTGGCCGCGGCCGTCCGATCATGCCTCGGATGACGTCAGCCGCCGAGTGGGCAGGTGAGGACCGCGATGCCGAGGAGGAACGCGGTCCCCGCCAGGAACGGCACCGCCGCTGCCATGACACCCACTAGTCCACACGAGACGGTCCGGCGCAGGCCGCTGCGCTGCGGGGGACCGCGGCGCAGCCGGGCGAGACGGAGCGCGACGGCGTCCCGGGCCATCGCGAGGGACGTGCTGGGGAGGTTGTCGTGCCGGGTCACCCGCAGCAGTGCGGTGCGGACGGCGGCGGGCCCGCAGGCCCGTGCGGCGGTGCCGTCGGCGGCCAGCTCGGCCAAGGCGCGGATCGCTCGGGGGGCCTGGCGGCACAGGGGCACGAACGGCGCCGCGGCGCGGAGCGCGTCGGCGATCGCGATCAGCAGGTGATGCCGGCCGGTGAGGTGTGCCATCTCGTGGGCGAGCACGGCCGCGACCGCACGTCGGTCGAGGTGCCGGGTCAGTCCTTCGGTGGCGACCACGACGCCGGGCCGGCCGGTCATGCTGAACGCCAGCGGTTCGTCGTGCGCGAGCCACAGGATGTCCCCGGTGGCCGGCCGCGCCACCATGCGCAGTACCGCGAGGTTGTCCTGTCGTTTGCGGCCGCGCTGCCGGAAACCACGCGCGGAGACCACCACCAGCCGCGCGACCAGTGCCACCAGCAGCGCCACCCCGACCAGGCCGGCGACCTCCTCGACGCGGGGTGGTGAGCCGTGCTGGACCGCCGACCAGCAACTGTGCGCGGCGGCGAGCAACGAGGGGCTCGGGCCGTGGTTCGGCAGCAGCAACAGCACCACCCCGACGGCGGCGGCGAGCAGCACCGCGGTACCCGACACCAGCCACGCCACGATCAGCGGCACGGGATCGCGCCGTCGCAGGTCCGCCCGCGCGAGAAGGCCAGGGACGAGCCAACCGGCGACGGCCGCGCCGGCGAGCAACGTCAGCGCGGCGTTCACCTGCGGCGGACCCGCTTCCTGCGTAGCGCGGTGCGCAGCAGGTCGGTCTCCTCGTCGGACACGGTCTCGACGAACCGCATGAGGACTGCGTGGGGGTCCTGCGAGGAGTCGAGCACGTCGCGCAGCGCCCGCGCGGAGGCTTCCTCACGACCCAGGGCCGGCTCGTAGTGGAAGGCCCTGCCGATCCGTTGCCGCCGCACCCACTGCTTGCGGTTCAGGTTGTCCAGCACCGTCATCACCGTGGTGTAGGCCAGCTGCCTGCCGGTGTCGAGGCGCTCCAGCACGTCCCGGACCTTCAGTGGCTGGCCGGTGCTCCAGAGCACGTTCATCACGGCGGCTTCCAGCTCACCAAGACCCCGCATGCCACCTCCTCATGGCGAGTCATGCTACGCGTCGGCCCAGCACACTAACGGCGGTAGTACTAGCCTCCCTAGGTATTTTTGGCTACTCCCGAAAGATCACGGCGTAACTAGGCTGAAAGCCATGCCCGCCATGGTGAAGGCAGAAACAAAGCCGCGTGCCGGCATCGTGGTCCTGGTTCTGGTCGCGGTCGCCGCCGCGACGTTCGGCATCGTCCAACTGGTCGACACGTGGACCGCACCGGCCTCCGTTGGTCACGAAGGCACCCTGGACGGCCTGCACACGCGCATCGACAAGGCCGGCTGGGTGGACCTGGAGGACATGGCGAAAGGGATGGCCCCCGGCATGCCGATGAACCAGATGCAGGGCATGCCCGACGAAGGTGACGGCCGCGTCGAGGTCAAGGTGACGGTCGTGAACGCGACCAGCCAGACCCACCAGTTCCTCGCCGCCGAGGAGTTCGCGCTGCGCGCGGAGAAGGGCGACAAACGCTGGACGCCGAGCGCGGACACCTTCGGTGACCTGCCGCGCCTCGCCCCGAGGAACGCGGTCAGCGGCCTGCTCTTCTTCGACATGCCGCCCGACGAGGTCAAGGACACCACCGTGTGGCTCGAATGGAAGCGCGACGGTGGGAGTGCCGCGCTGAGCGTGTCCCTGTCGGGGACCGGCGGCGGGATGATGGACCACTCCGAGGGTGAGATGGGTTCGGGCGGCAAGTGATGCCGGAGATCGACCGCCGTTCGCTGATGCGGTGGGGTGCGGCGGGTGTCCTCGGGGTCGTGCTGCCGGCGACGACCGCCGTGCTCGCCAGCGGCCGTGCCCGTCCGGCGGCCGCGCCATCCGCGGCCAAGCCGCCCGCACAGGCCTTCACCCGGCCGCTGCCGATACCGGCGGTGCTGCGCCCGACCTCCACCGAGGGTGGGGTCGACCGCTACGAGATCCGTCAAACCGTTGGCAAACAACAGTTCCTGCCCGACATCCAGACCGAGATCTGGGGCTACGACGGCACCTTCCCCGGACCGACGGTCGAAGCCCGCCGCGGCCGCCCGGTCATGATGACCCACCACAACGAGCTCACCGTGCCGACCGTGGTGCACCTGCACGGCGGGGTCATCCCGCCAGAAGAAGACGGCTACCCGGTGGACTTCCTCACCCCGGCGACCGGACCGGTCGACCCGGCGCTGGCGCGACACGCCCAACACGGTGTGGCCGGCATCGCGACCGGTAGCCGCCTCTACACCTACGCCAACGACCAGGCCGCGGCCACGCTCTGGTACCACGACCACCGGATGGAGTTCACCGGCCCGCAGCAGTACATGGGGTTGGCCGGCTTCTATCTCATCCGGGACGACGTCGAGGACACGCTGCCGCTGCCGGGCGGCGCGCGGGACATCCCGCTGATGATCGCCGACCGGCAGGTCGACGAGGACGGGTCGCTGTTCTACCCATGGGAGGACCCCAGCAAGCGCACGCCCGGGGTGAAGCTGGAGTACCACCACAGCGGCATGGTCGCCCAGACGATCACCGTCAACGGCGTCGCCTGGCCCTTCCTCGAGGTGGACGCCGCGCTGTACCGGTTGCGGTTCCTCAACGCCTCCAACGCCCAGACCTATCGGCTCGAGCTCGACCCACCACCACCGGGCGGCAACGGTTTCACACAGATCGGCAGCGACCTCGGGCTGCTGCCGGAACCGGTGGCCTACGACATGTTCGCCATCTCCCCGGGCGAGCGCTACGACATCCTCATCGACTTCTCGCAGTACCGTCCCGGCACCCGGGTCACGCTGAAGAACAACCTGGGCGACGGCGACAACTCCTACGTCATGCGCTTCGACGTCGCTCGCCGCGCCAGCGACGACGCCCGCATCCCGGACACCCTCACCGAGGCGCCGCCGCCTCCGCCACGCACCGAAGGCACCGCCGACCGCCGGTTCAGCTTCTTCATCGGCCCACAAGGTGTCCGTGGCCCCGCGATGACCAACGGCGCGGTGTTCGACCTGACACGAATCGACGCCAACCCCACTCTCGGGTCCACCGAGATCTGGGACTTCACCGCCGATCCCATCCACCCCGTCCACCTGCACGGTGCCCATTTCCGGATCCTCCAACGAAACGGCAAACCACCCGAACCGCAGGACGGCGGCTGGAAGGACACCGTGTTCGTGCCAACCGGCGCGATGCGCCTGGCCGTCACGTTCACCGGGCACCGCGGCAAGTACGTCTTCCACTGCCACAACCTCGAACACGAGGATGCCGGCATGATGGCCAACATGGACATCCAGTGACCACCCGCAGCAGACCTCGGGGCGCCAACACCTACACCGCCCGCCTCCAGCAACGCAGCGCCGCGGCCCGGCGTCGGCGTGAGCGTCCCCGCTGGCGCACTGTCCGGTCACTGTCGGCACTTCTCGCGTTCGCCGGGGAAGCCGGACACCTGGCCGCCGCGATGATCGAATGGCCAGGTGCTCCGGTCCGCGGTCTGGCCCACGTCCTGGCCGCCGCCGGCCTCGGGGTCCTCAGTGCCTTACTCTGTTTCGGACAGTCCCGAGTGGAGCTGATCCTCGGGACCGTGCTGACACTGGTCATTCCGGTCGCCTGGTTCGCCGGCCTCTACCGCGACTTCCCGCTGGCCGCCGCCATTGCCGTGTCGACCGTCGAGGTGGCCGCCGCCGCGCTCATGGGAGCAGGAGCCCGCCGCCGACCAGAGCCAGTACCGGCCCGGCGAGCAGCCCCACGGCGACCGACAGCGGCGCGGCCACGTAAGCGGTGACGGTGGCGGGCCGGTCGGGCCGTCCGAACGTCGACGATGTCCGCATGGCTGGGGCGATCCAGCGCAGGTAGTAGAAGACGCTGGCCACGGTGTTGACCGCGGCGAGGACGACCAGCCAGCCCAGCCCGGCGTCGAACGCGGCGGTGAACACCGTGAGCTTGCCGGCGAAGACGCCGGTCGGTGGGGTGCCGACGAGGCCGAGCAGGCACACGACGAGGCTGACCGCGAGCCACGGCCGGTGCCGTCGCAGCCCGGTGTAGTCGTCGAGCGTGCGGGCGTCGGGAAGAGCGCAGACCACGGCGAACGCGCCGAGGTTGGTGACGGCGTAGGCGGCGAGGTAGAGCACCACGCTTGGGAGGGCCAGCTCCGCCCGTCCCGCGGCCGCGACCGCCATGAGCAGGTAGCCGACCTGGCTGATCGTGGAGTAGGCCAGCAGGCGGCGGACGTCGGTCTGGAAGAACGCGGCGAGGTTGCCGAGCGTCATCGTGACCGCGGCGATCACGGCGACCAGCAGCGACCAGTTCATGGCCACGGCGTCGAACGGCACCGCGACGAGCCGGTACAGCGCGACCACGGCGCCGATCTTCGGGATCGTCGTGACGATCGCGCCGACCGCGGGGCGGGCGCCCTCGGTGACGTCCGGCACCCAGAAGTGCGCGGGCACCGCACCGGCCTTGAACAGCAGGCCGCCGAGCAGCAGGACCGCGCCCACCGCCACCGCGATGGCCGGCGCGTCCGACAGGCCGTGGTGCAGCATCGGATAGTCCGTGCCGCGGCCCACCCCGGACACGAGCATGACGCCGAACAGCATCGTGGTGCCGAGCAAGGCGCCGAGCAGGTAGAACTTGAGGCTGGCCTCGGTGCCGGGCGCGTCCTTGGCGAACCCGACCAGCGCGTACAGGGGCACGCTGGCCAGCAGGTAGGCGGCCGCGAGCAACAGGATGTCGTTGGTGCCCGCCAGCAGCACCGCACCCAGCGCGGCGAGCAGCAGGAGCACCACGAACTCGGTTTCCCTGGCGTGGCCACGAACTCGCGCCATGGCCAGCACCAGGAGCACCGAGGCGAGCACGACCACGCGGGTCGCGTTGGTCGCGGGGTCCACGGCATAGCTGCCCGCGAACACCGCCATGCTCTCGCCGGACCAGTCGACCGCGGTGGCGACGATCCCGGCCAGACAGGTGGCCGCCGCGAGCACACCGACGACCCACTGGTGGCGACGGGGGAGGAACGAGCCGAGCAACAGCAGGAACACGGCGGCGCCGGCCAGGAACAGCTCGGGTAGCAACCGGTCCAGCTCCAGGGACATCATCCCGTTCATCGGCTGACCAACGTGCCGAGCGTGTGGGCCGCGGGTTCGACGAGGTCGAGCAGGAAGCGCGGGAACAGCCCGAGTACGACCGCGAGCACCATCAGCGGCGCGATGGCGACGGTTTCGGTGGCGGTGAGGTCGGCGGCCACGGTTTTCGTTGGCGGGCCGAGGAAAAGTCGTTGGAACGCGCGCAGGAACAGGGCCGCGGTGACGAGGATGCCCAGGAACGAGAGCGCGGTCGCGACGGGCGCGCCGGGCAGCGAGCCGGTGAAGATCTGGAACTCCGCGATGAACCCGGAGAACCCGGGCAGTCCCAGCGAGGCGAACGCGGCGACGGCCGTCAGACCGGCGAAACGGGGCGTGCTGGCGGCAAGACCCCCGTAGGAGCCGAGATCGTAGGTGCCGCCGCGTTCGTAGAGGACACCGGCGAGGAGGAACAGCGCGCCCGTGATGAGCCCGTGGCTGACCATCTGCGTGACCGCGCCGGTGCTCGCCAGTGACTGCGCCTGTTCATCCGATGTGGACACCAGGCCGGCGGCGCCGACGGCCAGGACGATGTAGCCCATGTGGTTGACCGATGTATAGGCGATCATGCGTTTGAAGTTCTGCTGTGCCAGGGCGACCAGCGCGCCGTAGAGCACGCTGACCACGCCGACGGCGATGATCGCCCACGCCCAGTCCCGCCAGGTGTCCGGCAGCATGGGCATCGCGATGCGCACGAACCCGTATGTGCCGAGTTTCAGCAGCACGCCAGCCAGGATCGCCGAACCCGCCGCAGGTGCCTCGGTGTGCGCGGGTGGCAGCCAGGTGTGGAACGGGACGGTCGGCGTCTTGATGGCGAGCCCGACGAAGATCGCGAGGAGTACCAGCGCGGCGACGGTGCCCTTGCCCGCCAAGGGGTTCTGCTCGGTGAGCGCGACCATGTCGAACGTGTTGGGCTCGGCGGCGAGGTACAGACCGATGAACCCGAGCAGCAGCGCGAGCGAGCCGAGGAACGTGTAGAGGAAGAACTGCAGTGCTGCCCTGACCCGATCGCGATGCCCCCAGCCGGCGATCACGAAGTACATGCCCACAATGGACAGGTCGAAGAAGACGAAGAACAGGATCAGGTCCAGCGACACGAACACGCCGAGGCACACGGTCTCGAGGAACAGGAACAGCACGGCGAACGAGCGGATCCGGTCCGTCATGCGCAGCGAGTAGACCGCGCAGGCCAGGAACAGCACGGCGGTGAGCGCGATCAGCGGCAGGCTGATGCCGTCGACGCCGATGTGGTAACCCGAGCTGACGCTGGGGATCCACCGCCGGTTCACCTCGTAGCCGTAGCCGTAGCCGGCGCCTGCGGTGTTGTCGCGGTAGCCGACCCAGAGCACGACGGCGAGCACGACCTCGACCGCGCTGGCGACAACCCACGTCCAGCGCACCACCGCGTCACCGAGCCGCGGCACGGCCAGGAGGACGGCCGCGACCGCCAACGGCAGGAACACCACGATGCTGAGCACGTTCACCGTCCGTTCGAGAGCATGAGCAGCAGCACGGCGAGCACGGCCAGTGCGACCACCGCCTGCGCGTAGTAGTGGTGGAGCTGACCGGTCTGCGGCCGGCGTGCCAGCCGCCCCAGAGCGCGGAACATCCGTGCGAGTCCGCGGACGAGCCCGTCGACCGTCCATTCGACACGGTTGTCGACCACCCGCGCGAACGCGGCGCCGAGTGCCGCGCTGGTGCGGACACCGCCGTCGACCACGCGGTCGTCGAACCGGGCGAGAGCGTTCGCGGTGGCGTCCAGGGGTTTGGCGACGAGCGTTCGCGCGGCCGTCTCCAGTCCCAGCCAACCGCGTAGCGCCGCGGGCGCTGGCACCTTGTCGACGAAGACGGCGACCGCGCCCGCGACGGCCAGCGCGACGACCCCAGAGACGAGCAGCTCCCACCAGGAGGGCGATGGTCCTTCCTGCACGGACACGATCTCCGCGAACCGTTGCCAGACAGTGGGAACCGCCAGGACCCCGAGCAGTGCCGCACCGGCGGCGAGCGGCGGAAGGGCCGCCTGATGCCATCTGGTGACCTGGCCCGGCAGTTCGTTCGGCTCCCGGGCCCAGACCAGCGCCACCGCCCTGGCCGCGTAGGCCGCGCTCAACGCCGCGGCGGCGAGCCCGACCAGGTACAGCGGAGTCGACTCGTGCCACGCGTTCGCGAGCACGTGGTCCTTGGTGGCCCAGATGGACAGTGGCGGCACACCGGCCAGCGCCACGGCGGCGACGGTGAACGAGATCCCCACGACGGGGAAGCGGCGCGCGACACCCCGCAGCGCCGGCAGGGTCTTGGCGCCCAGAGCGGTCAGCCACGCGCCGGCGCAGAGGAACAGCACGCTCTTGGTGAGCGCGTGCGCGACGAGCTGTCCGGTGCCGGCGGCCACTCCCGCCGTGCCGGCCGCGAGCACCATGAACCCGACCTGTGCACACGTCGAGGCCGCGAGCAGCTGCTTGAGGTCCGTCTGCGCCACCGCCACCGCGCCAAGCAGCAGGGCGGTCAGCGCGCCGCCCCACGCGACCACCGCCGCCGCCCACGGTGTGGCACCCAGCAACGGTTGTAGCCGCAGCAACAGATAGCCGCCCGCCGCGACCATGGTCGCCGAGTGCAGCAGGGCGGACACCGGGCTGGGACCGTCCATGGCCCGCGACAGCCAGAAGCTGAACGGGAACTGCGCCGACTTGCCCAGCGCTGCGAGCACCACACCGGCCGCGACCACGTCCCGCCAGCCGTCCGGCAGGCTGGCCAGGTCACCCAGCCCGAGGCTCGCGGCACCACCCGCCAGCGCCGCACCGGCCGCCAGGTACAGCCCCAGATCGGCGCCACGGGTGGTCAGGAACGCCACGGTGCCGGAGCTTGCCCGCCGCGACTCCCGCCACCAGTACCCGATGAGCGCGTAGGACGCCGCGCCCATGACCTCCCACGCCATCAGCAGCGTGACGAAGGTCGTGGCCGTGACGGTGACCAGCATCGCGCCGGCGAACACGAGCATGAGCCCGTGGAACCGGGCGTTGAGTTCGGGCTCACCGGCGGCGAACACCAGCACGGCAACGAGCACGACCGACACCGTGATCACCATGACGGCCGAGAGACCGTCGACGTTCAGTCCGAACGACACACCATCCAAATAGGACGCGGACACCGCTGGTCTTCGTGCCGCGACGGTGATCGAGGTGCCGAGCGCGATGACGGCGGCCATGATCCCGATGGGTGCGGCGAACCGGTCGGCGCGCCGGCCCGCGAGCAGGAGAGCGCCGCCGGCCAGGAGCGGAACCGCGACGAGGAGCCAGAGCATGCGTCAGTCCTTGAGGTCCGCGGCCATGTCGGTCGTGTCCACGTCGCGAGCCCGGAACACCGCTGTGGTGACCGCGAAGCCGGCCGCCATCTCGATGGCCATGGCGGTCACCGCCAGCACGACGACCACCTGCCCGTCCGGCCGGTCCGGCGACGTGAAGTACCAGAACGCGGCGGCACCGACGATCACCGCGTTCACCATCAGCTCGATGCCCATCATGATCATGACGATGGACTGCTGCGAGAGAGCGCCGTAGAGGCCGACGCTGAACAGCGCGGCCGCGAGCAGAAGGTAGTCCTGTAGGCTCATCGGTCGATGCCTCCCCGTACGGGATCGCGCGGGCTCCTGTGTTCCAGCCGGTCGCCGTACCGGTCGTAGCGGCCGCGGTTCGTCGCGAGGACGACCGTGGCGATGATCGTGGCGAACAACGCGAGCCCCAGGACGATCATCGTGAGCATGTTCGGCCCCATCAGCGCCTCGCCCAGTTGCATCGTCGGCTCGTCCGGCCGTGATGCTTGCGACGTGGGCCAGTCGACGAGGTAGATCCCGGCCGCGAGCACCGCGAACGTGCCGACCGCGATGGCGAGCGAGCCCTTCTGGTTGTGCACCATGGTCATCGGCATCAGCCCGGCCGGGTTCATCATGTACATCACCATGAACACGGCCATGACGACCATCTCCATGATCATCATGAGGATGACGAGCACACCAAGGTAGGTCAGCTCGACCAGGAGCACGGTGACCCCGGCGAACAGGAACGACGCCAGCAGCGCGAACGTCGCCCGCGCCATCGAGTCCACCCGGAACACCGCGATCCCCATCGCGACGGCGCCGACCGCACACACCCAGAACACGATCTCCACGCGCACCTCCCTAGATGACCACAATGGACACGAACAACGCCTGGAGCAGCGTGACCGGAACGAGCACCATCCAGGCGATCTCGGTGAACCGCTCCATCCGGATCGTCGGCGACCGCCGCCCGACCCAGACGAGCAGGGCCAGCACGGCGGCGGTCTTCACCAGTGACCACAGCCAGTCCGGCAGAATCGGCCCGTCGCCACCACCGAGGAACAACGGCACCGCCATCGCCGCACCGGACACCAGCAACACCCACCGCCCGGCGAGGAACACCAGCCGGTCCACACCGGACAGCTCGGCGACGGCCCCACCGGCGAGGTCGTTGCCGACCGCCTGGTCGAAGGGCCGAAGGAACGCCATGGCCAGCACCGAAACGAGATACACGACGAACGCGACGGGCATCCACACCACGAACCACAGGTCCTGCTGGGCGGCCACGATGTCCCCGACGCGAAGCGACCCGGCCCCGATGGCGGCGGTGGTGAGCACGAACATGTGCGGCAACTCGTAGGCCAAGCCCTGTGCCACGAACCGGTATCCGCCCACGAGCCCGAACGCCGTGTTGCCACCCCATCCCGCGAGCCACACCGCTGCCCAGGCCACGATCTCCATGGCGTTGAACCACACCAGGCCGACGGACAGATCCCCGACCACCCACCGTCCAAGCGGAACAACCGAAGCGGCAAGCACAGCGGCGACGAGCAACACGATCCCTGCCGTGCGCCACAGGACCGTGTCCGCGGCGAGCGTCCGACGCCGTTGCTGCACCAGAAGCCCAGCCACCGACCGCAACGGCAACGTAGCCCCACCCCGCCCAACGGCGTCCCACGAGGCGGCCGCGAGCGCGAACAACCCGAGCACGACCGGTAGCACGATCGCGCCCCACCACGCTGTTTGCTCAACCATGGTGTGCCCCGTGGTGTGCCAGGAGATCGAGATCCGGATCGAGGCTGGCCACGACCAGACGTGCGGTGGCCAGTTCGGTGCCGGCGAGCATGGCAGGCAGGTTGTCCAGGATCCACTGGGTCTCATGTGGACCTTTTGCGGGTGGCGAGTGGAGCCGAGTCAGGGCGTCCCCGGCCAACGGACCGTCCGAGACGGTGCCGACTCCGGCGAGCAACCAGCGAAGCGTACGTGACCGACACACCCGCCGGGTCCACTTCTGGAGCCGGGCGTCCGACAGCGTGCCGTCGAGCGCGTCGTCCCGCAACCGCTGAGCCTCGACAGCCGCGTCGGTCCAACCGGCGAGCGCCAACAGCCGCGAGTGGGAGTCCAACCGACGGGCCAGGCCCCGGTCCTCCGTCGCCCAGAACGACACACCGGGGGAGCCGACAACCTCGACGGTGGCCTCCTGGATGACATCGCCCTGCAGTCGCGTGTGGACAATGAGCCCGGCGGGCCACAACGGCAGAACCGGCCCGAGGGGCACATGGAGCACGTCAAGCATGAGCCCGTCCCGATCCTCGGCCCGATCGGCCATCGGCACCCCACCAGGCATCTCCATGCCACCCATGTGATGACTGTGCCCACTGTGTCCCTGGTGCCCACTGTGCTGGTCGTGCGGGCTGTGCTCGGCATGCCCGCTGTGTTCCTGGTGCCCGCCGTGCTCGGCATGCCCGCTGTGCTCTTGGTGCCCGCCGTGCTCGGCATGCCCGCCGTGTTCTTCGTGCCCGTTGTGCTGGTCGTGCCCGCCGTGCTCTTGGTGCCCGCCGTCGTGCTCGGTGTGCTCGCTGTGTTCCTGGTGCCCGCTGTGTTGGTTGTGCGAATCGTGCCCACTGTGCTCGTCATGCCCGGGCGCGGTGTGCTCGGTGTGTTCCTGGTGCTGGTCGTGCCTGGCGTGTTCCTCGTGTTCGGTGTGCCCGCTTTGGCCGTCTGGCGTGGCGTGTTGGTCGTGGTTGCTGTGTTCGTTGGGTATGCCTTGTGGGGCAACAGCGTTCGCGCGTTGGCGGGCGGTGTCCCGGAGTTCGGCAACGGCGAGATCCAGTTGCCGCGGCACCTCGGTCGCCTCCGAGACCGCCAGCCGCACGCGCGGCGCTGGCATCGCGTGCCACACGCGCTCCACATAGGCGTCAAGACCATCGCCGACGACGAGGAGGATGTTCGCCTCGGCGGGGTTCAACGCGGGCCGCCAACCTCGTTCGCGGATGGCGCGTTCGGCGGCCAGTCGTGCCGCCGTGCCACCCAACCCGGTCGCCACAAGGGGGCGGGGCGGGGTGAGCCGCAGTAACCACGCCGTCATGTCCACCGCAGCACGCCCTCCCGCCACGCGTACGTCACGCCGGCGAAGAGAATGCCGAGAAAGACGAACATCTCCACCACGGCGGTAGTCCCCTCCTCGGCGACGACGAGCGTCCACGGATACATGAACACCATCTCCATGTCGAACGCCAGGAAGAGCATCGTCACGGCATACCAGCGCACGTGATATCGGGACACCGCGTGCTCCACCGGCGCGTGCCCGGACAGGAATGGCCTTACCTCTAGCGCAGCCTTACCGAGCCGAACCAACGCGGCGACCCCGTACAACCCGCCGACGACGACAGTCACCAAGGCGAGGAGTACCACAATGCCGCCCAACGCCAGCACCTCCTCCGATACGGGATACCCGGTGGGGGTAAAGCTAGCATGCGGGGCGCCCGGCTGTGCACGGGTCATGCGATACGACGAAGGACGCCTTCCTCGCGCTGGTCGTGAGGAAGGCGTCCTTCAGCGCACCTGGCTGGCGGGCTCAGATGTCTCGTTGCTGCTCGGCGAGGAAGCGTTCGAACTCGGCACCCAACTCCTCCGCGCTGGGGACGGGCTCACCCTCGGAGATCAGCAGGTTCTCCGACGCCTGGGTGAACGAGTCGTACTGCTGCTCCAGCGCCTCGACGACCTGCGCGACCTCCGACGACTCGGACACCTGGCGGTTGATCTCCGCGTCGGTCCGCCGTGCCGCCTCGTACAGGGCGACGGCGGGGAACGCCAGGCCCGTCGCCTTCGTGACGGCCTCGAGCAGGTTGACCGAGGCGGTCGGGTAGGCGCCCTGTGCGAGGTAGTGCGGGACGTACGCGGCGAAGCCCATGGCGTCCTGGCCGACCTCCCCGAGGCGCAGTTCCAGCAGCGCCGACAGGTTGCCCGGCACCTGTACCCGGTTGAACGGCGACTTCTCCATGACCAGCTCGGGCCTGGTGGCGTGGGAGATCACCGACAGCTTGCGGGTGTGCGGGACACCCATGGGAATGCCGTGGAAGCTGACGGTGAGCCGCACGCCCCACCGCTCGATCAGCGCGTGCACGGCGGCCGCGACCGCCTCCCACCGCCGGTCCGGTTCAGGGCCCGTCATCAGCAGGAACGGGGTGCCGATGGCGTCGTGCAGCAGGTGCACGACCAGCTCGGGGCGGTCGTAGTGCTCCCACCGGTCGGTGTCGTAGGTCATCGCGGGGCGTCGCGTTCGGTAGTCGATCAGTTCGTCCACGTCGAACCGCGCGACCACTCGGTGCTCGTACGCCTCCAGGAGGTGGTCGACCAGCGTCGAACCGGCCGAACCGGCATCCATGAAGCCGCTGAAGTGGTGCAACAGCACCGCTCCGGTCAGGTCCGGGACGTCGGAGTCCACCTCGAACAGTTCCTCCGGGTCCAGAGCCACCTCGTCCTCCCAACACATGATCACGTCTTAGGGGTAGTCAACGCCCCACGTCTATCGTTCATTCCCGCCGTACGTGGCACGTAACTGACCCAACACCAGGTCGACCACCGGCGACGCCTGCGACCCTTCCGGTACCGCGGCGAAGAGCTGCCGCCGGGGTGCCGGCCCGGCGATCGGCCGGATGACCAGGCCTTCTGGTAGCGCCCGTTGCGCAAGGCGCGGGATCAACGCCACTCCGTGACCGTGCGCGACGAGCTGGGCCACGGCCTGCCAGTCGTTGGTGCGGTGCACGACGTCGGGGACGAACCCGGCAGCGGCGCACGCCGTCGCGGTGATGGCGCCACAGCAGCCCTCGCCGTCGCCGGAGATCCACGGTTCGGCCGCCAGTTCGGTGAGTTCGAGCTGGTCACGCGCCGTGAGTGGGTGATCGGCTGGCAGCGCGGCGTCCAGTTCGTCCGAGCCAAGGTCGACGCGGTGGTACCGCGGGTCGGTCGTGGCTGGCGACCCGGCGAAGCTCACCGCGAGCGCGACCGTGAGCCGGCCGGCGTCGAGCTGGTCGAACAGGGCAGGCGGTTCGGCCTCGCGCAACCGGACCCTGAGCTTGGGCGCGGTCACGCGGAGGTCGTCCAGGAACCGCGGCAACAGCCCGGTGATCGCGGTGGGGAACGCGCCGATCGTGACGGTGCCGTGCGTGACGTCGTCCCACGAGTCCAGGTCGTGGCGGGCGCGTTCGATGTGGGCGAAGACGGCGTCGGCGTGCGCCAGCAGCGTCTCCGCGCGGGGTGTGAGCACCACCCGCCGGCCGTCGGGGCGGGTCACGGGGAAACCGAGGTGACGGGACAGCCCGGCCAGTTGCTGGGACACCGCCGAGGTGGTCAGGTGCAGCGCCTTGGCCGTGGCGGTGATGCTGCCCCGTTCCCGGAACTCGCGGAGCACCCGCAGGCGACGCAGGTCATCCATGAAGTCCGCACTTAACGGTTTCATGCAGACATCGTAGCTTGATCTTATGATTGGCTGGCGCGAGGCTGACCGCATGCAGGAGATCAGGCTGGGCATCGTCGGACTGGGCGCGATGGGCATGGAGATGCTCGACACCGCCGTGAAGCACCCCGACTTCACGCTGGTGCGTGCGGTCGACCTCGACCAGCGAACGCTCGACCGTCTCGCCCCCGTTCATCCCGAGGTCTCATTCGGCACGGACGCCTCGGCGGTGGTCGACGCCCCCGACCTCGACGCCGTCTACCTCGCCACCCCGCCGTCGTCCCACGCCGCGCTGACCCTCCGCGCGCTGGACTCGGGCAAGGCGGTGTTCTGCGAGAAGCCGCTCGCGATCGACCTGGCCGACGGTCAGCGGATGCATGCCGCGGCCACGCGCACCGGCCTGGCCAACGCGGTGAACTTCGCCCTGTCCGACCGGCTCGCCGTGCTCGAAATCGAACGACACCTGCGCCGCGGCGACGCCGGCACCGTCCGTGGCGTCGACATCCGCCTGCAGTTCCCGCTCTGGCCCCGCGACTTCCAGTCCGCGGCGACGTGGGTGGCCGGCCGCGAGCAGGGCGGTTTCGTGCGCGAGGTGCTGTCCCACTTCGCCTACCTGACCGATCGTCTTCTCGGCCCCCTGCGGCCGGAGTACGTCAGCGTCGACTACCCGGACAGCGGCAGCGAGACCGCCGCGCGTGGTCTGCTGCGGGCTGGCGAGGTGCCGGTGCACGTGTCCGCGATCGCGGGCCAGGCGGGCCCGGAGGTCTACGAGTGGACGTTGTGGGGCACCCGACGCTCCTACCGCCTCCGCGACTGGGCCGATCTGTCCATTTGGGACGCTGGGTCGTGGCGTCCGGTTGGCTTGGCAGGCGAACGCGGCTCGGAGTACACGCGCCTCTCACAGTTCGCCGCCGCGATCCGCGGCACGAGCCAGGCGAACCTGGCCGACTTCGCCACCGCATTGCGTGTCCAGGAGGTCATCGAGGCTTTCCATCGGTGAAAACCGCACCGATGGGGTGGACTTCACGTGGCGTGCCTGGGGTTTCGCCGGTGCTGGACCTAGTGTCCCGAGTCGTTAATTAGGCCGCAGTATGCCGCGAGGGTTTCGAGGATCTCGTCGGCGGTTTTGGTCCAGACGAAGGGTTTGGGGTCGGTGTTCCATTCGTTGATCCATGTGCGGACGTCGGTTTCGAGTTCGGTGACGCTGCGGTGGGCGGAGCGGCGGAGCTTGCGGTTGGTCAGCTCAGCGAACCAGCGTTCCACCAGGTTCATCCAGGAGCTGCTGGTGGGGGTGAAGTGCAGGTGGAACCGTGGGTGGCGGATCAGCCACTCCTTGACCTTCGGGGTCTTGTGCGTGGCGTAGTTGTCCAACACCAGATGAAGGTCGAGGTCCTTGGGCACCGCGGTGTCGATGACCTTGAGGAACCGCAGGAACTCCTGCTGGCGATGGCGGCGGTAGTGGTGGGCGATCACCGAGCCACTGGAGATGTCGAAGGCGGCGAACAGGCTGGTGGTGCCGTGGCGGATGTAGTCGTGGGTCATCCGCGCCGGGGTGGTCGGCATGATCGGTAGAATCGGCGCGGTCCGGTCAATCGCCTGCATCTGTGACTTCTCATCCACCGCCAACACCAACGCGTTCTCCGGCGGCGCCATGTATAAGCCGACGACGTCGCGGACCTTCTCGATGAACTGCGGATCGGTCGAGAGCTTCCAGGTCTCCACCAGATGCGGTTTGAGCCCAAAAGCCCGCCAGATTCGGGAGACCGCCGACTGAGACATCCCGGTCGCCGAGGCCATCGACCGGGTCGACCAGTGCGTGTCCTGCCCCGGCGTCTCCTCCAACGTCTTCGTGATCACCTGCTCAACCTGCTCATCACCGATCAGCCGCGGCCGACCCGGACGAGGCTCATCAGTCAGGCCTTCCAGCCGGCGAGCCAGAAACCGCGACCGCCACTTGGACACCATGTCCCGAGACACACCCAAATCCGCGGCTACTTGCCCAATCGTGCCACCCTCGGCACACCGCAACACAATCCGCGACCGCGCAGCCAACGCCTGCGCCGTCTTCCGTCGACGTAACCATCCACTCAGGACGCTACGTTCCTCGTCGGACAACACCACCGGGGCGACTTTCGGGCTCGGCACGCCCACACTCTACCAACTACCGACGAACTAATGACTCAGGACACTAG
>NZ_DASUVO010000121.1:0-52024 GCF_036378875.1 Actinophytocola sp.
GGCTCTCCGAGGCGGCGATGGAGGACCGCAAACGAGAGGGGTACTTCTAAAGATGGGCCGCGACCTCCTGCGCTTCGCGACGGCGGGCAGCGTGGACGACGGCAAGTCGACGCTGGTCGGCCGGCTGCTCTACGACACGAAGTCGGTGCTGGCGGACCAGATCGAGGCCGTGCACCGCGCGTCCGTGGACAAGGGCCTCGCCACCCCCGACCTCTCGCTGCTGGTCGACGGGCTGCGCGCCGAGCGCGAGCAGGGCATCACGATCGACGTCGCCTACCGGTACTTCGCCACCGACAAGCGGACGTTCGTGCTCGCCGACACCCCGGGGCACGTGCAGTACACCCGCAACACGGTGACCGGCGCGTCAACGGCCGAGCTGGCGATCCTGCTGGTGGACGCGCGCAAGGGCGTGATCGAGCAGACCAAGCGGCACGCCGCGGTCCTCGCGCTGCTCGGCGTGCCCCGGCTCGTGCTGGCGGTCAACAAGATCGACCTCGTGGACTACGACGAGGGCACGTTCGAGGTGATCGCCAAGGAGTTCACCCACCACGCGACCACACTCGGCTACGCAGGCGGTTCGGTCGTCGCGATCCCGGTGTCGGCGCTGGTCGGCGACAACGTCGTGGAGCACTCGGCCAACACGCCGTGGTACGCGGGCCCGACACTGCTTGACCACCTGGAGACCGTGCCGGTCGAGCCGGACCCGCACGAGGCGCCGTTCCGGTTCCCCGTGCAGTACGTGATCCGGCCGCGCACACCGGAGTTCCCGGACTACCGCGGCTACGCTGGCCAGGTCGCCGCCGGCACGGTCCGGCCCGGCGACGAGGTCGTCGTGCAGCCTGCGGGTGTGCGGACCACCGTCACGCGGATCGACACGCCGGACGGCGAGCTGCTCGAAGCGGTCGCGGGCCGCTCGGTCACGCTGATCCTGGCCGACGACATCGACATCTCGCGCGGCGATCTGATCGCGAGCGCAACCGAACCGCCGGAGCTGACCGACGAGCTTCCCGCGACCCTCGCATGGCTTGCCGACAAGCCATTACGCGCGGGCGCACGGGTACTTGTCAAGTCCGGCGCCAAGACCGTCCAAGCAATGGTCACTGAGTTGCGCACCCGCTTCGACGAGCAGAAGCTGTCCACGCACGACAACCCGGAAGCGTTGGCACTCAACGAGATCGGACAGGTGTCGCTGCGCCTCGCGGAGCAACTGCCCGTCGACCGCTACACGAGCCACGGCCGGACCGGCGCCTTCCTGGTGATCGATCCGGCGGATGGCACGACCCTGGCGGCAGGGTTGGTCGGGGCTCCGCTTCCGTTGCTGGACAAGGTTTAGGAGAACCTCGTGCGTACCCGCTTACTCGTCGCCACGACCGTCGCGTTGTCATTACTCGCCTCGGCGTGCTCCCGGGCGGACAGCGGCTCAAGCGAATCCGACACGGCAGCACAGGACACGAGCCCGGCAACGGAACTGCGGCTCGGCTACTTCCCGAACGTCACCCACGCTCCCGCGCTCATCGGCCTGGAAAAGGGCCTGTACGAGAAGGAACTGGGCGGCACCAAGCTGACCAAGCAGGAGTTCAACGCCGGCCCCAACGAGGTGTCCGCACTGCTCGGCGGCTCGCTCGACATCGGCTTCATCGGGTCGGGTCCCGCGATCAACGCCTACGCCAAGTCGAACGGCGAGGCGGTCCGGCTGATCTCCGGTGTCACCTCGGGTGGCGCGCAGCTCGTGACGAGCGCGGACGTCAACTCGCCGGAGGACCTGGTCGGCAAGACCGTCGTCACCCCGCAGCTCGGCAACACCCAGGACGTGGCGCTGAAGAAGTGGTTGGCGGGCAAGGGACTCACCGACAAGGTCCAGGTCACCAACATGGAGAACGCGCAGACCCTCGACGCGTTCAAGGGCGGTCAGGTGCAGGCGGCGTGGCTGCCGGAGCCGTGGTCGTCGCGGCTCGTGCTCGAGGCTGGCGCGAAGGTGTTCCTGGACGAGAAGGAGCTGTGGCCGGACGGCCAGTTCCCGACCACCGTCGTGATCGTGCGCACCGAGTTCCTCAAGGAGCACCCGCAGACGGTGAAGGCCTTCCTGAAGGGCCTGGTCGCCTCGATCGACTACGCCAACGCGAACAAGGCCGACGCGCAGACCGCGGTCAACACACAGCTGAAGGCGTTGACCGGTAAGGAACTCAAGCCGGAGACCATCGAGCGGGCGTGGTCGAACATCACCCTCACGTTCGACCCGATCGCGGGTGAGTTCAAGCAGCTCGCCGAGGACCAGGTGACGGCGGGCATCGCGGAGAAGGCGCCGGACGTGGCCGGGTTCGCTGACCTGACGGAACTGAACGCCGTGCTCAAGGAAGCGGGCAAGCCGGAAGTCGACGCCGGCGGCCTGGACAAGAAGTAAGGGGAGACGGGACATGACCGCGACGCTCGAGGTCGGTGTGCGAACCGAATACGCCGTGCGCCTTTCCGGCGTGAGCAAGACGTTCGGACAGGGCAGGCGTGCGGTCACCGCGCTCGACGGCGTCGATCTCGACGTGGCGCCGGGTGAGTTCGTGTGCCTGCTCGGCGCGTCCGGGTGCGGCAAGACGACCGTGCTGAACCTGGTGGCGAGCCTCGATCGGCCCACGACGGGCGAGATCGAGCTGAACACCTCGCGGCCCGCGGTCATGTTCCAGGAAGCCGCGCTGATGCCGTGGCTGACCGCCTCACGCAACGTCGAGCTGCCGCTGCGGCTCAACGGCGTCGGCCGCGCGGAGCGGCGTGCCCGCGCGGACGAGCTGCTCGAACTGGTGCGGCTGTCCGGCGTCGGCGACAAGCGGCCGCACGAGCTGTCGGGTGGCATGCGGCAGCGTGTCGCACTGGCTCGTGCGCTCGCGTCGGCTGTGGACGGTGACGCCAACTCTCTGCTGCTCATGGACGAGCCGTTCTCCGCGCTCGACGCGATCACGCGGGACGTGCTGCAGTCGGAGCTGCTGCGGATCTGGCGGGCCACCGCGACCGCGGTGCTGTTCGTCACCCACGACGTTCGCGAGGCGGTGCGGCTCGGGCAGCGGGTCGTGCTGCTCTCGTCTCGGCCGGGCCGGGTCGTGCAGGAGTGGAGTGTGGACGACCTGAACGCCTCGGCCCAGGCGGACGTCGTGGACGAGATCAACACGCGACTGCACGAGGTGATCAGCAACCATGCCTGAGGGCACCGTCGTGGACGATGCCTCCGTCGGTGCCGGGCTCGACGCGCTCGACACCCCTACCGCGTCGGACGGGCGGAGCAGAGCACGCAGGATCCTCGGCCAGGTGCTGCCTCCCGTCCTCGTGCTCGTCGCGGTCGTCGCGATCTGGCAGGCGCTGTGGGCGGCCGCGTTCTGGCCCGAGTACCAGCTGCCCTCGCCTGCCGCGGTGTGGGACCAGATCTGGAGCAGGGTGCTTTCCGGGGAGTTCTTCAGCTTCCTGTGGGTGTCGGTGCACCGTGCGGTGATCGGGTTCGTCATCGCGGTGTCCGCCGCCATCCCGCTCGGCCTGCTGATCGCGAACTTCAGCCTGGTGCGGCGCGGGATCGGGCCTTTCGTGTCCGGCCTGCAGAGCCTCCCGTCGGTCGCGTGGGTGCCGGCCGCGATCCTGTGGTTCGGGCTGACCGACGCGTCGATCTACTTCGTGGTGCTGCTCGGTGCCGTGCCGTCGGTGGCGAACGGCCTCGTGTCCGGTATGGACCAGATCCCGCCGATACTGCCCAGGGTCGGGAAGGTGCTGGGCGCCGGCCGGTTGGCGTCGGCCAGGCACATCCTCCTGCCGGCCGCCCTGCCTGGCTTCCTCGGCGGGCTCAAGCAGGGTTGGGCGTTCTCGTGGCGTTCGCTCATGGCGGCCGAGCTGATCGCGACGTCGCCGCAGCTCGGCGTGGGGCTCGGCCAGTTCCTGCACAACGGCATGTCGCTGTCGGACATGTCGATGGTCATGGCGGCGATCATCCTGATCCTGTTCGTGGGTATCGGGATCGAGCTGCTGGTGTTCCGCCCGCTGGAGCGTGCCGTGCTGCGTGCTCGCGGGCTGACCGGGGCACTGTGATACCTCTCGTTGCCGTCGCACATGGCAGTCGTGACCCGCGCTCGGCGGCGACCATCGCCGCGCTGCTGGACGTGGTGCGTGCGCAGCGGCCCGATCTCGACGTGCGGGCCGCGTTCCTGGAACTGTCCGCGCCTCGCCTGCCCGATGTGCTGGCCGGTCTGGCGGCGGAGGGGCACCGAGATGCGGTGATCGTGCCGCTGTTGCTCGGAGCCGCCTATCACGCACGCGTCGACCTGCCGTCGCTGGTGGCCGAGGTACACGCCAGGCTCCCCCGGCTCACGGTGACGGTGTCCGAGGTGCTGGGCCCGGACGAGCGATTTCCGAGCGGAGCTTGCGGAGCGAACATCCTTTCGGCGGTTGCTCTGCGCCGGCTGGCCGCGACGGGTGTGGCGCTGGACGATCCGACGCTGGGCGTGGTGCTGGCCGGCGCGGGCTCGTCGCACGCACCCGCGAACGCCGCGGTGGCGGCGGTCGCGGCATCGTGGGCGCATCGGTTCCCGACACGGGCCGCGTTCGCGTCGATGGCCGACCCGTCCGTGCCGGAGGCCGTTGCCGCGCTGCGCGCCGACGGGGCCTCGCGGATCGCGGTCGCGTCGTGGTTCATCGCGCCCGGCCGGCTGCCCGACAAGGTGGCGGCACTCGCGGGGCCGGACGCGCTGGTCGCCGAGCCGCTGGGGCCGGCGCCGGAACTGGCCGCGCTGGTCGTGGACCGGTACACCGAGGCCGCCACGGTCCGGTCTGTCCAGTACGCCTGACCTGCGGCGGGTAACCGTTCACATACCTTCGGTAACCATTGCCTCTTGACTGAGATACCTACTCGCCGGTAGACAAGAGGGGTCGCGACATCACCCCGGCACCGGGATCTCTTACCCTGCAACGGTTTCCAGAGGTGAGGACAATGAAGTTCACCCTGCTCAAAACCGGCACGGCCGCACTCGCCGCGGCCACGTTGGCAGTGGTGGGCGCCCCTCAGGCGCTCGCGGCGACCGACATCAACTACAACTGCCGGGCCAACACCCCACTCGGCGCCCAGACCAGCTCGCTGATCCAGACCGTCGACGCGACCGCGCCGGCGACCGTCGCCCCTGGCAGCGCATTCGACATCGTCGTCGACCCTGCCGCTGGCCAGGTCCCGGCCGAGGCGAACGGCTTCACCGTGAGGAACGTGAACACGTTCACGCTCAGGGTCCCGGTCCCGGCGAACGCGACACTGACGGGCATCGCCCTGGCGGGTGGTTCGAACCTGGGGGGCACCCCGACGGCGTCACAGTCCGGTGGCGTGATCACGATCCGCTTCCCCGGGCCGATCGCGGGTGGCTCGACGTACGAGCTGCCGACGATCACCACTCACCTGACGGCTGGGGCATCAGGCGTTGTCACGTCCACGCTGGGCGGGACGAGCTTCACCAACCCGGGCCTGACCTTCACGACGGTCGTGTCCACGTTCATCGGCGACATCACGGCGCCGACGTCGTGCTTCCCGAGCCCGAACCCGGTGCTCACCTCGACCACGATCGCATGAGGTAAGAGCCGGGCCCTGTACAAGGCGTTCCCCCACAACGACGTGGGGGAACGCCTCTCCTTTTAATACTGTCCACTTTTTGTCCCCTAATCCCGCGACCTCGTCATTTATGCTGTCCAACGCAGCTTCGATCGGGTCAGAGGGGCGACGGGGCGCGGTGAACAATTACGAGTTCGACGTCTTTCTCAGCTATTCTCGCAAAGGCAGCTCGCCGGCCTGGGTACACAACCATTTCCTGCCCAAACTACGCGCCTGTCTCACCGACGAGATCGGCCACGAACCCACAGTGTTCGTCGACCAGGAAATGGAGTCGGGCACGGTCTGGCCCAGCCGGCTGGAGCAGGTCCTCACCCGCTCGAAGATCCTCGTGTCCATTTATTCCGCGCAGTACTTCCAGTCGAAGTGGTGCCAGGCCGAGTGGGAGTCGATGGCGGAGCGCGAGCGCCTGCTGGGCCTGGCCTCCCCCGAGCTGACGCAGGGGCTGATCCTCCCGGTCCTGTACTCGGACTCCCAGAACTTTCCCGAGTACGGGCTGGATCGGATGTGGCACGACATGAAGGGGCTGGACGTCCCCGAGCTCATGTTCCAACAGTCGCTGGACTGGCTCGAGTTCCACCGAAGAATGCGCGTGATCGCAGCCGATGTCGAGCAGTTGTTGAACGGCGCGCCGCCATGGCAACCGGATTGGCCGGTGCGTCGCCCGGATGTGCCCATCCCACCGACGACCAAGTTCCCGAGGTGGTGACGTGGACGGCACGATCGTCACGTTCTACTCATACAAAGGCGGCGTCGGCCGGAGTTTCACGCTGGCGAACATCGCGCTTCTGTTGGCCCGGTGGGGAAACCGCGTACTCGTCGTCGACTGGGACCTGGAGGCGCCTGGCCTGCACGAGTACTTCGCACCGCTGCTGGCGAACCCGCCCAGTACCGGACTGGTGAACGTCGTCGCCGACTTCACCGACGGCACTGTGGGTTCGACGGCGCGGTACGTCACCCGCATGAACTCCGGCGACGGCGTGGTCGACCTGATCGCCGCGGGCCGCCAGGACGACCACTACTCGCAACGCGTGCAGGGCATCGACTGGGCCGAACTGTACGAACGCGGCTTCGCGAACGTCCTCGAACAACTGCGGGAGGAATGGGTCACCCACTACGACTTCGTCCTCATCGACAGCAGGACGGGGTGGGCCGACATCGCCAGCATCTGCACCGCCCACCTGCCGGACCGGTTGGTACTGGTGTTCACCGCGAACGAGCAGAGCCTCGGTGGCGCCGTGGATGTGGCCCGGCGGGCCAACGAGGCGCGCGACCGGATGCCGTACGACCGGCCGAAGCTCACCGTGCTGCCGGTGCTGTCCCGTTTCGACAGCCGCGTCGAGTACAAGCGGGCGGAGACGTGGTTCCAGGCCTGCACGAAGACGACCACGCCCCTGTTCAGCAACTGGCTGGTCAAGCACGTGCCGCCCGCGTTGATGCTGCGTCACCTCACCCTGCCGTACGTCTCGTACTGGAGTTTCGGCGAGCAGCTGCCGGTGCTGGAGGAGATCACCCCGTCGACCGACCACATCGCCTACGCGCTGGAGACCGTCGCCGCGATCGTGGCACACCGGTTCGACCGCACCGACCTCCTCGCCGACAACCGGGACGCCTACGTCGCGGCCGCGCAGGGGCAGGCCAGCGCGTTCGAACTGGACATCCTGGTGAGCTGCCCGAGGTCGGCCGAACGCGTGGCCGCCGACCTCGTCACCGCTCTGGAGAAGCTGGGCATCCGCGCGAAACGGTCCCTGTCGGGTGACATCGACTTCCTGGGCAGGACGCGGGACGTCGCCCGGCACCTGTGCCTGGTCATCGATGAGAAGGTGACCCGCTGGCAGGTCGCGGAGGCCGAGTGGTTCCTGCGCCGCACGCTGGTGACCGACGACCGGCGGCTGTTCCCCGTGCTCACCGCGGCGACGAGCCCCACGTCCATGCCGGGGTTCCTGCGCAACATCCGGCGGCTGGAACTCGGCGCGGGCCTCGCCGTCATGGACGCGGCGCATCAGTTGCGGGGCGAGGTGGTCAGTGAGTCAATGGACTCCGGGGTCCTGACCGGCGCGATCTCCGTGCTCGAGCTGACCCGGCAAACCATGCTGGGCAACTACGACTGGTTCCTCGTCGAACAGACCCTGCACGCCATGTCCCCGTCCGTGCGGAATGGCGATCTCGAACAGTTGCGTGTGCTGACCCAGGAACTGGCCGGCCGCACCACGGCCGGCGCATCAGGCGCCCGGTACGACGCTCCCACGAAAGTAAACAACCTGGTTACCGAACTCGTCAGCGAAATCAACCGCCGCATCAAGAAACGCCCGTGAAATTCGGAGGCTTCCCCCCAATGAATGATCCACTCAGCAAAGCGCAGATCGCGGCACTGTTCGCCCTGATGGGTGCCGGTCGGGAAATCTCGAACAACGAGCTGTCCGAGCTCGTCGGTTTTCGCATCGACGGCAAGACGCGCACGACACTCAACGAACGCCACTTGGTGACGAGCACCCAGGCGAGCCGGAGCAAGCCGTACCTGCACACGCTGACCGACGCCGGCTGGAAGCGGTGCGAGGCGGAGCTGACCGGCGGCCTCCTCAGTGGAACGAAGGAGGTCGCCGGCGCCTTCTACCTGGTCCTCGACGGCCTGGCCCGCTACCTGCAACGGGACAACAAGGCCCTCGCCCAGCTGTTCAGGGCGGCGACCGAGGCGCCCGCGGATCTCGACGAGCAGATCACCTCGGCGTACCGGCAACTGGCCGAGAAACAGGGCGACTACGTCCCGTTGGCGCAGCTCCGGCAGCGACTCAACGGCGCCGACCGGTCCGAGGTGGACCGGGTGCTGAAGGAGATGAGCAAGACAAAGCGTGCCGAGCTGACCCCGCATCCCGACCGCAGGGCACTGACCGACGCCGATCGCGCCGCCGCGATCCGGATCGGCGGTGAGGACAACCACCTACTGGTGGTCGAGCGATCATGAGTGATTCCAGGCGAGAAGCGCTCGCCGCCCTCCGTTTCAACTGGTCGGAGACACCGGACCACATCTGGAGCACCTCGCCCTACCACGTCGACGGCGTGCACGAACGTGCCGAACAGGAGATCCGCAACGGCATCAACGACGCGGCCTGGAGCGAAGGGCCCAGCCCCATCGGCCTGGTGCTCCAGGGGCAGAAGGGGGTCGGCAAGACCCACCTGTTGGGCTGGGTCCGCCGCGAGGTGCAGCGACAGAAGGGCTACTTCTTCCTGATCACCCTCAACTCCGGCGACACCTTCTGGACGGACGCGGCCGACGCACTGCTGACCGGACTGTCACACACGGACGACAGCGGCGAAACCCAGCTGGCACTGTTCCTGCGCAGGCTGTGCGAGTGGACCGGGACACCCGAGGCCGTGACCAAAGCCATCACCGGAGAGGAGCCGCTGACCGGCGAGGATCTCCAGGTGTTCATGGCCGCGCTTCGTCGCCGCAACTCGCGGGCGGCCCGCGAGTGCGGAGACACGGCCCGTGCGCTCGTCCTGTGCATGGCGAGGAACCAGGATGTCCAGACAGTCGGCGAGGACTACCTCGCCGGCAAGGAGGCGCAGGACGATCACGCCAGGCAGACGTGGGGCATTCGGCGAGACAGCAAGCCAGCGCCCAAAATGGTGGAGGAGGTCTCCACGCTGCTCGCGTTGACCGGGCCCAGTGTGATGGCTGTGGACCAGTTCGACACACTCCTCGCGAAGGCCAAGCTGACCAACGACAACCCGGCCCGCAACGCCGAGGTTGACGGAGAGGTCGCCCTGGTCGCCGACGGACTGATGATGTTGCGGCAACGGACGAAACGGACCCTGTCGATCGTGGCCTGCCTACCCACCAGCTGGCAGCTGCTGCGGAACCAGGCGATCGGCTCCGTGCCGGACCGGTTCCACGAACCGATCACCGTCAGTCGGATCTCTGACCCGGAACGGGCTCGGGAGTTCGTCGAGGCCTGGCTCAGCGTGCCCTTCCAGCGGGAGAACTTCGATCCGCCACATCCAACCTGGCCGGTGGCCCCCGTGGCGTTCGAGAACTGGGACGAGTACACCGCTCGGGAGATCCTCAAGCGGGTCCACGTCCACGTCAAAACTTGTCTCAAGGGGACGATTCGTGAGCTGACGTCCTTCGACCCCGACCAGCCTGACGTGACGGCCACCGAGGTCGCGGCGACTGTGCGCGAGCCGGAGACCTTCGTCGAGTTCGACGCCAAGTTCGCCGAGCTGCGCGACATTGCGGAGATCGGCAAAGCGCTTGACGACCGAACCGAGAACGAGGTCGTACCCGGCTACCTGTCCGCCGCGCTACGCGCGTGGATCATCGAAACCGGCAACGACAACATGGATTGGGGAGTGGAGATCCCGTCCGACACCAGGGTCCTGCACGCCTGCCTGAACCGGGTGATCGACGAGAAACTGGACATAGAGGAGCACTGGGCCTTCCGAGCCATCGCGGCGACCCACCCGAGAGCCGCGCTGAGTCGGTTGCGGAAAGCCAGGGCAGCGGCCAGCGGCCGCACCGGCTCAGCCACCAGGCATCTGATCGTCCTCCGTGAACCGGAGTGGTCACGGGGCGACAAGACCCGGGTCGAGCTCAACGAGTTCTGGGCCAGTGGCGGGAAGCACCTGAAGATCTCCGAGGATGATCTGCGGACCTTCAGCGCGTTGGAGGTGATGCTGCGAGACTGGAACCTCGAATTGCTCGAATGGCTGGTGGCACGTCAGCCGGCGAGTAAGTCCGCACTGCTGAGCGAGATCCTGCCGGCCGCGACGACCCCGAGTCAGCCGCCCGACGAGACAGCACCGCGGGACGAGAACACCATCCCCCTCGGCACGGCCGGTGGCGAGCCGGTGCCGCTCGACCTGGAGACGCTGCGCAAGCACGTCGTGATCTTCGCGGGGTCGGGTTCTGGGAAGACGGTGCTCATGCGGCGGATCGTCGAGGAGTGCGCCCTGCGCGGCGTGTCGGCGATCGTGCTCGACTCGAACAACGACCTCGCCCGCCTTGGCGACCCGTGGCCCAGCCCGCCGGAACAGTGGGGCCCCGGTGACGAGCAGCTCGCCAAGGAGTACCTCGCGAACACCGATGTCGTCGTGTGGACCCCGGGGCGGGCCGCTGGCCGTCCGCTCAGCTTCCAGCCGCTGCCGGACTTCTCGAGCGTCCTGGACGACTCCGACGAGTTCGACCAGTCGGTGGAGGCCGCGGTCGCGACTCTCGCCACGCACGCGAAGGTCAACGGCACCACCGACAAGGCGAGCTGGGGCAAGGCAGTGCTCCGCGAGGCGTTGAGGCACTACGCCCGCACCGGCGCACGCAGCCTGCCCGGCTTCGTCGAGCTGCTGGCCGACCTGCCCGACGGGGTCAGCCAGCTGATCGGCAGCCAGAAGATCGCCGCTGGCCTGGCGCAGACGCTGAAGGCCGCCATGGTGAACAACCCGCTGCTCGGCGGCATGGGCGAACCGGCCGACCCGGCCGCCCTGCTCACCCCGGCGCCCGGCAGGAAGGCGCGGATCTCGGTGATCAGCTTCGTCGGCCTGCCGTCCGAGGACCAGCGGCAGGGCTTCGTCAACCAGCTGCAGATGGAGATCTTCGCCTGGTTCAAACGCAACCCGGCCCACGACCGCCCACTCGGCGGGCTACTGGTCATGGACGAGGCACAGATGCTGGCCCCGGCGCAGAAGGCGACGGCGAGCCTGTACAGCACGATCGTGCTCGCGTCGCAGGCCCGCAAGTACGGTCTCGGGCTGCTGTTCGCCACCCAGGCGCCGAAGGGCCTGCACAACCAGATCACCGGCAACGCGACGACGCAGTTCGTCGGCAGGCTCCAGCACGCCACCCAGATCGCGGCCGTGCAGGACATCGCCCGCACGAAGGGCGCCAGGCTGGACGACGTCGGCGGGCTCGGCGTCGGACAGTTCTACGTCACCACCGAGCAGGTCGGCTTCCAACTCCTCGCGACGCCGTTCTGCCTGAGCCACCACCCACCGAGCCCACTACGCGACGAGGAGGTGCTCGAACGGGCCAGGAACGGACGCGCGGGAGGTTAGGCTCCGGCCGTGCACAGAGCCATGGGGGCGATCGTGCTGCTGCTGTGCGGCATCGCGGTCGGAGCGGACGCCACGCCGTACACGGCGGTGAGCGAGCCGATGATGGTGCGGGCCGAGCAGTGGTTCCAGCGGTCGCCGCTGTATGACCAGGACGCCTGCTTCATGGCCGGCGACGGTTACGCACGGACCGACTGGCGGGGCGTGCTGGGTGGCTGCCATCAGCCGTACTACCGCACCGACTGTTCCGGGTTCGTGTCGATGGTCTGGGGGCTGCCGGTCAGCTACGCCACGCCGCGCAATGGGCTGGAGCACGACCTGATGGACGTCGCCCGGGTGATCGACAAGGATCAGCTGCGCGCGGGTGACGCGTTGCTGGCGTGGGGGAAGCACGTCCGGTTGTTCGAGCACTGGACCGACGGCAGCCGCACCACCTACATGGCCTACGACTTCGGTGCCACGCCGGTCAAGCACCAGGTGTACGTGTGGGGCGCGCCGGGTGAGTATCACTACGTCCCCATCCGGTACGCCCCTCGCTAGTCTCAGCCGCATGGCTGATGAGCTGGTGCATTACACGACCGACAACGGTGTCGCGACGGTCACGCTGGACTCGCCGCACAACCGGAACGCGCTGTCCGCGCAGCTGCGGCGGGAGCTGCGTGACCACCTGGCCACCGCCATCGGCGACGACGCGGTGCGGGTGATCGTGCTCGACCACACCGGGCCCGTGTTCTGCGCCGGCATGGACCTCAAGGAGGCCGGCAACGCGGACTCCAGCACCGCCGGGGTCAACGAGTTCCCCGAGATCCTCACCCGGATCTGGACCAGCCCGAAGCCGGTGGTGGCGAAGCTCGCCGGGCCGGCGCGGGCCGGTGGCGTCGGCATCGTCGCGGCCGCGGACATCGCGGTCGCCGTGGAAACGGCCACGTTCGCGTTCACCGAGGTGCGGCTCGGGCTCGTGCCGGCCGTGATCTCCGTCACCGTGCTGCCGCGGCTGCACCCCCGCGCCGCGCACGAGCTTCTCCTGACGGGCGAGAGCTTCGACGCCGCGCGGGCCGTCGCGATCGGCCTGATCAACGCCGCGGTGCCGGCCGAGGCGCTGGACGCCGAGGTCGACCGCTACACCGGCATGCTGGCCCTGGGCGGACCAACCGCACTCGCCGCGACGAAGGAGGTGCTGCGCCGCGCCCGCGCCGCGGACATCGACGACGAGTTCGGGGACATGCTGGAGCTGTCCGCCGGGTTCTTCGCAGGCGCGGAGGGGCAGGAAGGGATCCGGGCGTTCGCCGAGAAGCGCCCGGCCAGCTGGGTGCCCCGTCAAGTCCAGTGAGCATGCTGGGGGTCCGGGGGCTCGCCCCCGGCTGGGGGTGTGGGGGCTCGGCCCCCACAAGACACGACGAAGATCGCCAACGGCGAAGGCGTGCTCGCCGAGCAGGGGGTGCCGGCGGGCGAGCGGTGCCTAGGTCGTGAGGTAGTAGCCCACGATCACCAGCAGGACGAGCGCGATCAGGGCGATCGTGATGCGTCTGTTCGAACCCACGTGATCACTCTACGTACGCACGGAGTCGACCAGGTCCTCGGTCCGCTCCTCGTCCTGGGCGACCTCGACGCCGGTCGCCTCGGCGCCGATCGGTTCCTCGTCGCCGGGTGCCGGTCCGAACCAGGTCGAGGCGTGGTCGACGGTCCGGTCGATCACCCACGCCACGCCGACACACAGCGGCCCGAGGAACAGCACGACGAGTGCGAACTGGAACGGGAAGGCGATACCCGCCACCCACAACTCGACGCCGTTCCACCAGTCGGCCATAACACGAGAGTAGACCTGCGCCACTTCTCTGGTTCGAGGGATGGCCCAACTGGGTAATTTGATGTGCATGTTCGCCGTGTACGCCGCAGAACCCAACCCGGAGAGCCCGCTCGACGCGTTGCGTGTCGGTGACCGGCCAGAGCCGGACGTGCCGGACGGCTGGGTGGCCGTCAACGTGCGCGCGGCCAGCCTGAACATGCACGACCTGTGGACTTTGCGCGGGGTCGGCATCAAGGCGGACCGGTTCCCGATGATCCTCGGCTGCGACGGCGCCGGCGTGCTGGCGGACGGCACCGAGGTCGTGGTGCACAGCGTGATCGGCGACACATCGTACGGAGACGAGACGCTCGACCCGAAGCGATCACTCCTCACGGAGAAGCACCAGGGCACGTTCGCGGACACGGTGGTCGTACCGGCCAGGAACGTGCTGCCCAAGCCGAAGTCACTGTCGTTCGCGGACGCCGCCTGCATGGGAACGGCGTGGCTCACCGCGTACCGCATGCTGTTCAGCCGTTCCGGACTGCGACCGGGGCAGACGATGCTCGTGCAGGGCGCGTCCGGCGGCGTGGCGACGGCGCTGGTCGCGCTCGGCAAGGCCGCTGGCGTCCGGGTGTGGGTGACTGGCCGGACCGAGGAGAAGCGGGCGCTGGCGGTGTCACTCGGCGCGGACGACGCGTTCGAGACGGGCGCGAGGCTGCCGGAGCGGGTGGACGCGGTGTTCGAGACGGTGGGCAAGGCGACGTGGGCGCACTCGATGCGCTCGCTGAAGCCGGGCGGCGCGATCGTCGTGTCCGGCTCGACGAGCGGCCCGGACGCGAACGCCGACCTGCAGCGGCTGTTCTTCATGCAGCTGCGGGTGATCGGCTCGACGATGGGCAACCGCGACGAGCTGGCCGACCTGCTGTCGTTCTGCGACCTCAAGGGCCTGCGCCCGGCGATCGGCACGGAACTGCCGATGACGGAGGCGAAGGACGGCTTCGAACAGATGCTCGCGGGCGAGACCGCCGGCAAGATCGTCTTCACGCGAGGAGCAGCATGACTTTCACACTGGACGAGGCGATCCAGGTCGCACGCCGTGCGCACGAGGGCCAGCTGGACAAGTCCGGCCGGCCGTACATCGCACATCCGCTCAGGGTGATGGGCGCGCTGCGCGACGAGCACGAGCGCATGGCGGCGGTGCTGCACGACGTGGTCGAGGACACCTCGGTGACGCTCGCCGACCTGAGGGCGGCGGGCTGCCCTGAGCAGGTGCTGTCCGCGGTGGCCGCGATCAGCAAGCAGCCGGGCGAGGACCAGGAGGCCTACCTGGCACGCGTGGCGGCTAACCCGATCGCGCTGGCCGTGAAACGCGCGGACCTCGCGGACAACATGTCCCCGGAGCGCCTTTCCCGCCTCGACACGCAGACGCAGGAGCGACTGCGCACCAAGTACGAGTCAGCTCTGCGGTTCCTGACCGCCTGACCGGCGGCCGAGCAGCTCGGCCAACACGACCCGGACCGGGAACGGGTCGTCGGTCTCGAAGGGTTCCTCCGCACACACCCGCGCCATCCGCTGGTAGGAGCCACCGTCCAGGCGGTACGCCAGCAGTGACGGCCGGGTGGGGTCGAGCACCCAGTAGTGCGGCACACCCATGCGTGCGTAGGCGACCTTCTTGTTGTTGAGATCGTTGATCGTCGTACTCGGATCGACGATCTCGACAACCAGCTCCGGCGCGTCGAGCACCGTCTCGTCCTCGACGTCCACCTCCCAGGCCACCTGGAGATCGGGCCGCAGCTCGGTGTCGCACGACATCCGCACGACATAGGGCGGCCACAACACGACCAGGTCCTCGGGACAGGCGTCGTCGAGCAACTCGCCGAGCCGCCACAACGCCCGCTGATGTCGCCGCCCCGGCTGCGGGCTGACGAACAGCACACCGTCGATCAGCTCGTACACATTGCCGTCATCCGGCATGAACTCGAGATCGTCCACGGTGAACGGCCGCCCCATGCCGACATCGTGCACTGCCGACGTGCGGAACACCATCCTCAGCGCTGTGTGCTGTCCGGGGCGAGGAGAGGTTTGACGTCCAGGATCGGGGTCGCGTCAAGCGCTTCGAGGTTGCGAACGTGCACCCGGTTACCGGCGACGGCGAGAATGTGGACGAGGTGAAGCCCGA
The DNA here is from genome assembly GCF_036378875.1 of Actinophytocola sp. GTDB lineage: Bacteria > Actinomycetota > Actinomycetes > Mycobacteriales > Pseudonocardiaceae > Actinophytocola. The sequence continues at coordinate 15,622 of NZ_DASUVO010000121.1, forward strand.
TCGGATTCGGACGGTCGGGTGCGCGGGTGGCGAACACACCGGCGAGCGGCCGGCTCACGTCGCCACGCGGATGGACGGTGAGCGTGTCCCGGTCGGCACGGTCGAGCCAGGTGAGCAGCAGCACGTCCGTCCCGGGAAGCAACCCGTCCAACGCGGCGACGTACCGATCGTCGAAGACGAGCCAGGCATCGGGCGCTCCCTCATCGGGTTGCCGAGGCGCCGCGGCCCGCTCGGTCAACGTCGACTCGACATGCCCCACCGCGCGCAGCGTGTACTCGTTCACCGACTCCTCGTTCCTTTCTCTACTGCCCCAGTCGATGCCGAACCCAACGTCGTGCCGCGTCCGTCAACCGCGCACGATGCGGTAACGGCTGATCGCGCTGCAGAAACTCCCAGATCCCCAACACCGCGACAGCGAACGCCGTTTGATCCTCGTCCGATGTCGCGGCCCATGCGTCGACCCTCGCCATCCACTGTTCCGCGTCGGTCGGCGAGTGCCCGGCGTCGATCAGCCGAAGCAGGACGAACCCGGCGTCCAACCACGGCACCGCCGCCCTCGACCACGCCCAGTCGACGACTCGCAGCCGCTGACCGACAAGAACGTTGAGCGAGTGCAGATCGGTGTGCGCCAAGTGATCGCCGGCGACGACGTCGACAGCATGCCGTTCCCAATCGACGAAGCGGTCAAGGTTCGCGCGTGACCACGGATGAAGATCGACGGGCGGCTTGTGACGAAGCCGCCGCCATGCGGCCAGCCTCACCCATTGTGTGGCCAGGTCTGGCGCTTCGCCCGCCGGTCGGCAAGCCAGATCGCCTAGCGCGTCGGTGAGCAACGGAAGGTCCGGCGAGCCTGGCGACAGGTCAGCATGCCGACCGGCGACGTGCTCGAACCCGAGCAGCAACCAGCCGTCGACCTCGACTGTCCACAGCAGTCGCGGCGCGAGATCAGGCAGTCTCACATTGACGGCCGCCTCGTGCCGGTGCGCCCGAACACCCGAGTGACCAGTGGTGATGCCCTTGACGAAGACGCGGCCAGTCGACGTACGGAGGGTGGTGGAGATTTCCGAATGACGGCCGGCAGGCGCTGGACTTTCGCCGACAACCACGCCCACATGCCGTTCGACCTCCCCGCGCACGCCCGCGGGTAAGTCGGTCCATGCCCGGCGAACCATCACGGGCTGGGCGGCGGGTCGTCGTGGCAACCACCGTGACAACCGGTGCAGGCGGCGACCGAGAACCACAACACCTCGTCGACCTGATAGCCAGCCTGCCGCATAGCGGCCACAGTACGACGCAACGACGACTCGGACTGACCAGGATCACCGAACGGTTCCCGCATCGGCACATGATCGATGAAACGCCCAGCCGTCTGTCGGCAGAACTCGCGATAGTCGCGGGTGTGCAGAATGAAGGTGTGCCAGCCAGGATCAACCGCTCGACTCGGCGACAGTGGCTCGCCCCGGTGGACAGCAGAAGTGCCCAGGAATGCCAGTGCCTGGTCCATCACTCGGGCAGCGAATGTCGGGGAAAGTCCCTCATCGGTCATCAACCTGATGACCAGGCGTTCGAACAGTCTCGTCGACACCAGGGAGCGACCGGTCTTTTGTTGCGTCGTCGTTGTCACCGTATTTCCTTTCCTGTCGGACGACTAAAGAATGTCCCGGTCTGGCCGGCGTCGAAACGACTCGATGCTGTACTTGTGTCGCACTTACGACGCAGCGCAACTGCGCCGTGTGGTGAACTGGGAGAGGAGGTGTGAGTGACCACGGTTCGCCGCTGGAGCGGCCACGAGGCGCGAATGTTGCGACGAGCGCTGCGGATGAGCATCCGCGCGTTCCCCGCCCATCTGGGCGTGGCCGCACGGACCGTGTCGAAATGGGACGAACGCGGCGCGTCGACGTTCCCGCTCCCGGAGACCCAAGCCATCCTGGACATGGCCTTGCACCGCGCGGACGACAGCGCCAAGAGCCGCTTCGAGCTGCTCCTGGACGAACACATGGACGAAGATGTGGACGACATGAACCGGCGGGCCGTCCTGGGAATCTTCGGCCCGCTAGCCGCGTCCCCGCTGGCTGGCCGACTCGAAGATGTGCGGCGCGGCCTCGACGGCATGCTCGGTACAGAGCCAGTGGACCGCGACGCCGACGACTGGGAACGGACAGTCGCCGACTACGCCCGCGAGGTAGGCGCTACGCCAGCGCTACAGGTACTGCCCAACATCGTCGCCGATTTCGCCGACATCCAGGCTGATTTCGCTCGGTCTCGAAGCACGATCAGAAAGCGGCTGGTCCACAGCGCGTCGCAGTTGGCGACCCTGACCGCGATCGCTCTGATCAACGCCGGCGAGCGCCATTCCGCGCAACGCTGGTGGAGAACCGCCGCACACGCCGCCGCTGTGACCGGAGATCACAATCTGGTCGCACTGGTGCGAGGTCGCCACGCCGTCATGTCGCTGTACAACAGCCCGCCCGAACGAGTTCTTGAACTGGCCGACCACGCGGTCGCGGCGGGTCGCTCATCACCGTCCGTCGGAGTCATCAGCGGATTCGCTGCACAAGCCCAGGCACTGGGACAGTTGGGCCGGCACGATGAGTCCGCAGCTGCGATGGGGACTGTTCTCGATCTGTTCACCCGCCTGCCCGCTACTGCGAGTAACTGTTCGACGAGTCAATGGAACTGGGGAGAGCAACGGCTGCACCATGTCGTGAGTCACGTGCATGCGTGCGCCGGGCGCCTGAACGAGGCGGGGAAGGCGCAAGACTCCGCGCTTGCCGTGTATCCCGGCGGCAACTTTCAAGGCGGTAGCCAGATCGAACATCACCGCGCTGCCGCTCTCATTCAATCGGGTGACGTCGGTGCCGGAGCCGACCACTTGAGGTCGACGATGGAGCGCCTCGAGCCGTGGCAGCGTGACGACGGCATTGTTGCGCGAAGCGCAATGCTGACGCTCGACCTGGTTCCGCGAACCCACCACGACCGACCCGAGGTCCGACTGGCTCGCGAATCCGTCAGCATGTCCGAGAGGAAAAAGGTAGCCCGACGATGTCAACGACGTACCGACACGTGGACGCCGACTCCGCCGAGGAAATCCTCCACTTGGTCGTGGCGCCGGTCTATGAGGCGAGCCATGCCGATGTCATTGACAAGACGTTCTACTCGACCGAGCGGTTCGTCGAACGGGTCGAAGGGTATGTGCGTGCGCCAGGGTTCGAGTTGGTCGCGGCCTTCGCCGACGGCACGGCCATCGGCCTGGCGTTCGGTTACGCGCTTCCCGCGAACGCACGTTGGTGGCAGGGCCTGACGACACCCGTCGACAAGGGCTTCACGGACGAGAACGGCTGCCGCACGTTCGCGCTCAACGAACTCATGGTCGTGCCCGAATGGCAGGGCAAAGGCGTCGCGCACGCGCTACACGACGACCTACTGGGCGGCCGGCCGGAAGAACGGGCCACGCTTCTCGTCCGCGAGGACAACGACGCCGCCCAGAACGCGTACACCCGGTGGGGCTGGCGCAAGATCGGCAAGCTCCAGCCCTACCCGGACGCGCCGAATTTCGATGCGATGATCCTGCCACTGCGAGTCGAGAGTTGACGGCGCAACTGGCCGGCATGGTGCACTGGCTGCCGTGCACAACACCATCCTCAGTGCCGCAGGAGCCCTCATCCGCGACGAAACCGGTCGTGTCCTCCTGGTCGAACCGAACTACAAGAACCACTGGGAGATCCCCGGCGGCGTGATCGAAGTGGGCGAGACGCCGTCGCAGGGCTGTGCCAGGGAGATCACGGAGGAACTGGGGCTGACCCGCGCCACGGGCCGCCTGCTGGTCGTCGACTGGGCCCCGCACCCCGAACACGGCGACCGAGTCCTGTTCGTCTTCGACGGCGGCGTCCTCACCGAACCCGAGATCGCCACGATCCGCCTACAGGCGACGGAACTGGACTCGTACGCGTTCCTCCCACCCGAGGACGCACTCGACCGCCTGATCCCCCGCCTACGCCGCCGGATGGACGCGGCACTCCGCGCCAACGCCGAAAACCGCACGCTGTACCTGGAACACGGCATCCAGCACTGATCCCTTTTTGTGCGGCGTCGGGAACCAGTAGTGCACAACGAGATTTGATGAGACGTTTCTCGGGAGCAGCGATGACATAGGGGTTGGTGGGGGATGGCACGTCCGGAGAATCCGGTGGATCCGGCGGAGGGGCCGGTGGCGAGATTCGCCGCCGAGCTACGGGAACTGCGGCGCCGCGCGGGCGGTCTGGGATACCGCGAGTTGGCGCGGCGAGCGCACTACTCCCCGACGACGCTGGCGCAGGCCGCACGCGGCATCACCCTGCCGTCCCTGGCGGTGACGCTGGCATATGTAAGACCTTCGGGCTGTAGCCCTCGGTCGATCACGACCGGGCCTGGCCGGACCCGGCGCGCACCAGGCCCGACTCGTAGGCGAAGACGACGGGTCGGTGCGGTCGGGTCCGGTCCGGTGCCGACGTAGCGCTCGAGGAGGCGACGGGTGACGCTGGGCGCAACCACGGCGTCGCCACGTACGACGACACGGATCGCCGAGAGCAGGTCGGCGGCGAGCGTGTCCTTGACGCTCGCGCCGGCCCGCAGTGAGGCGTACACGTACTCGTCGAGGTCGAACGTGGTCAGCATCAGGATCCGGCTCGGGCAGCCGCCGACGCAGAGCCGGCGGGCGGCCTCGACGCCGTCGATCTCGGGCATCCGCACGTCCATCAGGACGACCGCCGAGCAGCTGTACTCGACCGTCCATGCCGCGCGGCCCGTTACGAACACCTGAGCGGCTTCGCCACCAAGGTCGCCGACACGGTCACCATCCACCATCTGCTCACCCACACGTCCGGCCTGGGTGACTTCCGTGCTGTCGCTACTTCTTGCCCTTCGCCTTGTCCGGGGACTCGTCGGTGGAAAGGGCGGCGACGAAGGCTTCCTGGGGGACCTCCACGCGGCCCACCATCTTCATGCGCTTCTTGCCTTCCTTCTGCTTCTCCAGCAGTTTGCGCTTGCGGGTGATGTCACCGCCGTAGCACTTGGCCAGCACGTCCTTTCGCATGGCGCGCACGGTTTCGCGGGCGATGACCCTTGCGCCGATCGCCGCCTGGATCGGGACCTCGAACTGTTGCCTCGGGATCAGCTCGCGCAGCTTCGACGCCATCCTCGTGCCGTAGCCGTAGGCGGACTCGCGGTGGACGATGGCCGAGAAGGCGTCCACCGGTTCGCCCTGCAGGAGGATGTCCACCTTCACGAGGTCCGCGGCCTGCTCGCCGGCCGGCTCGTAGTCCAGGGAGGCGTAGCCGCGGGTGCGGGACTTCAAGGTGTCGAAGAAGTCGAAGATGATCTCACCGAGCGGCATGGTGTAACGCAGCTCCACGCGGTCGCTCGACAGGTAGTCCATGCCGCCGAGCTGTCCACGCCTGCTCTGGCACAGCTCCATGATCGCGCCGATGTAGTCGCTCGGCGCGATGATCGAGGTCTTCACCACCGGCTCGTACACCTCGGCGATCTTGCCCTCCGGCCAGTCCGACGGGTTCGTCACCGTGGCGTCGCCACCGTCGTCGAGCACGACCCGGTAGACGACGTTCGGCGCCGTCGAGATCAGGTCGAGGCCGGCCTCGCGCTCCAGGCGCTCGCGCACGATCTCCAGGTGCAGCAGGCCGAGGAAGCCACAGCGGAAGCCGAAGCCCAGCGCCGCGGACGTTTCCGGCTCGTAGCTCAGCGCGGCGTCGTTGAGGCGCAGCTTGTCCAGTGCCTCACGCAGATCCGCGTAGTCCGAACCGTCCACCGGATACAGTCCTGAGTAGACCATCGGCCTCGGCTCGCGGTAGCCGGCCAGCGGCTCCGTCGCGCCGCGCTTCTCGGCCGTGACCGTGTCGCCGACCTTCGACTGCCGGACGTCCTTCACACCCGTGATCAGGTAGCCGACCTCGCCGACGCCCAGACCGCTGCTCGGCTTCGGCTCCGGGGAGATGATGCCGACCTCGAGCAGCTCGTGCGTCGCGCCCGTCGACATCATCCTGATCCGCTGCCGCGGCGTGATCTTGCCGTCGACGACGCGGATGTAGGTGACCACACCCCGGTACGTGTCGTACACCGAGTCGAAGATCATCGCTCGTGGCGGTGCGTCGTCGACGCCCACCGGCGGCGGCACCAGCCGCACGATCTCGTCCAGCAGCTCCCGCACGCCGATGCCGGTCTTCGCCGAGACACGCAGCACGTCACCCGGCTCGCAGCCGACGATGTGCGCGATCTCCCCGGCGTACTTGTCCGGGTCCGCCGCAGGGAGGTCGATCTTGTTCAGGACCGGGATGATCGTGAGGTCGTTCTCCATCGCGAGGTACAGGTTGGCGAGGGTCTGCGCCTCGATCCCCTGTGCGGCGTCGACCAGCAGCACCGCGCCCTCGCACGCCTCCAGCGCACGGGACACCTCGTAGGTGAAGTCCACGTGGCCCGGCGTGTCGATCATGTGCAGCACGTGGTCCTGGCCGTCGACCTGCCACGGCAGCCGCACGTTCTGCGCCTTGATCGTGATGCCGCGCTCACGCTCGATGTCCATGCGGTCCAGGTACTGCGCCCGCATCGCCCGCTCCTCGACGACGCCGGTGAGCTGCAGCATCCGGTCGGCAAGGGTCGACTTGCCGTGATCGATGTGCGCGATGATGCAGAAGTTCCTGATCAGCTCAGGCTTCGTGAAGGTCGTGTCGGCGAAAGTCGTCACTCGGGTTCCTCGCGGTGTCTACGGATACGACCTATCGTCCCATGAGCGCTTACCGCACCGGCAGGACGAGCGGAGTTCCCGTGCGGGGATGCGCCAGCACCTCCACCTCACGCTGGTACACCCCGGTCAGCAACTCGCTGGTCAACACCATCGCCGGTGGCCCGCACGCACGCAGCCGCCCACCCGCGACCACCGCGACCCGGTCCGCGTAGGCGGCCGCCAGGTTGAGGTCGTGCAGCACCGCCAGCACGCCGGCGCCGGCCCGTGCCCGCGACACCGCCACTCGCAGCACCAGGTCCTGATGCCGCAGGTCGAGCGCCGCCGTCGGCTCGTCCAGCAGCAGGACCGGCGTGCGCTGCGCCAGCACGCGCGCGAGCGCCGCACGTGCCCGCTCACCGCCGGACAGCGTGCTGAAGGTCCGCCCCGCGAACTCCGTCACCTCCGTCTCCGCCATGGCCTCCACCACGGCCTTCTCGTCCTCGTCGGCCTGCTCCGTGCCCACCCACGGCGCCCGGCCCATGGCCACCACCTGCTCGACGGTGAACGGGAACGCCACCGCCGTGTGCTGCGGCAGCACCGACCGCCACAGCGCCAGCTCGGCCGGCCGCCACCGCCCAACCGGCCGCCCACCGACCGACACCATGCCAGAGCCCACCGACAAATCCCCGGACAGCACGCTGACCAGCGTGGACTTGCCGGCACCATTGGGCCCGACCACCGCGACGACCTCCCCGGAGGACAGCGTCAGCGAGACGTCCCGCAGCACCTCCCGACCACCACGCGACACCCCGGCGCCCTTCATGACCGCCAGCGGCTCACCAGGCGACGGCCACACCGGCGGTGTACGCCGCCTCATGCCCAGCCTCCTTGCCGGTCGCGGGTGCGCCGCAGCAGCCAGAAGAAGAACGGGCCGCCGACCAGCGAGGTCAGCATGCCGAGGGGTAACTCGGCGTTCTCGACCGCCGTGCGGGCCAGCAGGTCGGCGCTCACCACCACCAGCGCCCCACCGAGCCCACTCGCCGTGAGCAGGAGCCGGTGCGCCGGCCCGGCCACCATCCGGATCACGTGCGGCACCACCAGCCCCACGAACCCCACGATGCCGGTGAACGCCACCCCCGCGCCGACGAGCAGCGCCACCGCGAAAACCACCGTCAGCCGCAGCCGCTCAACGTGCACGCCGAGGTGCCTGGCCGGGCCGTCGCCGAGCGCGAGCAGGTCCAGCCGACCCGCCACCGACGCCGCCAGGACCAACCCGGCCGCCGCCAGCGGGCTCACGGCCGCGACCGCCTCCCATGTCGCGCCGTTGAGGCTGCCCAGCTGCCAGAACACGATCTGCTCCCGTGCCTGCGGGTCGGCGACGAAGGTCAGGAACGCGATGATGCCGAACGCGAACGCGTTGACCGCGATTCCGGTCAGCACGAGCGTGACCACCTCGGTGCGGCCGCCCGAGCGGGCCAGCACGTACACGGCGAGGGTGGTTACCAGCCCGCCGAGGAACGCCGCGACCGCGATCGTCAGGTTCCCTGCCACGGACAGACCCAGCACGATCGCCGAACACGCCCCGACCGCCGCGCCGGACGACACCCCGATCACCGCGGGCTCGGCGAGCGGGTTGCCGAACACCCCCTGTAGCAGCGCCCCGGCGACCCCGAGGCACGCGCCGACCAGCAGCGCGAGCGTCACGCGCGGGAACCGCACGGCCCACAACGCGTTCTCCCCCTGCGGATGTGCCGGCAGCGGGCCGAGGTCGAGCCCCAGGTGGTGCAGAACGGACCCCAGCACCTCATCGGGCGGGATCGCCACCTGCCCGCTGCCGGCCGCGACGAGCATCATGACAACCAACACAGCCGTGAGCCCCGCGACCAGCGGCACGCCACGCACCCGCCTGCGCACCAGGGTGTCAGCCTTCATACAGGACCTTGGCGAGCGCCGTGATCGTCCGGCCGACGCGAGGGCCGAAGCTCAGCAGGTCGGTGTCGGCGACGTCCACGATCCGGCGTGACTGCCCGGCCGGGGTCTGCCCGACACCGGGGATCCGCAGCAGCCCGTCGATCCCGCCGACCGACTCGAGCCCCTCCGACATCACCAGGATCACGTCGGGCTGCGCGTTCAGCAGACCCTCGCTCGTGATCGGCACGAACGGCTTGTCCAGCCCGATGTCCGTGCCGACGTCGACCGCGCCGACGGCCTCGATCATCGCGTCCGCGCCGGAGTCCGGACCGGACATGAGATACACGCCGGCCGAGCCACGCACGTACAGGAACGTCAGCCGGGGCGGTGTCGCGCCCTCCGGCGCCAGCGCACGGGCGGCGGTGATCTCTGCGTCCACACTGGACACCAGCTGTTCGCCGACGGAAGGCACACCCAGTGCGGCCGCCACCGCGCGGATGTGCGCCGGCACACCGGCGAGCGTCCGCTCCGGCGCGAAGAACACCACGGGGATCCCGGCTTCGCGTAGCTGCTGCTGCACCTCCGGCGGCCCGATGCTCGTGTCGGTCAGCACCACCGTGGGATCGAGGTCGAGAATGGCCTCCGCGTTGAGGTCGTGCCCGCCGGCGGTCACCACCGGAACGTTCGCGGCACTGGGAAAACCGGTCGACGAGTCCCGACCGACCACGCGGTCGCCGAGTCCGAGGCTGAACACGATCTCGCTGAGCGTGCCGTACAGGTCGACCGTGACGATCCTGTCCACACTGGACACCGTCACCTCGGCGCCGTCGTGGGACCGCACGGTCACCGGCAGCTCCGGCGTCGGGTCGGTGACGACGGGATGCACGTCGGTGTCGGTGAGCCGGGCCGTCGCCGGGCCGGACAGCGCCAGCGCGGTCGGCGCCTCCCGCGTGCCGGTCGCCACCCCACCGCATCCAGCCAACAGGAAGGCCGCGGCGAGCAGCGCCGCTACTTGTCGCACGACCCTGTCCACCCGACGCCGAGCGCCTTGCCCAGGTCGTCGAAAACCCCTCGGTTGAGCCGAAAAGCCTCGTTGGCCTCGGCGAGCAGATTGGACTGCTCCCCCACGGCCCACGACGTCGTGTCGATCAGCGCGCGGTAGGAGTCCTTGAACACCTTGGGTTTCGCGATCCGGTCGAAGATGTAGAACCGCACGCCGTCGCCGGTGAGCCCGTAGATCGTGCGCAGCTTGCTCCTGACGATCTGCCCGCCGGACAGGTCACCGAGGTAGCGCGTGTAGTGGTGTGCGACGAAACCGCTGCGGGACGAGAAACACACCTGTCGCAGGCGGTCGATGTAGCGGCTGGTCGCGGGAAGCGGCGCGACCTCGTTCCGCCAGCCGTCCCCCAAGAGCCACGCGAGGTCGGCCTCCAGCGCTTCGCGGCGCAGCAGGGCGTCGGACACGAACGGCCCGACCACGGCGTCCCCGCGCCAGCGTTCACCGGCCTCCTCGAGCACGGAGTAGAAGAGGTAGGACTGCCCGAGCAACGCCGCGTACGCCCCGCGGTCCAGCTCTCCTGCCATCAACGCGACCACGAACAGCGCCGACTCGGTCCGCTCGTGCTCCTCCCTCGTCGCGTCGCGCAGCCGTGCGGAAAGCCGTCCCACCTCAAGATCGGTCATTGTCACCCATGCTCCAGTAAAGCTAGGCTGCCCTAAGTAAACTGAGCCTAACCTAATGATTGGTGGGGCCTCTAGTGCCAAGTGGACGAACTGTCGCCGTGCTCACGGCTGCCGCGGCGATGCTGCTCGCGACGGCCACCCCCGCCTCGGCGGCGCCGAACATCACGGTCTCGAAGAGCACCGGGCTGGACCCGGCCGGCGACACGATCACGGTCAGCGGCTCGGGATTCGACGTCACGAAGGGCATCTACGTGGCCGTATGTGTCGACAACGGACCTGGCCAGGTGCCCACGCCGTGCCTCGGCGGCGCCGACACCAGCGGCGGTGGCACCGGGTCGAAGTGGATCTCGTCGAACCCACCGGCCTACAGCAAGGGCCTGACCACGCCGTACAACCCGGACGGCTCGTTCACGGTGACGCTGTCGGTGGTCGCCGTCGACCCGGTGACCGGCACGGACTGCACAAAGGTCCAGTGCTCGGCGGTCACACGTGCCGACCACACCCGCACGTCAGACCGCTCGCAGGACGCTCGCGTACCGCTGACGTTCGGCCTGCCTCCGGCTCCCACGACCACGACGACCGAGGCGCCGCCTCCTCCTCCGCCGCCGACCACCACGACCACCACGACAACGACCAGCACCACTACGACAACGACGACGACCACGACCGCGCCGGCCGTCGAGAACACCGCCGCGCCGGCCGAACCTAACCGGACCGGCTGGTGGCTCGGCGCAGGAGCCGCGGTGCTGCTCGCCGCGGTCGTCGTGCTCGTGCTGCGGGCACGCAGAAGGCGTACCGGCTGACGCGCCACCCCACCACGGAGCTGTCCGTCCCCTATCCCCCGAAGGAGCAGGTCAGCTCACCATGTCCACTCGAACCACGAAGGCGAGACCGATCGCAACGGCACTGGCCGTCGCGCTCGGCACGGCCGGACTGCTCGTCGGCTCCGCCACCGCGGCCTCAGCGGCGACCGTGTCCGGCGGACACCTCGACTGGGGTCTGAAGCAGTCGTTCCGCAACTACATCAGTGGCCCGATCGCACACGGCACGATCACCACGAGCGAGGGCGCGACGAGAAACGTCGACGGCACGTTCCGCTTCCCGTCGGCCACCGGCTCCGCCGACGCCGACGCGGACACCGCGGAGCTGGCGTTCACCGGCAAGGTCGAGTTCACCGGGCACGACGGCCTGCTCTACGTGACCATCGAGGACATCCGCGTCGCGCTCACCGGTTCCGGCGGCACGCTCGTCGCGGACGTGGTCAGCAAGTCGCTGTCCCCCGGCGGGCAGCTGACCACCTACGACGACGCCGAGTTCGCGACGCTGGCCGACACCGACCTGACCGCCGCGACCGGCACGGTGACCGGCACGGTGACCGGCACGGGCGTCGCCGCGACGCTGACCGAGGACGGTTCGCCGGCGTTCGCGGGCTTCTACCCAGCGGGCACCGCCCTCGACCCGCTGTCGTTCAGCCTGACGACCGTGCCGGATCCGGTGTGGACACCGGCCGTGACGGTGAGCAAGACCTCCGGTATCGACCCGGCGGGTGAGACGCTGAACGTGACCGGCAGCGGGTTCGACCCGGCCGCGAACGTGGGAACCCGGCCACCGCTCGCCGGCCAGCGGACCGGGATCTACCTGGTGTTCGCGAAGGTCGGGCAGCCGTGGAAGCCGTCGGAGGGCGCGCCGTCGACCGCACGGACCGTGTTGGACCAGAAGTGGGTGCTGCCGGCCGCCTCCCGGGCCGTTCTGGACCCGGCCGGCACGAACCCGGACTACGTGACACTCGCCGAGGACGGCACGTTCTCCACGAGTCTCGACGTGCTGGCGGTGACCGAGGGTGTCGCCGACTGCGCCGTCGACACCTGTGGAGTGATCACCTACGCGGCGGGTGGCGCGGTCAACGCCGCGCACGAGTTGTTCACCGCGCTGTCGTTCACGGCCGCTCCGCCGACCACCGACCCGGACCCGACCACACCGGTCGAGCCTGGTGCCGTCACGAGCGCGCGGCTCGGCTGGGGCCTGAAGCAGTCGTTCCGCACCTACGTGCGCGGCCCCATCGCGCACGGTTCCTGGACGCTCGACGGGGTGACCGGCGAGTTCCGCTGGGAGACGGTGACCTCGTCGGACTACGCGACCGGCACTGGCGGGACGACCGCGTTCGCCGGCGGGGTGCGCTTCACCGGCCACAGTGGACAGCTGGACCTGACGATCTCCCAGCCACAGGTGCGTTTCGCGGGCGGGCGCGCCGAACTGCTGCTCGACGTGCGCGGCAAGAGCCTGGAGACCGGTGAGTTCACCGAGCTGAACGATGTCGTGTTCGCCACGCTGGGCACGGCCGCCCCGAACGTCGCGAACGGCGTGGTCACCTACACCGCACTGCCCGCGACGCTGACCGAGGAGGGCGCGGCGGGCTTCGCCGGCTTCTACGAGGCAGGCACCGAACTCGACCCGGTGACCGTCACGATCGCGCTGGACGGCGCCACGCTGCCGCCAGCCGCCAACCCGACGTCGAACACGCCGACCGCCACGGCCGCGGCCACGACCAAGCTCGCCGACACGGGATCCCCCGTGCCGCCGATGATCGCGCTGGGCGTGCTCCTGATGGTGTCCGGCCTCGGTCTGGTGCGGGCTCGCCGCAGGGTCGTCGCGTAGGTTCCGCGTTCGCGGCGGCCCGTCAACGGGTCGCCGCGAACCGGGTCACCGCGCCGGAGCGCTCGATGTGGTCGACGTGCAGACCGGCGCCGGCGAGCCACTGCTCGACGTCGGCCGCAGTGCCGCCCGGCCCGAACAGCCCGCTGCGGCGGAACACCGTGAGCGCGAGGTCCTGCCGCCATCCCGCCTGCCGGACCAGCGTGTCGCCGACAAGACGGCCACCCGGTCGCAGGCAGCGGGCGAGCTCACGCACCGCGAGTGCGGGGTCGGGCAGGCAGTGCAGGCCGTTGAAGCTCACACAGAGGTCGAACTCGTTGTCGGCGAACGGCAGCCGCGTGATGTCGGCCTCCACCAGCTCGACGTCGAGGCCGAGCCGGCGGGCCTGCTGCCGGGTCCGGTCGAGCATCGTCGGCGAGATGTCCGCCGCCACGTACCGGACGTCCTGGTCACGGCGTAAGCCTCGCAGCGCCAGCCCGCCCCCGCACGGCACGTCGAGCACGGCCGTGCCGGGAGGCAGCGCGCCGAGGGTGCGGATCGTGGCGAACAGCTCCCGCGTGTCGGTGCCCCACAGGAGCGCGCCGACCGGCCGCGCGAGCCACGCCCGCTCCACCCCGTAGTCGTAGACGACGGCGTGTAGCCGTCCGGTGGCCCAGTTCGGCATGCCTCCACCGTAGCCACAGTCAGGCCAGGCGGGTCACCTCGACCGAGACCTCGATGGCGGTCGCGGCGCCGCCCGAGTAGGTGCCCTTGACCGGCGACACGTCCCCGTAGTCCCGGCCGATCGCCACCCAGATGTGCCGGGGCCCGACCTCGATGTCGTTGGTCGGGTCGAACCCCCACCAGCCGCCCGTCCACGCCGCGATCCACGCGTGGCTTTCGCCGCTGACAGTCTCGCCGATGCCCGCGTCCGGCTTGGTGTGCAGGTAGCCGGACACGTACCGGCTGGGGATGCCGATCGACCGGAGCATCAGCAGCGTGAGGTGCGCGTAGTCCTGACAGACGCCCTCGCGGGTCTGCCACGCGTCGACCGCCGACGAGTGCACGCCCGTGGTGCCGCGCTGGTAGGTGAGCTTGTCGTGCACCCACTCGGACACGGCGAGCACCGCGTCGACCGGTCGCCGTCCCTTGCGTAGCTCCCGGGCCACCGCCGCCAACTCACGGTCGCGCGGCACGTACTGGGTCCACTCCAGGTACTCGGCATACCGGTCGATGACGTCGGACGAGCGGAGCTCCGCCCAGCTGACCCCGTTGACTGGCGCACCGGCGTCGCCGGTCTCCACCACCGACGACGAGACGATCTTCAGCTCGGTGTGCGGCGCGTGCAGGTCGAACGCGGTGACCTCGGTACCCCAGTAGTCGGTGTAGCGGTAGGAACGGGTGGCCGGCGTGGTCACGACGCTGCCCACCACGAGGTTCTGCCAGCGGTTGCTCCGTGGCGTGAGCCGAGCCTCGTTGTAGGACTGGGTCACCGGCGCGGCGTACCGGTACCCAGTGGTGTGAACCACCCTGACCCGCCAGTTCACAGCGAAACCTCCGCATTGGTCCACGCCACCCACGGCACCGAGTGGAAGTATTGCAGCGCAACGGCTTCACCGACGTCGCGAACGGTCTTCTGCAGCGAGTTGAGCCGTCCGGTGAGGCCGTCGAGCAGTTCCTCGGGACGCAGGAACTCCAGATCGCTGCGGGCCTTGCCGAGCAACCGGATCGCCTCCGCCTTGGCGCCGACCCGCGCGGTCGGCCGCAGGTCCAACTGCTCCAGGCAGGACTCGGCCTGGCGCAACGCGTAGAACACCGAACGCGGGAACAACCGGTCCAGCATCAGGAACTGCACGACCCGCCCGACGTCGAGGGCGCCGCGGTAGGTGCGCAGGTACGTGTCGTGCGCGCCGGCGGACCGCAACACCGTCACCCAGCCCGGTGAGGACGGCTTGTCCCCCACCCGGGACAGCAGCAACCGCACGATCATGTCGACGCGCTCCACGTTCCGGCCGAGCACGAGGAACCGCCAGCCGTCGTCCCGGCTCATCGTCGAGTCGGCAAGCCCGGCGAACATGGCCGCCCGCTCCTCGACGAACGAGAAGAACTCGTGCGGGCCAAGGCGTTTCGCGGCCCGCTGGCGTTCCGGCACCGCGTTCCACATGGCGTTGACGCACTCCCACAGCTCGGTCGACACGACCTCCCTGGCGACGCGGGCGTTCTCCCGCGCGCTGGAGATGGACGACACGATCGAGCCGGCGTGCTCGCGGGAGAACGCGACGAGGTCGGTGAGCGGCCGGACGTCGAGGGCCTCGCCGTCCGGTGGGGTGATGCCGAGGACGGCGAGCAGCTGGCGGCTGGTCGCGTCGGCGTCCACGGTCGCGTCCTCGAGCAGGTGGTGGACGGAGACGTCGAGGATACGGGCGGTGTCGTCGGCCCGTTCGACGTATCGGCCGATCCAGTACAGCGACTCCGCGTTACGGGCGAGCACGGTCCACCCCCTGCTGCTGTTGCTGCTGTTGCTGCTGGCCCGGGGTGAGTTCCGGGCCCACTTCCGGGGCGACCTCGGGCACGGTCTGGCTCCGCGCGTCCGCGAGGCCGCTGCCGGACAGCTCGGAGTCCTGCGTCGAGGACCGGGCGGCCAGCACCCACGTGTCCTTGGAACCGCCGCCCTGCGACGAGTTCACCACCAGGCTGCCTTCGGGGATCGCCACCCGGGTCAGCCCACCCGGCAGCACGAACACCGACTTGCCGTCGTTGACCGCGAACGGCCGCAGGTCCACGTGCCTGGGACGCAGCCGCTGCCCGACCTTCGTCGGCACTGTCGACAGCTGCACAACGGGCTGCGCGATCCAACCCCTCGGGTTGGCCCGGATGCGGCGGCGCAACGCGGCCAGCTCGCGGGTGTTCGCGTTGGGCCCGAAGACGATGCCGTAGCCACCGGATCCCTCGACCGGCTTGACGACCAGCTCGGCCAGCCGGTCCATGACCTGCTGCTGCTCGTCGGGCAGCCAGCAGCGGAAGGTGTCCACATTGGGCAGGAGCATGCTCTCGCCAAGGTAGTACTTGGCGATGTCCGGCAGGTAGGTGTAGACGAGCTTGTCGTCCGCGACGCCGTTGCCGACCGCGTTCGCGATCACGACGTTGCCGGCGCGGGCCGCGTTGAGCAGGCCGGCGACCCCGAGCACCGAGTCCGGCCGGAACTGGACCGGGTCGAGGTAGTCGTCGTCGATGCGCCGGTAGACCACGTCGACCACGCGTTCGCCCTGGGTGGTGCGCATGTAGACCGTGTTGTCCCGGCAGAACAGGTCGCGGCCCTCGACCAGCTCGACGCCCATCTGGCGGGCGAGCAGCGAGTGCTCGAAGTAGGCGGCGTTGTAGACGCCCGGGGTGAGCACGACCACGTTGGGGTCGGCCACGTTGGGCGCCGCGGCAGCCCGGAGCGCCCGCAGCAGGTGGACCGCGTAGTCGCCGACCGGCCGGACCCGGTGCTTGGCGAACAGGTCGGGGAACACCCGCGCCATCGTCCGGCGGTTCTCCATCACGTACGACACCCCGGACGGGTTGCGGAGGTTGTCCTCCAGCACCCGGAAGACGCCGTCCTCGTCGCGCACGACGTCGACGCCGGAGACGTGGATGCGCACGCCGTTGGGTGGCACGAGACGCGCCGCCTGGCGGTGGAAGTGCGGGCACGACGTGATGAGGCGCTTGGGCAGCACACCGTCGCGAACGATCTGCTGGTCGCCGTAGATGTCCGTGAGGAACGCCTCCAGCGCCTTGACCCGCTGGACGATCCCCCGTTCGAGCCGTGCCCATTCGGCTGCGGCGATCACCCGGGGGATCAGGTCCAGAGGGAAGGGGCGCTCCTGCCCGGACAGCGAGAACGTGATGCCCTGGTCGACCAGCGCCCGTTCGAGTGCCTCGGCGCGGGCGCCCAGCTCGGCCGGGACGCTCTTGTCGAGCTGCTCGTGGAGCCGCCGGTAGGCCTGCCGGACGGCGCCGTCGCGGGCGAACATCTCGTCGTAGGCGCCGGCGTGCGGCCGCTTGGGGTCGAGGTAGCCGTCGAACAGCCCGGCGGGTGGCCTGCGCGCACGGGTTGATCTCTCCATCAGCAGAAACTACTCAGCTGACCGCGATCGCCGCCACCCCCGCGACCACGATCACAGCTCCGACGAGTCGTCGCGCGGGGTTCGGCTCGCCGAGGAGCAGCCAGGCGCCAAGGCTCGCGATGACGATGGACAGCTCCCGTGCCGGCGCGACCATGCTGACGGGCGCCAGCCGCAGGGCGAACAGCACGAGGAGGTAGGCGATCGGCGACAGCACGACGACGGCCAGCACGGGAAGCCGGTGCTCCCGCCAGAGCTGGCCGATCTCCTGCCTGCGCGGCCACGCGTAAGGCGCGAGCAGCAGGGTCTCCACGGCGGCCGACCCGGCCATGAGCACCAGCGGCGACACGGCCAGCGCGGTGACGGCGTGTGCGTCCCAGAGCGTGTAGGCGGCGATCAGCACACCGGTGGCGAACCCGTACGCCGCGCCACGCCCGGTGCGCAGCCCGCCGATGACGAACACCCCGGCGATGACCAGTCCCGCGCCGACGAGCGCGGTGGTCCCCGGCCGTTCGTTCAGCAGCCAGACGGCGGCCACA
The DNA here is from genome assembly GCF_036378875.1 of Actinophytocola sp. Lineage (GTDB taxonomy): Bacteria > Actinomycetota > Actinomycetes > Mycobacteriales > Pseudonocardiaceae > Actinophytocola. The sequence continues at coordinate 33,204 of NZ_DASUVO010000121.1, forward strand.
ATGGACAGCAGTGGTCCGCTGCCACGGGCCAGCGGGTACACGACGGACAGGTCACCGACGCGATAACCGCGCTGCAGCAACAAGAAGTAGACGAGGTGCAACATCCCGGTGACCGCGATGGCCACCCACCAGACCCCCGGCACACCGTCCCGCACGACGATCACCACGGCGAACGGCAGCAGGAGGACGAAGTCCAGGGCGGCAGTCAGCCAGACGAACGAAGCACCGCCGTGCGGCACCCGCTTGGCGAAGAGATTCCACCCGGCATGGGAAAACGCGGCCCCGAGCACAAGCAAAACCGCAACCGGATGCACAGTCCCCCATCGCCACGAAACTCGCGCGCGCGTTGCCCAACCCCCACCCTGTCCCGGGGGCGTCCCGCCGTGCCAGTCTACCAGTGGGGGGTGACAGAACCCAGCCAGTTGATCTTGCCTGTGGACAACTTCAGACCGGCTTGGCCACCTGTGCCAGCAGCTCAGGACCGTGCGTCGCGAGCCGGCGCGCCGCGACGCCGCCCCACCACCAGAACAGCAGCGCCCCGACCGCGATCCCGACCGGCACGCCCAGCCACTCCAGCGCCGGCACGCCGAGCGAGGATCCCGCGACCACCACCGCGGCCACCGGCAACGCCGCCACGGCCAGGAGCAGGCTGATTCCCAGTTGCAGCAAGCCTTTCAGGAACCCGGAACCGCCACCCGTGGCGAACGGGCTCGCCTTCTGGTCGGGCATCGGGTACGCCGCGAACACCGACAGCACCACCACCAGACCGGACCCGCCGCCGAGCAGAGCCGGCGCCAACCCCAGCACCCACGGGTACGCGCCGGGATCCGACACGGCGGGCAGCACGATCGCGAGCAGCAACGACAACGGCCCGACGATCAGCAGCCACGCGACCTGGCGGCCACGCACGTCCATCCGCTCCGCACCGGGGACGACGAGCGTGTGCCACACGGCACTACCGTCCATTCCGTACAGGTTCCCGGCCATCAGCGCTCCGAACGCCACCAGCGCGACCCCGCCGAACGGGGACACCCCACCGTCGCCCGACAGCAATGGTCCTACCGCGACGATCGCTGCGACCACGACCGTCGACAGGAGCGCCACCCGGCGCCGCACGTCACGGGCCCACGTCCGTAACTCCTTGCCGACGATCGCACCCAGCGGGGTCCGGCTGCCGAAGGATCGCCCACGCGCCGGGGCGGTGGTGGCCGCCACACGCGTCGTGCGCCGGACCAGCAACGTGCCCCAGATCATGAGCAGCGCCACGTTCACCGCCGCCAAGCCGGCCAGGCACGCGAGCGCCACCGGCCACGACGAGGTCACCGCGACGGTTCCCCACCCGGACGGCGACCAGCGCAGGACCGCGGAAAGCACCGGCGAGTCGCCCGCGGTGAGCGCCGGCCCGAACGCACGTACCAGCGCCTGCACGACGAACCCGGACATGCTGACGGCCGCGGCCAGCAGGATGCCCAGGTCCCGACCACGCCGCGACCGCAGCACCGCGCCGAGAGCCGTCATCGTCACCCGCGACAGCAGCACGACGAACACCAGTTGCAGCGGTATCGCGACCAGCGCGACTAGCGCGTGTCCGTGCAGGAGAAGGCCACAGAACGCGATCGTGGTCACGACGGCCGGCGCTCCGACGAACGCGGCGCCCAGCAGTCCCGCCGCCAGCTGCCTCGGCGACAGCGGCAGCAACGCGAAGTGCTCCGGGCGCAGCGTCTCGTCCCCGCCGCCCGACAGCACGGGCGCGACCAGCCAGCCGAGCGTCCACATGAGATAAACGGCGGCGACGACGTCGGTGGCCACGCCCGGCCTGCCGAAGTCCGTGGCCGCGATGACCAGCGTGACCCCGGCGGCGAACAACCCGACCACGAACCCGAGCACCGTGAGGCCGGCCTGTTTGCCCCGCAACGAGTGCCGCAGCACCCGCCACCGCATCCGGATCAGGACACCGACGACGCCGCCCTGTCTCACGACGACGCCAGCCACGACAACCCCTCCCCGCCACCCGTGCGTCCGCCGACGATGTGCACGAACGCCTCCTCCAGACTCGTCGCGCCCCGCACGAGCGCCACCGGCCCTGCCGCGACCACCCGTCCCCGCGTGATCACCGCGACGTGCGTGCACAGCTGCTCGACCAGCGCCATCACATGGCTGGACAGCACGACCGCACCGCCGGAGGTCACGAAGCGCTGCAGGATCGTGCGGATCGTCGAAGCCGACACCGGGTCCACCGCTTCGAACGGCTCGTCGAGCACCAGCAGGCGCGGCGCGTGCAGGAGCGCGACGGCGAGCCCGATCTTCTTCCGCATACCGGCCGAGTAGTCGATCACCAGGCGGTGCTGGGCGTCGGCCAGTTCGAGGACGGTCAACAGCTCGTCGGCACGCTCGGTGACTGTCTGCGTGGGCAGGCCACGCAACAGACCCATGTAGGTGAGTAGCTCTCGCCCGGTGAGGCGCTCGGGCATCGACAGCCCGTCAGGCAAGACCCCGATCAGGGCCTTCGCGCGCAGCGGGTCCGCCCAGACGTCGACACCGAAGATGCTCGCGGTGCCGCCGTCCGGACGCAGCAGTCCGACCGCCATCGAGAGCGATGTCGTCTTGCCGGCGCCGTTCGGCCCGACCAGCCCGAAGAACGAGCCGGCCGGGACCTCGAGGTCGACGTGATCGACCGCGATGTTCGAGCCGAAGACCTTGTAGAGCCGGGACAGCCGAAGCGCCACCTCGTTGGTCATGCTCTTGACAGTACGCTAAAGTGATATCACTTTGCTAGATCCGTGCCTCCAAGGGGAACGTCATGGACACCGACCTCGTCATCGACACTCCGGCGATGCCGGCACCACGCGTACGGGAACGCGTCGCGTTCGGCAGCTCCGGCCTGCCGGTCCTGGGCCTCGTCGCGCTCGCCTACCTCGGGGCGATCACGCTCGTACTGGTCGGGATCCTGCGGCCCGACCCGGACGGCGATCCCCGCACGCCGGGCGTCGTGTTGCTGGTGATCGGCGCGCTGCTGCTCGTCGCCGGCGCGATCCTCAACGCCGGGCTGATCATGGTGGCGCCCGGCGAGGCACGGGTGCTGCAGTTCCTCGGCCGCTACGTCGGCACGGTGCGGACCGACGGGCTGCGGTGGGTCAACCCGTGCACCTACCGCCGCCGCGTCTCGACCAGGATCCGCAACCACGAGACCGCGGTCACGAAGGTCAACGACGCCGACGGCAACCCGATCGAGATCGCGGCCGTGGTGGTGTGGCGGATCACCGACACCGCCCGCGCGATGTTCGAGGTGGACGACTACGACGAGTTCGTGAACATCCAGGCGGAGACCGCGGTCCGGCACATCGCGACCAGCTACCCGTACGACGCGCACGGCGACGAGCACCTGTCGCTGCGGGAGAACGCGTCGGAGATCACCGAGAAGCTGTCGGCGGAGATCTCCGCCCGCGTCGAGGCGGCGGGGGTCGAGGTGATCGAGTCACGCATCACGCACCTGGCGTACGCGTCGGAGATCGCGGGTGCGATGCTGCGGCGCCAGCAGGCAGGCGCGGTGGTCGCGGCTCGGCAGCGGATCGTGGAAGGCGCGGTCGGCATGGTGCAGCTCGCGTTGCAGGAGCTCGCCGACCAGGATGTTGTCGAGCTGGACGAGGAGCGCAAGGCGACGATGGTCAGCAATCTTCTCGTGGTGTTGTGCTCGGACCGGGAAACCCAGCCCGTGGTGAACGCCGGTTCGCTCTACTGAGCCGTGTCGGAGCGCAAGAAAGTCCTGCTGCGTCTGGATCCCGCGATACACGACGCGGTGGCACGCTGGGCCGCTGACGAGCTGCGCAGCACCAACGCGCAGATCGAGTTCCTCCTGCGCCGGGCGCTGTCACAGGCGGGACGCCTACCGAACAACGCGGGCAAGCCGCCGAAACGAGGCCGGCCCCCTAAGGAAGATTCCGGAAGCGAAGTGCTTGACCCGCCCGGCACTGTGGAGGAGTGAATCCAACCGACGCACGTGCGCTGGCCGTTGCCGTCAAGGAGCTCTTCGAGTCAGCGCACCGGACACTGCGGGGGTCGGCGGAGTCAACGCTTGTCAGCCGGGTCACCGAGCACCTCGGCTGTCCGATGACCGAGATCCCGAACGTCGCACTGCACCTGCCGAGCTTCGAGCACGTGAACCTGCAGCGTGGCGTGGACGCGTACCTGGCGGAGCACACCCCGGAGGCGAGCTGGTTCGGCATCTCCGGCACCCGCCACTTCAACACCGTGATCGACATGCTGGCGGAGTCGGCCAACAGCGGCAGCCACCAGCTCGGCGCGGTCGACTACACGACGGTGGCCACCGGCCCGTCGACGTCGACCGAGGCGGTGCAGATCGGCCTGGTGTGCACGTCGGCGCCCGACGGGTCCCCGGTGGTGCTGGGCATCCAGGGCGCGCAGGACGACCACCACGAGCAGCGGTGTCACCTGCAGGTGCTGGCCGCGGACCGGGCGACAGCCGCCGTGGTCCGGGACGAGGTCGACCGCCTGACCCGCGAGCACAACATCTTCCGTGGCCAGGTGCTCTCGTTCGGTATGAGTGAGCATCACGGCAACCAGCTGCTGACCTTCCTGCCCCGCCCGGCACTGCGCGCCGACGAGGTCGTGCTGCCGGAGGGCCTGCTGACGTCCATCGAACGGCACGTGGTGCGCACCGCCGAGCAGACGGCCGTGCTGCGGAGGTACGGACAGCACCTCAAGCGGGGCCTCCTGCTGTACGGCCCACCCGGCACCGGCAAGACCCACACCGTCCGTTACCTGCTCAGCCGCCTGCCGGAGTGCACGGTGTTCGTGCTGTCCGGCATCGCGATGATCAGACACCTGCGTGCGACAACGGCACTGGCCAGGCGGCTGGCCCCGTCGGTCATCGTGGTCGAGGACGTTGACCTGATCGCGCAGCACCGGGGGATGGAGGGCAACCCGGTCCTGTTCGAGCTGCTCAACGAGATGGACGGCATCGGCTCGGAGGCGGACGTGACGTTCGTGCTCACAACCAACCGCGTCGGCGCGATGGAGGAGGCCCTGACCCAGCGCCCGGGCCGCGTCGACCTGGCGGTGGAGGTGCCGAAACCGGACACGGAGTGCCGCGAGCGCCTGCTGCGCCTGTACTCGTCGGGCACCCCGCTGGACCTGCCGTCCGCGGACACGGTGGTCGAGGCGACGGACGGTGTGACGGCGTCGTTCATCAAGGAGCTCGTGCGGCGCGCGGTCCTGCGTCATGTCGACCAGGGCGGAACACTGGACGGGGCGGTGGTCCACGACGTCCTCACGGAGCTGATGGCCGAACAGCAGACACTGACCAGGAGCATCCTCGGCGGCCGCTGACCAGGGTGGGATCACCCGCTGTTAAGCTGTGCCGGTCGTGCCCGTGTGGCATTCCGCCCTGGAGGAAACCCGCCGATTCGGCGGGGCCACTGGTTGAGACGCGTGCACGACTTCCGTGATCGACATCGAGGAGCTAGTTCCCTTATGGCAAACATCAAGTCCCAGATCAAGCGGATCAAGACGAACGAGAAGGCGCGCCTGCGCAACAAGTCCGTCAAGTCCTCGGTGAAGACCGCGATCCGCAAGTTCCGCGAGGCCGCCGAGTCGGGCGACAAGGCCAAGGCCACGGAACTTCTGCAGGAGGCGAGCCGCAAGCTCGACAAGGCGGCCAGCAAGGGCGTGATCCACGCCAACCAGGCGGCGAACAAGAAGTCCGCCATGGCGAAGCGGGCGAACCAGATCTGATCTGAGCTTCCCACGAGGGCGCGTCGGCACAGCCGACGCGCCCTCGCCGTGTTCAGGGGCCTGGGCGGTGCCCGTCAGGTCTGGCGGCGTGCTTCCGCGAGGCGTAGTACCGCGCGTTCCAGTGCGTAGTTCGCGTCCACCGCGACGCCCTTGACGTCCGCGTTGACCTCGGCCACCACCTGCATCGCGGCCACCAGGCCCGCCGGGTGCCATCCGCGTGACTGGGACAGTGCCTTGCGGACCTTCCACGTCGGCATGCCGAGCTCCGTCGACAGCCGGTACGGGTCCGCGCGTCCCGCCCCCGAGACCTTCGCCACCGTGCGGACCGCGTCCGCCAGCGCGTCGGCCACCAGGACGTGCGGTACGCCGAGCTGCATGGCCCAGCGCAGCATCTCCAGGGCCCCGGTCACGTCGCCGGTCACGGCCTTCTCCGCCACCGCGAACCCGGTCACGTCGGCCCTGCCGCGGTGGTAGCGGCGGATCGCGTCGACCGTGACCTGGCCGTTCGCGTCGGCCACCAGCTGCGCGGCCGCGGCGGCCAGTTCTCGCAGGTCGGAGCCGACCGACTCGATCAGCTCGCGCACGGCCTCCGCGTCGGAGCGCCCGCCGGCCTGGCGGATCTCGTTTCGGACGAACGACTCACGATCGGCCGGTTTGGTGATCTTGGGGCACTCGACGACCTGTGCACCGGCGGACTTCATGGCCGCCAGCAGGTCCTTGCCCGGCTTCCGCCCCCCGCCGTTGTGCAGGACGACCAGCTGAACGCTGTCCGCCGGCTCCTTCACGTAGGCGATGATCGCCGTCGCGATGTCCTTGCCGACTTCCTGCGCGCCCTCGAGCACGATCACGCGCCGCTCGGCGAACAGCGACGGGCTCACCAGCTCGGCCAGCTCCGGCCCGGTGAGATCGGTCACCTTCATGCGGGTCATGTCCGCGGACGGATCAGCGAGGCGCGCGGTGTCGATCGCGGTCCGAATCGCGCGTTCGACCAGCAGTTCTTCGTCGCCGAGCACGACCTGGAGTGCGGGCGGGGTCACGGCGGGCGCCTTCACCCCGCCATCCTCGCATCACCCTGCCGGAGAGGGTTGGCGGGCACGCCACTCGTCCGTGTCTCCCCCGGCCGTGTGCGCATATAGAGTCCCGCTACAGGCATTCTCGAATGATGGACCTCACATTGGCCGAGTGACTCGGTCGTGCCGTAACGTGTCCGACAGACAACTTCATATTGCTCATCCAGAGGGGCAGAGGGATCGGCCCGAAGAAGCCCCGGCAACCAGCGTCAGCCAGACGAATCGCGATCGCGAGCTTGGCGACGACCACGGTGCCAATTCCGACCCGCACGCGGGACAGATGAGGAGATACCTCGCGATGACGATCACCGCCCACGCCAGCACCACCACGTTCGACCTCGGGCCCGCGCGCGCCCTGAGCTGTCGGGAGTGCGGTCACCAGATTCCTCTCGCAGCAGAGTTCGCCTGTGCGGAGTGTTTCGGCCCGCTCGAGGTCTCCTACGAGTTCGGGGACGTCACCCGAGCCGAGATCGAGGCGGGTCCCAAGTCCATCTGGCGCTACCGCAACCTCCTGCCCGTGCCATCCGATGTGGACACCCATCCGAACACCGAGCCCGGCCTCACCCGGCTCGTGAAGGCCGACCGGCTGGCCGCCGCACTCGGCGTGAAGTCCCTGTGGGTCAAGGACGACACCGGTAACCCGACGCACTCCTTCAAGGACCGCGTGGTCGGCGTCGCACTCGCCGCCGCACGCCAACTGGGTTTCCGCGTGCTCGCCTGCCCCTCCACCGGCAACCTGGCGAACGCGGTCGCTGCCGCCGCCGCACGGGCCGGCTGGGAGTCGGTCGTGCTGATCCCGTCGTCGCTGGAGCGGGCGAAGATCCTCACGACCGCCGTGTACGACGGCGCGCTGATCTCCGTCGACGGCAACTACGACGACGTGAACCGCCTCGCCACCGAGTTGGCCGCGGAGCACGAGGACTGGGCGTTCGTGAACGTCAACGTCCGGCCGTACTACGCCGAGGGTTCGAAGACACTCGGCTTCGAGGTCGCCGAGCAGCTGGGCTGGCGCCTGCCCGACCAGGTGGTCGTTCCGGTCGCCTCCGGCTCGCAACTCACCAAAGTGGACAAAGGCTTCCGTGAGCTCACCGAACTCGGCCTGGTGGAGGGCAAGCCCTACCGCGTGTTCGGCGCGCAGGCAACGGGCTGCTCCCCGGTCGCGACCGCGTACAAGGAAGGCCACGACGTGGTGACGCCGGTGAAGCCGGACACCATCGCCCGTTCGCTCGCCATCGGCGCCCCGGCCGACGGCCCGTACGTGCTCGACGTGGTCCGCCGCACCAACGGCGCGGTGGAGGACGTGACCGACGAGGAAGTCGTCGACGGCATCCGGTTGCTGGCCAGGACGGAAGGCATCTTCGCCGAGACCGCCGGCGGCGTCACCGTCGCCACGGCGAAGAAGCTCATCGAGTCCGGCCAACTGGACCCAGACGCCGAAACAGTCCTCCTCATCACCGGCGACGGCCTCAAGACCCTCGATGCCGTGCAGGACAAGGTAGGCCCGCGCGCAACAGTGCCCCCGTCGGCCGCCGCGGTACGCGCCGCACTGGCCGACTGACAACGCGTTTCCGCCGTTGGGGTCGGATCAGGCAGACCTGACCTGACCCCAACGCGGCACAACGCCACACCACCGCAGCACCACGTCACCGCAGCCTCACGGCTACCAACACGTGACAGCCACCGCCACGGCCTCCGCCGCACGCCATGGTCGCTGCCGCATGTCATTGTCGCCGCAGCACGGCTGCTGTGCGCCACAGTCACCCACGTCACGGTCGACCCGTCGCCGCGGCAGCGCCGCGGAAGCCGCCGCACACCGCGACTGCAGAAGCCTGCATGCACTTGCCCGCAGCCCCACGGACGACGCCGCACGACGTGCCCACAGCGCCACAGAAGCCGCCACTCAACGCGACTGCCGCACCACGGTGGCCGCTACGTCACTGTGGCGGTCGCCGCACGTCGCTGTGGCGGTCGCCGCCCGTCACGGTGGGCGCTGCCGTCACGGTGGGCGCTGCACGTCACGGTGGCCGGCGGGCCGGCCCGCGCGTCACCGCCCGTGGTCCGGTCCGAGTCGCGACGATCGCCGTGTCTCCGCCGGTATCGGTGCGCAACACCAGAGTCCCGAGCCGAGCGAGCATCCGAAGCGTGACCGGACTCGGGTGGCCGTACCGGTTTCCCGATCCGACGCTCACCAACGCGATCCGCGGCCGCACTGCAGCGAACAACTCCGGCGACGTGTACCGCGAACCGTGATGCGGCACCTTGAACACATCGGCGCTGAGGTCCACCTGTGCGTCCAGCAACTGCGCCTGCGCGGCCAACTCCACGTCTCCACTCAGCAACACACGGCCCGCCGGCGTCGCCGCCCGCAACACCAACGACGCGTTGTTGATCTCCGTTCCGTCCGACTCGGCGGCCGGCATCACCTCCTTCTCGTCCGGCGCCAACACGTCGATCACCAGTCCTGACCACGCCAACCGCTGCCCCGCGGTCAGCTGCACCACCGGCACCCCAGCGTCCTGTGCGTTTCTTCGCACCTCCTTCCACGCCCAGCGCGGCTCCCGCGCCCGGCTCACTCCGACCGCGCCGACCGCCCGGTCGGCCAGCACCGCCGCCAACCCACCGATGTGATCGGCATGTAAGTGGCTCAGCACCACCAACGGCACCCGAGACACGTCCAGCCGGTCGAGGCATGCCGCCAATGGCCCGAATTCCGGCCCGGTGTCCACGACGACCGCCCGCCCTGCCTCCCCGGTGGCGAGCACAAGGGCATCGCCTTGTCCCACGTCACACGCGACCACCGCCCAGCCCGCCGGCGGCCATCCAGGCGCGATCACCCGCACCGGGATCACCACGACCAGCAACCCGGTCAGCACCACGGCGACAAGCACTCGCAGCCGCCGCCTGCGCAGCGCCGCCACCAGCACTATCGCGCACCCGGCGAGCAGGAGCCCGCCAAGCCAGCCACCGGGCCACGAGATCACCGCGCCCGGCACGTCAGCCGCGTGCCTGGCAACGACGATCAGCCAGTCCACCTCTGGCCCGGCCAGCCTGACGAGCAACTCGGCAAGCCACGGCGCCATCGGCGCGACCACCGCGGCCAGCACCCCGAGCACAGTCGCCGGCGCGACCACAGGTGCCGCGAGCAGGTTCGCGACGACCGCGACCACGCTCACCTCACCGGCGAACCCAGCCACGACCGGGGCGGTGACGAGGTGTGCGGCGGCCGGCACGGCCAGCGCCTCCGCCAACCCACGCGGCACGCCCCCGGCGGCGAGCCGCTCCGCCCACCGAGGCGCGATCAGCACGAGCGCTCCGGTCGCCAGCACCGACAACGCGAACCCGATGCTGACCGCCATCGCGGAATCCCAGAGCACCAGCACGATCACGGCGACGCCGAGTGCAGGAAGCGCCGCACGTTGGCGTCCGAGCGCGAGAGCGAGCAACCCGACCGCGCCCATCACACCGGCCCGTAGCACGCTCGGCTCAGGCCCGGCAAGCACCACGAACCCGACCAGCGCCACCATCGCTCCGGCCGCCGCTGTCCTCGGCCCGCACCGCAGTGTCCGCAGCAGCAACAGCACAGCGACACACACCACGGCCAGATTCGTGCCGCTCACCGCGAGCAGGTGAGTCAGCCCGGCCGCGCGGAACTCGTCGACGACCTGGGATGGCACATCGTCGGTGTCACCGACGACCAACGCGGGCACCAATCCGCGTGGCTCCGGATCCAGCACCTGGGCCGCATCCCGCAAGCCGGACCGCAGCGTCTGCGCGACGCGCTGCCACACCGCCGCCTCGCTCACCTCGTCCGGGGGCCCGCGGACCCGCAGCACGGCGACAGTGAGCTGCCCCGGTTCGGCTGGCACGATGACCGCCCTCGCCGTCACGCGCTGGCCGGGCAGAAGCGTCCGCCAGCGGTCGGTCGGCGCCATCACCGCAACAGCTCCAGTCGACCGCACAGGCCGACCGGCTACCTCCGCCATGACCACTCGCGCCGGCAACACGACCACACGAACACCGCTTTGTTGCCCACCGAACCCGGCGGCGAACACGGGCCTCGCCCGTTCGGTTATCTCGAGCCGAAACGTCCCGACCGAGTCGGCGGTGGCAAGCGCCCGAAGTGGATCGTCGGCCGCATCCCGCAGTCGCATAGTGACGACCACCGTGACCAACAGACCACACAGGACCAACGACCACGCGACACCGAGCCGCCACCATCTGTCGACCGCTGAACGTCCTCGCGCCCGGGCCAGCACGACGAGCCCCGCCACTGCTCCGGCGAGACCACCGACCGCGCACCACCACCAACCAAGCAGCAGGCCGGCCATCGTCGCGAACCACACGACGAGCGCGGCGGGCATCAGCCGCCAGTCAGTTCGGCTACCGAGATCCAGGCCGAACGCCCTGATCACGACCGCACCCCGCCACGAAACCCAGTGGCGGCGAACCGAAAGGGGAGCTTCCCTGGCCGAGCCGCGATCATCGCGCCACCACCATGTCCCGGAGCTTCGCGAACCGGCTCGGACCGATCCCGTCGATCTCCCGCAGCTGCTCCACACTGTCGAACTGGCCGTGCTCGGTGCGCCAGTCCAGAATGCGTTGCGCCGTCACAGGACCAACACCTGGCAACGTGTCCAGCTCGGCCAACGTCGCCATGTTCAGGTCGACCTTGTCCGAGGACGCGGAACCTGGTGCCCCCGAAACCGGCTCGCCGCCGGCCGGAGCAGGAACACCGACATAGATCTGCTCGCCGTCAGCCAGTCGGCGGGCCAGGTTGAGCGCATTGAGGTCCGCGCCCGGGACCGGGCCGCCCACCTCGCGCAACGCGTCGGCCACCCGCGCACCTTCGGGAAGCGTCACCAAGCCGGGTCTGGCGACCAGCCCCACCACACTCACCACAATGGACGATTCGGCCGAGACGGACTGCGTCGCGGCGGCCACCGGCAACAGCGGGGGTGCTTCATGTTCGACGCCACCACTGGAAATGGACACACCGATCGCCACCAGCACGGCGAGTACAAGCCCACCGACCAGCGCCACGGTAGACCGGCGACGACCACCGGTGGACGCCTCCGGTGTCCAATCGGCCATCAACCGACCAGCCCGGCCACGCCGCCACCACGGCTCTCGTGGCGGCGGTTCCGGTGGTTCTGCCGAGACGTCCACCCACTGCTGGTCAGCGAGTAGTTCGGTCCGCTGCTGCTCCTGTTCTGGACGTGTCTCGTTCATCAGTCGGTTGAGGCGGTCACGTGTTTCGTCTGCCCCGCGGTCGCGGCGCGAGATGGTTTCGATCACGAGTTCGACGATAGGGGCTGGAGGGGGAGGGCGGGGGAGCCGACGGCTTGTCTGTGGACAACTCGGTGGGCTGTGGACAACTGCCCCCGGGGAGCGGCTTCGGGCCGCGTAAATGTCGGTGTGGTGTGCGAAGCTGGCCGGCTACCCGTTCGCGGGACAGACGACGACACCGAGCATGCCGGGTCCGGTGTGCGCGCCGATCGCGCCACCGAGCTCCGACACCACACAGCCGGAAGACGGCGAGATGCGCTCGTCCAACCTGGTCGCGAGCTCGACGGCCCGTTCATGGGCGGCAAGATGGTGCACAGCCAGCTCCACCTCGTCGGCACCCGTGTCGATAGCGGCCTGCTCAGCCAGGTCGACGAGGCGGGCCAGTGCCCTGTTGGTCGTGCGTACCTTCTCCAGCGGCACGATGTGGCCGTCCTTCACATACAGGACCGGCTTGACCGCAAGGGCGGTACCCAGGAACGCCGCCGCCGAGCCGATCCGGCCGCCCCTCCGCAGGTACTCCAGCGTCTCGACCATGAAGAACGTGGTGGTCCGCGCGGCCGCGGCCACCGCGGCCTCTTCGACATCGGCACAGCCCGCACCGCTGGCCGCTGCCGTCGCCGCCCGCAGCACCGAGAACCCCAGTCCCATCATCGCGGTGCGCGAGTCGACGACCTTCACGCGGTCGGCGCCGACCTCCAGTGCGGCCAGCCTGGCCGACTCCCAGGTCCCGGAAAGCTCACGGGACAGGTGCACGGAAACGATGCCGTCCATGCCGTCGTCGAGTAGCCGCCGGTAGATCTGGGCGAACTCTTCTGGATTGGGCCGCGACGTGGTGACCCTCCGGCGCCCGCTCAACGCCGCGGCCACCTCCGCGGGTCCGATGTCGACACCATCCAGACCGGAACATTCGTCGATCAGCACATGCAGTGGTACGACGTGCACCGCGTGCCGGCTGGCGAAGCCATCCGGCAGGTACGCGCTGGAATCGGTGACCACGGCGACCGCCACGGACGGGAGCCTACGGGGTCGGTGACAAAAATGAACGTCAGCGCCGGCCGAGCAGCGCGCCGGCCTCGTCGGCGAGGGCCTTGCCCACCAGTTCGTGCGCCTCCCAGCCCCAGTGCATGCCGTCCGGGTTGCCGCGTCCAGCGCGCACATGGTCACCGACGAGCGCGGCCAGGTCCAGCAGCGGCACTCCCACCCGGTCTCCCCAGGCGCGGATCGCGGCGGCTCCGACGGCCCGGCCAGTGTGGACATAGCCGTAGGAGCTGGCCTGGTGCACCGGCGGCAACACCCCTACCGCCGGCAGATCCGGCCGGAGTACGCGGATCGAAGCGAGGATCCGGTCCAGGTAATGGACAGTCAGGGCGGGCGGCAACGCGACGGGACGACCTCTTGTCGCCTTCGCCAGCCAGGGCTGCGCGGCGAGGTAGCGGTCCCGCACCCAACGCCGCAGCGGGTCCGGCCGCAGGTAACGCAGCCCTTCCCGCAGGTAGGTCGGCAAGGGCGAGGGCAGAGTGTCCATGCTGCCGACCGCAAGCACGAGCACATCGGCTTTGGGCAGCTGGGTCCACAATCTGGGGTCGCTGGTCAGCGCCCAGAACGCGTCACGCGCGGTCCAGCCGGACCTCGCGAACAGCTCGGCGCGCCCACCCAGCGCAGCCGCCGCACGGTTGGGCCACAGCCGCTCGTCGTCCGAGGGGCGTGGCCCGTTCGGGCCTTGGAAGCTCAGTGAATCCCCGAACACCAGCAGGGTCGTCATGCTGGTCAGCCGGTGATCCCCGCGTTGTAGGCGATCAGCCGCCAGGCCAGGCCGCTCGATGCCCGCCGAGCGAGCACCACCCAGTGGCAGTTGCCGATGCCGCCGAGCTTCGACCACGCGGCGATCGGCAGCTCGAGCAGATGCCCGGTCAACGCCGTGATCAACCCGCCGTGCGCACACAGGATCGCGGTGTCCTCAGTGGACTCGTCGAGCTCGGCCACGACCTCGGACGCACGTGCGGCGACCTCGACCCGCGCCTCGCCGCCCGGCGGTGTCCAGGCCGCGTCCGTCTGCCACACCTGCCGCGCACCGGGCCACTGCTCGTCCACCTGCTGGCCGGTCATGCCCTGCCACAGACCGAGGTGCGTCTCACGCAAGCGCTTGTCGAACCGTAGCGGCACGCCGGTCGTCTCGGTGAAGATCAGCGCCGTGTCCGTGGCGCGCTTGAGGTCGGACGCGACCACCACATCGGGCGAGAACCGAGCGAGCGCGGGTACCGCGAACCTGGCCTGGTTGCGCCCGACGTCGGTGAGCACGGAGTCCAGCTGGCCCTGCATCCGGCTGGCGGCGTTGTAGTCGGTCTCGCCGTGGCGCCACAGGACGAGCCGGCGGAGCGTCACGTCGTCCCACCGTTCGACTCGTCCATCCCGGCATCGGGGTCGAAATCGATGCGCGGACAGTCCTTCCAGAGGCGCTCGAGACCGTAGAACGCGCGCTCCTCGGCGTGTTGGACATGCACCACCACGTCGACGAAGTCGAGGAGGACCCACCGGCCCTCCCGCGCACCTTCCCGGCGCACCGGCTTGGTGCCGGCGTCACGCATCTTCTCCTCGACGTTGTCGACGATGGCGCCGACCTGCCGCTCGTTCGGCGCGGAGGCGATCACGAAGCAGTCGGTGATGACCAGCTGGTCGGAGACGTCGAGCACGATCACGTCGCTGGCCTTCTTGTCGGCTGCCGCATTGGCTGCGACCAGCGCCAACTCCCGTGCGTCGTGCGTTGCGGCCACGTCACTCCTTGTCGTGTGTCCTGGGTTGTTCAACCCTGGGAGAATACCTGTGCCGTTGCGGTTCGGGTCACGCGTTATAGAGGTCCCGTTTCGATATGTACTGGACCACGCCGTCGGGAACCAGGTACCACACCGGCAGACCGGACGCGACCCGCTCCCGGCACGCTGTTGAGGATATCGCCATCGCCGGCACATCGATGAGGCTCACCGAACCAGTCGGTAAATGTCCGTCGTCCAGCCGGTAGCCGGGTCTGGTGACGCCGACGAAGTGTGCCAGCGAGAACAGCTCCTCGGCCTCCCGCCATGACACGATCTGCTCGAGCGCGTCGGCCCCAGTGATGAAGAACAGCTCGGCCCCGGGATAGGCGTTGCGCAGGTCGCGGAGCGTGTCGATGGTGTAGGTGGTGCCGCCGCGCTCGATGTCCACCCTGCTCACCGAGAAGCGGGGGTTGGACGCGGTGGCGATCACGGTCATGAGATAGCGGTCCTCCGCGGCGCTGACCTTGCGGTCGCTCTTCTGCCAGGGATGACCGGTCGGCACGAAGATCACCTCATCGAGGTGGAACCGCGCCTGAACCTCACTGGCGGCGACCAGATGCCCGTGGTGCACGGGATCGAACGTGCCACCCATGATCCCGATCCGACGACCTGTCATAGCTGGTCAGCGTACGTGCACGAGATCGGGAGCGCGTATGTCGCCCACCACTTTCCCGAGCGAAAGTCCCATTCGCTCGGCCTTCTCCTGGCCCCCTCCCCCGCGATGCGCCATCGTGGACCCCGTGGACGAGCAAGCACTTCGAAACTCAGCAGAAACCCGGCTCCGCGCCCTCGCGGGCGACGGCGCGTCACTGCGCGACGACCAGTGGACCGCCATCAAGGCGCTGGTCATCGAACGCAGGCGTGCTCTGGTCGTGCAGCGCACCGGGTGGGGCAAGTCGGCCGTGTACTTCCTCGCCACCGCACTGTTAAGGGAGTTGGGCAGTGGTCCGACGGTGATCGTCTCGCCGTTGCTGGCGTTGATGCGCAACCAGATCGACGCCGCGGCACGCGCCGGCGTGCACGCGGCGACCATCAACTCGGCGAACCTCGACCAGTGGCACCAGGTCCAACAGGATGTGCTCTCCGGCCGCACCGACGTGCTGCTGGTCAGCCCGGAACGGCTCAACAACCCGGACTTCCGCGAGTCCGTGCTACCTGAACTGACCGCGTCGGCCGGCATGCTCGTCGTCGACGAGGCGCATTGCATCTCCGACTGGGGTCACGACTTCCGGCCGGACTACCGCAGGCTCCGCACACTGCTGACCGAGCTTCCGGACGGCGTGCCGGTGCTGGCGACGACGGCGACGGCCAACGACCGCGTGGTCCGAGACGTCGCGGACCAGCTCGATCTCGGCAAGCAGGACACTCTTGTGCTGCGGGGCGAGCTCGACCGGGAAAGCCTTCATCTCGGTGTGCTGGATCTGCCGACACCGCAGGCCAGGATGGGTTGGCTCGCGGAACATCTTGGCGATCTGCCGGGGTCGGGCATCATCTACACGCTCACCGTGGCCGCGACGTACGAGACGGCGTCCTTCCTGCGGGACAACGGGTTCGAGGTCGCCGCGTACTCGGGTCGAACGGAACCGGCCGAGCGGGAGCAGATCGAGCAGGACCTGTTGGCCAACCGGATCAAGGCGGTCGTGGCGACGTCCGCACTGGGCATGGGTTTCGACAAACCCGACCTCGGGTTCGTGATCCATCTCGGCTCCCCCGCCTCACCAATCGCGTACTACCAGCAGATCGG
Source organism: Actinophytocola sp. (assembly GCF_036378875.1). GTDB lineage: Bacteria > Actinomycetota > Actinomycetes > Mycobacteriales > Pseudonocardiaceae > Actinophytocola. Next base: position 49,865 of record NZ_DASUVO010000121.1, read on the forward strand.
CCGCGCGGGTCGTGGGGTGGACCGTGCCGAGGTGTTGTTGCTGCCGGGTGTCGAGGACAGAGCCATCTGGAAGTACTTCGCCTCGCTGGCCTTCCCGCCGGAACCGCTTGTACGCCAAGTGGTCGACGCGTTGGCGAACGCCGATCGACCACTGTCCACAATGGCCCTTGAACCGAGGTGCAACCTGTCGCGGTCGCGGCTGGAGATGGTGCTCAAGGTCCTGGACGTGGATGGCGCGGTGCAGCGGGTGAAGGGTGGCTGGCTCGCGACGGGCGCCGCGTGGCAGTACGACGCGGAGCGGTATCGAGGCATCGCCGAGGCACGGCAGGCCGAGCAACAGACCATGCTCGACTACCAGTCGATGGGCGGGTGCCGGATGGAGTACCTACTTCGTCAACTGGACGACCCTCACGCGGCACCGTGCGGCAGGTGCGACAACTGCGCCGGTCCCAAGTGGAGCACCGATGTGTCGCTGGACCGGGTGGCCAAGGCTGGCGAGCGGTTACGTCGCCCCGGCGTCGAGGTCGAGCCGCGTCGTCAGTGGCCGAGCGGAATGGCGGTGCTGGACGTGCCGCTTTCCGGTCGAATCGGCGCGGACGTGGCCGCCGCACCGGGTAGAGCGCTAGGACGACTCACGGACGTCGGGTGGGGCAATCGTTTGCGCGAACTGTTCTCGCCGGGGGCTGAGAACGCGGACGGTCCGGTGCCGGATGACATGGTCAGCGCCTGCGTGCAGGTGTTGGCGTCGTGGGAGTGGGAGGAACGCCCAGTCGGAGTGGTGACGATCGGCTCACGAAGCCGACCGAAGCTGGTCTCCAGTTTGGGTGAACGTCTCGCCTCGATCGGCAGACTGGCTCTACTCGGCGAGATCGGCACCGAACCGTCGGGAGAGCCTCGTGCCAACAGCGCGTTACGTCTCGCGCAGGTGTGGCAGAAGCTCACGGTCGACGCCGAGCTGGCCGAGCGACTGTTCACGGTGACTGGGCCGGTTCTACTGGTCGACGACCGGGTGGACACGGGCTGGACGATGACGGTCGCAGCGAAGCTCCTGCGGGAAACCGGTGTACCCGCGGTGCTGCCATTCGCTCTGGCCACAACAACGTGATCGGCGCCTGACAACGGTCATGGCTTGGCAGAAAGGAGATCAGCACGAGACCGAAGTACGCGGCGATCACCGCAGACCGCCTCCAGAACGCGACTCGAGCACTGTCTGAGGGGTGACAACCCCGTCCCGGAGTCGACGCGTCCTCCGGAAGGGCAGTGCGCGGCGGAGACGGGCAGCGACAGGACTGGGCACCCTGCGCGGTTCGTCCAGGCAAGCCGGCTCGTGCGTGTCAAGCGCCCGGCGGGTGCGCTTGACACGCACGTCCGACAGCCGATTCCAACGCGTCCGAGGCGCGACGGAGGCGGCGGTGTCCGGGCCGGCGACTTTCCTACCGGCCCGGACACCGACCGAGGGAGCGTCCAGGGTGAGGTGAGGATGCGGCTCCGCACGCAGTGGGCACCCCAGTTAGCTGGACGCACGAGTCGCACGACGAGACCGGAACGCTCGCCAACACACCCACCACCGCTTCCCGACCCGAAAGCATCGCCATCCTCACCAACAGACCAGGCCGGATCCCGACCCGAGCCGACCCGAGCCGACCCGAGCCGACCCGAGCCGGACCGAGCCGACCCGAGCCGGACCGAGCCGGACCGAGCCGGACCGAGCCGGACCGAGCCGGGCGGGGCCGGGCGGGGCGGGCCGGGCGGGGCCGGGGTCGGCCAGGCCGACTGGGCCCTGGGTGGCCAGGTGGGCATGGCAGCCGAACACGCGGTGGGCAGCCAACCGGGCAGCTCGGCAGGCAGGCCGGGTCAGCCGGGCCGGCAGGCGGGCTGGGGGTCAGCCAGACGGATCGGCCGGCAAGCTGGGTCGGCCAGGCCGGAAGGGCGGTCATGCCGGACCAGGCCATGCCGGACCAGGCCATGCCGGACCAGGCAGGCCAGGTCAGGCCGGGACGGAGGGGAGGTCAGGCTGAGCAGGTCAGGCTGAGCAGGTCAGGCCGGGCCAGGCGGGCCGAGCCAGGCCGAGTCAGCCAGCCCGGGAGGGTGGAGGCTGAGCAGGTCGGACCAGACTGGGCTGGCCAGACCGCGCGGACAAGGCCAGATCGGCGGGCTGAG
>NZ_DASUVO010000122.1:0-7463 GCF_036378875.1 Actinophytocola sp.
CGCACCACAATGGACGCACCGAGGGCGTGAACACCAAGACCAAGCTGCTCAAACGACAGATGTACGGCAGAGCCAGCCTTGCTCTCCTGCGCCACCGCATCCTCCTCGGATAACACCACCACCGAAAGTGCGACAGAGCCGATCATGAGACAGGCCCATCGTCCGGCGGAAGTCGACACCCGCGAAGCCCGCAGCGATCTCGTCGACCTCGGCCAGAGCGAGCGGCGACCGGTCCGCCTCGGCGAGCCGGTCCAACTCGGCGAGGACCCGTCGACCCTCGACGGCGGCGTGCCGAACCGCCTGGGCTGCCAGGTCTGGGTCGGACAACCGGGCCGCCGCGCCCGCCGACACCACGATCGACGTCAACCGGTGCGCGGCCACGTCGTGCAGCACGGACGTCAGCCGCTCCCGTTCCGCCGCCGCGACCTCGGGTACCGCCGCCGCGGCAGCGCGGTGCGCCGCAGTCGCGGACCGAACGGCCCACCACCGCCTGCACCACCGGCCCAACGCCCAGATCGTGGTCACCACCCCGGCCGAGACCAGGCACCCACCCGCCGTGAACCGCAGAGGTGCGCCGGACCCGACAGCGATCCCCGCACCTGCGAAGAGCACGGCGGCCATCCAGACCAGCGTGACCCGCGCCGTGCAGCGGCAGGCCAGGACGAGCGGGCCGATCACGACGACGCCCACGCTCCACGTCCACGGGCTGCCCACCACGAATCGCACGCTACGGGACGCCATCGTGGTGTTGATCGGTGGTTTGCCCGGGAAACGCCGACTGGGTCTACCGCAGGACCCAAGTCGAGCTGCTCGTGCTCGACCACCGGATGAGCCGGGGGCGCTGGACCACCCCTCTGGTCCCGCGCCCCCGCTTGGATCACCAGGTGAAGCCCCAGTACTGGTCCGGGAAGTCCAGGCAGGTGAACTGGACGACCTGCGCGGCCTCGCCGTCACCCCGGACCAGCAGGCACTTGCCGCTGTTGACGTTGCGCAGCTGGTACCGCGAGCCGCCCTTGTCGATCCGCTGCCAGTACTGGTCCACGAAGTCCAGGCAGGTGTACTGGACGGCCGGCGCGTTGTCCGCGCCGCCCTGGACGAGGAGGCACTTGCCGCTGTTGTAGTTCACGAGCTGGTAGCGCGAGCCGCCCTTGTCGACCAGGCTCCAGTACTGGTCGGGGTAGTAGGCGCACTGGGTCTGGACGACGGGCGCCCCGTTCGCGTTGCCGCGGACCAGGAGGCACTTGGAGCTGTTGGCGTTCTCGACGAAGTACAGGACGGCCACCGACTTGCCTGGTGCGGCCTTGGCCGACGACGACGGCGAGGCCGCCGGTTGGACGGGCGCGGCCACGGCGGCGGGCGTCGAGACGACCAGCGCGGCGATGCCGCAGACGGCGAGGACTAGACTTCTGAAACGGCTGGACATGACTCCCCCTCAGCTCGGTTACGCTGATCAATCTAGTGAACCGGCAGGTCAGGTTGTCAAGTAAAGTTTAATGAACACGTGTGATCGTGGTCACCCGATCGCCCGAGGCAGTGAGGAGCGGTCGTGTCGCCTTCGGAGAGCCGGCGGACCCTGGCGCAGGCGCTGACCACGTTGATCGAGAAGAAGGCCGAGCGCGACGGTGAGAGCACGGTCACCGACCAGGTCATCGGCGAGCACATCGGCAAGTCGCGCACGACGGTGTGGAAGCTGCGGACGGGCCAGGAGGTCAACCCGAAGATCGAGACGCTGGAGGCGCTGGCCCGCTACTTCGGTGTCCGGGTGAGCTACTTCCTGGACGAGGACAGCGCCGCCGTCGCCGACGAGCAACTGGACTCGCTCACGGCGGCCCGGCGGTTGCGGGAAGTGGCGGAGACGCACGGGGTCCAGGGCATCAACGCCCGCCTCGGCAGCCTGTCGGCGGACAGCCTCGCCACGGTTGCCCGGCTGATCGAGCGACTCGGGGAATCCGAAGGGGGGCAACCACCTCAGCATGGCCGATCCACCCCGTTCGGAAAGGACTGACCTGACGGCTCTTCGCCGACTGGTCGAGCGGGAACTGGACACGCTCGACTGGCCCGTGCCGTTCGACATCGACGCGCTTCTCGGCCAGATCGGGGCAAGGCGCGGGAAACCCCTGTCGCTGTTCCCCGCGGCACTGCCCGCGGACGGGCCGAGTGGACTGGTCATCGAGCGGGTCGACGACGTGGTGATCGTGTTCGACGACGCCCTGCCACTGCTGCAACAGGAGCACGTCATCATGCACGAGGCCGCGCACGTCCTCTTCGGACACCGCGGGACGGCTCTGGACGACCTCGCCGGGGAGGGTTTGTCCGAACTGGACCCGGAGTTGGTGGACCAGGCCCAGCGGATCGTCCACCGGGACGGGTACTCCAGCGCGGACGAGACCGTGGCCGAGATCGCCGCCGCCCTGATGTGGCTCCGGGTCGGGGCGGCCCGCAGCATGATCCCGCCGCGCGCCGCGCCTGCCGAGGTCGCGGAGGCCAACGCGCGCTTCGCCGCCGCCCTGACCCGGCGGGGGCGAGTCACCTGATCTCACCCATCGTGGTGGTCATCGCGCTGAGCACCGCGGGCTGCGCGGCCTACATGGCGCGGTCGCTCGCCCTCCAGCCGGCCAACCGGGCCCTGCGCGCCGCGTGCCTCGCCATGGTCGCCCTGCTGCTCGCCATCTGCGTCGGCATGGTCACCGGGGGAGCCGAGGCGGTCCACCCGATCACCGCGCTCGACTGGTGGCTTTCGGTCCTCCAACACCTGCTGATCATGGCCGCTCTCCACCTGGCGGCGGTGTTCTTCGTCCACTCGGTGCACCCGGAACCGGTGGCGACGGCCGTGGTCCGACGCCACCGCGCGGTGCTCGTCGCGGCATCGGCCACGGCCGTCGTGTTCGCCGCGCTCGCCGCGCCGCCGGACTACTCGGCGGGCTTCGTCGCCCGTTACGTGGACGCCCCGCTCTCCTCGTTCTACTTCATCGCCTTCTCCGGCTACGCGATGGTCCTGATCACGGCCGCCGCCTCGCTGTCCTGGAAGTGGTCGCGCCTGGCGGACGACCCGTGGATCCGCCGCGGAATGCTCATCGGCGCGGCCGGGGACTCGGTCGGCGCCGTGTACTGCGCGGTCAAGATCACCTACGTCCTCCTCGCGCGAGTCGGCGTCTCGCCAGGGGTTGGCGAGATGACGCTCACGGGCCCGCTGATCCTGGTCTGCGTCCCCCTCGGGCTCATCGGGCTGACGGTCCCGGGCTGGGGTCCCCGCCTGACGGCGGTGGCCCGGTGGGCGCGCGGGTATCGCGCCCACCACCGGCTGCACCCATTGTGGTCCGCGCTGACCGAGCGGTTTCCCCACGTGCGGATGCCGCTCGGCCGCTCGTGGCTGGGCGGAGCGTGGGACGAGAGGTGGGCGCCGCACCCGCGTGACCTGGACCTCCGGCTGCACCTGCGCGTCATCCAGATCTGGGACGCCCGCCGCGCGCTGCTGGACTACTGCGACCCTGCCGACTACGAGGCGGAACTCCGACGTGCCAGGGCGGACGGCTTGACCGGTGACGCGGCCGCTGCCGCCGCCGAAGCGGCGATGCTGGCGTCGGCCTTGCGACGGGACGTTCCCGTCGGCGGGGACAAGACGGGCATCCCGACGGGCGCGGGTGGCACCGATCTCGCGGTCAACCTGGCCTGGCTCCGTCGCGTTTCCGGCGCGTTCGGCAGAACGCGCGCGTGATGTGCGGCAGGTGGGATTCTTGACACGGTAGGGGTCACCGGCCCAACCCCTGCACCGTCCGCAAGCCGAGAACGATCACGCTCGTGGTGGCAACCGCCTGCGTTGGGCTGAGAGCGTCCCGTCGAGCACCTCGACCGAGCCTGGCCGGGCATCGATCGTGCAGCCAGTCGACGGGATGAGGGCGGAGGAGTTCGGCCGGGTCCACCACCTGTCCAAGGCGCAGTTGGCCGCTGTGGTCGACGAGCTGCGCGCCGCGAGTGCGTCGCTGGGCGAGCTGCTCGCCCGTGCGGGGCGGCGTCGCCCTCCGGGTAGTCCGCCGCGCGTCACGAGGTGGGCAGCAGTGTTGCGGTTGTCGGTGGTGGAGGTCTTGTCGGATGGGACGTTCCTGTCGGTGGTGGTCGAGCCGACGCTGCGTGGGGTGGGTCGGGAGCGGGTCCTGGCGGCGGCGCGTGCCGGTGAGGTTCTCGACCCCGTCGAGGACCCATGTGGTCAGGGTGATCGAGTACGACGTGCCCGACCGGGTGGGCAACGGTACTGGCGAGTTGATCGTGTTGTTGTCCACGATCACCGATCCGGTCGACGCCCACGCCGACGAGTTGGCCGCGGCTTACCATGAGCGGTGGGAGGAGGAAACCGCGAACGACCAGCTCAAGACCCATTTGCGTGGTCCTGGGAGGGTGTTGCGGTCGCGGTTGCCGGATCTGGTTCACCAGGAGATCTGGGCCTGGTTGATCGTGCATCACGCGATCAGTGCCGTGATCGCCAAGGCGGCGGAGGCCGCTGATCTGGATCCTGATCGGATTTCCTTCACCAAGACTCTGCGTCTGGTCCGTCGTACCGCCACCGGTACGGCGGACATTCCCCCCTCGGGACTGGGGTGAGGCGCTTCCCGGCTTGCTGGCGGGTGTGGTCGCCTTGCTCAACCCGGAGCGTCGTGACCGGACCTGCCCACGCGCGCGCAAACGCGCCCGCCACAACAGCTATCGCGTCAAGAAACCCGGTGAACCGGGCAGCATCCGCCATGGCGGGCCGGCCACTGTCAGGATCCACGCCATCACCTCGCGAGCAGCATGATCAACTTACGCTACGTGGCATTGGGCTTGGGTTGGGCGGTGTGGATGTGGTTGGGCGGGTTGGTGAAGACCATCCGGCCGGTCTCAAGCACGCGGAACAGCGATCGCAGTGCTTGGCAACGCGGCGACGTAGCCGACTGTCTTCGCTAGCCGATGGTCGAGCCCGCGCCCGCAGCTCATGACTGCGCCACTCGCGCTGCCCGCCGCATACAGGCTTGCCTCGTTGGCTGGCAGAGGACATTCGGCCGGTTGTGATTCCGGTGGTTGCCAATAGTTCGGCGGCCGAACCAGGTCTTGAGGACTTGGTCCTGCTCGACCCGCAGCCGCGGCCAGGGCCGCCTCCCGAGGCTGGCGAAGATGTCGCGCGGCTCGATGAGGGTCTTGCCGGCGTTGGGATCGATGGCGCTGAGGTCGAGGGGCACGTTGGCCTCCGGAGGCGACGAGTGGTTAACTCGTCCATTTTGCCTGGGTGGTCAAGCAAGTTTGATGCGGCCACTGTCCGATCGGTGGCGCTTGCCCGCCCGCGTCACGGCATATAAGGACAGCATTGCTCCGACGTGTGATTCACGAGAACGCTCAGCGTATGGTGGTGGATAGCGTCGGAAAATGAGTTCACTCCAGAGATAATTGTCGAGGAGGCTCGGCGACTGTGGGAACATCTTCGCCCCGAATGAGTGCCGTCGACACATCGGGCCCGCGTTACCTCCTGCGGAAGCAGGATTTGACCGGCGATTTCACCGGGGATACGTTCGCGGACTTGACAATGCTTCGCAACTACGGTGAGCCGAGAACGAACAGGGGCGGCGGTAGCGCCAAGGACGATGGTCGGGCGCGTGGACTATTACCCTCCGGGGCCGCATCGGTATCGCCGCTGGCGACCTCTGGGCCGACTGAGACGGTAAACACGACGCCGACAGCACGGACGTGACCCTCGAACCATAGCCGGGCCTGTCTCATGATCGGTGTGTCCGGCGTTGTTGATCAGTAGGTTTCGGCTCCCGGCCAGCGGTCACCGAACGTGATGGCGAACGCGTTCAGTACGGGCTTCCATCGCATCGTCCATCGGGTGCGGCCTGTGCCGGTTGGGTCCAGGCTGCGGGTCACAAGATACAGACACTTCATCGCGGGGCGGATTCAACTGGTGAACGCAACAGTCGGTGGTTGTGGGTTGGATAGTAGTTGGTCGAGGGCTTCTGCCGGGGTGCGCCAGGCGTGTCGTTTGCGTGGTCGTCGGTTGAGTTCGCTGGCGACGAAGTCGAGGTAGTCGCGGTGATACCCGGAGAGGTCAGTTCCCTTGGGGAAGTACTGACGTAACAGGCCATTGGTGTTCTCGTTGCTGCCACGCTGCCATGGTGAGTGGGGGTCGCAGAAGTAGATGTCCAGCTCGGTTGCCGCGGCGATGTGTGCGTGGTTGGACATTTCTCGCCCCTGGTCCCAGGTCAGGGTTCGTCGCAGCGTGGCGGGCAGCGAGCTCATGGCCTCGACCATTGAGTCCTGGACCTCTAACGCCCCGTGAGCGTGGGGCAGGTGCAGCAGCAGCACGTATCCCGTGGCCCGCTCGACCAGCGTGCCGATCGCCGACTTGTTCTCCGTGCCGGTGATGAGGTCACCCTCCCAGTGGCCCGGGACAGCCCGGTCCTCGACCTCGGCAGGACGCTGGCTGATGCTGACCATGCCGGCGATCCGGCCGCGACGCTCCGCTGCCTTACGACGGGGTTTACGCAGCGCTCGACCGGTGCGTAAACAGGCCGTCAACTCCCGCTTCAACGCGCCGCGGCCTTGCACATACAGTGCCCGATAGATCGCTTCGTGGGACACCCGCATCTCCACATCATCAGGGAAATCGATCACCAGGCGTCGGCTGATCTGCTCCGGGCTGTCCTTGGCTTGCAACTGCTGCTGAACATGCTCACGCAACCGGTCATGTCGCGCCAGCAACGAGATCTTCGGACGCCGAGCACGCGCCTCGGCTCCGGCCTGAGCGACCGAGGCCCGGTACCCGGTCTTGACACGAACGGTGCCGCGGGACAACTCGCGGCTGATCGTGGACGGCGCGCGACCCAGCGCACGAGCGATCTCGCGGACGCCCTCGTTAGCGGCCCGGCGACAACTGATCTCCTCTCGCTCCGCAAAGGACAAACGTGAAGTCAATTCCCCGGCAACGGACACAGCGACGGGCACAACGTCAGGCATCACACCGCCAGCCTCGCGGAACCACCGCCACGCCACCGTCTTCGACACACCCGCCACACGCGCGGCGTCCTCGAGCACCTCACCACCGCGGATCCCAGACCAGAACCGTCGCCGGACCTCGACCGGCAACCCAGGACGACCCCTCATCACGCCTCACCTCACGAACAGGTGTTGCGCCGACCAGTTGAATCCGCCCGGCCTGTTCGGTCGGGAAGTGCCCGCGAGCGCGGATCGCCCGCCGATAACGGGCGTTCAGTGATTCGATCGCGTTAGTGGAACAGATCATTCGCCGGATCTCGAGGTCATAGCCGAGGAACGGTATGAACTCTTCCCAGGCATTGCGCCAGAGTCGGATCATCGCTCCGTATTTCTTGCTCCACTTCTCCTCGAGTTCGTCAAGTGCGATGAGGGCGGCGTCGGGATTGGGTGCGGTGTAGATGGGTTTGATGTCCCGCTTCACCGCGTCCCAATCCTGACGGGCA
>NZ_DASUVO010000123.1:0-35994 GCF_036378875.1 Actinophytocola sp.
TGCGGCCGCACGACGATGCCGACGAGCAGCGCGCCGGGTCCGCTAGCGGTCGGTGTCGACGACATCCACCCGCACGCCCCGCCCGCCGATCCCGTTCACGACGGTGCGCAGCGCGGTGGCGGTGCGCCCGCCGCGACCGATGACCTTGCCCAGGTCCTCCGGGTGCACACGGACCTCGAGGGTCCGGCCACGCCGGGTGGTCACCAGGTCCACGCGCACGTCGTCCGGGTGGTCGACGATTCCGCGGACGAGGTGCTCCAGCGCGTCCGCGAGCACACTCATGACTCGGCGGGAGCCTCGGCGGCCTCGTCGGCCTTCGGGCGACGGTCGGCCTTCTTCCGCGGCGTGGTCGCCTCGGTGGTCGGCTCCTGCCCGGCCGCCGCCAGGGCGGCCTGGAACCGGGCGAGCTTGTCGACCTTCTCCGGCTGCGGCTTGAGCGTGCCCTCGGTGCCCGGCAGGCCCTTGAACTTCTGCCAGTCGCCGGTGATCTCGAGGATCCGCTGCACCGACTCGGTCGGCTTCGCGCCGACACCCAGCCAGTACTGGGCGCGCTCGGAGTCGACCTGGATGAAGCTCGGCTCCTCCTTCGGGCGGTACTGGCCGATGGTCTCGATGGCCTTGCCGCTGCGGCGGGTACGGGCATCCGAGACGACGACGCGGTAGTACGGCGCCCGGATCTTGCCGAGACGCTGCAGCTTGATCTTGACTGCCACGGGTGGTGGTGCTCCTCTTGATGACGTGTGAGCGCCGGTGAGCCGTGTGGGGTTACGGCTCGCTGGTGCCCCAAGTTCGTTGGCGCCATGGCACGGTGAGAGGGTCCGGCCACGACGGACAGCTAGCCATTCTGCCAGATGGGATTTGCTACGCGGGCATGGCCCCGAGCGCGACGAGCAGGACGGCGAGCGCCGGCAGGAAGTTGTTGACCTGGTGAGCGATGATGCTGGCGCCCAACCGCCCGCTGAACAGGCGCGCCAGACCGATCGGAATGGCGATGACCAGCAGTAACAGCGTGCGCAGCGGTTCGAGGTGGCTGACCGCGAAGATGACCGTGGTGAGCCAGAACACAGCCCAGCGGCCCCACTTCAGCCGTTCGAGCGCGCCCCACAGCAGCCCGCGGTAGATGATCTCCTCGCAGACCGGGCCGATCAGCCACACGAACACGAACATCGCGATCGCGGGGGCGACCGGCATCTGCTGGTTGTCGACGAGGGCCCCGATCGCTGACTGGGCGTTCTCCTCACCGACGACGTTGGTCCACACGAACGCCGCGAACGTGGTGCAGATCAGGCCGATGAGGCCCCACTTGAAGCCGGTGCGGATGTCCTCGCGGCGCATCGACCAGCGCAGGTCGATGCGCGGGCCGTTGCCGCGCAGCTTCGTGAGGAGCAGCGCCACGGCGGCCGCCAGCAGCGGGGGGACCATCGTGCCGATGACGACCACGGTGGCCGAGGCACGGGCGTTGGGCGCGAAGATGCCCACGATCGCCCCGATGAGGACGGCCGTGAGCACGAAGACGGCGAACACGAAGAGGAACGCGCCGAAACCCCACCGGTGCGTGCGTTCGGCGACAGGGTCGGCGACGACATCGGCAGTGTCGATGATCTCGCGTTCCGCTGTCACCTACCTCAGCGTAGTCGGTCGATGCCCCGGAAACCCGCTGAGAACACGTGACAATTGCCGGTCACTTCATGACCCGTCCACGTAGGACGATCCGCGACGGTTGCCGCAGCGTGTTCAGGTCGACACGCGGATCCTCGTCGTAGGCGATGACATCCGCCGCCGCGCCTTCCTCGATCCCCCGGTAGCCGAGCCATTCCCTTGCCGCCCACGAGGCCGAGCCGATCGCGTCGTCGGCGGTCATGCCCATCTCGTGCAGTGCCACGATCTCGTCGACGATGCGGCCGTGGGCGATGCCGCCGCCCGCGTCCGTGCCCGCGTAGACGGGGATGCCGGCCTCCAGCGCGCTGGCCACGGTCTGCCGGACGCGGCTGTGCAGGTCGAGCATGTGGCGCTGGTACACCGGGTACTTGTCCGCGCCGGCGACGAGCTGGGGGAACGTCTCGATGTTGATCAGCGTCGGGACCAGCGCGGTGCCGTGGGACGCCATCAGCTCGATGGTGTCGGCGGTCAGACCGGTGCCGTGCTCGATGCAGTCGATGCCGGCGTTGACGAGGCCGGGCAACGCGTCCTCGCTGAACACGTGCGCGGTGACCCGCGCGCCGGCCTCGTGCGCGACCTTGACCGCCTCGGCAAGCACGTCGTCGGGCCACAGCGGGGCGAGGTCGCCCTTCTCCCGGTCGATCCAGTCACCGACCAGCTTCACCCAGCCGTCGCCGGCGTCCGCCTGTTCGGCCACCACCGACGGCAGCCGCGCGGGGTCGCCCAGTTCCTCACTGACGCCACGGATGTACCGCTTGGGCCGGGCGATGTGCTTGCCGGCGCGGATGATCCGCGGCAGTTCCAGCTTCTCCTGCAGCGGTCGGGTGTCCAGCGGGGCGCCGCAGTCGCGGACGAGCAGCGCGCCGGCGTCGCGGTCGGTCACTGCCTGCTGCTCGGCCTCGTCGAGGTCCTCGGCGGCGAGGCCGATGTGGCAGTGGGCGTCGACCAGGCCGGGCAGGAGGAAGCCGCCGTCCACCACCGTCTCGGCGTAGGGCACCGGGGTGAGCCGGAAGCGGCCGTTGACGATCCACAGGTCGCGGGTCTCACCATCGGGGAGCACCACGCCCCGCATGTGCAGTGCCGGCACGTGTTACTTGTCCTTCTTGGGGAACTTGAGCTTCGACGGGTCGAAGCCCGGCGGCAGCTGGGGGTCCATACCCGCCAGTCCCGGGGGCAGTTCGTTGAGGCCGGGGGGCAGCTTCGACAGGTCCGGCATTCCACCGGGGAAGCCGGGCATACCGCCACGCACCCTCGGCGGCGTCGGACCCCGCCCCTTGCCCTTCTTCCCCTTCTTGCCCTTGCGTGACTTGCTGGTGTTGCGGTTGCTGCCGGGGAAGCCGAAGCGGCCCGCCATCTGCTGCATCATCTTGCGTGCTTCGTAGAACCGGTTGACGAGGTCGTTGACCTCACGGATCTGGACGCCGGAGCCTCGGGCGATGCGCTGGCGCCGCGACGCGTTGATGATCTTGGGGTCGTTGCGCTCGGCCGGGGTCATGCCGCGGATGATCGCCTGCAGGCGGTCCAGGTGCTTGTCGTCGACCTGGGCCAGCTGGTCCTTCATCTGGCCTGCGCCCGGCAGCATGCCGAGGAGGTTGGCGATCGGGCCCATCTTGCGGACGGCGAGCATCTGCTCGAGGAAGTCCTCCAGGGTCAGCTCGCCCGTGCCGATCTTGGCGGCGGCGGCTTCGGCCTGGTCCTTGTCGAACGCCTGCTCGGCCTGCTCGATAAGCGTGAGCACGTCACCCATGCCGAGGATGCGGCTCGCCATCCGGTCGGGGTGGAACGCGTCGAAGTCCTCGAGCTTCTCGCCGTTGGAAGCGAAGAGGATCGGCTGGCCGGTGACCTCGCGGACCGACAGGGCGGCGCCGCCTCGGGCATCGCCGTCGAGCTTGGTGAGGACCACGCCAGTGAAGCCGACACCGTCGCGGAAGGCCTCGGCCGTGGTGACCGCGTCCTGACCGATCATGGCGTCGACGACGAACAGGATTTCGTCCGGCTGAGTCGCCTCGCGGATGTCGGCGGCCTGCCGCATCATCTCCTCGTCGACGCCCAGCCGGCCGGCGGTGTCGACGATGACGATGTCGTGCTGGGCCCGCTTGGCCTCCTCGATGGAGCGGCGCGCGACGTCGACCGGGTCGCCGACGCCGTTGCCCGGCTCGGGGGCGTAGGTCGGCACGCCGGCCCGCTCGCCGACCACCTGGAGCTGGTTGACCGCGTTCGGGCGCTGCAGGTCGCAGGCGACTAGCAGCGGGGTGTGGCCCTGCCCGACCAGCCATTTGGCGAGCTTGCCGGCGAGCGTGGTCTTACCGGAACCCTGCAGACCGGCGAGCATGATCACGGTCGGCGGGTTCTTGGCGTAGGTGAGACGCCGGGTCTCGCCGCCGAGGATGCCCATGAGCTCCTCGTTGACGATCTTGACGACCTGCTGGGCCGGGTTCAGCGCGCCGGAGACCTCCGCGCCCTTGGCGCGCTCCTTGACGTGCGCGATGAACGTCCGGACCACTGGAAGCGCGACGTCCGCCTCCAGCAACGCGATCCTGATCTCGCGGGCGGTGGCGTCGATGTCGGCCTCGGACAGCCGGCCGCGGCCGCGGAGGTTCTGCAGGACCGAGGTGAGCCGGTCGGAAAGAGTGTCGAACACCCTGCCGAGGGTAGCTGGTCAGCGCCTGTGGCCGCCGGGATGGGCTCGACCCCTCGTGCGAGCCCCATCCCGGCCTTCCCAGTCGCGCCCCCTCCCCGGGGCGCAGGAACAGCCTCTCGTTTTCGAGCACCCGTGAGCAGCGCGAAGTCCCCTGGTTGGTTGTAGGGAGAACTACTCAACTCCGGCAGGTAGACCCGCGAGTCGCGCTTTGGGCCCCCGCGAGTCGCGCTCTCGGCCCCCGCGAGTCGCGTTTTCAGGTACACCGGGGCGTACACGAAACGCAACTCATGGGGGCCGACCGCGAGACTCGCCGGGGCCGAACGCGCGACTCGCGAGGTTTAGCAGGCGGCCAGTACGGCGCGTTCTATTTCCTTACGCCACTCTTCGCTGTTCGTGTCGCCGTTCGACGGGCTTGTCGACGCCAGGCTGAACGAGCTGATGGCTGTGCCGCCCACCTGCATGATGCGGGCCCACAGGATGTCGGCGCCGCTGCGCTCCAGGGCCTCCGCGACGCTGTACAGGAGGCCGAGGCGGTCGGCCGCGCGCATCTCCAGGACCACGTCCTTCGACTCGACGCCGCCGTCCGCCTCGTCCGCGAACCACAGGACGCGGGCCTCCGGTGGGTCGTCCTGTTCCGAGGCGTAGTCGCGTTCCTTCGCCGCCAGCTTCTCCGCCAGCGGCAGGGAACCGGCCAGTGCGCGGGTGAACCGCTCCCGGAGCAGGCCGGCGTCCGGTAGGGACCCGAAGCGGGGGGACACCGAGAAGACGTCCACCGCCACGCCGGCGTGGGCACGCAGCTCGGCGGCGTGCACCGAGAGCGAGTGCAGTGCCAGCACGCCGGCCGCGCGTGACAACAGGCCAGGGCGGTCCGGGGCGACGAGGGTGATCGTGGCGAACCCGCGTTCGACCGTCGACGAGATGATGATGTCCGGTTTGCCCGAAGCGGCCACGGTTTCCGCCAGGGCACGCTGCTCGGCGGAGAGCGGGGTCGGCTCCTCGTGCTTCTCCCCCGCCATGCGGCGACGGCAGCGGCTGACCAGGTCGGCGACGAGCGCCGCCTTCCAGTCCGTCCACACGCCAGGACCGGTGGCGAGCGAGTCCACCTCGGCCAGCGCGTGTAGCAGCTCCAGCAGCACCGGGTCGTCGCCGAGGGTGTCGACGACGCGTTGCACGGTCGCCTCGTCCTCGATGTTGCGGCGGGTGGCCGTGTGCGGGAGCAGCAGGTGGTGCCGGACCATCGCGGACAGGACGGCCACGTCCGGCGCGGGCAGCCCCAGGCGCTCCCCCACCTGTGTGGCCAGCGCGGCACCCACGATCGAGTGATCCTGCTCCCGGCCCTTGCCCAGGTCGTGGAGGATCGCGCCGATCAGCAGCAGGTCGGGGCGGGACACGCGGGTCACGAGCCTGGCCGCGTTGGCGGTGGCCTGCACGAGGTGCCGGTCCACGGTCCACACGTGCGCGGCGTCCCGGGGCGGCAGGTCACGCACCGCACCCCACTCGGGGAACAGCCGGGCCCACAACCCCGTGCGGTCCAACGACTCCACGACGTCGATCAGGCCGTCGCCGGCCCCGAGCAGCGACAGCAGCTCCTGTCGCACGTCCTCGGACCACGGGGCCCTGGGCTCCGGCGCGGACTCCCCCAGCCTGGCCAGCGCGCCTGGCGCGATGGGCTTGCCGGTACGGGCGGCGGCCGCGGCGACCCGCAACAGCAGCGCGGGGTCCTTGCCGGGGTCGACGTCGCGCGCGAGCGTCACCTCGTCCCCGTTCAGCACGACGCCCTCGGCCAGTGGTCTTCGCTGCGGCTGGCGGCGCAGGACACTGAGCACCTTGCGTGACTGCCTGGCCGGCTGGACCGTTCGCAGCGCGACGTCCAGCGCGTAGGCCACCGTGCGGCCGGCGCCGGACAGGGCACGGGCCAGAGCGAACCGGTCGGCGACGCCCAGCACGGCGGCGATCTCGTCGCCGTCCTGCGGCATGAGCACGTCCCGGGGCCTGCCGGCGATGCGGCGCAGCTCGGTGCGGGTGTCCAGTAGCAGCCTGCGTGCCTGCGACACCTCACCGTGGGGCCGGTCCACGAGCTGTGCGAGGGCCAGCGCGTCCAGCATGGCCAGGTCGCGCAGGCCGCCGCGGCCGTGTTTGAGATCGGGTTCCACCCAGTGGGCGACCTCGCCGCTGCGCTGCCAGCGCGCCCGCGCGGACTCCACCAGCTCGTCGACGCGGCGGCGCACACCCGTGCGCCAGGCGTCGAGGGCGGAGTCGGCCAGCCTGGCGGCCAGCTCGGCGTCGCCGGCGAGATGGCGGGCGTCGAGCAGCCCCATGGCCGTGCGGAGGTCGGTACCGGCCACGTCGAGTGCCTCGGAGACCGTCCGCACCGAGTGGTCGAGGCCGACGCCGGAGTTCCACAGCGGGTACCACAGCTGTTCGGCGACCGCGTCGATCCGGCCGTTGCGCTTGCCCTCGTACACGAGGACCAGGTCGAGGTCGGAGAAGGGCACGAGCTCGCGGCGGCCGAGACCACCGACGGCGACCAGGGCGATGCCCGCGGCCTCGGTGCCGATGCCGGCCTGTGCGGCATGCACGGTCAGCCAGAACTCGTGCAGATCGGACAGTGCTTCCCGAAGGACGTCCGGAGCGAGTCGTCCGGTCTGGTGCTGCGTGCCCCGCCCGAGCAACCGGTCACGCGCCAACACCAGATCGGCGGCAGTGGGGGCGGCCTGCGCCTTGCGGCCGGCCGCCCCCTCCCCCTGAGGCGTCATCAGAGCGCGTCTGTGCCGCGCTCTCCGGTGCGCACCCGAACCACGGTGTCCACCGGCGTGACCCAGACCTTGCCGTCACCGATCTTGCCGGTTCGCGCGGCCTCCACCACGGCCTCCACCACCTTGTCGCCCAGCGTGTCGTCGACCAGGACCTCGAGCTTCACCTTCGGCACGAAGTCGACCGAGTACTCGGCGCCCCGGTAGACCTCGGTGTGGCCCTTCTGCCGGCCGTAGCCCTGCACCTCGCTGACGGTCATGCCCAGCACACCCACCTGCTCCAGTGCGGCCTTGACGTCATCGAGCGTGAACGGCTTGATGATCGCCGTCACCAGCTTCATGCCTTGCTCCCTTCCAGGGTGTCGGCGGAGGTCTTCGTGGCCGGCCTGGCGGCTTCGGACGAGCTGCCACCACCGAAGCCACCGAAGTCGTACGCGGTCTCCTTGTGCTCGGCCTCGTCGATGCCGATGACCTCGGCCTCCTCACTGACCCGGAAGCCGATCGTGGCCTTGATGAGGAGTCCGATGACAAGAGTCAAGACGAACGAGTACACGAGGACCGCGCCCGCCGCGACGATCTGCCGACCCAGCTGGGTGAATCCGCCGCCGTACAAGAGGCCGTTGTCGCCCAGCGAGGCGGTGTTGACGTCGAGGTTGCTGAAGAAGCCGATCAGGATGGTGCCGATCAGGCCACCGACGAGGTGGATGCCCACCACGTCGAGCGAGTCGTCCAGGCCCAGCTTGAACTTGAGGGCGACGGCGAGGGCACAGACCACACCGGCGATGACACCGATGGCGAGCGCGCCCCAGATGTCCACGTAACCGCAGGCCGGGGTGATCGCGACGAGACCGGCGACGGCACCGGACGCGGCACCCAGCGTGGTCGGCTTGCCGAACTTGAGCTGCTCGGTGATGAGCCAGCCGAGCACGGCCGCGGCGGTGGCGACGGTGGTGTTGGTGAACGCCAGTGCGGCGGTGTCGCTCGCGGCCAGCGCGGAGCCGGCGTTGAAGCCGTACCAGCCGAACCACAGGAGGCTGGCGCCCAGCAGGACGAACGGCACGTTGTGCGGCCGAGGCGTCTCCTTCGGCCAGCCCTTGCGCTTGCCGAGGATGATCGCGAGTGCCAGTGCCGCGGCACCGGCGTTGATGTGCACCGCGGTGCCACCTGCGAAGTCGAGCGCCTTGAGGTCGTTGGCGATCCAGCCACCGGAGGCGTCGGCGCCGATGAAGCCGTCGAACGAGAACACCCAGTGCGCGACCGGGAAGTAGACGACCGTGCCCCACAGCACGAGGAACACGACCCAGCTCCAGAACTTCGCGCGGTCCGCGATCGCACCCGAGATCAGAGCGGGCGTGATGATCGCGAACATGAGCTGGAACATCGCGAAGGCGAGCACGGGCAGCGCGTCAGCGCCCGGCCACGGATTCTCGTCGGTGCCGAACCCGGCGAGCTTGCCGACGCCTTCGGTCAGCCCTGCCCAGTCGAGGTTGCCCAACAGGCCTCCGCCGACATCGTTGCCGAAGGAGAGGCTGAAGCCGAACAACGCCCACAGCACGGTGATCACCGCGAGTGAGATGAAGTTCAACATCAGCATGTTGAGCACACTCTTGGAGCGGACCATGCCGCCGTAGAAGAATGCCAGACCAGGCGTCATGAGCATGACCAGCGCGGCGCTGGCCAGCACCCACGCGGTATCTCCTGCGTTGAGTGACAAGTCGTCCTCCCGAACACCAGATTTGCACCGGGAGCATCGGGAAGTCAGGTTTCACGGGATCGCGTCGGCGGTTTCTCCCATGTGAACTGTCGTCCGGTTTTTGTTACAACCACGTTTCGGCCACGTAGCCGCTACTCTGGGCGGTCATCGAAGAGCGCGAAACACACGGGCCCGTAACCGTCCCCGCGAAGCACATCGGCGATCCGTCATGGCTGGCCGCGCAGTTCGCGGCGGCCGCACGCCGGTACCGCCTCACACGGCGGCGGACCATCGGCGTGCTGTGGTGGTACTCGGCGAGCTCCGTGCTGCTCGGTCCGACCGCGGAGTCGTACGTGCGGGGTGGCCCGGTGGCCGATCCGGCGCTGGGCGAGATGACGTTGTCCCTGCACCCGGACGGCCGCGTGCTCGACGCCCGGTCGGGTGCCACGGTGGACCGGGCCATGGCGCCCGAGCTGGTCGCGGACCTGGTCGCGACATGTGTGTCGGCGGTGGCGACGGCGTCCGGGGCATCGTCGCGCGCGTTGTGGGCCGTTGCGACGGACTCGCTCGCGAACCGGGTGCTGTGGGCGGGCGGTTCGGCGGCGCACGCGCAGGCGCTTGCGGCGGACGAACGGTTCCCGACACCGAGGTATGTGGAGGTTTCGGGTCAGCGGGTGGTGCGGCGGACGTCGTGCTGCCTGATCTACGAGGCGCCCGGACAGCAGAAGTGCGTGAGCTGCCCGCGGCAGACCCCCGACGATCGGTTACGACGGTTGCGCGCGGCGTTCGGCGCGATCGGTCAGGACACGTAGACGGGCAGCGCGTCCTTGCGCACCCAGAAGCGGAAGCGGCGGCCGAACGGGCCAACCTCGCCATCGAGGGCGATTCTGCGGGGACCGTCCAGCAGCACGACATCGACGGCCGGCACCTCGTCGTGCCGGTACACATGGCTGGTGTGCAGCGTGCCCGTGAGCGTGGCGAGGAGGAACCGCGCGCGGGAGTACGGGATGTCGGCACGCAGGTAACGCACGTCGAGCATGCCGGACGCCAGCGATGGCCTGCGTGCCGCGCCGAAGCCCTTCGGCTCGTAGGCGCCGTTGCCGACGAACAGCATCCACACGGTGCGGCGGTGGCCGTTGAGCAGGATCGTGAGCGGCTTGGCGCTGCGGAGTGTGCGGGTGGTGGCGAGCAGCGTCGCGGCCCACTTCGGCCAGCGTGCCTGGAGCTTTTCCCGCAACCGCACGGTTTCCGGGTAGCCGCCGAGGCTCGCCGTGTTGACGAACACGGCACGGTCCGTCTTGCCGTTGGTGATGGCGACCTCGGTGACGTCGCAGCGGATGACGGAGCCGGCGCGGCTCGCGGCCTGCGCGTCGTCGAGGTGGTCGATGCCGGCGTCGCGGGCGAAGTGGTTGAGCGTGCCCGCCGGGACGACGACCAGCGGTAGACCGTGTTCGACGGCGATCCCGGCGGCGCAGGCCACCGTGCCGTCGCCGCCGACCGCGCCGACGGCCCGGATCTCACCGTGCTGGATGTGCTTGGTGACGTCGGCGACCACGTCCTGGTCGCTGTCCGGCAGCACCTCGACGATGTCGGCCTTCGGCCAGGCCTTGGTGACCTCGGTGACCGCGTCGCCCCCGGCGCCGGCGCCGGGGTTGACGATCAGCACGAGCCCGTCGCCGTCACCCAGTTCCGCCGCGGTGTCACGGTGCCGGGGACCGTCCGGGATGGCGTTCTGGTGCGGCCACCAGTGGCGGGTGGCGTAGGCGGCGGTGACCCCGATGGCCGCGCCCGCGACGACATCGGTCGGCCAGTGGACGCCGGTGTGGACGCGGCTGTAACCGACGGCGGCGGCGAGGGGGACCACAGCGGCGGCGGCCCCACGGTGCTCCATGGCGACCGCCGACGCGAACGCGGCCGCCGAGGCCGCGTGCCCGGACGGGAACGACGACGACTTGGGACGGCGGGTCATGCGGCGCAGCACGGGCAGCAGTTCGGCAGCCGGGCGGCGGCGCGGGAAGAGCCGTTTGCCGATCAGGCTCGCGGCGAAGCTGGCACCGCCGATCGCCGCCAGTCCACGAAGGCCGGCGCGTCGCGTGGCGCCCTTGCGGCTGATGAGGATCGCGGCGATGGCGAACCAGAGCTTGCTGTGGTCGGCAGCGTGTCCTAGATGACGAAAGCCGTCGTCGACAGGGGTGGGTCGCAGGTCCCCGATGCGCCGGACGATCTCGGCGTCGAACCGGCTTACCTTTCGGAAACGCCTGAGCATGGTCCGCACCCGCGGTGAATACCACCTACGCGCCAAGGGAAACCTCGATGGTCGCGGCCAGTCCCCAGTGGTCGGACTCGTGGCTGACGAACCGGACCGTGTCGCTCGCGCCGACACCGCGGACGAGGATGTAGTCGATACGCCGGGAGTCCTTGTCCGGATGCTTCTGGTCGATCGTCGGCCCGAGGTCGGCGGCCACGTCGGTGTAGTCGAGGTCACGGGTGTACGTCTCGATCGCCGCCATCGTCAGCCGGCTCGGGTCGGGCACGCCGATCGTCTGGTTGAGGTCGCCGGTGACGACGGCCGGGTTGGTCCCTGACTCGGTGATCTCCTGTATCCGCCTGACGTCCGCGGCACGGCGTTCGTCGGAGTTCTGGCGCGCCAGCGAAAGGTGCGTGTTGTACACATCGAACACACCCTGTGCCGTGGTGATCTCGGCCCCCATGAACGAGCGGCCACCGGAGGGCAGCACGACACCCTGGTCGTCGTTCACGTCGTCGATCGTGATCGGCCGCTGGCTCGTGATGCCGTCGCCGATGCGGACGAGCTGGGCGTTGCCGGACGAGACGTTCTCGTAGGTCGGCGACTCGTCACGGTTCTTGCCAGGATAGAACGACGAGTTGGCCGCGTGCGCCCAGTTCAGCTGCCACTCGTCGCCGGACAGCTCGCGCAGGATGGTCCGCAGTTCCCTCGCCGCCGGCAGCGCCATCTCCTGCAGGTTGGCGATGTCCCCGCCGTTGCCGAGGATGTCCCTGGCGAGGAGCATCAGATCCTCTCGTGTGGCGTCGGTGCCGGCCGGATCGCCCTTGCCTGCCCGGTAACCCATGGCGGCGTTCAGGTTGACCACGCGGACGATCTTGTCCGACTCGGGGAAGGTGGGCGTCGTCTCCGTCGAGTCCGAACCGCTGGCGGCACCGCAACCCGCGACCAGCAGCGCGAGCACCGCGACAAGTGCCTTCATCGCAGTACCACCGGCACGTCGTCGAGCGGGCGGGCGGCCGCGAGCGCCACCGCATCGGCTTCGGAGAGTCCGGCTTCGGTCATGACCGTGACCACGTTGGCCACCGGCAGTCGGTTTAGCCAACTCAGGACCAGGTCCCGGCGACCTGCGTCGGTCAGCGCGCCGTGCAGCCGGAGCCGGGCCATGCCGCCGTCCGGGTAGACGTCCATGCGCACGTGGGTGACCTCGGCGCCGCCCGCCAGCCGGAAGAGGTGGCGGGTGTCCGGCTGCAGACGGGTTTTCGGCAGCAGCGTCGCCCACTCGTCCCCGACCAGTCCGGACAGCGACGCCCAGCCGGGCGCGTTTCCCTTGAAATGAGTGGTGTCCAGCTCCGCCAGCCGCACCACGCCCTGCCCGGCCAACCGGACGGTCACCCAGTCGTTGGCGTCGTCGCGGCGGCGGGCGGTCTCCCAGCCCTCCCCCATCACCGCGGCGAAACCCGGCGAGATCAGGTTCGCCGGGGACGAGTAGAACATGTTGCTACAGCTGTCGATCGAGGCGCCGTTCGCCAGTGCCGCCAGGTCCAGCGACGCCAGGTCGAGCAACCGAGGGTCCGCGACCGGCGTGCCGTGCACCCGCAGCCGTGCGACCCCGCCGTCCGGGTCGATGGTCAGCCGGACGTGCGTGTAGCGCTGGGGATCGTCGACCTCGAACGGGTTCTTCGTGTTGCCCAGCAGCGGAGAGCGCGGCACGAGCGGCTGCCAGTCCACCTCGGACAGTTCGACCGGCGACGGGTAGCCCTCCACCGCCGCGGCCTCCACCCAGCAGAAGGGCGGGTAATTGCCGGTGAAGAACGCCGTGTCCACCACGATCCCCCGCACCACACCGGGTAGGCCCAGCCGCACGACGGCCTGGTCGACGCCCGGCTCGCGCCGCCTGCGGGTCTCCCAGCCGTCGTAGATCTGTCCCTTGTGGCCGAACGTGGCCGGCTGGTACACCGCCTCGGTCGGCCGGATCAGGTTCTCCTTCTCCGCGAACAGCTCGTCGTTGGCCCAGAGCACGCTCCCGCCGACACGACGCGAGGCGAGATCGGGCAGGGCGGCGAAGTCCATTCAGCGCTCCAAGAGCTTTCCGTGCGCGGCCTCGCCGGTCACCTCGCGGCCACGCAACCACGTCCGCCGCACCACACCGGTGAGCGTGCGACCGTGGTAGGCGGACACCGGGTTGCGGTGGAACAGCTTCTCGGCGTCCACAGTGAACTCCTCGGTCGGCGCCAGCACGCAGAGGTCCGCGTCCCTGCCCGGCTCGATCGCGCCCTTGCGTGCCAGGCCGACGAGTGCGGCGGGGGCCGACGACATCCAGCGCACCACGTCGGTCAGCGGCACGCCACGACGCCGCGCCTGCGTCCACACCGCCGGCAGACCCAGCTGCAGGCCGGCGATCCCGCCCCACGCAACGCCGAAATCCCCCGTGTCAAAGCGTTTCAGGTCGGCGGTGCACGGCGAGTGGTCGCTCACCACGCAGTCGATCACCCCGTCGGCCAGCCCCTGCCACAGCAGATCCTGGTTCGCCGCCTCGCGGATCGGCGGACAGCACTTGAACTGCGTCGCCCCCTCCGGGACTTCCTCGGCGGTCAGCGTCAGGTAGTGCGGGCACGTCTCCACGGTGATCGGTACGCCGTCGCGGCGCGCGGCCGCGATCATCGGCAGCGCGTCCGCCGACGACAGGTGCACCACGTGCACCCGCGTGCCCGTGCGCCGGGACAGCTCGATCACGGTGGCGATGGCCCGTTGTTCCGCGTCCCTCGGCCGGGACGCGAGGAAGTCGCCGTACGCCCGGCCGTGCGGGGCGGGCGCGTGCTCGATCAGGTCCGGGTCCTCGGCGTGCACGATCATCAGCGCGTCGAGGTCGCGGAGCGTCGCGAGTGCCTCGGCAAGCTGGCTGGTCGAGAGGTGGCCGAACTCCTCGACCCCGGAGTCGAGCAGAAAACACTTGAACCCGAACACCCCGGCCGCGTGCAGTGCCGGTAGCTCGGCCAGGTTCCCCGGCACGGCGCCGGCCCAGAACCCGACATCCACGTGAGTGTGGCCGAACGCGGTGGCCTTTTTGATGTCCAGCGCAGGCACGTCCACCGTCGGCGGGATGCTGTTGAGCGGCATGTCGACGATCGTGGTCACGCCACCGGCCGCGGCGGCGCGGGTCGCGGTCTCGAAGCCCTCCCACTCGGTGCGGCCGGGGTCGTTGACGTGCACGTGGGTGTCCACGAGCCCAGGCAGCAGCACCTCGTCGTCGGCCAGGTCGACGAAAACCGGCCCGTCCAGCTCCGCCTCGACCGCGACGATCACGCCGTCCTCGATCCCGACCGCGCCGGATCTCTCACCGTCAGGGGTGATGATCCGGCTGGCGCGGATGATGAACTCCACCTAGACCGCCTCCCGCCGCGCCAGCGCCCGAAGATCTACTTCGGACAGTCCACACAGTCGGGTGACGTCCGCGGAGGACAGCGCGCCGCAGTCCACCGCCCGCAACATGGACAGCGCAAGCGCTTGCGCTGTCGCGGGTTCGTCCAGCACGCCCTCGTCGACCTTGTCCACGTACGCGCGCAAGCGTTTGGCGTCCGCCTCCGCGTTGCCCAGGTAGAACGCGTAGTTGGCGGCGTAGCGAGTCACGAGCTGCGCCGGGTGCAGATCCCAGCCCTGGTAGAAGCCGTGTTTGAGCGAACGCAGCGTCAGCCGGTAGTGCTCGCGCCACGCCTCGTGCACCGCCTCCCGGTCGCCGACCGGCAGCACGTTGGTCGAGCCGTCGGACAGGCGGACCCCGGTACCCGCCGCGCTGACCTGCATGACGTGCCGGGCGAAGTCGCACGCCGCGTGTGCGAGGTGCTGCTCGCCCGCCGAAAGCCCGCACGCGGCCGTGTAGTCGTAGGTGCCGAAGTGCAACCCGCTCACCCGGCCCCGCCCGGCCGAGATGAACCGCGGGATCGTGAACGACCCCGTCGAGTCCACGATGGACTGGGTGGTCTCGATCTGGATCTCGAACCGCAGCCGCCCCTCCGGCAGGTCGAGCCGGCTCTCCAGCAAGCCGAGCAGCTCACACAGCGCCGTCACCTGCTCGACGGCCGTGACCTTGGGGAACGTCAGCGTCAGCCCGTCCGGCACGGTCGGAAGCTGGGTCAGGAACAGGTCGAGCGTGCGGACCCCTCGGGCGAAGTACTCGAACGACTTGAACCGGATACCGACCGACAGTACGTCGAGGACGGCAGCCAGGCCCGCGCACCGCACCGCGTCCTCGTCCTCCGCGGTGTCCGGCTGATGGCCGTAACCGTCCTCGAAGTCGATCCGCAGGTCCTCCACCGGTTCCGTGGCGAGCTTCGCGACGACCTTCTGGTGGACGGTCTCCGCCAACCGGGCGGGCAGCCCGAGCACCTCCGCGAACGCCAGCGGGCCCGGCGCGTGCGCCTCCAACACGGCGAGCGCGGCGGCGCCCCACTGGACCGGCAGGTCGTCGGTGACCTGGTCGGCCGGCACGTAGCACGTGTGCACGGGCTGGCGCCCGCCCGCGTCGCCGGGATAGCGGGCCGCCCGCGCGGCGTCTACTTCGGACATCCAGCGGGCGATCCCGGTGAGCGTCGGGGCGTCCAGCGAGGTCCGCACCGTCTCAGATCCGCTCGTAGGCCGGCAAGGTCAAGAAGTCCGGGTACTCGTCGGCCAGCGCGACCTGCTCGAACAGCTCGCACGCGAGGTCGAGATGCGGTGTGCCGGCCAGTTCCTCGCGGACTTCGCCGAGCAGCGCCCGCACCTGGTCGGCCGTGACCGTGGCGCCGGTATCGAGCTTCACCTCGTTGCGCATCCACTGCCACACCTGCGACCGCGAGATCTCCGCCGTCGCCGCGTCCTCCATGAGGTTGTGGATCGCGGCGGCGCCGTTACCACCCAGCCAGGAGGCGAGGTAGCGGACCCCGACGTCGACGGCGGCGCGGAGACCACCCGCGGTGGCGGCACCTGGCGTGGCCTTGACGTCCAGCAGCTGGTCGGCGGTCACCGACACGTCCTCGCGCAGCCTGTCGAGCTGGTTGGGGCGGTCGCCGAGGACTCCTGTGAACTCCTCGTCACAGATCGACACGAGGTCGGGGTGCGCGACCCACGACCCGTCGAACCCGTCGGCCGCCTCTCGCCGCTTGTCGTCGTGGACCTTGGCGAGTGCCTTCTCGGTGACCTCGGGATCGCGGCGGTTGGGGATGAACGCGGCCATGCCACCCATCGCGAACGCGCCACGCTTGTGGCAGGTCCGGACGAGCAGCTCGGTGTAGGCACGCATGAACGGCGCGGTCATCGTGACGTCGTTGCGGTCGGGCAGCACGAAGTCGGCGCCCGCGTCGCGGAAGTACTTGATGATGCTGAACAGGTAGTCCCAGCGGCCCGCGTTCAGCCCGGAGGCGTGGTCACGCAGCTCGTAGAGGATCTCCTCCATCTCGAACGCCGCCGGGATGGTCTCGATGAGCACGGTTGCGCGGACGGTGCCGTGCGGGATGCCCCTGGCTTCCTGGGCGTACGTGAAGACGTCGTTCCACAGGCGCGCTTCGAGGTGACTTTCCATCTTCGGCAGGTAGAAGTACGGGCCGCTGCCCTTGTCGAGCAGTGCCTGCGCGTTGTGGAAGAAGTACAGCCCGAAGTCGACGAGCGCGCCGACCGCCGGCTTGCCGTCGACGGTGATGTGCCGCTCGTCGAGGTGCCAGCCTCGGGGCCGCATGACGATCACCGCGTGCTTGATGTCCGGCTTGAGCGCGTACTCCTTGCCCTCCGGCGAGGTGAACGCGATCGTGCCGCGGACGGCGTCGTCGAGGTTGACCTGCCCGCTGACCACGTTGTGCCAGTGCGGCGTGTTGGCGTCCTCCAGATCGGCGAGCCACACCTTGGCGCCGGAGTTGAGCGCGTTGATAGCCATCTTGCGCTCGGTGGGTCCGGTGATCTCCACCCGCCGGTCCTGGAGGTCGGCCGGGGCCGATGCCACCCGCCAGTCGGCCTCGCGGACCTCACGGGTCCCGTCGAGGAAGTCCAGTCTGCCGGTGCGGGAGGCCTGTTCGCGGCGCGCCGCGCGGGCCGCCAGCAGTTCGTCACGCCGGCCCGCGAACCGCTCGTGCAGACCGGCGAGGAACTCCAGCGCCTCGGGGGTGAGTATCTCCTCGCTTCGCTCGACGGAACCGCCGAGCACCTGGATGTCGACCATGGCCTTAACCCTAGGTTCACCACCGGCCGTAGTGCACGACCTCGTCGGTGGGAAGCCGCTTGCGCCTGGTGGGCGAGCCGGACTGCTGGGGCTCGTCGGAGTAGCCGATGGCCACCGCGCCGATGGGCTCGTACTCGTCGGGGACCCCGTACAGCTCGCGGAACCGCGCGACGTCGTCGGGCATGATGCCGAAGTACAGGGCGCCGAGGCCGGCGTCGACCACGGTCTGCAGGATCAGCAGCGTGGCCATGCCGGTGTCGATGTGCCAGAAGGGCACCGGCCAGCGCGCCTCGTCACGGTCGGTCCAGCCCTTGTCGGGCTGGGCGTAGCGGTCCAGGTAGACGTGCTTGGCGGCGAACGGCACGATCAGTAACGGCGCCTTGTGCACTCCGTTGCTGTGCGGACGCAGTGCCCAGAACTTGGCCAGGTCCTCGCCTTCAAGCACCAGGAACGCCTGGCCCTGGGAGAAGCCCGCGGACGGGCCACGGGTGGCGTTGTGCAGGATCCGGTCGATGACGTCCCTGGGCACCGGCTGGTCGGCCTTGAAGTCGCGGACCATGCGGCGCTTGCGGACGACGTCCTGGAACTCCATCTGTCCCCCTAGTTGAGCAGTGCGTCGACGAACGCCCCCGGCTCGAACGGCGCGAGGTCGTCGGCACCCTCGCCGAGCCCGACCAGCTTGACCGGCACGCCCAGCTCACGCTGCACCTGGAAGACGATGCCACCCTTGGCGGTGCCGTCGAGCTTGGTGAGCACGATGCCGGTGACGTCGACGACCTCGGCGAACACGCGGGCCTGCGTGAGACCGTTCTGGCCGGTGGTGGCGTCGAGGACCAGGAGGACCTCGTCGACCTTGGTCTGCTTCTCGACGACGCGCTTGACCTTGCCCAACTCGTCCATGAGCCCGGTCTTGGTGTGCAGGCGGCCGGCGGTGTCGACCAGCACCGCGTCCACCCCGGCCTCGACGGCCCGCTTGACCGAGTCGAACGCGACGGCGGCTGGGTCGGCCCCCTCCTTGCCCCGGACGACCTCGGCGCCGACGCGTTCGGCCCAGGTGGCGAGCTGCTCGACGGCCGCGGCCCGGAACGTGTCGGCGGCGCCGAGGAGCACGGTGCGCCCGTCGGCGACCAGCACGCGGGCGAGCTTGCCGGTCGTGGTGGTCTTGCCAGTGCCGTTGACGCCCGTGACCAGCACGACCGCCGGCAGCTTGGCGCCGTCGCCGTGGTGTGGAAGGGCACGGACGGCCCGGTCCATCTCGGGGTGCAGGGCGTCGACGAGCACGTCGCGGAGGAGGGCGCGGGCCTGGTCGGCGGTACGCACCTTGCGGGCGACCAGCTCGTCGCGGAGCCGCTCCACGATCTCGGTGGTGGTGGCCGCGCCCAGGTCGGCGAGCAGGAGGGTGTCCTCGACCTCGGTCCAGGAGTCCTCGTCGAGGTCACCGGCGCCGAGCAGGCCGAGCAGCCCCTGCCCGAGGGTGGACCGGGAGCGGGACAGCCGGCCACGGAGCCGCACCAGCCGGCCGGCGGTTGGCGCGATCTCCTCGGCGGCGATCTCGTCGATGAGGGCCGGCTCCGCTGGCACGGTCCCAGGCCGCTCCAGCACCGGTTCGGCCGGCTCGGGCACCTCCACCACGGGCTCGGGCTCGGCCTCGGTCACCGGCTCCGGCGGGATGACCTCGTCGATCAACG
This sequence comes from Actinophytocola sp., assembly GCF_036378875.1. Classification (GTDB taxonomy): domain Bacteria; phylum Actinomycetota; class Actinomycetes; order Mycobacteriales; family Pseudonocardiaceae; genus Actinophytocola. The sequence continues at coordinate 18,867 of NZ_DASUVO010000123.1, forward strand.
CTGGCTCGGCCGGCACCGTGCCGGGCCGGTCGAGCACGGGTTCGGGCTCCTCCGTCGGCGGCGCGGCCGCCTTCTGCCCGCCGGGCGCGAGGCTGATCCCACCCCCGGCCTGGTAACCCTTGCGCTTCTCCTCGACCTGGGGTTTCTCCGTCAGGTCGATCCGCCGCCGCCGGTTGAGCACGACGCCCGCCACCACGGCGAGCGCAAGCAGCACGACGACGGCGACGATAATCACGATCACGGTGCTCGACACGACCGTCATCCTCGCATCACCGGCCGACAGCCACCTCGGCACCGGTCGGGAACCGGATATTCAGCTGACACCGGAACGGGGGAACGATGGCAGCGCGCACCCGAGTCATCCTCACGACGGCCGGGTTCGTCCTCGCGGCGGCCGCGGTGGGTCTGCTGGCGGCCTTCATCGAGGCCGAGACCGGCCAGACCTGGCCGAAGTGGCCCCTCCTCGCGGCGGTCGCCGTCCCAGCGGTGATCGTCCTGCTCCGGCACACGCGGTCCTCGGGGCGGTAGCGCGGCCGCCCCGACCGCTGCGCTACTTCAGCACACCTGCCGTCAGGCCGGCCTGTACCTGTCGTTGGAACAGGATGTACACGATCAGCACCGGTAGCAGCGCGATCACGAGGCCGGCGAACAGGGCCGTCCAGTCGCCGCGGTAGCCCTGGCTGATCGCCAGTGACGCCAGGCCCTGCGCGAGCACCTTCTTGTCCGGTTCGTTCATCAGGACCACCGGGAGCACGTACTGGTTCCAGTGGCCGAGGACGTTGAACAGACCGATGCTGATCAGCCCCGGTCTGGCCATCGGCAGCATCACGCGGAAGAACAGCGCGAAGTGGGAGCAGCCGTCCACGATGGCCGCCTCCGCGATGGACGTCGGCTGGGTGCGGAAGAACGCCGTCAGGAAGAACACCGTGAACGGCATCGAGAACGCGACGTACACCAACGCGAGCGACAGATGGCTGTTCAACCCGAGGTAATCGCCGACCAGCGGCAGTGTGCCGAGGTTGCGGACCACGAAGAAGAGCGGCACGAGTGCCAGGAACACCGGGAAGATCAGGCCGCCGACGAACGCGAAGTAGATGATCCGGTTGCCGGGGAACTCGTAGCGGGACAGCACGTACGCCGCCATCGCGCCGAGCAGCATCGTGAGTGGCACCGAGATCAGCACCACGATGACGCTGTTCAGGAAGTACTCCCCGATGTTGGCCACCGTCCAGGCGCGGGCGAAGTTCTCGAACCGCGCGACGGCCGGCAGGCTCCACGGGTTGGACAGGAACTCCGTGTTCGTCTTGAACGACGACAGGATCGCCCACAGCAGCGGCAGCGTTGTGAGCAGGCCCCAGAACAGCAGGAACGTGCCGTTCAGCAGGTTCAGGGCACCCGCTCCGGCACCGACGCCCGGAGCGCGGCGGCGTGGTGCCGGTGCCGCGGGGGCCGGGCGTTCAACTGTCGTGGTCATGAGAACTCCACCCGTTCCCGCCGCGCCACGCGAAGGAACATCACCGCGACGAACAAGGTCAGCAGCAGCAGCACGACACCGAGCGCGGAGGCGTACCCGAACCGGTAGTCGTTGAACGCGCTGCGGTACAGCGCGACGCCGAGCACGTCGCCGGCCCGGGAAGGACCGCCCGAGATGCCCAGCATGATGTGCACGAACGCGAAGGCGTCCATCGCCTGGATCGCCATGTACACCCAGCCGACCTGCACCGTGTCCCACACCAGCGGCAGCGTCACGCGCCAGAACGTGGTGGACCGGCTGGCGCCGTCGAGCAGCGCGGCCTCGTAGATGTCCTTCGGGATCGACTGCATGGCCGCCGAGAACAGGACCACGTAGAAGCCGACCATCGACCAGATCATCACCACCACGACGCACCAGAACGCGAAGTCCGGGTCGCCGAGCCACGGGATCGCGATCGCGTCGAGGCCGATCGCCCTCAGGAAGCCGTTGAGGATGCCGCCCGCCTCGGTCGGCGCGAAGACGTACTTGAACAGCACGCCGATGATGGCCACCGAGAGGACCTGCGGGAAGAAGTACACGACCTTGTAGATCCCCGAGCCGCGTACGCCCTGGACACCGCCCGATCGCCCGCGCCGGCCGACGTTCAGCATCGAGGCGAAGAACAGCCCGACGAGCACGGTGATCGTCGGGACAACGACCAGCAGGTACGCGTTGTTCTTCAACGCCACGAAGAACTGGTCGTCCTCGGTGAACATCCGCACGTAGTTGTCGAACCCGACGAACTTCTGCGTCGCCGTCAGGCCCGTCCAGTCGGTCAACGAGATCCAGATCGCCTGCACGTACGGCGAGACCACGAACAACGCGTAGATCACCAACGGCACCGACAGGAACGTCACGATGAACCGGTACTTGCCATGTTGCAGGGCGGGCCCCGGTTTCGAGGCCCGCCTGCGTACAACCCGCTCCGCCACTGTCAGCGCGTGTACTTCGTGATCGAGTCGTCGTCGCGGACCTTCTTGGCCTCCGCCTCGCAGCCGGCGGAGAACTCGTCCACGGACTTGCGACCGGCCATCAGGTCACCGATGTGGGTGTTGATGCCGGGGTTCCACATCTTCCCGTACCAGGTCGGGAACAACCAGTTCACGACGTTGTCGCCGGCGGCGTCGAGCGCCTTCTTCGCGGACTCCAGACCGCCCGGCAGCTTGACACCGTCCGAAGCGCCCTTCACCACGGTGAGGCTGGAGACCTTCTCGCTGAAGCCCTTCGCGCCCTGCTTGGACAGCATGATCCGCATGTACTCGAGACCACCGCGCGGGTTCTTCGCCTGCGCCGGCACGATGTAGGGCTCGCCGGCCGCAGCGTAGACGGTCTCCAGCGGCATCTTGGAGTCCTTGGACAACAACGGGTCGGGCATCATCGTGGCCTGGAAGCCCTCGGGCGTCACGTCCTCCTGCTCGTTCTCCAGCCACGAGCCACACGGGATGAACGCGGCCTTGCCGGCGCTCCACTGGTTCTGCGACTGGATGTGGTCCATGCCCTCGGTGCCCTCGAGGATGTAACCGTTCTGGCGCAGGCCGAGCAGCGCGTTCGCCGCCTCCTTGATGGCCTCGTTCGACCAGGCGCCTTCCTTGAGGTTGTCGATGTCGGTGAGGACCTCCGGGCCGGCGAGCTTGGCCGCCATGCTCATCAGTGGCCAGAGCATGTAGCGGGCGTGGATGCCCTGGTAGGTCCACGGGGCGATGCCGGTCCCCTTGATCTCCGCGCAGAGGGCCATCATCTCCTCCCACGTGGTCGGCACCGTCCAGCCCTTCTCGTCGAAGAGCGCCTTGTTGTACCAGGTGCCGTACACCGTGAGCGCCATGTGCATGACGTACGGCTTGTCCCCGAACGTGCCCTGGGTGATGGCGCCCGGCACGAGCGAGTCGCCGACCGTCGTGCCCTCGTCGTCCCAGCTCGGTGCGTCGAACAGGTCCGAGAGGTCGTAGAGCTGCTTGTCCGAGACGAGCTGCCCCAACGGGATCTGCCCGTCGCCGGAGTCGTTCACGAAGTCCGGTGGGTTGCCCGCCACGAAGCGGGACTGCAGCGCACCCTGGATGTCGACCTCGGCCTTGTGCTGGATCTCGGCGTTCGGGTAGGCCTTCTTGTACATCGGTTCGTGGATCTCTTTGGCGTACTCGTCGCCGAACCCACCGTTGAAGATGTAGATCTCCAAGGGCTGGTCCTCTGGCACCCCGAGAGGGTTCTTCGCCGTCTTCTCACCCTCGGTCTGTTCCTGGCCGCCCCCAGAAGTGGCGCACCCCGCGAGAAGTCCTGTTCCTGGCAGTGCGAGCGCCCCGGTGGCGAGGGCCCCGCGCAGGAACTTCCTCCTGCTCCAATCGGCCGAAAAACTGCTCATACTCCGCTCCCTCATGATCTTCAGGATGTGCCGGCTCCCGATGGGGAGACACAGTATCGCCAAGGTCTATACCAGCTCCCGCCAACACTCAACCACTGTGGACATCGATTTGGTCAAGAAGTAACCACGAATCTTGCGAGGTGAACCGGGGTCCACTAGCCACTAACCCTGTGACTGTCTGCCGGGTGATCGGGTTGCTGTCGGGAACTTCCATGGACGGCGTCGACGTGGCCGTTGCCGAGTTGCTGCTGAACGGTGACACCATCACCGTTCTTCCGGTGGGGCACGCCGAACTGCCCTACCCCAGCGAGCTGCGTGCGGCGCTGCTCGACGCGCTGACCCCGAACGCGACCACCGTCGAGGCGATGTGCCGGCTCGACAACGCGGTGGGGCAAGCGTTTGCCGAGGTCGCCGGGCACGCGCTCGCCACGATCGCGGACGGGCGCGCGGACCTGGTCGTCTCGCTGGGACAGACCATCTACCACTGGGTGGACGGTGATCACGCGCTCGGCACGTGGCAACTCGGCCAGCCGGCGTGGATCGCCGAGGCGACCGGACTTCCCGTGGTGTCGGACCTGCGGGCGAGGGACGTGGCCGCCGGCGGGCACGGCGCACCGCTGGCCGGCGTGCTGGACCGGTTGTGGCTGGCCGATTCCGTCGACACGGGCCCGACCGCGGCGCTCAACCTGGGCGGGATCGCCAACATCACCGTGGTGGCGCCGAACCGGCCCGTGGTCGCGTTCGACACCGGCCCTGGCAACGCGTTGCTGGACGCGGCAGCGCGGATGATCTCCGGCGGGGTGTGGCACCAGGACGTCGACGGCGACCTCGCCGCGCAGGGCACGCCGGACCCCGAACTGCTCGACGTGCTGCGCGCCGACCCGTACTACCTGCTCGAACCGCCGAAGACGACCGGCAAGGAGTACTTCCACCGCGAGCACATCACGGCCGCGCTGGCGAAGGTGGGGCACGTGGCCGGCGACGACCTGCTGGCCACGTTGGTGGAGCTGACCGCGTCGACGGTCGCCGACGCGTGCCGCGCGCACGGCGTGACCAGGGTGGTGGCGTCAGGCGGCGGGGTGCGCAACCCGACGCTGATGGCGGCGTTGCGCACACACCTCGCCCCGGCGACGCTGGTGACGAGCGACGAGCTGGGCCTTCCGTCGGACGCCAAGGAGGCGTACCTGACCGCGCTGCTGGGATTTCTGACCTGGTCCGGTGTTCCCGCGGGCACTGCCGGGGCCCGGCTGCTCGGCAGCATCACACCGGGCAGCGGGCCGTTGCGGCTGCCGGAACCGGCCACGACCGAGGTCGCCCGGCTGCGGGTGAAGGTGGGAGAGCCCAGTGCGCGCACTTGACGTCGCGATCATCGTGCTGTTCCTGGTCGGGATGCCGTTGCTGGGCGTCATGATCGGCGGCCGGCAGCGCTCGTCGACCGACTACTTCGTCAGCGAGAAGAAGATCTCGTGGTGGGTCGTCTGCGTGTCGGTCGTGTCCGCGGAGACGTCCACGCTGACCGTTCTGTCGGTGCCGGTGGTCGCGTACCTGGCGCCGCCGTCGGCCGGCGGGATGACCTACCTGACGCTCGCGCTCGGCTACATCGCCGGCCGGATCGTCGTGTCGTTCGTGCTGCTGCCGCGCTACATCGCCGGCAACCTGGTCACCGCGTACGCGTTCCTCGGCACGCGCTACGGCGACGGGATGCGGGCAACGGCGTCGGTGACGTTCCAGGTCACGCGCCTGCTAGCGGACGGCATCCGGCTGTTCGCGACGGCCATCCCCATCAAGGTGGTGCTCGCGTCCTACGGCGTGAACGCGTCGTACTGGGCGATCGTGGTCGTCCTCGGCATCGCGATGGTGGTCTACACCTTCATCGGCGGGGTCCGTGCGGTCGTGTGGGTCGACGCGATCCAGATGCTCTGGTACGTCCTCGGCGGGCTGATCGTGGTGGTCGCGCTGCTGCGGGCGGTGCCGTCGGATTGGTTCGGTTCCGCGCTGGACGCCTCGAAGTTCCAGCTCCTCGACTTCTCGTCCGACCCGTTGACCGGCGGATTCCCGTTCCTGGCCGCGTTTTTCGGCGGCACTCTGCTCGCGATGGCCTCACACGGCGTCGACCAGCTGATCGTCCAGCGGCTGATGTCGACGGGCGATCTCCGCGCCGCGCGCAAGGCTCTGATCGCGAGCGGGTTCGTGGTGTTCCTTCAGTTCGCGTTCTTCCTGTTCATCGGCGTGCTGATGTGGGTCTTCTACGCCGCGGCCACACCGACGGACCCGGTGGCCGACGGCGGGCTGGGGCTGGCGAACAAGGACGAACTGTTCGCCCACTTCATCGTGACCGAGCTGCCGTCCGGGCTCTCCGGGTTCGTGATCGCGGGCATCCTGGCCGCGGCGCTGTCGTCGTCGCTGGGCGCACTGGCCTCGGCGACGGTGACCGACGTGTACGAACGGATCTCCCGCCGCGAGCTGTCGGACGAGCAACGACTGCGACTGGGCCGGATCTGGACGGTGGTGTGGGCCGGCCTGCTGATCGTGTGCGCGGGACTGTTCGCGACGGCCAACACGACGACGGCGGACCCGATCGTCGTGCAGGCACTGGGCATCACCGGGTACACCTACGGCGCGCTGCTCGGCGCGTTCCTCCTCGGCCTGCTGTTCCGCCGGGCGAACCAGCTCGACGGCCTGGTCGCGTTCGCGGTGACCGTGGCCGCGATGACCTTCGTGATCCTGGGCGTGAAGTTCGTCGGCCCGTCCGCGGCGGCGGACCCGGTGGCCAACGGCTACGCGCAGTGGACGTCGATCCGCATCGACTTCTCCCCCTCGGCACCGGCGGAAGGCGTCCGCTCGCTGACGGGTTGGTGGTACACCCCACTGGGCGTGGCGATCACGTTGTTGGTGGGCGGCCTGCTGTCACTGCGCCATCCCCGCGTTCCGGACGCCCAGGAGACAGCCGCCGCGAAGGCCGCATGACGGTCACTGACCAGCCATGGCCGACTGGGCCTTGTGTGCGGCCGTGCGGGCTGCTTTCGCCAGGTTCTTGTCCGGGTGGTGCTTCCCGATGAAGCTCAGTACCTCGTAGGTCGACGGGTGGGGCAGGCGCCACGCCTCCGCCATGACCTCCTCGTGCCGGCCCTCCTGGAGGATCGGCTCCAGCGTCGGCTCGACCGCGTCGGGGTCCAGTTCGCCCAGGGCGTTCTCCGTCGACGCCAGTAGGTCCAGCATCACCCAGGCCACGTCAGCCGGCTCGCGGTCCTGTTCGAGCGCCGCCAGTGCGTATGGTCGCAGCACCGGGTTGGTGGCCATCGTCGACCACGGGACGTTCGGTAGGCCTCCCAGCATGCCGATCGCCAACAAGCGACCGGCCGGGTCGGCGTCGGCCGCGGCCGACGACAGCTCCGTCACGGCCTTCTCGTCGCCCTGGGCGGCCAGCCACCGGTCGGTGACCTCGGTCAGCTCCTCGGGAGTCAGACCGTGGATCGTGGTGAGGAGGTCGGCGGTGGTCAGCTGCTCGGGTTCCGGCAGCAGCGGGATGTCGATACCGGCATCGACGAGATCCTCGTGGGTGGCCAGCATGCCCAGCGGTGTCAGGCGGACCGTGCCGTCGTCGATCTCGACGGCGCCGTGTTCGACGAGGCGGGCCAGCAGTTCGTCGACGGGTTCGCCGTACTGCGCCAGCCACGTGTCCCACGGCAGGGAGTCCTCGAGCTCCTCGGTCAACATCTCGCGGGCCGCCTCACGCAGTTCCACGACCGGCACACCGAGGCTGCGTGCCAGGAACAGTGGCAGCATGAGCGCGCCCATGTCCTCGAACCGCAGATCGTTCTCGTCGGCGAGTTCGGCGTCGATGCCCAGGCTCATGAGCGTCTGCCGGTACACGGCGCCCCAGGTCCCCAGGTCCTCGTTGTCGTCACCGGTCGGCCACAGGTCCGGGTTCGTGGTTGCCTCGCCGTCCGCGTCCGACACGACGACCAGGTCGACGGCGACCGCCACCTCCCAGTACCGCATGACATCGATGACGTCGCCGGCACCGAGGTGTGCCACCACCTCGTCCACGTCGTCATCGGTGAGCTCACCGAGCTCGTTGATCGGGCGTCGCTCCCCCATCCACGCGACCAACTCGCCGACCCGACGCAGCAAGGCGCTTTCCCGTGCCGCGGCGGCCAGTTCCGACGGCGGCGGCAGCCACAGCGGCGCCAGCCGTTCCGGCAGGCCGAGCGCCTCGGCCAGGTTGCCGTCGTCGTAGTCCTCGTCGTCAAGGTCGAACGTCATGGGGGGCAAACCTACCCCTACCACGGGACCGGTACCGGCCGCACCCGTCTATATGTCGGAATACCCGTTACGGAGAAAGGAGGACGCCGTGCGCAACAAGAACTGGTGATCTCAGGCCGGTGCCGTGGCTCTGTGCCAGGCCACGGCACCGGCCGCCGCGAGCACGGCGCCCGCGCAGCCGGCGATCGCCACCGCGGTCGCCGGGTCCCACAGGTCGGCCAACGCGCCGCCAACGAGCACGGCGATCCCCTGCCCGGCGACGATCCCGGACGAGGCAACGCCGACACCGCGTCCCCGGTCCGCCTCCGGCGTGGCCCGGACGAAGTCGGCCTGGGTCTGGAGCAGGTAGGCGGTACTGAACGCGCCGGAAAGGCCCCACAGCACAACGGTGACCGCCAACCCGGGGCGGAACAGGGTCAGCATCAACGGGACACCGGCGGCGACCGCGAGCACGCCGGTCAGTCGGCTTCTGGTCCGGCTCGGCACGAACCGGGTGAACAGCCACGCGCCGAGCACGCTGCCGAGCGGGTCGGCCGCCATGAGCACCCCGACCGCCGCCGCGCCGAGCCCGAGCTGGTCCGCGTACGGCGCCGCCAGTCCCTCTGGCACGACGTACCAGCCGACCAGCCAGGCAAGCAGTATCAACGCCCGCCGCCGGGGATCGCCTGCGATCGCGGCGAGTGCGGCGGCCGTGCCGGCACTCGTGTTGGTGTGCCCGGCGCTCGGCGGTGGCCGGTCGGCCAACCCGTACCGGATCAGCACAGCGGACAACACGAACGTCGACGCGTTCGCCAGCAAGGCCCACGGCGGAGTCAGCACCGCGACGAGCACCCCGCCGCCGGCGAACCCGACGAGTTGCGCGCTCTGGCTCGTGATCTGGCGGACGGCCAGCCCTCGCTCGTAGAGGTCACCGGGGAGTACGTCGGGCAGCAACGCGCCCTGCGCCGCGGTGAACGGGGAACCGAGCAACACCACGACGACCAGCAACGCGCACACCGCCCACAGAGGCAGGCCGGGCACCGCCATGATCGCCACCAGCACGGCACGCAGGAGGTCGGCGGTGACCATGACCTCGCGGCGGCGGAACCGGTCGGCCAGCCAGGACAACAGCACACCGCCGAACAGGGCGGGCAGGAACGTCAGCGCGTACGTCACCGCTGCCCAGACCGCGGAGCCGGTGCGCCCGTACACGAGCACCGCGAGGGCGACCCTCGCCAACTGGTCCCCCGCTATGGACGCCAGCTCGGCGAACCACAGATACCGAAACTCACCAACCCGTAGTGCCGCACCCACCCCACCGGCCATTCCCCGAATCTACGTGCCGGTTGCTCGATCAGACCGCCGAACGGTATCCGGCGGTGAGATCCGCCTGGTAGTTCACCATCTCGGCGTGGAGCTCGAAGCCGAGCTTGGTGAACATGCGCTCCGAGGCGTCGTTGCCGTCCCGGATCATGGCGGCCGCCCGGTCACGGATGCCGTCACGCGCGAGTTCGGCGAGCAGCCGCCGCACCAGTGTTCTGCCCACCCCGCACGAGCGGGCGTCCTCGTCGACCCCGACCACGTCAACGTAGTACTCGTCCGCCTGCGTATAACCCGCCGCGAAGCCAAGAAGGCCCCGCTCGCCCATCAGCACCACCACCGTGTGCCGGTCGCTGGCCACCAGACGTCGGCCGGGTGTGGCCGCGTCGGGGAAACATCGGTCGTGCAGGCGCGCCACGGCTTCCCTGATGTGCGGGTCCTGCGGCAGCAGTGCCACGCGGTCGTCCTGGGCGGGGCCGCGGACGAGCAGGCTGCGTAACGGCGCGGCGGTGAGCATGAAGCGGCGGGTGGTCATGCGCACGGCCGCACCATGGCGGGTGGCGAACTCGGAGAGCAGGCGGTTCTTCCGGTGGCCGAACAGTTCCAGCACCTCGACGCCGGCCAGCCTCGGCAGCTTCATGGCGTGTGTGAGCATCGCGTCGGCGGTGGTCTGCCAGACCTGACCGGCGGCCGGGTGGTTGGCCGGGACGTCCACGAACGGGCCGTACAGGTAGGCGCGTTTGCCCTCCACCTCGACGGACAGCACGCCGCGGACCCTGCCGCCGCGATCGGTGGCGATCACCGCGCCGCCCACCCAGTCGGGCGACAGCTCGGCCAACTCCTCGGCGACCTCGGCCTCGGTCTCGCCGTGGAAGCCGATCTGGTGCGCCGGCTCCTGCTGGAGCCGCGCGACCAACGCGACCACAGCCCCGAGATCGGCCGAGTTCGCGGTTCGAATGTCATGCATGTTTCGAATCCTTATCCGCGAGCGGGCCCGGCGCGAGTGGATTACTGCCCTTGCGGGCAGCGTCCGCCGCCCTTGGGGGCGATGTTGCCTCAGCGCGGCCTGACCCGCGCTCCGACCAGCCAATACTTGGCCACCCCCATCTTTTCGCAGAAGGGCCATAAGTGATGGCTGAATTCGATGTCAAGCGAGTTACACCGCTGGAGTGGGCAGGCGGCGGCGCCGGAGTGCTCGCGTTTATCGTCAGTTTCTTTCCGTGGTACTCGATCGACTTCGAGGGTTTTGGTGGCGGCAGCCTGAGCGCGTGGAACACGGGGTTCCTCGCGTGGTTCTCGGTGCTGCTGCTGATGGGCGCGGGTGTGCTGGTGCTGATGCCGCACTTCGGCGTGGAGGTGGCCCGGCTACCACTGATCTGGCTGTCGATCGCGGGCGCGGCGACGGTGTTCATCCTCATCCGCTGGCTGACGCTGCCGGACGACGGCGGTCTGGGCCTCGGCCTCCTCGGCGACGCCGGTGTCGACGCGGGTGCGGGCTTCGGCCTGATCGTGGGCTTGCTCCTCGCGATCGTGTCAACAGCCGCCGCGGCACTGGCATTCCGCACGGCCCCGAGCCCGGCACCTGGCGCGAACCCGGCCGCCGCTTGACCCCCGGTTCCCGATGACGTGAGGGCCTCCTTCGCTAGGGAAGGAGGCCCTCACGGCTCTCAGGCGGGTGCTGGGGCGGGGGTTGGTTCGGTTGGCTCGTCCATGCCGCGCATGCGCTGCGAGATCACCTGGGTGATGCCGTCGCCGCGCATGCTCACGCCGTACAGGGCGTCGGCGATGTCCATGGTCGGTTTCTGGTGGGTGATGATGATCAGCTGCGAGTTGTGCCGGAGCTCCTGCAGCAGCCCGATCAGCCGGCGCATGTTCGCGTCGTCCAGCGCCGCCTCCACCTCGTCCATGACGTAGAACGGCGAAGGGCGGGCGCGGAAGATCGCGACGAGCATGCCCACGGCGACCAGCGACTTCTCGCCACCGGAGAGCAGCGACAGCCGCTTGATCTTCTTGCCGGGCGGGCGGGCCTCGACGTCGACGCCGGTGGTCAGCATGTCCTCCGGCTCGGTGAGGATCATCCTGCCCTCGCCGCCGGGGAACAGCGTCGAGAACACGGTCTCGAACTCGCGGGCCACGTCCTCGTACGCGGACGTGAACACCTCGAGGATCTTGTCGTCGACCTCCTTGACCACGGTCAGCAGGTCGCGCCGAGTCGCCTTCAGGTCCTCCAACTGCGTGGACAGGAACTTGTAGCGCTCCTCCAGCGCGGCGAACTCCTCCAGCGCCAGCGGGTTGACCTTGCCCAGCAACGTCAGGTCCCGCTCGGCCCGCTTGGCCCGGCGTTCCTGCGTGGTCCGGTCGTACGGAATGGGCTGCGGCTCGCTGACCGTCTCGCCGGCCTCCTTGGCCGCCTCGTACTCGGCCATCTCCACAGGAGAGGGCGGCACCGGCACGTCAGGGCCGTACTCGGCGACCAGGTCGTCCAGGCCGATGCCGAAGGACTCGGCGATGCGTGTTTCCAGCTGCTCCAGCCGCATTCGCTGCTCGGCCCGCAGCACCTCGTCGCGGTGCACGGCGTCGGTCAGCTTCTCCAGCTCGGTCGACAGCTCACGCACGCGGTTGCGGACCTCGATCAGGACGCGTTCGCGGTCGTGCCGCTCGGCCTGCACGGTGTCCCGCTCCTGGGCGGCCGCCTGCAGCGACTGGGTGATCCGCTCCAGCGCCAGCTCACCGTTCTCGACGACCGCCCGCGCGACGGCAGCACCGTAGGCGCGCTTGGCCATGGACCGCAGGGCCCGCTCACGTGCCTCCCGTTCGGCACGCGCGGCCCGGCGCAACTCCTCGGCCTTGCCGTACAGCGCGCGGTGCCGCTCCTCGGCCGTACGCAGGGCGAGTCTGGCGTCCATCTCCTGCTGACGGGCGGTGGCCAGCTCCGCGGTGGCCTCGTCGCGCTCGGCGGTGTCCGGCTCGTCCTCCAGGATCGTCTCGTCCTCGGCGGTGGCCAGGCGTTCCTCCAGCTCGGCGAGCTTGGCCAGACCCTCCTCACGGCTCTGCTCGACCCTGGTGCGCTGCATCTGAACCCGCTCGGCCTCGGCCTGCGCGGTCCGCACCGCCTGCTGCATCCGGGACAGCCGCTCCTGCGACCGGGCGGCGCGCACCTTGGCCTCGTTGCGTGCCTCGGCGGCCGTCTGCACGTCGATCTGCCGGGCCTTCAGCTCTTCTCGGGCGCCGGCCAGTGCCGCGGAGGCCCGCTCTGCCGCGTTCTCCGCGGCGGCGAGCTTCTCGTTCGCCTCGTCGACGGCGGCCTGGACCTCGATGACGCTCTGCTTGCTCGACGTGCCGCCGACCGCCCAGTGCGTGCCGAACACGTCGCCCTGGTGGGTCACCGCCCGGACCGACGGGTGCGCCTCGACGATCATGCGCGCGATGGGCAGCGACTCGACGACCACGACCCGGTCGAGTGCCTGTGCCACGGCCGGCCGCAGCGACTCGGGCGCCCGGACGAGGTCGACGGCCCAGCGGGCACCCGGTGGCAACATCGGCCAACCAGCCCGGTCGGCGTGGCCGTAGCCGCCGACGACGATGCCCGCGCGGCCCGCGTCGGAGCCGCGCAGCAGTTCGAGCGCGGCCACCGCGTCGTCGCCGGTGGCCACCGCGACCGCGTCCGCGACCGGGCCCAGCGCGGCGGCCAGCGCGGCCTCGGCGCCCGGCTCGACGGTGAGCAGCGCGGCGACCGAGCCGAGCAGCCCGGGCAGCCGGTCACCGGCGGCGAGCAGAACGCCAGCGCCGTCCTTGCGGTTCAGGCCCATCGACAGCGCGTCGACGCGGGCCTTCCATGATGCGATGTCCTTCTCGGCCGTCCGCTCGGCGCGGACCAGCTCGTCGACACGGGCCTGCGCGGTCTTCTGCGCCTCCTTGGCCCGTTCGACGCGCTCGACGATGCCGGCGTCGCCGGAGTCCTCGATGCCGGACTCCTCCTGCGCCTCGGCCAGCTCGACGGCCGCGGCCTCGGCCCGCTCGGTGGCGTCGACGAGGGTGGTGGACAGCCGCTCGATCTCCTCGGCCGTCGCGTTGGTCTTGCTCCGCAGTGCCTCGACCTGGCCGGCGAGCCTGGCCAGGCCCTCGCGCCGGTCGGCGACCGCGCGCACGGCCGCGAGGTGCGCCTTCTCCGCAGCGGCCACCTGCTGCTCCAGCTCGGCCCGCCGCTCGGCCGTGTCGCCGAGCATCCCGCGCGCGACCTCGACGTGTTCGCCCAGCTCGGCCTCGCGGATGGCCGTCTCCTCGGCCTCGGCCTCCAGCTCCTCGGGGTCGGGACCGCTGGACTGCGTCTCGACCGCGGCCGACAGGTGCCGCTCCCGCTCGACGGCGAGCCGGACTGTGCCCCGCAGCCGCTCCTCCAGCGCCGACAGCCGGTACCAGGTGTCCTGGGCGGCGGCGAGGCGAGGCGCGTCGACCGCGAGCTGGTCCTCCAGCGCCGTCTGCTTGGCGTCGGCCACTTCCAGAAGCTGTTCGACCTCGTGGCGGCGGGCGCGGGCGGCGGCCTCGTCGGCCTGGTCCCTGGCGATCTCCGCACGCTGTGTGACCAGGTCGTCGGCGTGCAGGCGCAGCCGGGCGTCCCGCAGGTCGGCCTGCACTGACTGGGCCTTACGGGCGATCTCGGCCTGCTTGCCGAGCGGCTTGAGCTGACGGCGCAGCTCCGCGGTCAGGTCCGTGAGACGCGTGAGGTTGGCCTGCATCGCGTCCAGCTTCCGCAGCGCCTTCTCCTTGCGCTTGCGGTGCTTGAGAACGCCGGCGGCCTCCTCGATGAACGCGCGCCGCTCCTCCGGCTTGGACTCCAGGATCTGCGCGAGCTGACCCTGACCGACGATGACGTGCATCTCCCGGCCGATGCCGGAGTCGGAAAGCAGCTCCTGGATGTCCATCAGCCGGCAGGTGTTGCCGTTGATCTCGTACTCGCTGGCGCCGTCGCGGAACATGCGGCGGGTGATCGAGACCTCGGTGTACTCGATCGGCAGGGCGCCGTCGGAGTTGTCGATGGTGAGGCTCACCTCGGCGCGGCCCAGCGGGGCACGGCCCGAGGTGCCGGCGAAGATGACGTCCTCCATCTTGCCGCCGCGCAGGTCCTTGGCACCCTGTGTGCCCATCACCCAGCGCAGCGCGTCGAGCACGTTGGACTTGCCGGAGCCGTTGGGCCCGACGACGCACGTGATGCCCGGTTCGAAGCGCAGGGTGGTCGCGGACGCGAACGACTTGAAGCCCTTGAGCGTCAGGCTCTTCAGATGCACGAGTCTGGGGACCTCTCAGGAAGCCAGTCGAGCCGCTAATCCATTCGAGGGTACCCGTGTGCTCCGAGTGATCGCGGGACGTGGGCGGTTGTCGCAGCTCAGCGCGGCGCTTCGATCGCGAGCGCGAGCGACTTGTCGTCGAGCCGGAACTCCAGCCGTTCGATCGTGCCGCGCTGGATCGACGTGCTCGCCGGGATCGCCAGGTTCGGGTCGTGGTCGGTGCCCCACCAGCCCGCGATCTCGCGGTAGCCGTAGTGGTCGTACACGATGAGGTAGCACTCGCGGTTGGGCGGCAACCCGTGGATCTCGGACTGGATCTCGGTGCCCCAGTCACGCTCGACCAGGCGCGCTTCGATCCACGCCGAGCCGTCCGGGGAACTGCCCGTCCAGACGACGCCCTCGTCGGCCTGCGGCGGCTCGTGCCGCAGCGCCTGCCAGCCGAAGACCGCGCCGACCGCGATGACCACCACGGCCGCGACGGAGCTCATCGCACGCCAGAAGCGCCTCCGCGTCGTCTTGCTCTTCGGCCCGCCGCGCGGCTTGTTCCTCGGCCTGTTCTTCGGCTCCGGCTCCTCGTCGGCGACCGGCGGGAGCTGGCGCGCCACCGGCGCGTGCGCGATGACGGGCTGGGCCCGCGTGGCGATCACGCCGTCGGCGAACTCGACGTCCGTCGGCGGCATGTTGTCCGCGAAGTCGTCCGGCGTTATCTGGTTGAGCAGGCCGGGCAGCGGTGCGAGCCGGATCAGCTCGCCGCGGCAGATCTCGCAGTAGGACAGGTGCGACTCGAACGAGAAGCGCTCTCCCGGGTCGAGCGCACCGAGCAGATAAACACCGAGTGTCATCGTTTGCTGACAGCTCATGGCTCGGTCACCCCCCGCTCCTCCAGGGCATCTCGCAGCGCACGCAAGGCGTAGAACGATCTCGACTTCACGGTGCCCGGCGGCACGCCGAGCATCTTGGCCGTCTCGGCGATGGTTCGCCGGTGATAGAAAAGCTCGCCGATCACCGCACGGTGATCAGCGGAAAGCGCCCGCATCGCTTCCGCTACCTGCCAACCCTGAAGCACTCGATCGAAGTCGTCCGTCGTGCGCGGCCAGTCCCGTTCCAGGATCGGCACCTCGTCCACCCGCGCGCTCTGTTTCCGATAGCCCGAAACGACGAGGTTGCGGGCGACGGTGTAGAGCCATGGCCCCGCGTGCTCCGGATTCAGCGTGTCGGCATTGCGCCACGCCCGGAGCAACGTCTCCTGCACGACGTCCTCGGCGTACTGGTGGTCACCGCCGACCGCGCGCAGCACGTAGCCGTAGAGCGGTTTGCGGTACCGGCTGTAGAGCTCACGGATGAGCTCGTCTTCCTGGTCCGGGGTGTTCCCCACGCAACAGTCATACGCGACCGGGCTCGGAATGGTTCAGGGCCCCTCAACGCTCCACGAAACCGGTCACATTTCCCTTGGGTTCCGACCACCGCTCGACGACCAGATCGACCCGTCCTGGCGTGCCACCACCCCGGAGGAGTTCGAGCAGTTTGTCGCAATCCTCCCGAATTCCCTCGGCGACCACCTCGACGCGACCGTCGCGCAGATTGCTCGCATACCCCGCAAGGCCGAGCTCGGCCGCGCGACTGCGGGTCCACCAGCGGAAACCGACCCCCTGGACATGGCCGTGGACCCACGCCGTGAGCCGTACGTTCGGTGACATTTCCGCTCGTCTGCTATCGCACTCGGTGATGGTGATAATTTGCCCCGCTGTGACCGGTCGGTCGCGCAGTGATTGTAGGAGGGCTCGGGGATGCTCGGACCAGAAGACCGGATGGTTGAGGCACCACCAGCCGAAGAGGGCAGCGTACTGCGCCGAACGCCCTACATCGCGCTGGGTGTGGCCGGCGTGGTCGTGTCGACCGCCTTCGCGACGGTAGCCATGTTGGCCGGCGGCAAGGGCGAGGAGGCCCAGCCGGAGCGGACCAGCCAGGACTCGGTCCAGGTCGAGACAACGACCACCTCGGAAGGCAGCAGCACCTTCCTGTCGACGACCCCCACCACGACCGAATCCTCGTCGCCGTCGTCCTCGAGCTCGACGACGACCACGACGACGAAGAAGCGGACGACCACCACCACGACACCCTCCCCTCGGCCGACGGACCCCACCCTGCCGCCGAACCAGCCCCCGCCCCCCACGACGTCGAACCCCCCACCGCCGACCACCACCACCCCACCGGTCACAACGACGACCCCACCGGTCACGACAACGAGCACCGGAAACTAGGCGACTTAGAACCCGCGCAATTAGGTGATCTTCATGGGCGGCGTGCTGGTCGGGTGTCCCATCGGTAGAGGGTCCAGGCTTTCCGGATCAGGCTACGCACGGTGATGATCGCGTCAGCGAAGTCGAAGAACGCGTCGATCACCTGCTC
>NZ_DASUVO010000124.1:0-9611 GCF_036378875.1 Actinophytocola sp.
TAAGGCCGCCCTCCCTTCATCGCACGGCCAGGGAAGCCAGCACGCGTACGTCCCAGGGGCCGAGGTCCAGTGTGCCGGGTACGGGTTCACCGGTGAGGGCGTCGGTCAGAGCCACCGGGGGTTGGACGCTGGCCGGTGCCCAGTTCCAGTTGTGCACCACATGGACGCGGCGGCCGTCCGGTGCGGTGCCGGTGGTCGCGGTGACGGAGGGCGGGAGGTCGTGCCAGCCGCTGACCGGTGAGGGTGCGAGCCAGCGCGCCAGTGCCTGCGCGAGGGAGCGGCCGGGCACGGTGCCGACGCACGTGACGCGGCCTTCGCCGTGGGCGCGAGTTGTGATCGCCGGCCAGCGGCCGAAGTGGGGGTGGTCGTACTCGGCGAGTATGTCGGCGTCGATGACGGTGAGGCCGTCGACCCAGCGGGTGGCCGTCGCGTCCCGTAGGTCGAGGGGGCCGCCCGATGTCAGTGGGATGTCGTGGGTCAGGTTGCTGAACTCGTCGTACCAGGCGCCCGCCGCGTCGACGAGTCGGGCGGGCGCGGGCTCGTGGCGGGCCCTTGCCTCGTGGTCGGCGTACGCGGTTCGGGGGCCGAGGACCAGGTGACCGCCAGCGTGGGCGTAGGCCGCGAGCCAGTCGATCGTCGCATCGTCCACTATGTACAGGGCGGGGACCACGAGGACGGGATGCCGGACCGCGGCCTCCGGCGGGGTCAGCGCGGTGTGTAGTTGTCTGATGTGGACTATGCCGGCCTGGCGGTCCGCGTCGAAGGAGCCACGATGGAACGGGTCGAAAAACCGGTGGTAGGCGGCGGGATCCGGTGATCCGTCCGCAGTGGACAGTGGTGGGTACTTCTGCATGAGCCACTTGCTTGGCGTCGAGTACACGAGAGTGATGTCGGCGTCCGGTTCGAGGCCGGCCACCAAACCGCCGGCCGTCTCGAACTCGGCACCCAGGCGGGACAGTTCCCGGTAGACCCGGCCGGGACGACCGCTGTGCGGGAGGATGCCGCCCCAGTACGTCTCCGCGCCGAAGTGCAGTGTGTGCCAGTGCCAGTACTCGATCATCCGGGCACCGCGGGAGACGAGTGCCCACGCGGCCTGCCGCCACTGGCCGTCGTAGGCGGGGCGGTTGTCCCACGGAAAGCCGATGCTGCTGGCATTGGTCTCCATGACGAGGAACGGGGCCTGGCGGGAAGAGAACATCCAGTCCGCGGTCTGGTACAGCGCCCACACCCCGCTGGTCTTCCACTTCTGCTCGGCGTCACCGGGATCGGGCAGTGCGAGGCCGTCCTGCATGTCGTAGTACGGGTTGCCCGAGGCGATGTCCAGCGAATCGGTCAACTCGTCGTCCTCGACCGCGGGGCGCGTGTAGGAGACGCAGGTGGTGACGAACTGTTCCGGCCGCGTGTACTCACGGACGATGCCGGCCTGCCAAGCGATGAACTCGGTGGTCTGGCGTGCCTGGAACTCCCGCCACGCCACGTCGTACTGCGGTTGGGCGTTGCCGTCCGGTGTCCACAGATCGGCCCATGTGGACAGTCGGTGTGACCAGTAGACCAGGCCCCAGTCGCGGTTGAGTGTCTCGACATCGCCGTACCTGGCGCGCAGGTGGTCGACGAACCGCTGGAAGACGCCGTGGTTGTGGAACAGCTCCAGACCGGGTTCGTTGTCCACCTGGAACCCGATCACGGCGGGGTGGTCGGCGTACCGGGCGACGACGCGGCGGATCACCCGCTCGGCGTGGAACCGGAAGGCGGGGTGGGTGAAGTCGACCTCCTGGCGGGCGCCCCACCCGATGCGTTGCCCGGTCGCCCGCTCGCCCGTGATCTCCGGGTACTGCCGGGCCAGCCACGGCGGCACCGCGTACGTCGGGGTCCCCAGGATGACCGAGATCCCACGCTCGTGGGCGCCGTCGAGCACCGGCTGGAGCCAGTCGAGGTCGAACCGGCCGTTCTCCGGCTCCCAGGTGGACCAGACCGACTCGCCGACCCGGATCACGGTGAAGTGTGCCTCGGCCATCAGGTCGAGGTCGGCCTTGAGCCGGTCGCCGCGGTGGTACTCGTGGTAGTACGCGGCGCCGAACAGGACGTGGGCGGGCAGAACCGCCATCAGGGAACCTCCACAAAGGATCTATTGTTTGACCGCGCCGGCGGCCAGGCCGCTCTGCCAGTACCGCTGCAACATCAGGAACGCGACGATCAGCGGGATGACCGACAGCAGGGAGCCGGTCACGACCAGCGAGAGCATCTCGCTGTTGGCGCCGGCGTTGCCGTTCTGGGCCTGCGCGGCCCAGGACGCCAGCCCGACCGTGATCGGGTACAGCGTGGGGTCGTTGAGCATGATGAGCGGGAGGAAGTAGTTGTTCCAGGTGGTGACGAGCGTGAGGAGCACGACCGTCACCAGTCCCGGCGCCAGGAGCCGTAACGCGATCCCGAAGAAGATCCGGCCCTCGCCCGCCCCGTCGATCCGGGCTGCCTCGATGAGGCTGTCCGGCACGGCGTCCTGCGCGTAGACACGCATGAGGTAGAGCCCGAGCGGGTTCACCAGCGACGGCAGGATGACCGCCCATGGCGTGTTGGCCAGTCCCACGTCCGCGAAGAGCAGGTAGGTGGGGATGGCCAGTGCCGTGGTCGGGACCATGATGGCGCCGATCACCAGGTTGAAGCCGGCGCCATGGCCGCGAAACCGGAACTTGGCGAACCCGTAGCCCGCGGCCGCCGCCAGGAACGCGGCGCCGAGCGCGCTGACGACCGCGTAGATGACGGTGTTGACCAACCACTGCACGAAGACCCCGCCGTCGTGGGTGAGCGTCGCCCCGACGTTCGTGAACAGTTGCGGGGCATGGGAGAACCACAGCCCGAACGTCGTGAACAGGTCCTGAGTGGACTTCGTCGAGGCGACCACCAGCCAGAACAACGGCAGCAGGAAGTACGCCAGCGCGGCCAGCATGACGATCGTCAGGGGAGTGCTCCGCCGTGCTTTCACGACGCCACCTCGCCCGCTTCGTGGCGCCGGATCGCTCCGCAGGCTCCGCTCGACCGGCGCCCTCCGCGGTCGATGTGCCGTCCTGAGTATCGATGGTTCGCTCCGCAAGCTCCGCTCACGATTCCCTCCTGCGGTTCGCGGTCAGCATGACGGCGTAGGAGACGATCACGATGACGAGTCCCAACAGGAAGGACACCGTGGCCGCGTAGTTCACCTGCTGGCCGGTGAAGGCGAGGGTGTAGGCGTAGAAGTTGGCGGTGTAGGCGGTGTCGATGACGGTCGGGACGAGGTCGTGCAGCAGTTTCGGCTCGTTGAACAGCTGGAAGCTGCCGATCACGGAGAACAGCAGTGTGAGCAGGAGTGCCGGCTTCAGCGCGGGGAGCTTGACCGACCACGCGATCCGCCACGCGCCGGCCCCGTCCACCGCGGCGGCCTCATACAGCTCCCTCGGGATGGTGCGCAGGGCCGCGTACAGGATGATCATGTTGTAGCCGACGAACTCCCACGTCACGATGTTCGCGATGCTGCCGAGCATCCAGCTGTCGCTGAGGAACCTGGGTACCGGCAGGTCGAAGATGCGGCCGAGCTGGGCGAACGGGCCGTAGTCCGGCCCGTACAGGAAGCCCCACATGAGCGTGGCGACCACGCTCGGCACGGCGTACGGCACGAAGATGCCCAGCCGGACGACCCGCGCGAGCCGCGTCAGTCCACTGTCGAGCGCGAGCGCGAACAGCAGCGCCAGCAACAGCATCACCGGAACCTGGATCACGAAGAACGTCGCGACCCGCAGCACCCCGTGCAGGAACAGCGGATCGGCGACGGCCTTGACGTAGTTGTCCAGTCCCACGAAGACCGTCCCGCCGATGAGCTTGTGCTGGAACAGGCTCAGGTAGGCGGCGTAGCCGAGCGGTGCGAGGAACAGCAGTCCGAAGAGCACCAGAAAGGGCGCGACGAACAGCGGTCCCGCCGCACCACGACGACGGTTGGTCATGAGACCGTGAAGCCCTGGTTCTTGGCGAAGGTGGTGAGCCGCGACTGCCACTGGCCGAGTGCGGCGACCGCGTCCGTCTTGTCCGTCAGGGCCTTGCCGACCGTCTCGGTGAAGTCGGTCGCCACCTGGTCGAGGAACGGCGGCCACTGGAACGAGAGGTTGACCGTGTCGCCGATGTCGGCGAACACCTTGTTGACCGCCTGGCCGCCGTAGAAGTCGAGGGGCTCGTCGACGAAGCTCGGATCGGTCAGCAGCGCCTTGGTCGGTGGGTACAGGAACTGCTTGGTGGCGAACATCTTCGCGCTCTCGGGATCACTGTTGAGGAACTGCGCGAACTGCGCCGCCGCGATCGGGTTCTTCGTGGACTTGATGACCGCGCTCGTCGAGCCACCCCAGTTGCCCGAGCTCGGCTTGGCCGAATCCCACTGGGGCAGGGGAGCGGCCCGCCACTTCCCTGCCGTCGACTTGGCCGAACCGGACAGGAACACCGGCCCCCACGCCGCGGTGAGCCAGGTGGCGTACTTACCGTTGTTGAGCGCGGTGTACCAGGCGTCGGTGAAGTCCGTCTCGACGCCGATGACACCTTCGGTCGCCAACCCGCCCCAGTACTTCGCGATCTTCTTCGCGACGTCGCCGTCGACGTCGATGGTGATGTCGCTCTTGCTGTTGCTGACATAGGGTTTCGCGCCCGCCTGCCACATCAGGCCGTGCCACGCGGCAGCCTGGTTCGCGGCGAAGTTCGTCAGGTAGATGTCCGGGTTCGCGGCGTGCAGCGTGCGTGCCGCGGCGGCGAACTCGTCCCAGGTCGCGGGCACCCCGATCCCGTACTGGTCGAAGATGTCCTGCCGGTACAGCATGCCCATCGGGCCCGTGTCCTGCGGGATCGCCCAGACCTCGCCGTTCTGGCCGGAGACCTGCGCCCACGTCCAGTCCACGAACTGGTCCTTCAGCTTCGACGCCCCGTACGGCCGCAGGTCCAGCAGGGCGTCGATGACCGTGAACGTCGGGATGTACTGGAACTCGATCTGCACCACGTCCGGCGCGCCGCTGCCGGCCTGCAGCGCGGTGCGCAGCTTGGTGTAGTGCGGTGTGCCCTGGCCGGCGTTGACCACCTTCACCTTGATGGCCGGGTACTTCTTCGTGAACAGCGCGACCTCCTGCTCGATGTCCGGGACCCACGTCCAGAACGTCAGCTCGGTCGGCGTATTCATCGCCTTGTCGATGTCGGCCTCGCTGGCCGGTGTGGTGGCAGCGGTGTCGTCGCTGCCACCACACGCGGCGAGCGCACCGGTCAACGACGCGGCTCCCATGGCGGCGAGGAAGGACCTACGGGTGAATGCGGGCATGGGTGTACTCCCGTCAGAGGGCAGGCGTGACCGGCACGCCGGGCGGTGACGTGTGAAAGGGGTGTGGTTGTCGAACTAGTGGGGTGGGGGTGCGGTGGAGGCGCGGACGACCAGTTCGACCGGTGGATCACTCACCGGCAACGGGTCGGCGTCCGGCTTCTCGATGGCGTGCACGAGAAGCTCGAGACCGGTCTTGGCCACGGCGTCGAAGGGCTGACGCACGGTGGTCAGGCGTGGGGAGATGAAGTCGGCGACCGGGATGTCGTCGAAACCGACGACGCTGACGTCCGCCGGCACCCGCCGGCGCGCCTCCCGCAGCGCGCGGATCAACCCGATGGCCATGTCGTCGTTCGCGGCGAACACCGCGGTCACGGTGTCGTCGGCAGCCAGTTCGCGGCCCACCTCGTAGCCGGACGCGGCGGACCAGTCGCCCTCGACGACGGATGGCTCGGGCAGTCCTCGGTCGGCCAGCGCCGCGCGCCAGCCCTCGAGCCGGTCCCTTGCCGAGTACCACCGCTGCGGGCCGGCGAGGTGGTGGACGGTCCGGTGCCCCAGGTCGAGCAGGTGCTCGGTGGCGGCCCGCGCCAGCAGGTCGGCACGGACACCCGCGGTCACCGCCCGGGCTCCGGCGAAGGCCGCCGGCGCGCCGTAGACGAGGACCGGCACGTCCACGCGGACCGAGACCTCACCCTCGTCGATCGGTTCGGAGATCACGATGCCGTCCACGCCCTGGTCGAGCAGCGACTCGACGGCACCGGCGACTCCCGCGGGGTCACTGTCGGCGGTGTTGGTCACGCGCAACGCGTACCCGGTCTCCCGCGCGGCCCGCTCGATGCCCACGAGCAGCGAAGCGGGGCCGTACAGGGCCGTTCCCAGCGCGACGACCCCGATGGACCGGGTCCGCCCGGAGGCCAGCGCCCGGGCCGCGTTGTTCAACCGGTAGCCCAGCTGTTCGGCGGCCTCGAGCACCCGCGTACGCACCGCGGCGGAGACGTACTGCTCGTTGTTGAAGACCCGCGACACGGTCTTCTGCGAAACCCCGGCGACGCGCGCGACGTCGACACTGCGCGGCGTCGGCCGTCCACCCAGCTGCGTCATCGCGTCTCCCGGGATCACCTGCTGACCCGAACATCATATCGGGTCTGACTGCGCAGTCATGTCTACGCAGTCAGAAGACAGGCGTCAAGAGCCCGTCACCGATCCGCAACAACCTTCACCCTGCGTAGCTGATGTTCGGCCTGGGTGGGGTGGCCATGCCGGCGCCGAGGAAGTAGTCGACGTGGTGTGACTGCATGTAGCCCTTGACGGTCATGTCGTCGCGGTACGCCGGGTTGTGCGCCAACGTGTACAGGCGGGTGCTCGACTGCTGGTTCGTCGTGAAGATGATCAGCTCGTTGAAGGCGGCGTTGGTGTAGACCGCCTCCTCGCGCCAGTCACCGAGGACGTCGCCGACGAAGGTGGGTTGCACGCCCTGGCTCGCGTCGACAGCACCGTAGTTCCATGTGGACACCAGCCGAGGCACGCTGCCGCTGGCCGTGGGGCTGTTGGGGTTCCACTTCTCGATCTTGCCGTCGTTGAGCAGTTCCATGGTGACGTCGCCGTCCCACCACAGGCCCAGCTGTGGCCACGGGCGCAGCGAGGTGTTCGGTTCGGTGAGCCGGTTGGTCGGTCCGTTGTAGAGGCCGGAGAACGCCCAGACCTCCATGCCGGGGAAGCGCGGGTCGATGTCGCCGGCCATGCCGCGGGCGACGTCGGCGACCCCGGACTCGACGTGCTGCCAGATCATCGTGCCGGTGGCGGCGTCGTAGTAGTAGTCACGCAGGCCGTTGGGGTTGTCCTGTTGCACGCCGTAGCCCTGCAGGCCGGCGCGGTTGGGGTCCATCTTGGCGATGTGGAAGCGGTCGCCGTGGATGACACCACGCGGTGCCAGCGAGTAACGCAGGGTGCCGTTGCCGTTGAGGACGAAACCGATCTCGGCGATCTCGTCGCGACCGTCGCCGTCCACGTCGATGACCCGGGTGTTGTGCCCGTCGGGCAGGTCCTGGTTGCCGCGCAGGAACTTCCACTGCTGGGTCAGCGCGCCGCCGGTGAACCGCCATGCGGTGAACATGAGGTTGAACCCACCGTTGCCGATGCGGTTCTTCATGTACGCCACCAGGCTCGGGTTGACGCCGTCGAGGTGACCGACGGCGAAACGCGCGTACATCGGACCGTCGGACAGGTAGTCGGTGGGCACCGGCGCGGTAGCGCGGGCCGCTCCGGTCATGCCGTCGAGGATCGCGATGAACTGGCGGTTGTTGTCGCTGTTCGTGAACGTGGCGCCGTTGCCGAACCGGACGCCGTTGGCGATGCGGACGGCGACCTCGGCGCGGCCGTCGCTGTCGAGGTCGTACACGGTGACACCGTCGTTGTGCCCGACGTCGATTGTGGACGATCCGCCTTCGATGTTGTCCTGGTTGGTGCTGTTCGGCCCCATGTTGACCGACCAGAGGAACTGTCCGTTGCTCCGGTAGGCCTCGATCGTCTGCGGTGAGGTCTGGCGGTCGAGCACGTAGTCGTACTCGCCGTCACCGTCGAGGTCGCCGACCCAGACGAACTTCACCGCCCCACCAGCGCGCAACGGAACCCGGACCACCGGCTCGGTGGCGTGGTTGGCGGTCAACGTGAACGCGCCACTCGGTGCCTGCTCCACCCCGCCGACCACCGGTCGCACCCGGTAGGTGTTGGCCTGCGCCAGGTTGGCCGTCGAGTCGGTGAAGTTGGTGCCACCGGTCAGGACTCCGGAGTTGAGCTTGGTCTCCGCGCCACCGGCCGCGGAGCGGTACACGTTGAAACCGATACCGTCCGGGTCGAGACCCAGCAGCCGCCAGCTGACAAGCACCTGGGTGTTGCTCGTCCGTACGGCCACGACCCCACGGCCAAGGTCCTCCATCAACCTGGCCGCCGCGACGGTGGTGTCGGCGCTGGCCGCGTTCGCTGTGTACTGGACCGCCGCTCCCGTGCCGGACAGCCCCATCACCATGGCCGTCACCAGCGACACCTTGGCCAGCCTCGTCATCGAAACCTCCTGGGAGCGCTCCCAAACATCACTCATAGTGACTTGATGTCACTGAGAAGGCAAGTGCATCTCATATGGAAAGGTTTGTCAGGCGGTGATGGCCTGTGCGCAGACTGGCGTCACATCGCAGGGCCTGCAGACGATTCGCAGACGTTGGAATCTGCGGTGAAGGGGGAGTTTCGTGGATGCGGTATGGATCAGTGCGTCGGTGGCGTTGGTCGGAATTGGTGTCGGAGTTCTGACGACCTGGCAGTCCAACCGCCGGTTGCGTCAGGAACATCATGATGAGCAGGCCAGGCTGAAGCTTGATGCGGCGATGCGGGCGGGTGAGTTGTTCTCCGCCAAGGACCAGGCTTCGGCCGATCCGGCCGCGATCGCCTCCGGGTTGCTCGCTCTCACTCGGCTCGACCACGCGGACCTGGCGGTCGCGCTGCTAGTTGATCTGTGGTCGAACGGCGATGAGATCGCCGACAGGAGCGACCATCGCGTTGCTCACGAGACGGCGGTGCTCGTGATCGACGCGGCTCTGCGGTCGACGACCAAACCCAACGCGCAGCTGGTCGCGGCTGAGTTGCTGTGTCGGAACGCTCATCGGCTCAACTCCTGCCAGTCGCTGCACTGGCCGAGCGTCATCGACGGCGGTTGGGATCAGCGGTTCGGCCCCAAGACGAAGCTGCTGCTGCTCGACGCCCTCATCGTGATGACCCTTGCCCGTCCGGTGTCCGAGGACGCCCTGCGTTCCGTCGCTGTGCGCCTTTATGGCGTCTGGCGCGACGACCAGGATTCGCGGGTCCGTGGATGTGTCGGCAGGCTTGTCGGTGCGGTGGTCCCCGCTCTGAAGCACCTTGGCTACGCCGACTTCATGCAAGGCAATCACAAGGTGCTGCTGACCGAACTGGAGATCGCCGCCGCGAGCGGAACGAACAATCCGGACGGTTTTCTGGATCGGATCGTCGATGACCGCTGCAAGCGACTCGCCACTTGGGCGTCCTCCTGTCAGCAGGCCGAACCGGCCGACGCGCGCCTCGCGGCGGCTATCTGACACAGCGGTGACCAGGACGAACGCTGTGTTCGGCGGCGACCCCCCGCTCAGAACAGAGGACCCCCGGCCCTAGTGGGTTCGGGGGTCGGTTTGTGGGGTTGGGGGTTATTTGAGGCCGGTGAGGGTGCGGAGGCCGGTGAGGTCGCCGCTGCCGATGAGGCGTTTGTAGGTGGTGCAGGCGAGGGTGCGGGGGC
>NZ_DASUVO010000125.1:0-101954 GCF_036378875.1 Actinophytocola sp.
GGTGCGGTGCGGTGGTGAGCCTGCTTGATCCGATTTTCTCGGCCGGGAGGGCGTGGCGCGGTGGGCGAGTTGTCGGGGAGGCGTGGCACGGTGGGGAGTGTCGGGGGAGGGTGCGGTGCGGTGGTGAGCCTGCTTGATCCGATTTTCTCGGTCAGGTGGGTGCGGCGCGGTGGGCGAGTTGTCGGGAAGGCGCGGCTCGGTAGTGAGTTGCTCGAACCGCGCAGCCGGGCCGGGTGAGGCCGTGTTCTGTTGGCTCTCACCCGGCTGGGTCGCGTGCTCCGTCGGGTGTCAGCAGCAGTAGTGGTGGGTCCATTCGGGTTCGTGCCACCAGTGGTCGCTGTGGTGGTTTGTCGGGGCCGCTTGTGTGGCCAGCGCCGGGGTCGTGGCCGCGGTCGGTGTGGTGAACGGTGCCAGTAGGTCATCGACCCGGCGAAGTTTGCCGCCCGTCATCACCATCTGGACCGCGGCCGCGGCGTTGATGTCGGTCAGCGGGTTGCCGCTCACGAAGGACAGGTCCGCGTAGGCGCCGCGTTTTACCTCGCCCAGTTTGTCGGCCAGGCCCAGCCAGCGGGCCGGGTTGCGGGTCGCGGTCGTCAACGCCTCGTACGGGGTGAAGCCGAACCTCACCTTGGCCCGCAGGTTCGTGTGTAGTGAAACCGCCGGGTTGTCCAGCGGTGCGTCCGTACCAGCGATGACGAAACCGCCGGCACGATGGATCCGCAGCAACATGTTCACGTTCGCGGTAAGGAGAGCCAGTGTCGCCGCGTTGGCCGGGGTCTGTGCGGTGTCCGCCTTCGCCACGTACGCCGCGTACTCCCACGACGGGAACAATGTTCGCGTGCGCACGTCCTCCACCAGGGACCGGTCGAAGGCGTACATGGCCGAGGAGTTGAAGAGGGTCGGGGTGATCGACATGCCCGACTCGGCGAACAGCGTCACCGCGTCCGCGTAGGCGCGGCCCAGCCGGGACACCGTGTGGGAGTAGCCGAGGCGGTTCGTCGCGCCCGTGTGTTCCATGCCGTCCATGCCGATTCGCTCGGCCGGATACAGGTAGTGCGAGGACAGCGGCAGTCCCGCCCGGTGTGCGGCGGCCACCACCCGACGTTGGTAGGACACCGGCAGCCGCACATAGGTCTTGATGAGGTCGTAGCCGAGTGCTCTGGCGCGCTCCAGCTCCAGTGACAGTTGGGCCACGGACCTCGTGGTGCGCATGAAGTTGTAGAAGACCCGTGACCCGTCGATGGCCTCGCCGGTGCCGAAGAACCTGGGGCCGACGCGTTCGCCGGACTCCAGGGCCTCGCGTGTCTCCGTGAACTGGTATGCCGGGTCGCCGGGCGAGCGCGTCGTCGTGATGCCGTACGCCAGCCATGCCCGACCCTGCCGGTCGCCCCACGCGCGGCCCCGCAGGTGCCAGTGGATGTGCGCGTCTATCAGGCCCGGCATCACGGTCAGCCGCCGTGCGTCCACTGTGTACGGACGGTTGCCCCGGGGCAGCACGTCCACCACCTTGCCGTCGTCGACGACGATGTCCACCTGCTCCCGCAGGCGGGTCGACGTGCCGTCCCACAGTGCGCCGGCCCTGATCACGTCGTGTTGCCGGACCCGTGCAGGTCGCCAACGCAGCGACAGCGGGATGTCCCGTGCGCCGCCGCCGTTGACACCGACCGACCGCAGTGTGCCGTTGTGCAGGTACAGCAACCGGTTCGGGCCCAGCCACGACAGTGAGTCGGTCACCTCCCTGGTCACCTGCCGCGCCGGTCCGGTGAACACCCCGTTCGCGTTCACCGGTACCACCCAGGCGCACGACTCGACCACGAACGCCAGGTACGCCCCGTCCGGGGACCAGACCGGGCCGTCGTCACCGCGGGTCGCGATCGACGCGTGTGGCATGGGTTCGGTGTACGTGAGCGCTGACGTGGCCAGGTCGACCGTCAGGATCTGGCTCGTGCCCTCGCGGAACCGGCGTGAGTACGGCTTCACCGCCGCCAGTGCGAGCGTTCGCCCGTCCGGGGACCACGTTGGCCGGCCCGGCATGAACAGTGGCGGCGTCACCTGAGTCGGCGTGCCCGTGGCCAGGTCGAGCACCCACACCACGCCGTCCTGGTCGGTGTAGGCGATGCGGCCACCGTCCGGGGAGACCCGCGGCGCCAGCTGCGCGCCCGGCAGACCCGACAGCCGTCGCTCGGCGCCGGTCGTGAGGTCGCGCAGCCACAGGTCGGCGTCGCCCGCGCGGTCGGATGTGTAGAGGAGCGAGCGGCCGTCCGGGGTGAAGTCCGGGTCGGAGTTGAAGTAGCCGTCGGCCACGACCCTCGTCGGCTTCGGGTCGCCGATCCTCAGCAGCCACAACGCGTTGAGCGCGCGGAACGCCACCCGCGTGCCGTCCGGCGACGCGACCGGTGAGGCGATGCCCAGCACCCGCTGCTCCCGCGTCGAGTCCAGGTCGCGTACGGCCTGCTGGTACCGCTGGCGCGGCACGACCGGGACGGCGGCCGCGAACGCCACCGTGGACACTGTTCCGTCCAGGCGGCGGCGCTTCAGCGCCCCGTCCGCCGTGTGCAGCAGTTCGTTCGGTGACAGCCACGACGGCGCGAAGCCGAACACGTCCTCGCCCTCCGCGCTCACGACCCGGTCGCCGACGACCAGTTCCGCTGTGGCGCCGGCGATCCGGACGTGGGCGAGCGTGGAGCCATCAGGGGAAAGCGACGGGCCGAACAGCGTGGCGCCGGCCGGCGCGGTCACCAGTCGGGTCACCGCGCCAGTGGCCAGGTCGAGCGAGTCGACGGCCGTACCGTCCACTGTGTACACCAGACGGCGACCGTCCGGTGACCACGACGGCATCCCCTCTTCGGCTGCCGTGTCCGTGCGTGCCGTGACCGCGCCGGTCGCCAGGTCGAGCGTGTGGACGCCGTACCTGCCGCCGCGGTCGGAGGAGAACGCGATCGTCCTGCCGTCGGGGGAGAACCGCGGCTCGCGGTGGTCGAACGGTCCGCTCGTCAGTTGCCGCTGGCCGGAACCGTCGGTTCGGATCGTGTACAGGTGGTAGTTGCCGTCCCGGTATGCCTGGAACACCAGGGACTTCCCGTCGGGTGACCACGACGGCTGTGTCGCGTCGGTGTCGTCGCCGGTGAGCCGGCGTGCTTCGCCACCGGCGATCGGCACCGTCCAGACCGCGGTCACCAGGTCGAACGCGACGTGCCTGCCGTCCGGTGAGACGTGGGCCGAGATGTTGGTGCCCTCGCCGATCGTGGTCGTACCACCGGTTTTCGCCGCCGCCTCCGGCGTGGTGACCGCCCCGGACAGCGCCGTGGCGCCGGCGAGGACACCGGCGCCACGGAGAACTTCCCGACGGGTGAGTTCCGCGTCCTGCATGTTGAGACCCCCAAATCAAGCGCAGCTAGCGCCACGAGTACGTGGCCTGGACCTCCACTTCGATCAGCCAGCCGGGCACCGCCAGCCCCGCCACCTCCAGCGTCGCCCGCGCCGGCCGCGCGGCGTTGACGATCCTGGGCGGCGCGGGCGCGCCGGTTCCCGTCGGCACTGGAATTGTGCCACCCGTGGCAAGATCTACGTTCGCGAAGAACTGGCGGTAGGCCCGGTTCCATCCCGCGTAGTCCGCATCCGCTGCTCCAGCCGGCCGCTTCACGTACGCCTTCATGGTGATCACGTCGCGGGGCGTCAAACCGACCGTCTCCAGGTTCGCGACGATGCGGGCGAGCGTGTTCCACGCCTGCGCCTCGGTGATCGTGACCCCGGCCGGCAATGCGCCGCCGGGGAACAACGACAGGTCCAGGTACCGCTCAGGCGTGCCTGCCGGCGCGGACGGGTTGGCTGCGGCGGGGCCGAGGCCGCTGCTCGTGTAGATTGCCACCGCGCTGCCGACCGCGACCCCGTCCGCGATGGCGGGATTGCTGTTGCCGACAGGCAGGTTAACCCGGGTCTCGGTCGGGCGTGGGCCCTTCCGGTGTCCGGAGGCGGCGGTCGCGGGCACCGCGCCGACGCCCAGTGCGGCCGCCGCACCACCTGCGACGAGGCCCAACCTGCGCCGAGAAAACCCCTTCATATCCCTACCTTTCCGCGATGACGCGCTTGTGGAGATTGGTGACGGCGTAGCGGGCGGAGTCGATGGCGCCCGCCTGCCACGCGATGAAGTAGGACAGCCAGTCGCCCGCGAAGTAGACGCGGCCGGCGGGCTGGTTGAGCAGCGTGTACTCGCCGCTCGAGCGGGACGGCCAGCTCACCCAGCCACCCTCGATGTGCGGGACCTTCTGCCAGGCCACGGAGAACGCGTTCGCCAGTTCGGTGCGGTACTTCTCGCCGTGGATCTTCACGCCCTGCGCGACGGCCCGCGTGGTGCGGTCGGCGGGGGAGAGGTTGCCGTAGGTGGTTGCGTTGGCGCCGGTGTTGTAGTAACCGACGACCAGGCCGCGTTCGCCGTGGAAGCCGTAGGACGGGTACCAGACATGGGCGAGGTCCATGTCTGTTTCGGTGATGCCGCCGTAGATCCGGTCGTCCTGCTCCCACCAGCGGCGGCGGTACTCGAGGCCGATCTTGCCGACCGGTGTGGCGACCGGGTAGCGCAGCGCGGCCGTGACCTTCGGGTCGAGGTTGGTGGGGACGCGGGCCATGACGTGAGGCGGGAGTGCGGCGACACAGTAGTCGGCGCGAACGACGTTTTCCTTGCCCCGCTTGTCCTTGTAGACCACCTCCACGCCGCGGGGCCCGTCGGTCAGCTTCGTCACCGCGGCGCCGAGCCGGACCTTGTTGCCCAGCCTGCGGTACAGGGCCATCGGGATGGCGTCCATGCCGCCGACCGGCTGCAGCATGGTCATGGCCTGGTCGTAGCCGAACTCGAACGAGAAGTACCTGCCGACCTGGCTCGCGAGGACCGAGGACAGTGCCGGCGGCGGCCCGAGCACCACACCGGCCTGGTCCGCCGCTCCCGGCTCGACCGAGTAGCCTCGGCGGCTGGTGCCGGCGTACGCGTAGCCGCTGGCCCTGTCGCCGATCGCGCCGAACCCGGACAGGAACGTCAGTAGCCGGTCCTTGTCCTCTGAGGACATTCGCTGGTCGAGCGCGCCCTGGTCGATCGCCTTGGCCAGCAGTTCCGAGACATAGCCGTACACGTCGGACTTCGCGGTCCGGTACTGCTGCGGCGCGACGCCCGACTGCTCGTTGTAGATGAGCGCGTTGGCGTTCTGGTTGACGAAGATCTCCAGTGGGACGCCGAGCTCGCGGCAGTAGTCGAGCGTGATGTGGGACTGCGGCAGACGTGCCGGGCCCGCGTTGAGGTACTGGTCCTTGGCGAAGCGCGCCGTCTGGGTGGTGCCGTCGAGATCGGTCGCGGTGGTGCCGCCGCGGACGGTCCAGTTGCGTCCGCCGACGCGGTCCTTGGCCTCAAGGACAGTGCAGTCGTAGCCGGCCTTGCCGAGCTCGTAGGCGGTGACGAGCCCGGCCATGCCAGCCCCGAGGATGACGACCTTCTTGCCCCGCTTGCCGGCGGGGAGGTCGCCCGGCGCGGGTGGCTGGTAGTCGGGCGTCGCGAGCGCCTCCGGTGAGGCGACGAGCCCGAGTGCCCGCATCGACTCGAACATCACACCCGCGCCGCCGGCGACGCCGATGGAGCGCAACAAGGTTCGGCGCGTCACGTTTGGTGTCATGGAACTCCTTTTCCGGTTGATCCGAAAAGGAGCCTTGTTGATGTCTGAACCATTTTCCGTGACGACCGCATGTCGTACTCGTTGGTAAGTGTCCGCCGATCCGCCTGGTTCGTTGATCTCCGCGACACGTCGCCCTCGCGGGCCTGAGTGTTGGACACGCGGGTCTGGGGTGTTGGACACGCGCGGGGTCGTAAGCTCGGGGGCCCTTGCCGTCGTCGAACGGAGTTTCCCTGCTATGAGGCCCCAACCGCCGGAAGGCGTCCGCGAGCTCGATCTGGAGAAGCCGAACGCCGCCCGCATGTACGACTACTTCCTGGGCGGTTCGCACAACTTCGCGCCCGACCGGGCACTCGCCGCCCAGGTCGAGCAGGTCACGCCGTGGGTGCGGCACATCGCCGGGATCAACCGCGCCTGGCTGCGGCGAGTGGTGGACTTCCTGGTGGCCCAGGGCATCCGCCAGTTCCTCGACCTCGGCTCCGGCATCCCGACCGTCGGCAACGTGCACGAGATCGCGCAGGGCCGGGAGCCGGACACCCGCGTCGTCTACGTGGACTACGAGGCCGTCGCGGTCCACCACAGCCACGAGCTGTTGCGGGACAACGACAAGGCGACGGTCGTGTGGGCGGACGTCCGCCAGCCCACGTCGGTGCTCGAGCACGAGGAGACCCGCAGGCTCCTCGACTTCACCCAGCCCATCGGGCTGTTGTGCGCCGGCCTGTTGTTGTTCATCTCCGACGAGTACGACCCGGCGGGGCTCCTCGCCACCTACCGGGACGCCTGTCCGGCCGGCAGCTACCTGGCCATCTCGACGATGAGCCAGGACGAGGCCGACCCGGCGACCGCCGAGCAGTTGGCCGACCTGCTGAAGCTGTACGAGATGGCCGACGAGCGGATCTACCCGAGGGACAAGGCGACGATCGAGTCGTGGTTCGCCGGCACCGAGCTCGTCGACCCCGGACTGGTCCTGCTCCACCAGTGGCGGACGGAACGCTCCGCCGAGGGCGACCCACTGTGGACTCAGCACGAGGCGTCCCCCGCCCGGCTCATCGGCTACGGCGCGGTCGGCCGCATCCTCGGCTGACTTTCAGCCCTCTCTCACCTTCCCCTCAGGTTCCCGGCGGAACGTGGCACCGACGGGAACGGGGCGGGACGAGGGGTGGGCGATGCTGCGTCTGGTGCGGTTGGTGGGCGGGTGTGTGCTGGGCGGGGTCCTGGTCGCCGCTGTGTTGGCGCCGGTGGTGGTGGGCGGCGGGCTCGCCGCGGGGAAGGTCGTCGCCACCGCCGCCTCCATCTCGCCGGCGGCGCTGGTGGGGGAGACGCCGCTGATGACCACCGTCACCGACCGCGACGGCACCCCGATCGCCACGGTCTTCGACCAGTACCGGCTGCCGCTGGCCGAGAACCAGATCCCGCCGACGCTCAAGGCGGCGATCATCTCGATCGAGGACCGCCACTTCTACACCGAACACGGCATCGACCCGTCCGCGGTGCTCCGCGCGTTGCTGAACAACGTCGACGGCGGTCCGACCGAGGGCGGGTCGACGATCACCCAGCAGCTGGTGAAGAACTACCTGATCAACGTCGTGGACCGGAACGACCCGGCCGCGCAGGCGCAGGACCGAGCGGACACGCTGACCCGCAAGATCCGCGAGGCGCGCTCGGCCATCGAGCTCGACCGCACCACCGCCAAGGCCGACATCCTCTCGAGCTACCTCAACGTCGTCGAGTTCACCGGCCGCGTCTACGGCGCCGCGGCGGCCGCGCAGGCGTACTTCGGCACGCCGGTCGAGCAGTTGAACCTCGAGCAGGCCGCGCTGCTCGCCGGCATGGTCAACAACCCGACGGTGTTCGACCCGTACGCCCACCCCCAGGCCGCGCTCGACCGTCGCGACCAGGTGCTCGACGCGATGGTGGCCACCGGCTCGATCGACCGGAAGGTGGCCGACACCGCCAAGAAGACACCGCTGGGTGTGCTGCCGAACGGCCCGAACGTGCCGACGAGCACCTGCGCGGGTGCCGCCCCGGACGCCGGGTTCCTGTGCCAGTACGCGCTGACCTACCTGCACACCGCGGCCGGGCTGACCGACGACCAGCTCGCCACCGGCGGCTACACGATCCGCACGACCCTGGACCCGGCCGTGAGCAAGGCCGCGAAGGAGGCCGTCGACGCCAACGTGGCCCCAACACAGAAGGGCGTGGCGAACACGATGGCGATCGTCGCGCCGGGCAGCGACCGGCACGAAGTGCTCGCCATGGTCGCCAACCGGAGCCTCGGCACGGACGCGTCGCAGGGCGAGACCGCCACCAACATCGTCGCCGAGGTGTCCGACCCGTTCGGCGCGGGCTCGGTGTTCAAGATCTTCACCGCGGCGGCGGCGCTGGAGAAGGGGGTCGCCGGCCTGGACTCGCCGCTGCCGAACCCGCCGACCGCCTGCTTCGCGCTGTCGGGTAGCCGCTGCTACACGGTGCACAACGACGGCGACTACCCGGACCCGATCACACTGGTCGACGGCCTGGCGACGTCGCCGAACACCGCGTTCGTCGGCCTGGAGACGAAGGTCGGCATGCCGGCGGTGATCGACATGGCGAGCCGGCTCGGCCTGCGGGACACCATGAAGACCAACGACGCGGGGCAGGCACCGAACACCTCGTCGTCCGACCCGCAGCGCGCGCAGCCGCAGTCGGAGTACTTCCAGGACAAGCCGTCGTTCACGCTCGGCAACAGCCCGGTGAGCCCGCTGGAACTCGCGAACGTGTCGGCGACGCTGATGAGCGGCGGCACCTGGTGCCCGCCGGACCCGGTCCAGTCGGTCACCGACCGGTTCGGGCACGCCGTCACGCTGCGACAGCCGGCCTGCGAGCAGGCGGTGTCGACCGACGTGGCCAACACCCTGATGGACGGGCTGGGCAAGGACACCACCGACGGCACGTCCGCGGCCGCCGCCCGGGCCGCCGGCTGGACCCGGCCGGGCATCGGCAAGACCGGCACGACCCAGACGAGCGAGTCGGTCGCGTTCGTCGGCGGCACCGGGGCGTACGCGGTGTCGTCGCTGGTGTTCGCCGACGGCGCCGAGCCGGGCGAGCTGTGCCCCGGCCCGCCGGTGCACCTGGGCTCCTGCGGCCACGGCGCGTTCGGCGGCACGGTCGCGGCACCACCCTACTTCCACGCTCTGAACAAAATCCTCGCCAACGAATGACCGCGAAGGGCCCTCTCGACGGTGAGAGGGCCCTTCACGGTCAGCTGAACTCCACCCAGTTCAGGTTCACCAGGCCCGTCGCCGGGCCACCGGTCACCGAGCGGAACACGAGGTACAGCCGGTGCGCGCCGGCCGGTTGGGACACCGGCACGCCCTGACTGGCCCACGCGTTCGTCCCGCTCGTGGCCGCCAGGGTGGCTGTCCCGACGACCGGGCCGTCCGGCGCGTCGAGCCGCAGTTCGACCGCCGCGCGTGGGGTGCCGACCGTCGTCGCCGAGCCACCCGAGTACCGCAGCGTCACCGACGCCACGCCGCCCAGGTTGATCGGGTCGAACGCGATGTGGTCGCCCGGGTCGACGCTGGCGAGCGCGAGCCCGCCGCCGGTGTCCGAACTGACCGTGACCTCCACGCCCTGCTTGACCTGAGCGTTCTCGGCCTGCTGGCGCGGTGTCTGGATCACCGCCTGCCCGATGGTGGTCAGCGCAGGCTGGCCGCCGCCGCCGAGGTCCGTGTACGACGCGCTGACACCGCCGTACAGGTACCCGCCGGCATGGTCGCCGCCGTCCGCGGGCGTGGCGAGCACACCGGTGCAGCCGGTGGTGGAACCCGCGCCGTGGCCGTGGCTGTCATGGCCGAGCACGAACGTCAC
Source organism: Actinophytocola sp. (assembly GCF_036378875.1). GTDB lineage: Bacteria > Actinomycetota > Actinomycetes > Mycobacteriales > Pseudonocardiaceae > Actinophytocola. The sequence goes on from NZ_DASUVO010000125.1 coordinate 9,504, forward strand.
GGTCACCCGCGAGCAGTCGATCGTGCCGTCCTCCGGGTCGGTGACCGTCACCTCGAACGGGACGTTGTCGCCCCAGTCGAAGAACGAGCCCGCGACCGGCGAGGTGATCGTGACTGTCGGCGCGGTGTTGCCCACCGTGATCGTGCGCGTCAACACCGCCGTCTTGCCGCTGGAGTCGGTCACCGTCAGCTTGGCCGTGTACTGCCCGTTGGTGGTGTAGGTGTGCGACGGGTTCGGGTCAGCCGAGTCGACCGTGCCGTCGTTGGTGAAGTCCCACGCGAAGGAGATCGACTCACCCGGGTCCGGGTCGTTGCTTCCCGCGCTGGAGAACGCCACGGTCAGCGGCGCCGTGCCCGACGTCGGCGTCGCGTTCATGACCGCGACCGGGGAACGCGTGCCCTTCACGTACCGGATCACCGCGAGCTGCGCGTCCGGGTTCGGGCGGAAGAACCCGTCGCCGTACTCGAGCACGTACAGGCTGCCGTCCGGCCCGAACTCCATCTCCATCGGGTTGTCGAAGACGGTGCCCGGCAGGAACTGCTCGACGCCGACCAGGTTGCCCTTGCCGTCGGTCCGCATCATGAACAGCTTGTCCCGCGTGAACTCACCGAACACGACCGAGTCGTCGTAGTACTCGGGGAACTTCGTGTCCGAAGTGGACTCGGTGTCGTAGTTGTAGATCGGGCCGCCGTGCGGGCCCACGCCGCCGGTGCCGATCACCGGCCACTTGAAGTCGCACGTGGTCGGTGGCGTCACCAGGTACGCGCCGGCACACGGCGTCCTGGCCTCGTAGGTGTACCAGAACTGGGGCTGCTGCACCGAAGGCAGCACCCGCAGTCCGGTGTTGTGCCGCGAGTCGTTGACCGGCGCGCCGCAGTTGAACGCCGCACCCGGCGTCCTCGTGTCGAAGTCGAAGTCGATGTAGGGCAGGCTCGGCGAGTAGCAGAACGGCCAGCCGTAGTTGCCCGCCTTGTTCGTGCTGAACCAGCGACCCGTGCCCTCCGGTCCCCGGGTGGGGCTGGAGGTACGCGAGTCGGGGGAGTAGTCGCCGATGTACACCCGGCCCGAGGCGTCCACGTCGAAGCGGAACGGGTTGCGCATGCCCATCAGGAAGATCTCCGGCCGGGTCCTGCCCTCGTGATCTTCCGCCTCCGGGAACAGGTTCCCCTTCGGAATGGTGTAGGTCCCGTTGGCGCGCACCTTGATCCGCAGCAGCTTGCCACGCAGATCGTTGGTGTTGCCCGAGGAACGCCGCGCGTCGAGCGCGGGTGCGGCCGTCGGCCCGTCGTTGATCGGCGTGAACCCGTCCGAGCCGCCCGCGTTGGTGTCGTCGCCGGTGATCAGGTACAGCTGGCCCTTGCCGTCGAACTTGACCTTGCCGGCCACGTGGCAGCAGATGCCCCGGTCGACGGGCACCCGCAGGATCTGCTGCTCGGTGGCCATGTCCAGGTGCGGGGTCGGCGTTTCCACGAACTTGAAGCGGGACAGTTGGTTGTAACCCTTGAACTTGTCCCACACCGTCGGGTCCGCGCTGGACAGTGGTGCGTCGCCCTCGTTGACGCCCGGCGTCGACGGGTCGTCGACCGGCGTGTTCAGCTTGGGTGAGTAGTAGAGATAGACCCACTTGTTGGACGCGAAGTCCGGGTCGATCGACAGGGTCTGCAGGCCGTCCTCGTCGTGGCTGTAGACCGGGACGGTGGTGATGACCGGGCTGGCGCCGCTGGCCGGGTCGTAGAGCCGGATCTCGCCGCCGCGGGTGTTGTGCAGCACCCGGCCGTCCGGCAGGACAGCGAGGGACATCGGCTCGCCAGGCTCGTCGTTGAGCGTGACCTTCTCGTAGTTGCCGAGCACGGTCGCGCCGCAGTCGCCCTCGACCACGCCCGCGGCCCACTCGATGCCGCCGAGCAGGTGCTCGCGCACGTTCCCGTTGCGGTAGGACTCGATGGAGTGGCCGAGCCCGGTGTACCAGGAGCGGCCGCCGACGGTGTCCTGGCACCAGGCGACCGGGTGGTCGAAGCCCATGGTGCCACCGGTGAACGACTTCTCGTCCACTGTGGACAGCACGTGTTGCTTGCCGCGCACGTTCGCCGCGAAGTTGTACCACTCCTCGGTCAGTGTGAGCGTGCGCGGCACGGTCTCGGTCGACGGGTGCGCGCGGTCGGCCACCGCGACGTTGCCCCGGCCGACGCCGGCGACGTTCGCGACGCGGGTGCCGACGAGCTGCTGGTAGAACGCCCAGTCCGGCTCCGTCTCGGCGGCGGCGTGCACCCCGACGTAGCCGCCGCCCGCGCGGATGTAGCCCTCGAACGCGGCCTCCTGCGCCGGGTTGAGCACGTTGCCGGTGGTGTTGAGGAACACCACGGCGCGGAACCGCGCGAGGTTCTCCGCTGTGAAGGCGGCGGCGTCCTCGGTGGCGGTGACCTGGAAGTCGTTGTCCTTGGCCAGGTCCCGGATCGTCCGCACACCGTCTCGAATGGACGGACGACGTTCACCGTCGGTCTTGGTGAACACGAGCACGCGATAGTCGGGCGGCCGCCGCTCGTCGGAACGCAGGGCGGCGGGGCCGTTCTCCCCGGCGGTCAGGTCACGGTCGTCGGATGGTTCTGTGGTGGCGGTGGTGGCGCTGGCCATGGTCAACGACGCGGCTGCGACGAAACCGAGGGCAGCGGCCAGCCACCGGCGTCTTGCCGGCGTTGGCATGGGTTTGCCTCCAGGTGCTGACTCAGCGGCGGTAGATGGTCAGCTCGGACATGTTGGTGTAGCTGAGCGCGGCGAAGTCGAGCGATTGCGCCGGTGCGGCCGCGCCGCCGGGCGCGGTGTCCTGCTCCCAGTTGGCGTGGTGGAAGTGCTGTTCGCCGATGACCTCGAAGAACTGCTGGAAGTTGATGTCGCCCTCGCCGAGCGGCACCATGTCGTAGCCGTTGCCCGCGGCGGGGTTCTTGTTGCCGTCCTTGGCGTGGAACAGCGGGAACCGGTTGGTGCGTTGGGCGACGGTCAGGATCGGATCGAACAGGTCGGTCCGCTGCCGGCCCCACTTGTCGGTGTAGGTCTGGTGCTTGAACCGGGCGACGTACGCCCAGAACACGTCCATCTCGAAGAACACGAACCTCGGGTCGACCTTGTCGAAGAAGTACTCGAGCCGGCGCACCCCGGAGCTCCTGGTCGGCTTTCCGTTCGCGTCGAGCGGGCCGGAGTCCAGCAGGAAGCTGTAGGCGGCGTCGTGGTTGTGCGTGTACAGGCGCAGTCCCCGCGCCCGTGCCTGGCGGCCGAGGTCGTTCCAGACCTCGGCGGCGGCGTCCCAGTCGGACTGGTACTGGCTGTTCGTCGGGTCGGAGCCCGTGCCGATGTTCTTCATGCCCAGCTCCTGGGCGATGTCCATCTGCTGCGTGAAGGTCGCCGGGTTGATCTGGGTGTGCGTTCCGTTGGCGACCAGGCCGTTGTCGTCGAGGATCTTGCGGATCTCCCGCGGGGTGATCTGTCGGCCGAGGATCGAGGTGTGCTGGTTGTAGCCGGCGAACTCGATCTCCTTGTAGCCGATCTCGGCGAGCCGGGCGAGCACGCGCTCGAACCCGTACGGCACGCCGCTGGCGTCGGGCGCGGCGGCGATCCGGTCGCGGACGCTGTAGAGGATGATGCCGCGGTTCTGCGTGGGGATCAGCGGCTCGACCCGGAGGCGGCCACCGCCGTGCCGGTCGTTGTCGGCGAGGGCGGGGGCGCCGGTGGCGACGACCGGCAGGCCGGCGGCACCGAGCACGGTGGCCGCACCGGCCGATGCCCGGAACACGTCGCGCCGGGTGAAACGGGGCTTGTCGGGGGTCACGTCCATGGAATTCGCACCTTTCGCGGAACTCGGTGCTAGGCGGGGGGACGGGTTAGCCGCTTGTGACAGCTGTGTGAACACTTCCGCTCGAACTATGCATGCTTTTAGTCATGAACAACATACTTTTGTTGATTGATGACAAAAGTTGGTGCGTATGGCGGAGTGAGAATGCACCCTTCGGTGTTCATGATCAAACAAGAACACGTTCTTGTGCTGACGTCTGGAACGGCGGAAGCTTGACCCATGGACCTCGTCGCCCTCGAAGAGATCAAGCGCCTCAAGCACCGCTACCTCCGCTGCGTCGACACCAAGGACTGGGACGACCTCGCGGACGTCCTGACCCCTGACGCGACCGCCGACTACGGCACGCCCACCTACGGCCGGCCGCTGAAGCTGACCGGCCGGGACGCGATCGTGGGGTTCCTGCGCGACAGCCTCGGCCCGGGCCTGATCACCACGCACTTCGCCACCCAGCCCGAGATCGACCTCGACGGCGACGAGGCGGCCGGCACCTGGGCGTTCGAGGACACCGTGATCTCCACCGAACACCGGGTGGTGATCATCGGCGCGGCGTTCTACGAGGACCGCTACCGGCGCTGCGACGACGGCCGCTGGCGCATCGCCCACACGGGCTACCAGCGCACGTACGAGGCGACACTCAAGCTCGACGACCTGCCGAGCTTCCGCCTCACCGCGAACCGCTGGGCCACGGCGTCAGCTGGATAGAACGCGTTGCAACTGACCGCGTGTGGGCCCCGGGCTTAAGTGCGAGCGCGCAGCCCGTCAAGGGTGAGGCCGACGTGACGGTGCAATGTCTGCTCGTCCGGCGCCAGCTGGGCGACACCGCTGAGCGCCAGGATCTGCAGACCCACGTCACCGGCCGACACGTCACGGCGCAACGTGCCCTGCTCGTGTGCGCGCGCGACCACGCCGGACAGCGCCTCCGCCAGGTGCGCGTGGCATGCGGCGAACGCCTCCGCGCGCGAGGTCATGCCATCCAGGATCGCGCGGTGGCGGGCCATTGTCGCCACCGTGTGCTCCACGATCGTGCGTAGGCCGGTCCACGCGTCCGCCTCCTCGACCGCCTGAGCGGTGACCTCGGTCCACCCGTCGAGGTCCGTCCGCATGGCCGCCTGTACCAGGTCGTCCTTGGTGGGGAAGTGCCGGTACACCGTCGCGACGCCGACCCCGGCCCGGCGCGCGATCTCCCGCACGTCCGCGCCCAGCCCGCGCTCGTCGAGCGTCTCGCGTGCGGCGGTCAACACCTGTGCCTCGTTGCGTACGGAGTCCTCACGGCGGCGGCGGGTCATGGGGCGACTTTACCGGAGCGCATGTTCCGCCATTATCCGAAACGGATGTTCCGGATAATGGAGGTTCAGGGATGGGCACCACGGTGATCACGGGCGGCACTGACGGCATCGGTCGCGCGCTGGCCGCGCACCTGTTGCGGCGTGGCGAGACCGTGGTGGTGGTCGGGCGCAGTAGAGCCAAGTTCGACTCGTTGCCAAGCGGTGACGCGCACTTCGTCGCCGCCGACCTGCGGCTGGTGCGGGAGAACCAGCGCGTGGTCACTGAGCTGCGGGAGCGGTTCCCGGTGATCGACGCACTCGTGCTCGCGGCGGCCTTCGTGCACCGCGACCGCCAGCTGACCGAAGAGGGCTTCGAGCACACGTTCGCGCTGTACTACCTCAGCCGGCACCTGCTGGCCGCCGGCCTGCTGCCCGCGCTCGCCGCGGCGCCGCGACCGGTGGTCCTCGACGCGACCGTGCCCGGCGCGCCGAAGGACGCGGTCCGTTGGGACGATCTCCAGCTGTCGCGGGACTTCGGTTGGAAGGTCGCGAACCTGCAGAGCCGGCGGCTCGGTGAGCTTTCCGCTCAGCGCCTGGTCACCCGGCCGGAGGCGGGCGCGTTGCGGTACGTCCTGGTGAATCCCGGTTTCGTGCGCACGAGTCACCAGGGTGCGCTGAGTCGTCCGGCTCGTGCGTTCGTCACGCTGTTGGCGCGCACCCTGGGCACTCCGCCGGAGCGGGCCGTCACGCCGCTCGTCGCGTTGCTCGACGAGCCGCCTGCCGAGCCGCTCACCGCCTACCGGGGCGGCAAGGTGGTACCGCTGTCCACGGTGGACCTGGCGGACGTCGAGCGGCTGCACGAGGTCACCGACTGTCTGCTGACGCCGCTCGCCAGATGAGACTGGTGGAACTGAACTGACTTCAGTTAGGCTCCGGGCCTGGATCGCGGGAGGTTCGGATGGCGGACGAGGTGGACCTGCTGGTCGTCGGGGCGGGAATGGCCGGGCTGACCGCGGCCGCCCGTGCGGCACGGGCCGGGTTGTCGGTGCTGGTCACCGAGGTCGCCGAGGATGTCGGCGGCTCGGCCCGGTTCGCCGGGTACGCGTGGACCGCGCCCAGCCACGAGGTCATGACCGCGCAGAACCCCGGCGGGGACGTCGCGCTGCGGCATGCCCTCGTGGACCGGTTCGCCGACGCGGTCGAGTGGATCCGGTCCGTCGGGGTGGAAGTCGGTGCGCCGCAACGGATCCTGAGCTTCGGTCGCGGGCATCGGTTCGACACCAACCACTACGTCGACACCTGCCGGCGGATCGTGCTCGACGCCGGTGGATCGGTCCGACTCGGCACCGAGACCGAACGGCTGACCGTCGACGGCGGCATCGTGACCGGTGCGGTGCTGCGGCCGGGCGGCGCGGTGCGTGCGAGGTGGACGTTGCTCGCGACCGGCGGGCTCCAGGGTGACCTCGGGCTGCGTGCCGCGCACGTCCACCCCGACGCCGACCGGATTGGCCTGCGTGCCAACCCACACAGCCGTGGTGGCGGCTACCGGCTGGCCACCGCGGCCGGCGCGGCCACCGGTCCCGACGACGCCGGCTTCTACGGGCATCTCGTCCCGAGCGGCGTCCCGTTCACGGACCCGGCGGACTTCGTCGACCTGTCGCTCTATTACAGCGAGCACGCGCTGCTGTTCAACCTCGCGAACGAGCGGTTCGTCGACGAGACGCTCGGCGACCACCTCACGACGATGGCGCTGCTGGACCAGCCGGAGAGCCGGGGGCTGCTCGTCGCGGACGCGCGGGTCTTCCGGGACTGGATCGTCGGTTCCTATGTGGACGGTGCGGTCGCGGTCGACAAGTTCGCCATGGCGAGCAAGCGGGGTGGCCGCGCCGGAATGGCCGAGGACCTCGACGACCTCACGAACCTGCCCGAGGAATGGGGCTATGCGGGCAAAGCCGTCCGCGACGGGGTCGCGCTGTTCAACGAGCGGGCCGCGGCGGGGGAGGAGCTGGTGCCGGGGCGCGCGCTGGACCGCCTCCCGCTGGACGAGCCGCCGTACTATGTGATCGAGGCCGAGCCGGCCATCACGTTCGCCTTCCACGGCGTACGCATCGACGACCACGCACGGGTTCTGCGGCCGGACGGCTCGCCCCTGCCCGGACTGCTCGCCGCCGGCGCCGACGCGGGTGGCCTGTGGCGCCGCGCCTACGCGGGTGGCCTCGCGGCGGCACTGGTGTTCGGCCTCACGGCCACGGAGACGGTGAGCAACGGAACAGGGACGGGTTGATCGTCACCGGACGGTCAGGTGCGCGGCGCCCGGCTCGAGGTGGGTCAGTTCCGCGCCTGCCCGATGGAGCAGGCGCAGCATGGCCGTGTTGTGCGGTGCGGTGACCGCCAGCGCCGGCCGGTCGGTCGCGGTGAGCAGGCGGCGCAACAGCATCGTGCCGATTCCGTTGCGTTGCCAGGAGTCCTCGACGAGGAGTGCGACCTCGGAGTCGTCGCCGTCGCGCATCAGGTTGCCCATGGCGACGACGTGCCCCTCGTGTTCGACGACCAACGTGTGGCCGTGGCGGCGGTTGACCAGACGGGCGAGCGCGGCCGGAGTGGGGGAGGCGCCGCTGCCCAGGTAGCGCAGCCGGCGGGCCCGTTCGCTGCACCGCTCGTGCATCGCGGCGAGCGCCGGCACGTCCGCGGCGGAGCCCTGCCGAACGGTCAGTTCCGCGCCAGAAGCCAGCAACACCACGGAATGCTGGGCACGCAGCCAGCGCGCGAACTCGGCGTCCAGGTCGAGGAGCGCGTGCAGGCGGGCGTACTCGGCGGGCGTGAACGCGGGGCCTGGGCGGCTCACGGTGAGGACGCCGCCTTCCGGGTCGCGCAGCCGCATCGTCGTGTCCGAGGGGCCGTCGGTGGGCGTGCCGGTCGCGTCCCACCGCAACTCGCAGTCGCCGAGCAGCGTGCGGGCCGAACGGGCGAGGTCGATGCCGTCCGCGGTGCCTCGGGTGATGTCCTGACCGACCATCGTGAGGATGCGGGTGGGGATGTCGACCAGGTCGTGGGTGTCCGCGGCGGACACGCTGACGTCCCAGCCCCCGCCTGCCGTGACCGCCGCGACGATGTCCTCGGCCGGCAGTCGGGCCTCGACCAGGAACTCGTCGACCACACCGTCCGGCACCGGGTGGACCTGCACGGACAGGATGTTCACCGCCCGGCTCGACAGGCTCGCCGCCAGTTCCGCGAGGCGGCCCGGCTTGTCGTGCACGGTCGCCCGCACCCGCCACATCGCGGCCGCTGGCGGCTCCGGCGACTCGGGTGTTGGCCTGCGGTGCCTGATCCGGTGATGCACCACCGCGCACACCACCAGCACGACCGCCATCGCGGCGAGCACGACCGTGCCTCGGGAGACGTGTGCCAGCGAGTTGGCGAACAGGTCGGCCGTGGCGACGGCGAGGAACAACGCCGCCAACTCGAGCAGCTCGCGGGTCCAGGAACCGGATCTTCGACTCATGCCGCCAGCCTCGCCGCGGGCTTTTGCCCCGGTGCTCCGTGGCCGTGACGGTTCCGTTACGAGGTCGGCAGCACCTTGCCGGGGTTCATCAGACCGGCCGGGTCCAGCTGCTGTTTGATCCCCCGCATCAGCGACAGCTCCACGTCCGACTTGTACCGCGCGATCGTCTCGTTCTTGGACTGACCGAGGCCGTGTTCGGCGCTGATGCTGCCGTCGAACGCCGCGACCTCGTCGTACACGATCCGCGTCAGCTCGTCCGCGCTCGCGAGGAACGCCGCGTCGTCGGCATCGACCGGTTTGCTGAGGTTGTAGTGCAGGTTGCCGTCACCGACATGGCCGTACGTCACGAGTCGGATGCCGGGAAGGGCGTCGCGCAGCGCGGCGCCGGTCCGCGCCACGAAGGCGGGCAGGTCGCCGGTCGGCACGGTGACATCGTGTTTGAGGCTCGGCCCATGGTGGTTCTGCGCCTCGGAGATGCCCTCACGCAGCGCCCACAGCGCCGCGGTCTGCGCCGGTCCGGCCGCGATGACCGCGTCGTCGACCGCCGCCTCGGCCAGCGCGTGCGCGAGGACCTCGTCGAGGTCGGCGTCCGGCAGGGTGTCGGTGAGCTCCACCAGCGCGTACCACGGGTGCGGTCGCAGTGGGTTTCTTTGTGCGACGAAGTCGGTGGCCTGCTTGGACATCAGCTCGAAGCAGGTCAGCCGGTCGCCGGCCCACCCGAGGACGACACCGATCAGGTCGAGCGCCGCCGCCACGTCGGGGAGGGCGACCCAGGCCGTGGCTCGTGCGCGGACGCCGGGGAAGAGCCGCAGCACGGCGGCGGTGATCACCCCGAGCGTGCCTTCGGCGCCGATGAACAGGTGTTTCAGGTCGTAGCCGGTGTTGTCCTTGCGCAGCGCGCGCAAGCCGTCCCAGATCCGGCCGTCGGGCAGCACGACCTCCAGACCGAGCGTCAGGTCGCGCATGGTGCCGTAGCGCAGAACGGCGGTGCCGCCGGCGTTCGTGGCGAGGTTGCCGCCGATCGTGCAGCTGCCCTCGGCACCCAGCGACAGCGGGAAGAGCAGGCCGGCCTCCGCCGCCGCGGCCTGGACGTCGGCGAGCACCGTGCCCGCGCCGACCGTGATCGTCTGGTTCACCCTGTCGACGCGGACACCGCGCATTCTGGTCAGGGACAGCACAATCTGCCGGCCGGACGAGTCGGGCACGGCACCACCGCACAGCCCGGTGTTGCCGCCCTGCGGGACGACCGCCACGCCCGCGTCGTGACAGATCCGGACGGTTGCGGCGACCTCGGCGGTGCTGGCGGGCCGGACGACCGCGGCCGCGGCGCCGCGAAAAGCGCCGCGCCAGTCGGTGAGGTAACCGGCGAGCTGGTCGGGATCGGTGACCAGACCCGCCGTGCCGACGGCGGCGTGGAGTCGGTCGAGAAGGTTCATCGTGGTCCTAGGACGATCGCAGTGGTCGTCAGCACTGGTACCGACAGGATCGTGCTCAGCAGCACCACGTCGCGGGCGAGGCTGGTGCCGCGGTCGTAGGTGGTGGCATACACGAAGACGTTCTGTGCTGTCGGGAGTGCCGACGTGATGACGACCGCGAGCAGTGCCACACCGTCTAGTTGAGCAACCCACTTGCCGAGCGCGAAGGCCAACGCCGGCTGGGCGACGGTCTTCAGTGCGACCGCCAGCCAGACCTGGCCGGCGCCGTCGCCCGAGGCCGGGCGTGGTGCGCCGTGCAGGCTCATCCCGTAGGCCAGCAGGGCCGCCGGGACCGCGAGCGCGGCGAGCAGGTCGATGGGTTGGCGCACCAGGGGCGGCATCGCCCAGTCAGCCGCCGCCACGGCCAGTCCCAATGCGCAACCGATGACGACCGGCGTGCGCAGCGGCTGGGTCAGCAGTCGGGAGCGGGACTCCGCGCGGGAACCGGCCAGCACGGTCAACCCGACCGGCGCGAGCACCAGCACCTGGAACAGCAGCACTGGGGCCACATAGGACGCGTCGCCGAGGACGTACACCGCGATCGGCACGCCCAGGTTTCCCGCGTTCACATAGGAAGACGCGAGTGCGCCGGTCGCCAGCTCGGCCGGGCGGGAGCGCCAGCGCCAGCGCGCGAGGCCGGCGTACAGCAGGGCACAGAGCACCGCGCTTCCCGCGCTCGCGACCAGCGCGGGGGAAAGCAGCACCCCCGGGTCGGCCTCGGCGAGCGTGAGCAGCAACAACGCCGGGGTGGCAACGAAGTAGGACAGGCGCGACAGCACGCCGGCCGCCCCGTCGCCAAGAACCCGTGCCCGGCCGGCGATCCAGCCGACGACGATGACCGCGACCAGCGCCCCGAAACCGACGAGGACAGAGTTCACGCCGGCTTGTCGACCGTGACCTTCTCCACCGTCCAGGCCCGCGCCTGCTCGCTGAGCGTGATGCCCAGACCGGGGCGGCCGGACAGGTGCATGCGGCCGCCGCTGGTTTCCAGCCGCTCGTTGAACAGCGGGTACAGCCAGTCGAAGTGCTCGACCCACGGCTCGGCCGGGTACGCGGCCGCGAGGTGCACGTGGATCTCCATCGCGTAGTGCGGGGCGAGGCCGAGGTTCGCGTGCTCGGCGAGCGTCGCGAGCTTGAGGAACTGTGTGATGCCACCGATTCGGGGCGCGTCCGGCTGCAGGATGTCGGCGGCGCGGTGGCGGATCAGTTCGTAGTGCTCGCCGACGCTCGTCAGCATCTCGCCCGTGGCGACCGCGGTGGTCAACGCGCGGGCGATCTCGGCGTGGCCCTCGGCGTCGTAGGCGTCGAGGGGTTCCTCGATCCACACGAGGTCGAACTCCTCGAGGGCCTTGCCCATCCGCATGGCCGTCGGCCGGTCCCACTGCTGGTTGGCGTCCACCATCAGCGGCACGGCGTCGCCGAGGTGCTCACGCACGGCCGCGACCCGGCGCAGGTCCTCGCGCCAGTCCGGCTGACCCACCTTGATCTTGATGCCGCCGATCCCCGCCGCCAGCGTGGCGGTCGCGTTGTCCTTGACCTGCTCGACCGTCTCGTGCAGGAAGCCGCCCGAGGTGTTGTAACAGCGGACCGAGTCGCGGTGCGCGCCGAGCAGCTTGGCCAGTGGCAGACCGGCGCGCTTGGCCTTCAGGTCCCACAGGGCGACGTCGATGGCGGCGAGTGCCTGGGTCGCCGCGCCACTGCGGCCCACGGACGCGCCGGCCCAGACGAGCTTGGTCCACAGCCTGCCGATGTCGCTCGGGTCCTCGCCGATCAGGTCCGGCGCGACCTCGCGGGCATGCGCGAACTGGGCTGGACCGCCGGCACGCTTGGAGTAGCTGAAGCCGACACCGGCCAGCCCCTCCTCGGTGGTGATCTCGGCGAACAGGAACGCCACCTCGGTCATGGGCCTCTGCCGCCCGGTGAGCACCTTGGCGTCGCTGATGCTTGTCGGCAGCGGCAGGGTCACCGAGGAGAGGGTCACCGAGGCGATCCGGTCGAGAACGGCGGCGGTCGTCATACCACCCATGTAAGAACGCTGTTGTGATGCCTGTCCAACGCTTGTTTCGCATGACGCGATACCCATCAGGCATGATGCACGAAAGGTATTAATCCATGCTCATGCGGATTTGGACAAGCATCACCCCTGATCTTTACGCTCCCCGCATCCAGCGTCAGCTGCCGAAGTCTCGAAGGAGAGCACGACATGACCAGGAAATTGGTGGTGAGTGGACTCGGGTTCGCACTTGCCCTCACCGTCTCCGCCTGCGGCAGCAACCTCGGCGGCGGCTCGGGCGGCGACGGCGCGGAGTTCCCCGGCGGCGACCCCATCACCATCTACGTCGGCGCTGACCCCGGCGGCAGCACGGATCTCATCGCGCGTGCGCTCGCCGAGCCGGTGTCCGACGACCTGGGCGTCGCGGTGACCGTCGAGAACAAGCCGGGCGCCAACGGCGCGCTCGCCGCCAAGGAACTCGCGGGCAAGAAGGCCGACGGCCACACCATCATGGTCTTCAACGGCAGCCTCGCGTTCATCACGCCGCTGGCCGTGCCGGAGGACGAGGCGGTCGACATCGCCGGCTACGAGATCGTCACCGGCGTCTCGCAGGACGACTACGTGCTGGTGAGCGGCCCGTCGTCGGGTCTGAAGACGGTCGAGGACCTCAAGGGCAAGCCGATCAAGTACGGCACCACCGGCGTGGGCACCGGAAGTGAGCTGTCCCAGGCACTGCTGTTCGCGCAGGCCGGCATCCAGGCGACGGCCGTGCCGTTCGACGGCGGCAACCCGACGCTGACCGCGGTGCTCGGCGGCCAGGTGGACGTCGGCGCCATCCAGCTCGGCGAGGCCGTCGAGCAGATCGAGGCCGGCAAGCTCACGCCGATCGTCACGTTCGCGGAGAAGCGCCCGTCGTACCTGCCGGACACGCCGACCGCGGTGGAGGCGGGCTACGACACGCCGGTGCAGCAGTCGCGGGCCGTGTTCGCCCCGAAGGGCACGCCGAAGGAGGTGCTCGACACGCTCCGCGGCTCGTTCGAGAAGGCCTTCGGCACCGACGCGTACAAGAAGTTCAACGAGGACAACCAGCTGACCCCGAACGAGATCGACGGCGACGCCCTCCGTGCACAGTGGACGGACAACCTGGACAAGTACCAGAAGCTCGTCGGCCAGTACAAGATCACCCTCGGCGAACAGCAGTGACCGTGGAGAGGGACGGGGAGGGGGGTGGGGGCACGCGGGGGAGTGGCACCGAGAACGGTGCCCTTTCGCAGGAGACTGGTCCCGAGGAGCCGGCCGCCGGCTGCTCGGCAGCGCCGAGCACCGAAAGATCGATTGGGCAGGCGGGTGGCGTGTCTGGCGATGGGGCCGCGGAGTCAGCCGCGGGTGAGCGGACCGCCGGCTCGCCGGCTGAGGCAGGTGCCGCGGGGTCGGTTGGGCAGGCGCGTGGCGTGGCCGCCGATCGGCGCGTGGCGTCGGTCGCCGGTGAGTACGGCGTCGTCGTCGGCGAGGTGTCTCCCGAGGCGGGTGCCTCTGAGCGGCCGGCGGATGAGGCTGCGCGCCCCGGCGAATCCCCGGACGGCTTCGACTTCGACGAAGCGGTCCGTGAGGTGGAGGCGCTCGAGCACGAGTACCGTCCGCCGACCGCGGGGGCCGTCAGCAATGTCGTGACCGCGGTCGCGGTGGTCGTGCTCGGGGTGGCCGCTCTGTTCGGCGCGCTGTCGCTCGGGTTCGGGAGTGCCCGGCAGCCGGGGCCGGGCTTGTGGCCGTTGCTCGTCAGCGTCGCGCTGGCCGTGCTCGGGGTCGCGTTGCTCCTGGGCTTCCGGCGGACCTCGGACGCGGAGAAGTTCTCCCACAGCAGCTGGTTGGTGCTCGCCGGGCTCGCGACCATGGTCGTGTTCGTCGCGGTCATCGAGGTCGTCGGGTTCGAGATTCCCGCCGTGCTGCTCTGTTTCGTCTGGCTGCGGTTCCTCGGGCGGGAAGGCTGGCGCATGTCGGTCCTCACCAGCCTTGCCGTCGTGGTCGGGTTCTACCTCGTCTTCGTGGCGGCGCTCGCCGTGCCGATCCCGCACCTGTTCTAGGAAACAAGCATGGACCTGACCCCTGTCCTCGACGGCTTCGGCGTCGTCTTCCAGCCGACGAACATGCTCTACTGCGTGATCGGCGTGGTCGTCGGCATGTTGATCGGTGTGCTGCCGGGGCTCGGACCCGCCGCCACCATCGCGATCCTGCTGCCCGTCACCTTCGGCATCGAGCCGGTGACCGCGATCATCATGCTGGCCGGCATCTTCTACGGCGCACAGTACGGCGGCACGATCACCTCGGTGCTCCTGCGACTGCCCGGTGAGGCCTCGTCGGTCGTCACGGTCTTCGACGGCCACGCGCTCGCCCGGCAGGGCAAGGCCGGCACCGCACTGGGCGTCGCCGCCATCGGGTCGTTCATCGGCGGCACGGTGTCGATCATCGCGTTGTCGCTGCTGGCGCCGGTCGTGGCGAGCTTCGCCCTCGACTTCGGGCCGCCCGAGTACACCGCGCTCGCGTTGCTCGGCATCCTCCTGGTGTCGACCGTCAGCAGCGGCCACCGGCTGAAGGCGCTCATCGCGGCGTGCGTCGGGCTCCTGCTCGCCACGGTCGGGCGGGACGGGTTCACGTCCGCGGAGCGGTTCACGTTCGGCAACCTGTCGCTCGCCGACGGGCTGGACTTCGTGCCGATCGCGATGGGGCTGTTCGGCCTTGGCGAGATCCTCTACAACCTGGAGGAACGGCACCGCGCGGTGCAGGCGCCCGCGACCGTCGCCAACGTGTGGCCGTCCAAAAAGGACCTTCGGGAGTCGTCCGGTGCCATCGGCCGCGGCTCGGTGCTTGGCTTCTTCCTCGGCATCCTGCCCGGCGGCGGGGCGACGCTGTCCTCGCTGGCCGCCTACGCCATGGAGAAGCGGCGCGCGAAGGACCCGTCGCGGTTCGGCAAGGGCGCCATCGAAGGCGTCGCCGCGCCGGAGAGCGCCAACAACGCCGCCGCCACGTCGTCGTTCATCCCGCTGCTCACGCTCGGCATCCCGGCCAACGCCACGATGGCGGTGATCTTCGGGGCGCTGCTGATCCAGGGCGTGAGCCCCGGCCCGCAGCTGGTGTCCGAGGAGCCGGAGCTGTTCTGGGGCGTGGTGAACTCCATGTACCTGGGGAACATCCTGCTGCTGATCATGAGCATCCCGCTGGTCGGCTTGTTCGTGCGGATCCTGCGGGTGCGGGCCACCGTCCTCGCGCCCATCACCGTGCTGATCACCCTGGTCGGGGTGTACACGGTCAACAACGACGTGTTCGACATCGTCCTGGTGATCGTCTTCGGTGCCCTGGGCTACCTGATGAAGAAGCTCGGCTTCGACCCCGGCCCGCTCGTGCTGGCGTTCGTTCTGGGCTCCCTGCTGGAGGAGTCGCTGCGCCGCTCGCTGCTGATCTTCGACGGCGACGCGACCGGATTCGTCACCCGGCCCATCTCGGGCACGCTGCTCGCCGTGTTCGTACTCGTGGCCGCGCTTCCCGCCGTGCGGGCACTGATGAAGCGGCGTGCCAAGGACAAGGAGCTGGTATGACTGTGTTGGTTGGCTACGTGCCCACGTCCGAGGGCGAAGCCGCCTTCGCCGCCGGTCTGGCCGAGGCCGTACTGCGCAGCGAAGACCTGGTGGTGCTCAACTCGCCGCGTGGCGGCGCGCCGGTCAGCTCGGACGTCGCGGCACCGGACGTGGTCGCACGGCTGGAGGCCACGACGAAGGAAGCTGGCGTCTCGTTGACCGTGCGGCAGGACGCCCATGCCGGCGACCTCGCCGAGGAGGTGGTCCGGGTCGCCGACGAGCTGCGGGCCTCGGTGATCGTGATCGGTATTCGTCGCCGGTCGGCGGTGGGAAAGCTGTTGCTGGGCAGCAGCGCGCAGCGGATCCTGCTCGACGCGAACCGCCCGGTGCTGGCGGTGAAACCGGGTTAGAACGCGTTGCGTTGATCGGTAAACTCCTCCTCGGGTCGGGGCCCGCTGGGGAGGAGTTCGCCATGTCCATGCCCGATGAGCACCCGCCTGCCACCAGGTCCGATGAGGACAGGTCAGCGTTCTTCAACGAGCTGATGCGCGAGGAACGCCGCCGCAACGACGGTCCCATGAGCGAGCTCGCGGCCTTCGCGCTCGTCTTCGGACTGATCACCGCCGCCGTCGGCATGTTCAGCGGGCTCGCCGGTTCGATCTTCGCCCTGGCCACGCTCGTCGCGGCCGTCGGCGGAGTCGTCCAGATCAGAAGCCACGACCGGCGCGGCGTGCCGTTCGTCATCGTCGGCGTCGCGTTCGCCGCGGCGTGGGTCGTCTGGGTCACGATCGCGCTCGGCTGAACCCCTCACGCCGTCGTGCAGGTCAGGCCGTTCAGTGTGAACGTGCTCGGCGCGGTGTTGGTGCCGCTGTAGCTGCCGTTGAACCCGATCTGCGTGGACGCGCCTGCGGCGAGGGTGCCGTTGTAGGACATGTTCGTCGCGGTCACGCCTCCGCCGGCCTGGCTCCAGGTGGCGTTCCAGCCCTCCCGGACCTGTTGTCCTGACGGGAACGTGAACGCCAACGTCCACCCGGTGACCGTCGCCGTGCCGGTGTTGGTGATCGTCACGCCCGCGGTGAACCCTCCGCCGCCGCCCCAGTTCGAGGCGCTGTAGGCGACCCGGCAGGGGCCCGTGCCGCTGCCCTGTGGCGTGGTGAACGTCGCGCTCGCCGACGGGGTCGACAGGTTCCCGGCGCCGTCACGGGCCCGCACGTACACCTGGTACTGCGTGTTCGGGGTCAGTCCGGACAACGTGATCGAGTTCGTCGTGGACTGACCCAGCAGGGGATCTGTCGTGCCCTGCTCCCGATAGACGTTGTAGCCGGCGAGGCCACTGCCGCCCGTGTCGGTCGCCGCCGTCCACGACAGTCCGGCGCTGGTTGCGGTCACACCGGACGACGTCGGCGTGCCCGGCGCGGTCGGCGGTGTGGTGTCCGGGGTGCTGCCACCGGCCAGCGCGTCGTGCACCGCCGTGTAGGCGGGCTTGCGCTGGAAGTTCGCGTCGGCCAGGTGTGCCGCGCCCTCACCCGGGAACGTGCCGGGGATCCACGAGTACTTGTCGGTGTAGCCCCACACCGTGACACCCACGCAGCGGGTGACCGCGAGACAGGCGTTGACCACGTTGCGGAAGTAGGTGGCCTGCGTGGTGAGCTTCGTCGAGTCGGACGGCAGCTGCATGCGCACGTCCAGCTCGGTGATCGCCACGTCGAGTCCGAGGTCGGCGAACCGCTGTAGGTTCTGCTGCATCTGGTTCGGGAAGCCGTACTGGATCGCCAGGTGGGACTGGAAACCCACGCCGTCGATCGGCACGCCCTGCGCCAGCAGCGACTGCACCAGCCGGTACATGCCGTCGCTCTTCGCGCCGATGCCGTCGGTGTTGTAGTCGTTGATGTACAGCTTCACGTCCGGGTCCGCCGCGCGGGCCATGCGGAACGCGTCCGCGATGTAGCTCTCGCCGAGACGCTGGAACCAGAACGAGTTGCGCAGCGTGCCGTCCTCGTTCAGCGGCTCGTTCACCACGTCCCACGCGTACAGGTCACCCTCGTAGCGGTCGACGACCGTGGTGATGTGGTTCTGCATCGCCGTCCGCAGGTCCGTCGCGGTGAGACTCTGCACCCACGCAGGCGTTTGGCTGTGCCACACCAGCGTGTGACCGCGCACGGACTGGTTGTTCTGCTGTGCCAGCGCCACGATCTCGTCGGCCCTGGTGAAGTTGAACTGGCCCCTGGTCGGCTCGGTCGCGTCCCACTTCATCGCGTTGCCGGGGGTCAGCTGGCTGAACTCGCCTGCGATGACCGGGCGGTACGCGCTGTCGGTGATCTCGTTGGTGTCCACGGCATTGCCGATGATCTTGCCCCGCGCCGCGGCGTGCTCCCGCAGCGGACCCGACGCGCTCGCCGGCGTGGCGGCGACGAGCGTGCCGGCCACGGCAACGAGCAGACAGGTCGCGACTGATAACGCTCTCTTCAGGAACATGGGTCAACTCCCGGTGGTGCAGGGGCTGTCGTTCGGCAGAAACGTGGCGGGTCCTGGATGTGGACCGGGTCGGTTGCGAGACTGTGTACGCCGTTGTAACCCCAGTTCTCCCAACCGACCCGGTCCAGCAGCGGTGTCCACCGCTGCGTGCTCTCGTGCACCGTCCTTACGCCACGGTGCAGGTCTGGCCGTTGACCGTGAAGGCCGCCGGCCGGGCGTTCGAGCCGCTGTAGCCGGCGTTGAAGCCCAGCCCGGTGATCGACTGCCCGGCGCCGATCACACGGTTGTGGTCGGCGGGGGTCGCCGTGACGTTCGTGCTGCCGGGCGCCTGTGTCCAGGTCGCGCTCCAGCCGTTGGTGATCCGCTGGTTGCCGGCGAACGTGAAGGCCAGCGTCCAGCCGTTGATCGCCGAGCTGCCGGTGTTGGCGATCGACACCGAGGTCGTGAACCCGGTGCCCCAGTCGTTCGTCGAGTACGTCACCCGGCAGCCGACCGGAGGTGGTGGCGGGGGAGTGGTGCCACCGTCCGGCGGGATCAGGTACGGATCGAGGTAGGCCTGCTTGGTGGTGTTGACCGTCGTCCAGTCGTCGTTGAGGATCCCACCCGTGTCACCGGAGTTCGGGTTCCACGACCAGTACGTGAAGCTGATCGCGTTGGTCCCGGTGCCCAGGTAGGCCATCAGCGTCCGCAGCCAGGTCTGGTCCCTCGGGTCGGCGAGGGTGGTGCCGAACTCGCCGAGCAGCACCGGCGCCACGTTGTTCTTGAACAGGTAGCCCCAGTTCTTGTCCCAGATCGCCGCCATGTTGTTGGGATAGCTGGGATCGGAGAACCAGTCCTGCGGGAACACCGAGGTGGCGTAGTCGTGTGCGGAGTAGACGAGCCGGTTGGCGACGTTCAACCGGACGGGTGCGGTCGCCGCGCCCTGCAGGTTGCCGCCCCACCAGTAGCCGTCGTTGTTGTACTCGCTGACCCCCTCCACGATGATCAGCCAGTTCGGGTTGACCGCGAGGATCGCGTTGCCGGCCCGCTCCGCCGCGAGCCGCCAGTCCCGCGCGGTGTCGCCGCAGTCCCAGCACGCGCCGGTGCCGCCCTGGATGGCGTGTGGCTCGTTGTGCAGGTCCGCGCCGATCACCGTGGTGTTGCCGACGTAGCGTTGCGCGAGCATTCGCCAGTCGGACAGCCACCGGCTTTCCGGGTAGGCGCTGGTGTACCAGAGCGCGGACTGCGCGCCGGAGTCCGGCCGGTGCCGGTCGAGCACGACCTTCATGCCGATCTGGCCGGCGTAGTCGATGATCTTGTCCATGATCTGGATGCCCGTGAGGCCGGCCAGATCGGGGTTGAGGTCGTAGCGGATGCTCGTCGGGGTGGAACCCGGGTCGAAGAGCTGGCTCGCGAACGGGAGCCGAAGGGTGTTGTACTTCAGGCTCTTCATCTGGTCGAGCATGTCCTTGTAGCCGCGTGACCAGAGCCCGTGCGGGGAGTAGTTCGCCGTCTCGAGGCCGAACCAGTTGATGCCGGTCATCCGCACTGCCTGGTTGTTCGCGTCCAGCAACTGACGGCCGTTCGTGTGCCAGTAGCCGGCGCCCGCCGCCGAGGCGGGCCTCGCCGAAGCGAGGCCCACCAGCGGCAGGAGTGTGAGCGCCAACAACAGCGCCACAATCCTTCGTGCCATTGTCGTCAGCCGGTCGGGAAGAGTCGGCCGTACTCGGCCAGTGCCATCGCGAGGTCGGCCTGCGCCCAGAACCGGTGGTACCGGAACGTGGGTGCGGCGCCGCCGTTGAGATGGCTCTGCACCTGCGGCCACGCCGGGTCCTGGCGGTACCAGGACCGCAGCCCGATGAACGTCGAGCTGGAGTTGATCAGGTCGCCGTTCGTCATGTCACCGGAGAAGGCGCTCGGGACGTAGACCGAGTCGTCGAACCGGTTGTAGTCACCACGCGACTCGGTGACCGAGATGCCGCGAGTGTCCTGGTTCGGCGTGGCCCACATGGCGTCGAGCAGGTTCTTCGCCATGGTGCGGGCCGCGGTGTTGCCGGACTCCGACGCGTAGTGCGCGAGCGTCTTCACCAGCGCCGCGGTGATGCCGACGTCGTTGCCGCGGGTGGCGACGGTGACGTGCAGGCCGGTGTTGGCGCCCGGGCTCGCCGGGTTCCACGTGTCCGGCTGGCCGGTCCAGGACAGGTTGTCCGGGATCTGCCACGTGCCGGCGGCCACGTTCACCGTGGTGTTGGCGATCGCCCACGGCACCCACTTGTCCAGCAGTGCCTTGGCCGTCGCGTTGCCGGTCTGGTTGTACAGCTCGGCGATCCGCTCCATCGACCACGCCTGCATGCCGAACCACCGGTTCGACGGCGGGTCGTGGTAGACCGGCTGCCAGTCGTAGTACATGCCGTAGAACGTGGACAGACCGGCAGGCGGGGCCGCGTACCGTCCGGCCCAGCTGTTGGTCGCGCCACCGGCGATGCCGCCCTCCGCGGACTGCAGCCACCGGTAGAACTCCAGCTGGCGGGTGAAGCTCTGCTGCCAGTCGGCGACCGCGGTCGGCGACTGCGGCCGCAGCTGCGGCACGTTCGCCAGCGCGTACGCCGCCAGGGGGTTCTGGTAACCGAAGTGCGACGGGCTCGACCCGATCCGCCACGACCAGCCGCCGTTGGTTGCGCCACCCCACGCGTAGTACCAGGACATCAGGTAGTGGGCGCTGTTCTTGCCACTGCCCGCCGGACACTGTGGACTGGTGCAGTTGCCGATCTGCTTGAAGTACTTGTCGAACATCGCGTACCGCAGGTAGTCACCCAGCTTGGCCGCCTTGGCGAGCGTGGCCGTGATCTGGCCCTGCTGACCCTGCGCGGTCGCCCACTGCAGCGCCCAGTACGCGGCCTGCACCGCACGTGCGTCGGCGTCGGGCGCGTTGGTGTAGCGCCACTGCTGTGCGTACGGGCTGTCCTGGACGAACAGCGGCAGGAAGCCGTTGGTGCTGCCGTTGTCGAAGTCCTCCCACGACGGGTGCGGCACCGTCTCCCACACCGACTCCTCCGGCCCGCGCTGGAAGGTGTTGATGTAGGACGGGCTGGTGTTCGGCGTGCCGCGGCGGCCGTAGCCGTAGCGGTTGTCCACGTCGAGCAGCCAGTGCATGCCGTAGATGTCCCGCGTGCCGTACGTGCTCTGCAGCTCGTTGGCGAGCGGGTCGGCGCCGTTCGGGACGTTCGCGTCCAGCGGCACCGGGTACTGGTTCGGCGTGTCCATCTCCGGCGCGTAGGTCGCCGGGTCGGCCGGGTTGTAGTTCGCGTTACCCGGCTGGTCGGCCGCGGTCGGGATGATGTGGGTCTCCATCGACTGCCAGGCCTGGTTGAACCGTGTCCAGTCCTGTGTGGCCTGACCGTACTGCGCCTCGAGCCAGATCCAGTAGCTGAACGCCTCTGACGTCGTGA
This sequence comes from Actinophytocola sp., assembly GCF_036378875.1. GTDB lineage: Bacteria > Actinomycetota > Actinomycetes > Mycobacteriales > Pseudonocardiaceae > Actinophytocola. The sequence continues at coordinate 31,055 of NZ_DASUVO010000125.1, forward strand.
CGTGCCCGTAGTCGGGCGCCTCGACGATCAGCGTCTCCACTGAGTGGTAGGGGATCGGTGGGTTGTGGCTGGAGAAGTAGCCGTTGGCCGGGGCCTTGATCTTGTTGTACAGCGCGAGGAACCGCTGCGCGTAGTCGGAGAGGTCGTTGTCGGCCTCGGTCGCGGTGATCGTCGCCGACGCCTGGCCGGTCGCGCTCGCGGTGAAGGTCGCCACGCCGTTGGCGCTGTCGGTGTCCTCCGCGGCGTTGAGCTGCACCGTCTGCGGCTGGTTCCAGTTGGTCGTGGTGAACGTCCGCGAGGCGCCGGTCCCGACGGTCAGGTCGGTGTCGCCCGCCGTCCGCGCGGTGGTCACGACCACGTTGCCGGTCGGCTGCTGGGAAAGCCGGATCGACGCGTTCGCGCTGCCGCTCTCCGGCACGCTCACCGCCGCCTGCTCGACGACCACCGACGGCCCGGCGTTCGGGCTGACCGTGACGTCGACCGGCGTGGAGTTGGTGAAGGCGCCGTCGTCGTCGTAGGCCCGCGCTACCAACACGTAGTTGCCGGCGGGCACGTTGCTCCATGTCCCGGAGAACGGGCTGGACGTGTCCGTGCTGAGCAGCGTCGTGCCGGCGTAGAACTCGACCCTGGCGATCGAGCCGTCCGTGTCCGCGGCGGTCGCGGCGAGCGGGATGTTCGCGCCTGCGGTGTAGGACGTGCCGGTGGTGGGCTGGGTCAGGTTCACCGTGGGGGCCGCGTTGGCGCCGGTGCACGGCACGCCGTTGATGGCGAAGTTGGTGGGGTTGTTGTTGGTGGTGCCCGAGAACGAGCCGTTGAAGCCGATCTCGATCGACGCACCGGTGGCGATGTTTCCGTTGTACGACATGTTGGTCGCGGTGACGTTCGCGCTGCCCTGTGGCTGGGACCACGTGGCGTTCCAGCCCTGCGTGACGCGCTGGTTGCCGGGGAACGTGAAGGTGAGGGTCCACGCCGTGAGCGGGTCACCGAGGTTGTTGAGCCGGAGGCTGGCGCCGAAGCCGCCGCCGCCCCAGTTGTTGGCGGTGTAGTCCACCGCGCAGGACACCGCGCGCGGGCTGATGTCCGCACTCGCGGGTATGGCGAGCGGAATGATTAAGGCAAGACAGGCTGGGAGCGCTCCCAGACGGCGTCGCAATCTCATGGAGCTTCCTTGTGTCGAAAGAGGTCTTATCGCAGGGGAGCGCGGGGCCCGGAACGCCACCTCCGCTGCCGGGGCGGAGGGGCGTTCCGGGGTCCGGGTCAGTCACTCACTCAGAGCGCCGGGAAGGCGTTCCGCATGAGCTCCTGGAACTGGGCTGAGAACCAGTGACCGGACAGCGGCGAGTTGGGCAGCGCACCGGACATGTTGTTGTTGTTGCGCGGGTTCCCGGGGTAGGTCGGGTCGCACATCCGGTCGAAGCCCTTGCCCTCGTCGTTCGGGATGGCGGAGCTGGAACCGTCGGACTCACCCGGCGGCTTGATCCACACGTAGGCGTCGATCCCCGCGGCGGGCGCGGACCGAGGCCGCTCACCCAGACCGGCACCGGACTGGTTGCACCAGTTGCCGAGGTGGATACGGCGGTCGATGCGCGACTGGTTCATGAAGGTGATCGGGTCGGTCGACGTGCTCGCGGCGGCGGGCCGGGCGGAGCCGCCCCAACCGTTGCGGGAGGTGTCGATCAGCATGCCGATGTTGGCGTCGAAGCACGACGTGTCCGCCTTCGTGCGGAAGTCCTGCGCGAAGGACAGTTCGTCGACGTACCGGTTCCAGTCGACCCAACCGCCCGAGACCTCACGCAGCGGCCGGCCGCCCACCGTGGTGTTCGCGGTGAAGAACGGCTCGCGCAGCGCGCTGTAGTTGGCCGTGTTGGTGATGAAGCCCCACACGTCCGCCGGCGTCGCGCCGGACGCCCGTGCCGCCTGGCACGTCAGGTCGACGGTCGGCTGCATGTTGTCGTCCCAGCCGATCCAGCCGTGGTGGCCCGCGTCGATGTAGTTGTACACGTTGGGCACGTCGCCCAGCCTGTTCAACGCGTAGCCGACGCCGTTCACGTAGTTCCCGTTGGCCTTCATCGTGTCGCACTGCGCCGTCTGCGTCGGGCGCGGGGTGACGTTGGTGATCAGGTTCGGCAGGGAGTCGATCTCGATGACCGTCACGATCCGCAGGTTGGCGTAGGCCGGCCGCGCAAGGATCGTCGCGATCGCGTCGATGTACTGGGTCTTGTAACGGTCGAGATCGGTCGCGGTCAGCTCACCGTTGGACGCCAGCGCGGCGCAGTCACGGCCCGGCAGGTTGTAGATGACCACCTGGAACACCAGCGCGTTCGACCCGTTCGCCGAGTCCTGACGCACCGCCTCGTCGAGATGGGAGGCGAGGCCCCGCGCACCCGGGGTGCCGGCGATGGCGGCGATGCGGTCCATCCACACGCCGGTTGGCTGGTTGGCGATGCGGCTGCCACCCGGCTCAGCGTTGGCCTTGGCCGCCCAGTCCGGGTTCACGTACGCGGTCGCGCCAGCGTACGGGTTGTTGACCCGGTTGCCAGCCGGTGGCGGGTTGTTGGGCGGCGGTTCCTCGTTGGGCGGCTGGCCGGTGCACGCGGTGCCGTTGAGCGTGAAGCTGCTCGGGGCGGCGTTGGTGCCCGTGTAGGTACCCTGGAAGCCGATCTCGGTGGACCCGCCGGTGGCGATGGGGCCGTTGTGTCCCGCGTTGGTCGCGGTCACGTTCTGGCTGCCGCTCGGCTGGTTCCAGGTAGCGTTCCACCCGTTGCCGATGCGCTGGTTGCCGGCGAACGAGAAGGCCAACGTCCAGTTGGTGACCGCGTCGCCGAGGTTGTTGATTTTGACTGTGGCCACGAACCCGCTGCCCCAGTCGTTCACGGTGTAGTCGATCCGGCAGGCGATCGCCGCGCTGGCCGGAGAGGCACCGAAGGTCATGACGAACGTCGTGAGCGCCACGACGAACGCCACGCCGGCAGCCGCGAAGCGGCGACCACGGTGCACTCTGATCTTGGACAAATTCGGTCTGAGCCTCATCGCGGATCCTCCGCTCAACGCTGAGCACGGTCTCTGGGAGCGCTCCCAGAAACGGAGCATAGCTGTGTTAACACGGCGTGTACAGCCTCTCACCCTCGATGAACGGTTAAGTTGGTATCTCGCGCCGCTGGTCGACACATCTGGATGGATTCCTTTTGTAGGTCTCGGAATGAAAGTTTCGACTGCTTGACGGCCAGAGGTCGGACCCCCGGTCGGTGCGGGAACCCACCATCCGCACTACGTCGCGCGGCGCTTGACAGGCCGCCGAAACGCCCGGATTCTGGGAGCGCTCCCACTCTCGGATCGTTATTTTGGCCATAGTGGAGTGTGCGTCCCGGGTCCGGTCACGCATGCTTCACCCGTCGCGGGGTAACCGGTGCGAAAGGTCGGACAACTGAACAACGGAAACCGGGATCCACGATGTACCAACCCCGTTTGCCTCTGGTGGGCACCTCCGGCACGCGCGCGAGGGCGAAGCGCCGCCGCGTACACGCAGCGCGACGCGTGGCGGGCCTGAGAACACGAATGGCCGAATCACACATCACCACGGCCGCACCTCGACATGCGGATTCGGACGGCATGCGGGACGGCCGTCCCGGCGCGTAGTCCCCGGGCGCTTGCGAAGCTGGGGCCTGGGAACACCATGCGCTACGCGGGCGGCGGCGAACCATGTGGTGCGCAAAGGGGACACGCCTCTTCGCTGGCGTCGAACCTCCGATGATCTCGCCGAGTTTCATGCCTTGCGAGGGCGGCCTGGCCCGCTCCGCGGGCACGGGCGCGCAGCGCCCGGTGCCCGCAGGCTGCGGCGGCCAATGCGACGCGATGAGGGAGCCTTCCTCGTGCTGGGTGTTGTGAAGGGAGTCTTCCTCGCATAGCCGCCGGCTCGAAGCGCCCGCGAAGCGGCGTTGCCCGCCGGCGCTGCCGGCCGGCGGTGGCCGCGTTTGGAGAGCGGCCAGCAAGATCATCGAGATGCTGGGGGGTCCGGTGTTGGCGGTGCGATGAAGGGAGGCCTTCCTCGCGCTGGGCGTTGTGAAGGGGCTTTCGTCGCGTCGCCGCCGGCTCGAAGCGCCCGCGCCGCCTGCCCGGCCGCGCCGCCTGCCCGGCCGCGCCGCGAGAGCGGTCAACCAGATCCCGTGGGTGCGATGAGGGATCGCGCGGCCGCTGGCTGAGGCGGCCCGTCTGGCCTGGGGTTACTGCACGTGTGTCGGGGTGAAGGTCACCGGGAGTCGGAGTAGGCCTCGGGCCCAGACGGAGGTTCGCCATTCGAGGGTGTCGGGCGGGGTGGCCAGTACCAGGTCGGGAAGTCGGTCGATGAGGACCTCGACGCTGGCCTTGGCGATGATCTCGGCCAGTTCCGGGGCGGGGTACGGGCAGCCGTGTTCGCCGTGGCCGAAGGACATCATGGCCCGGTTGCCGCCGGTGCCGTGGTCCGGGCGGACCTGGGGGTCCGCGTTGGCGGCGGCCAGGCCGAGCACGATGAGGTCGCCGTTGCGGATGCGTTGGCCGCCCAGGGTGGTGTCGCTGGTTGCGACGCGGCCCAGGAAGTTCTGGGTCGGGGTGTTGTGCCACAGCACCTCGTTGAGGGCGTCGCCCACGCTGGCTCGGCCGCCGGACAGGTTGATCGCGAAACGCTCGTCGGTCAGCATCAGCTGGAGTGTGTTGCCGATCCAGTTCGTCGTCTGCTGGTGTGCCTGCAGCAGCAACAACAGCAGGTCCAGCACGATCTCCTCGCCGGAGAGGTTCGCCTGGTCGGTCAGCAGGCGCGACGGGATGTCCCCGCCCGGGTACTCGCGCTTGCGGTCGACCAGGAGCTGAACCGCCTCGAGGATCCTGATGTTCGCCTCGGCCATCGCCTCCGGTGAGGTGACCGTCGACATCACGTCCTCGACCAGACGATGTGCCACCGCCTCCGGCATCCCGCACATCGTCGCGACCGCGCTGAGTGGGATCCGGGAGGCGTACTGGCTCATCAGCTCGGCCTCGCCGCGGCCGGCGAACCGGTCGATCAGCTGGTCGGCGATGCGTTCGCACTGTGTGGCCAGCTCGAACTGGTCGACGGCCTCGAGCGCGTCGCTGATCGCGCCGGCCCGTCTGCGGTGCTCCGCGCCCTCGGTGAACATCACCGACGCGTTGTGCACCATGTAGACCATCAGCGGCCAACCGTCCGGTGCGAGATCCCATCCGTTCCAGCGCCGCGGATCCCGCGCGAACAGCTGCGAGTCGGCGGTGACCTGGTGCAGTTCCCGGTACCCGCACACGAACCACGCCGGGACGTCACCCTCCAGCAGCACCGGGGCGACCGGCCCGTGCACTTCCCTGATCTCGGCGTACCGCGCCATCGGGTCCTTCTGGTACTCCGGCCCGTACAGCCGGACCGCGTCGACGCGGGACTCGACGCCGGTCACGTCATCACCGCCTCGGCCTGGGTCGACAGTGCGTACAGGTGGTCCACCAGGGTGATCAGCACGTGCTTGGCCGACTGCCGGTCCCGCGCGTCGCAGTCGATCAGCGGCACCTCCGCCGGCAGCGACAGCGCCTCGCGCACCGCGTCGAGGCTGTGTGTCGTGGTGCCCGGGAAGTTGTTGCGTGCCACGATGAACGGCGTCCCGTGGTGTTCCAGCCGGTCGATGGCGTACCACGAGTCGGACAGTCGGCGGGTGTCGACCAGCACCACCGCGCCGAGGGTGCCGGAGAACAGCCGGTCCCACAGGAACCAGAACCGTTCCTGTCCCGGCGCCCCGAACAGGTACAGCACCATCTGCTCGTTGAGGCTGATGCGGCCGAAGTCGAACGCGACGGTCGTCGTGGTCTTGCCGGCCGCGCCGCTGTTCTGGTCGATGCCGAGCCCCGCCTGGGTCATCGTCTCCTCGGTGGAGAGCGGGCGGATCTCGCTCACCGAGCGGACCATCGTGGTCTTGCCGACGCCGAACCCGCCGACGATCACGATCTTCAGTCCTTCGCTCGCCGTGTCGGCCAGCGGCACGCGGGTGGTCGGGTCAGAGATTGTGGAGTCCAACGAGAACCTTCTTCAGGATCGCGGCGTCGGGCAGCTGCCGGCTGGCGCGTGCGGTGGACGGATGACGGGCGGTGATCTTGCCGGCGCGCAGCAGGTCGGAGAGCAGGACCTTGACCACGCCGACGGGCATGCCGAGATCCGCGGAGATCTCCACGACCGCGACCGGCCGACGGCACATGCGCAGGATCCTGACGTGCTCGGACTGCATGCCCGGCGCGGGTTCCGCGCTCGCGACGATCAGCGTGACCAGGTCGAGGTCGTTGCCTTCCTCCGCGCGGCTGCGCCCCCGGGTCACCGTGTAGAGCCGGTCGGGGTTCTCGTTGTCGAGCTCGCGGCGGATCATGACGCCCCCTCGTCCGCTCCGTGGCGCCGGAACGCTCCGCAGGCTCCGCTACTCCGGCGCCCTCCGCGGTCGAGGTGCCGTCCTGATTGCTGATGATTCGCTCCGCAAGCTCCGCTCATGACGGATCGGTCTGCTCACGTTGCCGCGGCGGCGCGGTCAGGAACCCGCCGATCTGCTCGACCAGCTCGTTCATCCGGTGGCCGATCAACCCGACGTCGGCGTCCTCCCCGGCGAGCACCGCCAGGTGGGCCCCCTCACCCGCCTCGACGATGAACAGGATGCCGCCGTGGAACTCGGTCATCGAGTGCCGCACGCCGCCGGTGCCGTCCCCGAACTCGACCGAGGCGCCCTGTGACAGTGCCTGCACGCCTGCGGCGATCGCGGACAGCTGGTCGGCCTTGTCCACGGTCAGCCCGGAGGTGTGGCACAGCTTGAGCCCGTCGCGGGACAGCACGAGCGCGTGGTTGGCGCCGGCGGTCTGGTCCACCAGGCTTTCCAGCATCCAGGTGAGGTTGGCGTCGGTCGCCATCGTCATTTGTCTTCTTCCTCTCCGGTGGCGGTGGCGCCGTCCTGGTCCGACCTTTCGTCCGGGGCGGTGGTTCTGCGGCCCTGCTGGAAGGCGCTGAACCGCGCGCCGAGGTCACGCCTGCCGTTGTTCCGCTTCGGCGCGGGCTTGCCGGGCTTCGAGGTGGCGGCGAGCGTCTGCCCTCGCGGACGTTTGGGCAGCGCGGGCAGTTCACCGGCCGGGGGCTCGGTTCTCGACTCGGCCTCCAGTACCGCGGTCGCCGTGGCCGGGGCGCCGCCCGCGGTACCGCTCTCGGCGACCTGCCGGACCACCTCGGGCGCCTTCCGTTCCGGCTGGCTCGCCGGGGTCTCCTCGCGCGGGTGGACCACCAGCTGGTTCGGGATCCGCACCACCACGCCGGTGCCGCCCCGCGACGACGGCCGGAAGTACACGGACAGCTTGTGCTTGCGTGCCAGGGCACCCACGACCACCAGGCCGAGCCGGGTGCCCGGCACCTTCGCCAGGTCCAGCGGCTCGGTGATCGACACGGCCGCCTCCGCCCGTGTGAGGGCCTGCGGTTTCATGCCGAGACCGCCGTCCTCGACGGTGACCACCACGCCCGTGTGCAGCTCCTCGACGTAGACGTGCACCTCCTCCGACGGGGCGGAGAACCGGGTCGCGTTGTCCATCAGCTCCGCCAGCGCGTGCATCACGTCCTCGGCGGCGTAGCCGACGACGGCCGAACCGCTGCTGGAGTGGAGCTGAACCCGCTGGTAGGCCTGGATCCGGCCCATCGCGCCACGCAGGATGCTCTCCATCACGATCGGCTTGGTCCAGCGGCGGCCGGACCGGGCTCCGGTCAGCACTGCGATGCTGTCGGCGAGCCGGCCGGTCTGTGCCGTGCTGTGGTCCAGTTTGAGCAGGTCGCCGAGCACGTTCTCGGCGTGCCGACCCTCCATCTCACGCAGGTCGGCGAGCATGCTCGTCGCCATCGCCTGCAGACGGCCCGCGGCGTTCGCGCACGCGGCCATCGCGGCCGACCGCTGCCGCTCGCTGGAGCTGATCTCCCGTAACACGGCGTTCAGCACGTGGGTGGGCACACCGTCGGCCCTCGGCGCGAGCTCGGCGAGCGCGGTGTCCACCGACGCCCCGGCTCTGATCCGGCTGGACGCGTTGGGAAGCAGTTCGTTGACCATCAGAGTGAGGCCGGTCTCGAGAGATCTGAGCCGCGCGTTCGCATTCCGTGCCCGGCGCACACGCTGCGCGATGATCACCACGGCCACGCACAGAAGCACCGACAGCGCGCCAGCTCCCGCGGCGACGGCGGTCCGGTCCTCGGCGGGCACCCGGAACGTCAGCCACAGCGTGACGCTCCCGGTGACAACCAGTGTGATCAGCGCGAACAGCAGCACATCGGCCGGTGAGGGGCGTTCCTGCTGGTGCGGGACGGAGTCTCGTACTGGCATCGATATGGTCCTCATGCTCGGCGGCGCAGGAGTGAAAGATACCCCGTTCAGCAATGCCGGTTCCCCCGTCACCTGGGAATACCCTTCGGGACGAGAATTCCGTTCATTCGGACGGAGTCGTGTGGCTGGGGGATTGTCATGGAATCGGAGCGTGCGTTACCGAGGCTGGCATCGGGGGCCGTGGGCGCCGTCGTCGCTGTTCAGGTCGCGGTGCTGACCGCGTTGTCCGGTCGTTACGGCTTTCACCGTGACGAGCTGTACTTCATCGCCGCCGGTGATCGGCTCGACTGGGGATACGTCGACCAGCCGCCGATCACCCCGTCGCTCGCGCGGCTGTCCACGACGCTGTTCGGTGACACCCCGGTGGGCCTGCGGGTGATCGCCACGCTGCTCGGGGCCGTCATGGTGGTCGTGGTGGCGCTCGTCGCCCGTGAGCTGGGCGGCGGCCGGAACGCGCAGGTGTTCGCCGCGGTGGCGACGGCGTTGGCGTCGTTCGTCGTGGCGGTGTCGCACATGTTCGGCACGCCCACGGTGGACATGGTGCTGTGGGCGCTGCTCGCCCTGTTCGCGCTGCGGCTGTTCCGCACGGGCGAGGGCCGGTGGTGGCTCGCGGTCGGTGCGGTCGTCGGCGTCGGCGTGGCCAACAAGTGGCTCATCCTGGTGTTCGCGTTCGCGCTGTTGGTGGGGCTGCTCGTCGTCGGTCCTCGTGCGGTGTTCCGTACCTGGTGGTTCACGGCCGGCGTCGGCCTTGCGCTGGTACTGGCCGCGCCGATTCTCGTCTGGCAGGCGGCGCACGACTTCCCCATGCTCACGGTCGCGTCCGGGATCAGCGAGGACGACGGGGCCGAGAACAGGGTGCTGTTCGTGCCGATGCAGCTGATCCTCGTCTCCCCGGTGCTGGTGCCGGTGTGGGTGGCGGGCATCGTGCGGCTGTGGCGCGATCCGCAGGTGCGGTTCGCCAGGGCGCTCGCGGTCAGCTATCCCCGTGTTGTGCGTGGTGCTGCTGGTGCTCGGTGGCAAGCCGTACTACTCGGTGCCGCTGCTCGTGGTGCTCACGGCCGCCGGCGCGGAGCCGACACTGCGCTGGTTGTCCAGGAGCAAGGCCCGCCGCACGTCCGCCGGCGTCGCCGCGGTCATCGGTGCCGCGATGTCGGTGCTGGTCAGTCTTCCGGTCCTGCCGGTGTCCGCGCTGGGGCCGGTGCTGGCCATGAACGGCGAGCAGGGCGAGCAGGTGGGGTGGCCCGAGTTCGTCATGACGGTGTCCTCGGTGTGGGACCGGATCCCGGCCGACGAGCGGGCCGACGCGGTGATCTTCACCAGCAACTACGGTCAGGCTGGTGCGATCGAGATGTACGGCGGGGAAGCGGGCCTGCCCGCGCCGTACTCCGGGCACATGTCCTACGCCGACTGGGGCCCGCCGTCCGACTCCCACGACGGGCCGGTCGTGCTGGTCGGCGAGTTCGACACGGCACGGATCGACACCGTGTTCGCCGGCTGCGAGCGGGTCGTCCAGCACGACAACGGGTTCGGCCTGGAGAACGACGAGCAGGGCACGGACGTCTGGCTCTGCCGGGGACCGGTCGCGCCGTGGTCGGCGATCTGGCCGGAACTACGCCGCTTCTACTGACGTGGTGGCACCGGCGTCGCGCCACACGGTACCCCGCCGTTCGTGGGCGATGAGCTGTTCGACCGCGATCGCCAGCCGTGGGCCCAGTTCCCTTTCCAACAGGTAGAGGGCCAGGTCGAGGCCGGAGGTGACGCCCGCGCCGGTGACCAGGTCGCCGTCGTCCACCACGCGGGCACGCACCACCCGCACGCCGGTGGCGCCGAGCAGGTCAAGTCCGGCGTGGTGGGTGGTCGCCGCGCGGCCGTCGATGAGCCCGGCCAGCGCGAGGAGCATCGAACCGCCGCACACCGTGGCCACCGTGAGCTCTGCGCGGTCCACCGCTTCCTTCAGCAGAGCGGCCAGGGGTGTGTCGATGGCGCGGCCGAGGATGGCCGGGATGGTGGCGTCGGCGGGCTCCTGGCCGGGCAGCAGGCCAGCCGCACCCGGCACCACCACGATGTCTACAGTGGACGGTTGGAGTGGGTCCGTCGCGCGGAGGGAGAAGGTGCCGAGCCCGCTCGGCACCTCGCGCGCGCCCTCCGCCGACACCAGTTCGACCGCCACCTGGCCGCCGGACAGAACTCCGCCGGCCATGAGCACCTCGTAGGGGGCGATGACGTCGAGCGGGTCGAAACCGTCGAACAACACGATCTGTGCACGCATGCCGGCCACGCTAACCGCCGCCGGCGAGGTCCGGAACGGGCGTGATCGCCAGATGCCAACGGGTTCTCGCCACGGTTCAGGGACTTCCCCGATATTCTCCCCGGAGCGGATCGGGTAGGAAAGTGCCATGCGAAGAGGCACTCAGTGGGGGGCGGTGCTCGTCGCCGCGGCGACGGTCCTCGCCACGGTATCCAGCATTCCAGCCGGTGCGGCGCAGCCACGACACGGCTTCGCCGCCGAGATCCGCTATACCGAGTACGGCATCCCGCACATCAAGGCCAGGGATTTCGCCGGGCTCGGTTACGGCTACGGATTCGCCGCGGCCACCGACAACATCTGCGCGCTCGCGGACACCTACCTGACCGTCGGCGCACGGCGTTCGCGCTTCCTCGGACCGGACGCACCGGGCAACCTGGCCTTCGGCGGCGGGGCGAACAGCCTCGACAGCGACCTGTACTTCCAGCAGGTCAACGACTCGCGCGTCGTCGAGCGCACCGTCGCGAAACCGCCGCCGCACGGTCCCCGCGCTCAGGTGCGTGACGTCGTCCGAGGCTACGTCGCCGGGTACAACCGCTTCCTGCGCGAGGGTGAGATCACCGACCCGGCCTGCCGCGGTGCCGACTGGGTGCGGCCGATCACCGAGATCGACGTGTACCGCCACTTCTACGCGCTCACCACGCTCGGTGGGGCGGGTGGCGTGGTCGACAGCATCACCAACGCGGCTCCGCCGACGGGCCAGAGTGCCCCGGCGCCGATCCCCGCCGACGCGGCCGCACGACTGCTGGACTCCTTGGGGAACAAGGACATGGGCAGCAACGCGATCGCGGTCGGCGCGGAGGGCACGGCCAACGGACGCGGTGTGCTGCTGGGCAACCCGCACTACCCGTGGCATGGCGGCCGCCGGTTCTGGCAGTCGCAGCTGACCGTGCCGGGCGAGCTCGACGTGAGTGGTGGAAGCCTGCTCGGCATTCCGCTGGTCCAGGTCGGTTTCAACCGCGATGTGGCGTGGAGCCACACGGTGTCCACGGTGATCCCGTTCGGCCTCTACGAGGTCAGCCTGGTGCCGGGAGACCCGACGAGCTACGTCGTGGACGGCCGCCCGGAGCGGATGACGAGTCGTCCGGTCGCCGTCCCGGTGCGGAACCAGGACGGCTCGATCGGGACCGTCGAGCGGACGCTGTACTCGACGCGGTACGGGCCGGTCCTGTCGCCCATGCCAGGCGTCCCGCTGAACTGGACCACCACCAGCGCATACGCGATCCGGGACGCCAACCAGGGCAACATGCGTGGCCTCAACACCTGGTTCGAACTCGGGCGCAGCCGCGGCACGAAGGACGTGACCGACGCGCTGTCCCGGACGCAGGGCGCGCCGTGGGTCAACACGATCGCCGCCGACCGGTCCGGCCGGGCGCTGTTCTCGGACATCCAGGTCGTGCCGCACGTGACCGACGAGCTAGCCACCCGGTGCAACACCCCGCTGGGCCAGCAGGTCTTCCCGCGCTCGGGCATCTCCGTGCTGGACGGTTCGCGCACGGACTGCGCGTGGGGAACCGACCCGGACGCGCTGGTGCCGGGCATCTTCGGCCCGAGCCGGATGCCGGTGCTCACGCGCCGGGACTACGTCGAGAACTCCAACGACAGCGCGTGGCTGGCCAACCCGCACCAGCCGATCACCGGCTACCCACGGGTCATGGGTGACATCGGCGAGATCCGGAACCCACGCACCCGCATGGGGATCACCGCCGTCGAGGAGAGGCTGGGCACGTTCACCCGCCAGGGCATGCAGGACCTGCTCTTCGCCAACGAGAGCTGGTCCGGTGGACAGGCGGCCGCCGCGGCCGCCGAGATGTGCGCCGCGTTCCCCGGCGGCCTGGCGCCGACCTCCGATGGCGGCGCCGTCGAGGTCGGCACCGCGTGCACCGCACTGTCCACATGGGACAGGACGATGAACGTCGACAGCCGGGGTGGACTGCTGTTCGAGCAGTTCTGGCTGCGGGCCAGCGAGATCGACGCCGACGACCTGTGGCGGGTGCCGTTCGACGCGGCTGATCCCGTCGCCACACCGAACACGCTGAACACGGCGAACCCGTTGGTGGCACAGGCACTGGGCGACGCCATCGCCGAACTGCGGGCGGCGGGCATCGCGCCGGAGGCGCCGCTGGGCGAGAACCACTACGTCGTGCGGAACGGCGAGCGGATCCCGGTACCCGGCGGTCACCACGAGCAGGGCGTGCTCAACATGATCATCCCGGGGTGGGACCCGGCGGCCGGCGACGTCGAGGTGGTACATGGGTCGAGCCACATCCAGGTGGTCTCGTTCACCGGCGGCCAGTGCCCGGACGCGGCGACGCTGCTGACGTTCTCCCAGTCGCCCAACCCGAACTCGCCGCACCACGCCGACCAGACGAAGCTGTTCGCGAAGCGCGGGTGGGTGACCTCCCGCTTCTGTGAACGGGACATCCAGTCGTCCCCGGAGCTGCGGGTGGTGCGGTTGCGCGGCTGACCCACACAGCTCGTACACAGGTTCGTCTGAGGTCGCGCACAAGATTGGTTCCTACTGTCCGTTGTCGTTTGTTTCCGGACAGTGAGGGAGAACCATGCACGACGATGACGTACCCGTTGGCCGTGTGCTCGGCCGGCGGCAGGCGCTCGCGATTCTCGGTCTGTCGGGAGTGGCGTTGACTGTCGCCGGCGCGGGTACCGCCGCCGCCACCGACTGCGGGCCGGTCGACTGCGTTGCCAAGCCCGAGATGACGGAGGGGCCGTACTTCGTCGACGAGGGGCTCAACCGTTCCGACATCCGCAGTGATCCCTCCGACGGCTCGGTCTCCGCCGGCACGACGCTGACCATGAACCTGCGCGTGCTGCAGATCAGCGACGGCCGCTGCGCACCGCTCCCGGACGCGGTCTTCGACGTCTGGCACTGTGACGCGGCCGGCCTCTACTCCGACATCGCCCAGGAAGGCTCTGTCGGGCGGAAGTTCCTGCGTGGCTACCAGGTGACCGACAGAGCCGGCCGCGTGCGGTTCACGACCGTCCTGCCCGGCTGGTACCGCGGCCGGACGGTGCACATCCACATCAAGATCCGCACGACCGGCACGGACGGCAACCCGTACGAGTTCACCTCGCAGCTGTACTTCACCGAGGAGTTCAAGGCGAGGTACCTGACCGCCGAGCCGTACGCGAGCAAGGGCATGCCGGACACCACCAACGCCCAGGACGGTATCTACTCGGCAGGCGGTGTCGGCGACCAGATGCTGCTCCGGCCGAACCGCCGAGGCCGAGGGTACGCGGCGGACTTCGCCATCGGGCTGGATCTGTCGGACACGGCGGTCGGTGCTGACGACGGCTTCGGCGGTGGTCCTGGCGGGCCGCCGCCCACGGACCCACCGACTGCCTGACCCCGAGGACACCGTGAGTCCCGGCGTCCGCTACCGGAAACAGGGGCCGGGCACGGAAACGCGGGACTCGCGGATGCTCGTGCCGGCGGTCACCGTCGTCCTCGGGTGACCGCCGGTATCGGGCGGCTGTTCTTCGTGATCACCGTTGTCCGCAGGTGACCGCCGGTGTCGGGCGGTTGTTTCCCTTCGCGTTGGCGGTGAAGCCGAAGCTGGTTTCACCGCCGGTGGGGACGGTGGTGTTCCACTGGGCGTTGGTGACCGTCATCTCGGTGCCGGCCCGGGTGAGGTCGCCGTTCCACAGGTTGGTGATCTGGTGGCCGTCGGGCTGTGTCCAGCGCACCGTCCAGCCGCTGAGCGTGCTTTCCCCGTCGTTGCGGATGGTCACGGTCGCGTTGTAGCCACCCTGCCACGTCTCGGCGACCTCGTAGCTGGCCACACAGGTCGGCTCGGCGAGGATCGGTTGCTGTGGCGGCGCACCAGGGGTGCTCGTCCCGGGTTGTTGGGGTGTCGCCGAGGTCGACTCGCCGTCGGTGATACCCCAGCCGAGCGCGGCGCCGGCCGCGACCAGCGTGACGGCAATGAGCGCGAAGACGACCGTCCGCATCGAGCCGACGCGCCTGCGCGGTGGGGGCAGCATGATCGTTCCCGTGCGGGCACGCGGCACCGGGAACGGTTCGCCCTCGGCCGCGGCGGCCAGCGCGTCCCGCGCGGTCATCATCGAGGGGCGCTGGGCGGGGTCGCGGTGCAGCAGCCACATCACCAGGTCGGTGAGCGGGCCGGTCCGCTCGGGCGGCTTCATCTCACCGGTGGCGACCCGCAGCAGCAACGCGATCGGGTTGTCGTCGATGCCGAACGGCGGCATGCCCTCAATTGCCGTGTAGAGCGTGGCGCCGAGGGAGAACACGTCCGAGCTCGGCCCCGCCGGCCCGCCGCTCGCGACCTCCGGGGCGAGGTAGGCGGGTGTGCCGGCCAGGATCCCGGTCGTGGTCACGGTGCCGACGAACGCGGCGCGGGACACGCCGAAGTCGGTGATCTTCGCCGTGCCGTCCTCGTTGAACAGCACGTTCTCCGGCTTGATGTCCCGATGCACGATGCCGGCGGCGTGTGCCTCGGTGAGCGCGGCGGCGATCTGCGCGCCGATGGCGGCGACCTCGATCGGTGGCAACCCACCCCGCGCGATCATCACCTGGTCGAGGGACGACGAGCGGAGATACTCCATGATCAGGCACGGCCGGCCGTCGTGTTCCACCACGTCGTGCACGGCGATGGCGTTGTGGTGCCGCAGCCGGGCCGCGATGCGTGCTTCGCGCATCGCGCGGCTGGTGGCCTCCTCGGACGTCGCGGTGGCCAGTGCCTTGTCGGGTGAGCCCGCGATCAGCAGCTGCTTGACCGCCACCTCGCGGTCCAGTCGCTCGTCGCGGGCCAGCCAGACGACGCCCATGGCGCCCTGCCCCACGAGAGACACGAGGCGGTAGCGTTCGGCGACCAGCTCACCCTCTTCCATTGCCTCCACGCTAGCGCGCCAACGCACGTCGGGATACCGGCACGGCGGTGTGCGGTCGTTGCGCCGAACGGCGGCATCGGTCAGCCCGACCGCCCACCGCATCCACCGCGCTCGTCAACGATGCGCGTGAACCAGTGGCCGGGGTGCGGCCGTCCTGGTGTTTTCCTGGCCGAGTTCCGCCAGATCGGCCAACGTCCCGCGTACCGCACGGGCGTCCGGCACCCCGAGCCGCTCGTACACCTCGAGGGCTTCACGCAGGTAGGCCGTGCCGGCCCCGGTGTAGCTGTCCCGGATCAGGCAGCGTCCCATTCCTTCCAGCGCGCGGCCTTCCTCCAGTGCGGCGCCGATGGCACGGGCGAGCCGCAGTGCCTCGTCGTGGTGGCTGAACGAGTCCCCGGCCTCCGGCCAGTCCCAGGCGAGTCGGCCGAGGTTGTTCAGCGCCGTGACCTGGCCGGTGGGGTCGGGGATACCGCTGCACAGGCTGAGCGCGCGGGTCAGGCTCGCGGTCGCCTCCTGGTGGTGTCCGGCGAGGTGTTGGACCACGCCGAGGGTGTTGTAGATGTTGGCCTCGCACAGCCGGTCGCCGATCCGGCCGCACAGGGCGAGCGCGTTCTCGAAGGTGTCGACCGCGGCCGCGTGGTCGCGAGGTGTCCGGTCGCTGTTGAGATACCGGGTCATGGCGAGGCCGCAGAGCGCGTTCGCCTGCCCCTGGTGGCTGCCGAGCTCGGCGAACAGCGTGTACGCGCGTAGCTCGATGGACACGCCCAGCCCGTACTCGCCGACGATGCGGAGCAGCATGCCCATCCGGCACAGCGCGTTGGCCTCGCCGCGCTTGTCGCCGATCTCCTCGAACAGCACGAGTGCGCGGGTCAGGCCCCGCATGGCCGGCGAGTAGTCGCCCGCCCGGCCCTGGACGAACGCGAGATAGCTGACCGCGTCCGCCTCGCCCTGGCGGCAGCCGAGCCGGCGGTACATGGTGAACGCCCGCACCAGGCTTTTCGACGATGACGCGTGGTCCTCGGTGAGGTGCTGCACGATGCCCAGCCGGTAGTGCGCGGTGGCCTCGCCGAGGTGGTCGCCGATCTCGGTGCAGAGGGCGAGCGCCCGCGTCAGGTTCCTGGTGGCCGCCGCGTACTCGCCCATCGCGTACTGCACGGCGCCGAGATGCCTGGTCGCCGCCGCTTCGCCCCGCCGGTCGCCGAGGTTGACATACAGCCGGTGCGCACGCGTCACGGTGATCATCGCCGACGGGTAGTCGTCGACCATGAGCTGCACGGCGGCGAGGTTGAGCAGACAGATCGCGAGCCCTGGCAGGTCGTCCTCGCGTTCGGCGGCACGGACGGCGACGTCGTGGATGGTGAGCGCGTCGTCCCAGTGCCCGTACCGGGCAAGGTAGGGATGCAGGGCCGCGGCGAGCCGAATCGCGTGCCCGTTCCGCTCGTGGCCGCGTGCGTAGTCGACGCACCCGCTCAGGTTGACCCGTTCCCGCGCGAACCACTCGCATGCTTCGGACTCCGAGGTGAGGTCCGGTGCGTGGGCGGGTGGCGCGCCGCGGAGCGGTGGCTCTTCCACTGTGGTGTGGTGGGGGAGCAGGCGGGCCGCCGCGGTCGCGACGTGGACGTAGTAGTCGAGCACCGGCCCGACGACCGCGTCCCGCCGCTCGTCCCCGGCGAGCAGGGTTTCCGCGTAGTGCCTGATGAGGTCGTGCAGCCGGTACCGGCCGGGTGACGGTTCCTCGATGAGATGGTTGAGGTACAGGGTCTCGACGAGCCCGTGCGTCGTGTCGAGGTCGCCGCCGCCGAGCGCGGTGGCCGCGTACAGGTCGAAGTCGACCCCGGGATACAGGGAAAGGCGGCGGAAGAGACGCTGCGCGTCGGCGGGGAGGTCGCGGTAGGACAACCCGAACGCCGCGATCACGCTGCGGTCGTCGGCCCGCATCTGTCCGAGCCGGTCGCGGGTGCACACCATCTGTGAGGTCAGGTACCGCACGTCCCAGCTGGGGTGGGTGCGTAACCGGCCGGCGGTGAGCACGATCGCGAGGGGCAGGTGGCCGCACAACCGCATCATGTCGGCGATGCGCCTGCGTTCCTCGTCGTCGGCCGTGCGGCCGGTGAGCCGCAGGAACATCGTGACCGACTGCGCCGGGGGCAGGACGTCGAGAGGCAGCGGCCGCGCGTCCTCCAGCCCGGGCAGCCGTCGCCGGCTGGTGATCACGACCTGGCAACCTGGCGCGCCGGGCAACAGCGGCCGGACCTGCTCGTGGTCGGCGACGTCGTCGAGCAGCAGCAGCATCTTCTTGCCGGCGAGCCGGTCCCGCCACATGCGCGCCCGGTCGTCGAGCGCGGCCGGGACGTGCGGGGCCGCCACCCCGCACGCCAGCAGCAGCGACCCGAGCGCGTCGAGCGGCGTGACCGGCTGCTGGCCCGGCGTGTGCCCGCGGAGTTCGAGGAACAGGTGCCCGTCGGGAAAACGGGCGGCGACCTTCTGCGCGACATGCACCGCGAACGCCGTCTTCCCCACCCCGGGCATGCCGTTCACGACATGGATCGCGGTGGCGTCCTCGCGTGCCTCGACGATCCGCCGCACCAACTGGTGCACCTCGGCGTCGCGGCCGGTGAACGACGGCACGTCGCGGGGGAGGGTCGACACCGCGGACGCGCTCCAGTGCGTCGCCGTGGCGGTCGGTTCGCGGCGGGGCGCCTGCCGGTTGAACACCTTCATCAGCTCCCGGACGCCCATCGGGTTGATCGTGGGCACCAGGTAATGGCTGGCACAATGCGGTTGCAGGTAGAGCGGAATCTCGTCCACCGTCCGGCCCGGCAGGATCACCGGAAGGATCTTGGGCGTCCACGTGGCCCGGTCGCGGTGCAGGAAGTTCCGCAGCAAAGCGGACTCGGTCTGCACACCCCGGTGATGATCGGCCGGCACGATTCCGTCACCGGCGGCCCGGTATTCCGGCGACGCGATGACGATGACGTGGTCGGCGTGGGTGAGCTGGTCGATCATCCACAGCGTCCAGTCGTGCCGCAGGTCGGTGTCCCATTCGTCCACCCGAACGTCCACACCCAGCCGACGCAGCAGGAAACACAGCCTCAGCACCGCCATCCGGTGCTGCGGCGTGTCGTGCGCGTACGACACGAAAACCCGGGCCGGCCGACCGCTCGAAGCCATTCCCGTCGAAGCCATTGTAGAAACTCCCCCACAGCTGCAGTTGCCCGTTGAGAGCACGACGGCATCTGGTCATGACGGGAACCCGTGGAAATTAACGGAGAATAATCGAACGGTGGGTCAGGACGTCCGGACAACCAAAGGTCTGACCGTGATCATAAAATAGTGCCGTGATCCAATGAGCCATTCCAGTAGGTCGGCGAGGAGCGTGATGGCGGTGTTGCTGGCGACGCGGGAGCTGCTCGACAGATACGGCAGCGGTTCGCGGACGGGGATCTCGCGGTTCGAGTCGGCGGTCGTCGACGTGGTGATGCGGTACGGGTCACGATCCGACGCGCAGGCTCTGCTCCCGGCGTTCCTGGAGGATCCTGAGGCGGGCCATCGGCTGGTTCCGGTGTTCGCCCGGCACGGAGATGTGTCGATGGCCGAGCGTCTGCTGGCCGCGTGCGTGCTGAACGGACGGTTGCGCGAGGGTATGCCGCCCGAGGTGTTGCACGCGATCGGCTTCCTGGGGTACGAGCCGGCCGAGCGGATGCTGTGGGACCACGTCGAAGGCCTGCACTACGAGGCGATGAACGCATGTCTGGGGCTGCTGCATCTGTCGTGTTCTGGCCTGCTCGCCGACATCGGCGAAGCGCTGCGGCGGCACTTCGGCGCGGCCCTGTTCCCCGAGTTCCTGCCGGTGCTGGCCATCAAGACGGGGGATCCGTCGTGGTTGGGCAAGCTTGTCGAGTGGGGTGAAGGTGCGGCTTCGACAGACTGCAACGGCGGCCTGATCCTGGGCATCGCGCTGCACGGCGACCGTGCCCGCGCCGAGTTCTTCCGGTTGTTGTGGAGTCCTCGGTGGGATGCCCACGACGGCGGTACCGCATCGGATCGTTGGGCCTACGCGGGAACCCGCGTACTCGGCCTGACCATGCCGGAGCTGTACACCGACATGGTCGCCAGGCTGAAATCCGATATCGGCACGTACGACAAGTGGCAGTGCCTCGCGACGTTCGCCGCGCTTCTGGACTACTGGGTCGGCCGGCCGTGGCTCGGCCTGAACAGTGCACCAGAGCCGACCGAGAACTGCGACGCACTCTGTGACCTGCTGTTCGAGTCGTCCACGCCCGACCGGGACGACTCGCTGATCGGCCTCGCCAGCGACGTCCTCGACGAGGACGACTACGTACTCGACCGTCTACGCGAGTTGGAGGGCGCACTGGATACACGGGCAAGCTACGAGCTGGAGATCCGAACGCTCGTGTCACGGGAAGACAAGCGCTAGGGCCGGCGTAGTTCCACCGCGTACTCGGGTGGATGGGGATGCTCGGGCGGGAGTCCCCGGCGGGCCAGGAGAAGTGCGCCGTCCACGGCCTGGCCGGCTGGTTCGCGCACCAGGGCGGACGGGCGACGGCGGGTCAGCTCGGCGCGGAACGGGTCGAGCAGTAGCGGACCGGCGTCGAACAGGCGGCCGCCCCACGAGAATTCCGGGGGTAGGGCGCGGGCCGCCGCGTGGGCCGATGCCGCCAGGTGGGTGCCCGCACGGGACCAGATGCCGGCCGCGACCGGGTCGTTCTCGTGGGCCGCATCGGCTGCCAGCGGGGCGAAGGCCGCCAGCTCGTGTGCGGGGGACGGGGAGCCGTAGACCGTTCGCAGCAACGCGTCCGTGTCGCCGAACCGGGTCAACAGCTTGTCCAGCAACAACTCCGAGCCGCCGTCACGACCGTCGCGGTGGCGAAGTGCCGCCTGCAGCGCCTCCCGGCCGATCCACGCCCCGCTGCCCTCGTCGCCGAGGAGGTGGCCCCACCCGTCCGCCTGGCGCCACGTCGTCTCGTGGTCGGTGCCCAGCGCGATCACACCCGTGCCCGCGGCCACCACGCAGCCCGGCCGACCCGCCAGTGCGCCGAGATGGGTCGTCAGCGCGTCGCTCGCCACGACCACGCTCGTTGTCCTGACGAAACGGTGTACCTGCTCGGCCAGTTCCTTCGGATCCTCCAGCAGTCCGGGCATGCCGGTCAGGCCCACAGCCACACGGTCCACCGACGCGCACATCCCCGCCGCCAGCCTGCCGATGCGGGCGGCCACGGCCTGGGTGTCCACATGGCCCGACCTGCGGGGCACCGGGCCGGGTTCCTCCGCCGACAGTTCCTCACCGCCCACCGAGACGCGGATCCGGATGCCGCCGCCGCCAACGTCGACGCCGACATACGTGGTCACAGGGTGTCCAGTGCCGCTCGGACGCCACGTCCGCTCAGCGCGTCGCGGCACTCGTCGAGTGGACGGTCGGACAGGGCGTGTACCAGGGCCAATGACACGTCGCCGCCCGCCCGGGCCAGCACGGCGGCGCTCTCCACGGCACCGAGCCCCGTCGCCATCTGGACGATCCTGGCCGCCCGGCCGACCAGCTTCTCGTTGGTGGCGACCAGGTTCACCATCAGGTTCGAGTACGTGCGGCCCGAGCGGATCATCAGCGCCGTCGAGAACGCGTTCAGCAGGACCTTCGTCGCCGTGCCCGCCTTCAGCCTCGTCGAGCCGGTCACCGCCTCAGGGCCCGTGTCCGCCACCACCGCCACGTCGACCTCGGCGGACAGCGGAGCGTCCACAGTGGACGTGATCAGCACGGTGAGCGCGCCCGCCGCCCGGCAGCGGGTCAGCGCGCCGACCACGTACCTGGTCGAGCCCGACGCCGTGATGCCGACCGCGACGTCACCGGGCCCGACCACCGCGGCGTCGTCGTGGCCCGCCGTCCCCTCGTCCTCGAAGTCCAGTCCGGAGTCGACGAACGCCTTGGCGCCACCAGGGAAGTGTGCCGTGAACAAGCCCTGCTCCACGCCGAACGTCGGGGTCGTCTCGGTCGCGTCGAGCACGGCGAGCCGGCCGGACGCACCGGCGCCGAAGTAGTGCACCCGACCCCCGGAGGACAGCCGGGGGAGTGCCAGGTCGACGGCCTTCGCCAGAGCCGGTCCGCCCGCGCGGGCGGCCTCGACGGCCAGCGCGTCCTCCGTGAGCAGCGCGTCGACCACCCGCTCCGCCTGCCAGCGGTCGATGTCGGT
The DNA here is from genome assembly GCF_036378875.1 of Actinophytocola sp. Classification (GTDB taxonomy): domain Bacteria; phylum Actinomycetota; class Actinomycetes; order Mycobacteriales; family Pseudonocardiaceae; genus Actinophytocola. Next base: position 52,795 of record NZ_DASUVO010000125.1, read on the forward strand.
GGTCCGTGGATTACGATCCTCAGTGGACATTGTGTGTTCCTTTCCGGGAACAGAACTCGTCGCCATAGCGCGCCAGGACGTGTTCGGTGACCGCGACGACGTCCCCCGGCTCGCGGCTTGCCGGGCCGGTCGCGATGAACTCTTCCGCGAGGTCGCGGAGGGACTCGTCGAGTGCGGACTGCGCCTCGGCTAGTCCCTCCGGGTCCAGTGCCCTCGGCAGGAACCGCGCCCACAGCTCCCAGCGCCGCTTGAGGTACCCGCCGACCAGCCCACTCCAGATCCGTGCGGAGTAGTTGTCCAGGAACGGGTTGTCCGCCGTGTGCCACACGGTCAGGATGCGGCGGGCGTTGTCCTCCAGCACCCGCCGCTCCTCGTCGTCCGCCGCGCGGCGCTGTGCCGCCGCCACCCACGTGTCGAGGCGCAACGTCGGTCTGGTCGCCGCCAGGCCGTCGAGATCGTCGAACACCGTCAGGAAGTCCGTCGCGTCCCACTGTGCGGTGTGGATGGACCGCAGCAGGTCGCTGAACCGGTGGTCGATCACCCGCAGCAGCAGTGCGATGCCCGCCAGCGCGAGGTCGTCGGCCGCGGCCGGTATCCGGGCCAGCGCGCGGATGGCCGCCACCAGGTCATCGGGGTCGTAGTACAGGGCCGCCCGCACGTCGTCGTGCACGCGGTCGTCCAGCATCCGCGTGTAGTCCGGTGTGGACACGGCGATCCCGATGTAGGACTCGGGGAAGATCGAGCGGGCCGTGGCGTTCAGCACCGACGCGCCCAGCCGCTGCCACGCCTCGGATCCAGCCGGGTCGCCGTGGCGCTGCCGGCCGAAGTCGGCGAGCCACTCCGCGAGCGGGACCGGCTCGTCCCACGCCCGGTCGGTGACCAGCTCGAAGAACGCCGGGTTGTTGTGGATCGCCTCCATCGTGAGGCCGAGTCCGACCGGCGGCCGGTCGGACGCCAGCGCGTCCTCGATGTTCGTGCTCGTGGCACTGAGGTCGGCGACCGGTTCGGTACGGCCACCGAAGTTCAGCAGCCCGTTCCACAGCCACGGCCGGCCGCCGTACCCGTCGAGCCGCGGCCACTGCGGATCGGCCTCACCCCACAGGTCCAGCACCAGCACCCGTCCATCCGGGATGCCGTCGAGGAACCGGTTGACCCGCTCCGTCGTCCAGTGCGAGCGCTGGTAGGAGAACGGCCAGGACTGCAACACCCACACGGCGTCCTCGTCACCGGCCCGCAGACCGTCGACGACCGCGGCGGCGACCGCCGCCGGATAGCGCTCGTCACCGTCAGGGATCATCTCGATGAACGGGTCCGACGCGTAGAGGTGGTCGGTGCCGAGCAGTTCCCGCTGCGCGGTGACGATCTCGGCCGCGAGCCGGCCGAACAGGGGATCCTCCGGCGGGACGACAGTCGTCGGCATGCCCTGCCACAGCCGGGTCTTCGCGCCGGCCGGCGCGAGCTGCCGGGGCACGTGTCCGGTGAACGCCGGCAGCGCCGGCGTCATGCCCAGCGACCGCTGCCGGTCGAGGATCCGCCGCCCCAGCTCCAGGCCGCGGGGAAGCCAGCTCGCCGGCATCGGGCCCGCGAAGCTGTCCAGGCATCCCATGTAGAGCCACGGCAGGTACGCCGGGCCGCCGAGGAAGGCGCGGATGTCCACGTCGGACATGCCGAGCCGCGAGTACGCCAGCGCGAGCACCGCCTCGTGTCCGACGAGGTTGAGCGGCATGGTGACGCCGTGCAGCGCCATCCAGTCGATCTCGCGTTCCCACTCGGCCCAGTCCCAGTAGGCCGTGGAGTAGCTGAACGTGCAGAAGTTGAGGTAGTAGAACCGGTCCACCCGTGCGCGGCCACGCAGCGGCGGACGGGTCGGTGCCGGGTCGATGGACAGCGGCAGCGGGGTGTCCCACGTGACCCGCACGTCGTGGGCGTCGCGGAGGTAGCGGTGGATGCCCGCGCAGGCCGCCCCCGCGTCGGTGGCGGCCACGTGCACGGTGGGGCCGTCGGCCCACACCTCGAAACCGCGTGTCCCGGTCAGCCGGTGCACGTGCGGTGGGGGAGTATCGGCGACGACTCTCGTCCACAGTTGGCGGACGGCCTCGGCCCACGGCGGTGACATGCTCACCACCCTAATACTTCCGTACGGTACGTAAATAAGTTACCCTCGCCGCCATGACGCGCACAGTCGCCGTCGGCACGAAGTTCATGCTGGAGAACAACGCGGCCGCGATCCTCACCCACCTGCGAGCGGTCCGCCGTGCGCCCGTGTCCGCCATCGCCAAGGACACCGGGCTGTCCCGCCAGGCCGTCACCCGCTCGCTGGCCGTGCTCGAGTCCATGGAGCTGGCCGAGATCTCCGCGCCAGAAAGGGCCGCCGGCGGCACCGGCCGGCCACCGCAGATGGTGCGGTTCCGGGCCGAGGCCGGCCAGGTCCTGAGCGTCGTCGTCAACCCGGGGACCGTGCGGATCGTGGTCGCGGACCTCGCCGGCGAGTTCACCACGGACGTGACGGCGGCGTTGCGCCGGTCGAGCCGCAGGTCGCTGACGGACTCACTGCGCAAGGCGATCGAGCGGTCCGGTGTCGACCCGGCCGGCATCTGGCACGCGACGGCGTCCGCGCCCGGCATCGTCGACCCGGTCACCGGCCACGTCGGCCTCAGCGTGAGCATGCCCGAGGTCACCGGCGACGCCATCCTCGCCGGCATCCAGTCCGCCGGCATCACGGCTCCCGTCTACGTCGACAACGACGTGAAGCTTGCCACCGAAGGGGAACGCTGGCGCGGCACCCCGCACGTCGAGGACTCGCTGGTGTTCGTCGACTGGGGCGAGCGCATCGGCGCCGGCATCGTGCTGCGCGGCGAGCTGTACCGGGGCGCGTCCAACGACGCGGGCGACCTCGGCTACCTCGACCTGGCCGCACCGAAGACCGGGGGAGGTGACGACCTCGGCCCGTTCGAGCGGTGGGTCGGCACCCGTGAGCTGCTGCGACTCGCCGGCCGGCCGGTGGCGTTGCCCGAGCTGGCGGCCGCGGCGCACCGGGGCGAGCGTTGGGCGACCGGCGCGGTCGGCAAGGTCGCCAGCCGCTTCGCCAAAGGCGTCGCCGCGATCCGCGCGCTGCTCGACCCGGAGGTGGTCGTGCTCGGCGGCGACATCGTCGTACTGGGGGAAGTGTTGCTCGACGCGGTCATCGGCGCGCTCGAGACAGAGGAGCTCCGCCAGCCACGGCTGGAGCTGTCCACATTGGGGGCTGACGCGATCGTGTACGGCGCCGTCCGGCACTCGCTGGCCTGGGTCGAACGTGAGCGGTTCGACGTGCGAGCCATCCGCCAGCGGTAGGAGAAGGAGACATCACATGCGTACCAGGTTCTTACGACTCGGCTCCGTGGCCGCGGCGGTGCTGCTCGCCGCCGGCTGCGCGGAGACGGGCGGCAGCGGGCCGGCCGCGCCGAAGGACGTGTCCAAAGAGCTCTCGTCCGAAAAGGTCACGTTGACCCTCGCGTACACCGACGACCCGCCGGTGAAGGCGCTCATCGAGGCGTTCCAGGACAAGCACCCGAACATCACGATCAAGGGCCAGCAGACCCCGTTCTCCGACTACGTGAAGTCGATCAAGCTGTCCATGGCGTCGGACGAGCCGCCGGACATCGCCGAGTACAACCCCGGCGCCATGCGCTCGCTCGTGCCCGGCGGGCTGATCTACGATCTCGCGCCGTACGAGGAGCTGTACGGCTGGCAGGACGGCTTCCCGTCGTCGAGCCTGGAGGTGTTGCGGTCGGACGCCAAGGCCAAGGAGTACGGCACCGGCGGCCTGTACGCGGTGCCCGGCGCGCTGTCCGTGCTCGGCGTGTTCTACAACAAGCAGCTCGTCAGCGCGGCCGGTATCACGCAGCCACCCGCGACCCTCGCCGAGTTCGAGCAGAACCTCGCCGCGGTGAAAGGCACCGGCACCACGCCGTTCAGCCTCGGCAGCCTTCAGGTCGGCGGGTTCCAGCTGTGGAACGCGCTGAACAACTCCCTCGGTGACGAGCAGCAGTACCGGGACTGGGTCTACGGCAAGTCCGGCGCCACGATCGAGACCGACAGCGCGAAGCAGGCCGCGCAGAAGGTCGCCGACTGGGCGGGCGCCGGCTACGTGCCGGAGTCGGCGAACGCGATCGCCGACACCGACGCACTCGCGAACTTCACGCAGGGCAAGAACGCCTACTTCATCACCGGTAACTGGTACGCGGCGACGATCGCCGAGGCCATGGGCGACAACGCGGGCTTCTTCCTGTTCCCGACCGCCAAGCAGGGCAACCCGGCGGTGGCGTCCGGCGCGAGCGTGGCCTTCTCGATCTCGTCGAAGACCAAGCACCCCAACGAGGCGGCCGCGTTCCTCGACTTCATGCGCTCGCCCGAGGCGGCGAAGGTGCAGTTCGAGTCCGGCTTCATGCCGGTGGACACCTCCGCCGACCTTCAGGCGACCGGGGTCACCGCCGAGGTCACGACGGAGTTCGCGAAGGTGGTCGCCGACAACGGCATCGTGCCGTTCCCGGACTTCGCGTCCCCCAACATGATCGACCGGCTCACCTCGGGCGTGCAGGGTCTCGTGAGCAAGCAGATGACCCCGGACCAGTTCCTCGCGTCACTGCAGGAGTCGTGGACCGAACACCATGACTGATGTGGCGGTCCGTTCCGGACGATCCGTCCGTCCGGAACGGACTCCCGCGCGCCGCCGGCCGAAACGCAGGGTCGGTCGGCGGCTGCACGGGCTCGTGTACCTCGCGCCCGCGCTCGCGGTGTACGTGCTGTTCGCGATCTGGCCGGCGATCCACACCGTCTATCTGTCCTTTTTGGAGTGGGACGGGATCCTGCCGGCCGTCCCGGCGGGGTTTTCGAACTACGTCACGGTGTTCACCGACCCCACGCTCGGCCCGGCGCTGTGGCACGCGATCGTGCTGATCCTGTTCTTCGCGGTCATCCCGTGCGCGTTCGGGCTGCTCATGACGGCGTTGCTCCAGGGCGGCGTACGCGGCATGACCGCGTACCGGATGATCTTCTTCCTGCCGCAGGTGCTCCCACTCGTCGCCGTCGGCATCACCTGGCGGTGGATGTACAGCGACGGGGGGCTGGTCAACCGGGGACTGGAGTTGATCGGCCTCGGCAGTGTGACCAGGGCGTGGCTCGGGGACTACGACACGGCGCTCGTCGCCCTCGGCCTCATCGGCACCTGGGCGATGAGCGGGCTGTGCATGGTGCTCTTCCTCTCCGGCGTGCAGAAAGTCGACGTCGCTCTCTACGAGGCGGTCGCTCTGGACGGCGGCGGGCCGGTGCGGAAGTTCTTCACCGTGACGCTGCCGGCCCTGCGCGGTGAGGTCACGATCGCCAGCGTCATCACCACGATCGCCGCGCTGGCCAGCTTCGACTTCGTGTTCGTGACCACCAACGGCGGCCCCGTGAACCAGACCACCGTGCCCGGCCTGCTCGTGTACCGGCTCGCCTTCAACGAGGCCGACATCGGCACGGCCTCCGCACTCGCGGTCGTGCTCACCCTCGTCGTGATCGTCTTCGTGACGGCCATTCGCCTGATCACCAGGGAGCGCTCGTGAACCCGCGTGTCATGGTCGCCGCCAGGTACCTCGTGCTGACGCTGTTCGCGGTGGCGGTGCTGCTGCCGTTCGTCGGCGTCACGCTCGCGGCGTTCCACCCGTCCGGGGCGCCGATCGCCGGGCTCGCCTGGCCGACCGAGTGGACGTGGTCGAACTTCGTCGAGGCGTGGCAGGAGGCCGGGTTCGACCGGCTGGTGGCCAACAGCTTCATCATCGCGGCCGGGGTCGTGCCGCTCTCCCTCGTGCTCGCCACGCTCGCGGCCTACTCGCTCGCGACGCTGAACCCGTTCGGCGGCCGGGCGCTGTCGGTGGCGTTCGTGCTGGGCCTGACCCTGCCGATCGAGCTGGTCGTGGTCGCGCTGTACTTCGACCTGTCCACAGTGGGCCTCACGAACTCCTACCTCGGCGTGATCCTGGCCGAGACCGCGCTGTTCATGCCGTTCGGCGTGTACTGGATGCAGACGCACTTCGCCGCGCTGCCGGTGGAACTGCTCGACGCCGCCCGCGTGGACGGCGCCCGCAGCCTGACGATCCTCACCCGCGTACTGCTGCCGATCTCGTGGCCGGCGCTCACCACGCTCGGAGTGCTCTACTTCATGTGGTCGTGGAACCAGTTCCTGCTGGTGATCGTACTGATGCAGGACCCGGAACTGCGGAACGCGCCGACCGGACTCGGCTTGTTCGTCGGCCAGTTCTCGGCGAACATCCCGCTCCTGTCCGCCGCGAGCATCATCGTCATCGGCCCGATCGTCACGCTGTACCTGATCTTCCAGCGCAACTTCGTCAGCGGCATCACCCAGGGCGCCGTCAAGGGCTGAGGTGTCACGCGGGCTCCACGTCGAGCTCGTTCCTGGCGGCGAGGAGAAAGGCGTCGCGGTCCTCGACGTACCGGGACTCCTCGACGTGGCTGGCGGTCTGCGCGGACTTCCGGAGCCGGTCGGCCGCCGAGCGCACGGTGTTGTCCGACAGTAGCTGGATCTCGCCGACGACATCGGCGAGCTCGACGGCGAGGCGGCGTACTCGATCATGCTGCTCGCTGGCCGAGTTCCGGAAGTCGTCCACCGTCTTGGCAAGGGCGTCGGACTGGTCGCCGACCCGCTCGAGGACCCGCTTGGTGCGTTCGAAGTTCCGGTTGGCCAGGCGTTCCTCCTCGCGGGCGCCGACGAGCTCGTCGGCAAGGCGGAGCGCCCGACCGTAGGTGCTCCTCTTCTGGTCGGCGAACCGGTGGCGGTTCTGGATCCGGGCAGCCTCGTCACGTGCCTGTTGTGCTTCGGCTGCCTGGCGTTCGAACAACGCGAGTGAGTTCTCGAACGCTCGACGGGTGGCGACGAGCTGGGCGGCGATCGCCCCACCGATCCCCAGCAGCGCCACGAGCAGGGCAATGCCGCCGGAGATCATCGTCACGGTTATCTGGTCGGACATACCTCGCGCGCTCCGTTCGCCCTGCCGCCCGTCAGTAGGCGAGGCTGGTGTGCCACGGCGTGACCTGGTCGACGTAGACCAGGGCGTCGAACGCGGCCGTCGGGTTCACCGGTGTCGCCTGCGTGCCGGTCATGATCGACGTCACCGCCGCGAAGCGTTCGGCGATCGGACCGGAAGCCGGGACCGAGCGTAGATCAAGCAGATATCGAGGGATGCCGGCCGTGGCGAGCAGCGCGTCGAGGCTGGTCGGGTCGAGCGTGGTCAGGTCCTCGGTGAACACCTCGGTATGACCGGGTGCACCGCCCGGGATCGGGCGGTGCAGGAACAAACTCCCGCCGCCGAGTCGTAGGTGCGTCGCGGTCCGGCCGCCATAGCCTGGAGGAACGCGCGTGCCGGGCGGTGACCGCGCACCGCTGGGCCAGCGCGAACCGTTCCGGATCCGTGCGGGCGGAGCCAGTGGGCGTTCACGATTTCATGGCACGCTGGACGTAGTCCACGATGTCCGCCATCTCACCGGGCGCCGACCAGCCGGCCCGGTCGCTGACGTACTCGCTGATCCGCGCGCCGTGCTGCCGCCACACGACCTCGCCGGCGGCCTGGATCCGCTCGTCGAGATCCGGCTGGCCGGTGCGGAATGCCTCCGCGACCCGTTGCCACCGGCCGGCCAGCTCACGGACCGCCGAATCCCGCGCCGGCGTGCCGTTCACCAGGTGCCGGCGCAGCTCCGTGACGATCGTGACCCACTCCGCCCGAAGCGCGTCGACCGTGTCGTCACCCAGCTCGGCCCGCCGCGCGGCCAGCGCGTCCCAGTGCTGTTCGGAGAGATGGCCGTGCAGCTGGGCCGTCACCTCCAGCGTCCCCAGGAACCGCTCCGGCTCGGGCATGGTCTCGCCGTCGAGCAGCTCGACCAGCCCGAGCACCCGCTGCCGCACCTCGTTGATGCGGCGTGCCTTCACGTCCAGGTCGGCCAGCTGCGCCGCGAGCAGGTCGCGGAGGGCCGTGAGGTTCTCCGCCCCGCTGCGTAGCACCGTCGCCACCTCGTCGAGCGACAGGCCAAGCTGTGTCAGCGCCCGCACCCGGTACAGGCGCTGCACGTCCGCCGCCGTGTAGCGCCGGTGCCCCGCCCCCGTCCGCTCACTGGCCGAGACCAGGCCGATCTCGTCGTAGTAATAGAGAGTCCGGAGCGTGACGCCGCTGGCGCTCGCCAGATCGCCGATGCTCCACCGTTCCTCAGCCACACCGCGACCGTAGAACCTCCCGTCACGGGAGGTTCAAGACCGGATCGGCAGCACGATGGCCGACGGGTGCGCGGGGTCGTGGAAGACCTGCTGGTCGGCCGCGCGCAGTGTGGACGCGGTGCCGCGCGGCTCGCCCGTGCCCGGGTTCCGGTTGAAGCGTGGGAACGCGCCACTGGACACCTGGACCCGGATGCGGTGCCCGCGCTTGAAGCGGTACGCCGTCGGCCACAGGCGCACGTTCGCCAGGCAGGTCTCCTCGGCCCCGGTGAGGCGGACCAGACCGTCACAGACGTTGAACGAGCGTCCCTTCTCGTCGACGTCGCACAGCCGGACGAACACGTCCGCGAACGGCAGGCTGGAGCGGAACCAGATCTCGGCGCTGACGTCGCCGATCACCTCGACGTCCTCGGCCAGCACGGCCGTCGTGTACGTCAGGACGTCGGGTCGCGCCTCCAGCTTGGTGTTGTCGACGCTGCCGGCCTTGGCACCCATGGACATGCGAACGCCGCCGAGCGCCGGGGTCGGATCGGCCGGGTCGTACCGGTAGCCGTCCGGCGCCGACTCGCCGGCCACGTCCGCGGCCAGGGCGCCGCCGGGCTGCAGGTGGAAGCGTCGTTCGTCGTAGCCGGGCGGTGGCCAGGACGGGAAGTCGCGCCACCGGTCCTCACCCATCACGAACAACCGCACGGGCTCCCTGGCCGGCGGTTCCTCGCCGCGGGCGAGGGCACCGGCGAACTCGAACAGCTCCCGGTTGCCGATCCTCACAGCGGCGGGCGCGACATGCGGCCACGGGCCGACCGTCAGCCGGGGCGAGCGGCCCGCGTCCTGCAGTGCCCGGAAGTCCCGCAGCTGGCCGGGCAGGAAGATGTCGAACCAGCCGGCGATCGAGCTGACGGGCACGGTGACGTCCGCGACCCGGTGGCTGTGGTCGATCTCCGCCCACTTCTCCGTCGCGTCGTCGGCGAGGATGTCCTGGACGTAGTCGATCCGGTGACCGGCGGCGGCGACGTCGGCCTGGTTGAGCGGCAGGGTGTTGAGGGCCCGCAGGTTCTTCCGCGCCGTGAACTGCTGGCGAAGCATGGCGAACCGGCCTTCCTGCCCGTCGACCATCACTCCCCAGTTGAAGGGCGTCTCGAGGGAGAACCCGTCCGCGCGCAGGAACTCCATGGTCAGCGCGGACTCCGTCACCGACGCCACCATCGCCTTGACCTCGGGCGGCAGCTGGTCGGCCATCGCCCACTGCACGTAACCCAGATAGCTGCCGCCGAACAGCACCATCGCGTCGCCGAACCACGGCTGCGCGCGCACCCAGTCGACCGTGTCCAGGCCGTCCTCGCGTTCACACCGCAGCGGGTTGAAGGCGCCGCCGGAGCCGAACCCGCCTCGCGTGCTCTGGATGACGACCTGGAACCCGCGCTCGGCAAGTGGTCTGGCCAGCAGGGCGGAGAAGAGGCCTCGGCGCCCGTACGGGGTGCGGACCAGCGTGAGGGGGAGACCGGCGCCTCCGGTGCGCGGTGCCCAGCGATCCGCAAGCAGGACCGCCCCGTCGCGCATGGGCACCCGCACGTCACGTTGGACGAGCACGTCCCTGGTCGCCGGCGGCGGCAGCTTCAGCGCGCGCTCGAGGAGGTGGCTGGTCAGGTTCATCGATACCCTCCTGGGAATACTGCCGCGAGGCGCATCAGGCGATCAGCCGCCTCGTGGGGATCAAGGGGTTCGGGGCCGTCGATGACCCAGTCGTTGACGATCTCGCCCGCCCCGGCGGCCGCGAACCTCGCCAGGTCCTTCGCCGTGGCCTCGTCGAGGCCGGCGAACCGCTCCCGCAGGAACCGTTCGTTGAAGGGGCGGAAGACCTGGTTCATGGTTCGGCTCATGGCGTAGGCGCACGAGCCGGTGAGCATCGGCCGGTAGAACGCCCGGTGCTCGGCGAAGTGGCGCGTGGTCGCCAGCACGCCGGGGCGCATGTCGTCGTGCTGGAATTCCTCGCTCCGTTCGAGCAGCTCACGGGTGACCAGGTCGGCCGCTGCGGCCACGAGCAGCGAGTCCCGGTCGCCGAACTGCAGGTAGATCAGCTGACGGCTCACGTTCGCGGCCTCGGCGAGGTCGGTGACCGGGATGGCCGTCGTGCCGCGTTCGGACACCAGCCGCACCGCCGCCGTCAGCAGTGCGGACCGTGATCGCGTCACCCGCCTGTCCACGACGTCAGTATTTACAGCTGTCTGATATTTGACAAGTGTCAAATCGGTGGCCGCTAGTCGATCTTGGGGCGGGATGGATACGGTGTGGACCATGGCTGGGCGGGTGTGGTCGTGGCTGCTCGAGTTCGAGCCCGCGCGCGAGGCGGTACGCCGCGAGGTGAAGGTCGCGGTCGACCTGGTCATGGACGAGACCGAGGACGCGCACACGCGGATGCGGAAACGGCACCGGGCCGCCCTCGACCGCACCGAGCAGGAGGTGGCCGACCTTCGCGCGAAGGTCGAGGAGCTGACCTCCGCCAACGCGGAGCTGCTGGGTGAGGCAGCCGATCTGCGTGGCACGGTCGCGGAGCTGGAGGAGGCCGCGGCCCGCGAGGTCACCGCACGGGAGGACTTCGCCGCGCGACTCGTCCGTGAGCAGGAGGCCGCCGTGACGCGGCAGTGGCACGGCGCGGTCACCGACGTGTTCTGCTGCCAGTCCTGCTGGGCGTTCTGGTTCCTGAGCACCACCCCCGACCGGCTGAGCTGCGTCGTGCGCGGCCCGTTCGGTCGGCACGACGAGTCGTGCACGGTGTGCGCCGAACCCCTCGTGGTGCTGCCGGCGGCGAAGAACGTCGTGCTCCGCAAGGGCGCGGAACCCCGCGTGAGCCGCCCGGCCCCGAGCGAGGAGCCGCGCTCGGACACCGCACTGGCGAACGCCGAACTGGCCGCCATCGCCGACGGCCTGTCGCGGCTGCCGAAGGTCACGAGCCGGACCGTCGCCTGGGTCGCCACGGAGCTCACCGGCACACCGGAACTGCCGGCCAAGGTCCTCGGCGACATCGCCGCCCGCACCACCAAGCCCGTCCCACTCGACGGCATCGTGGCCGGCATCCGCGCCTTCGTCGAGGTCGGCGCGCCCTGAAAGTTGCGCTCTCCGAACAAATCCCGACCCGATCTTTGGCGAAATCCTTGCCCCACGGGCAATGCCCGTTGCCGATCTTGGCTGGCGGGCTAGGGTGCGTTATGGCCTCTTCCCGCGTGCTGATCACGGGTGCGGCTCGGGGTATCGGCGCGGCGCTGGCGGAACGGTTGCACGCCAAGGGCGCGCGCGTGGCCCTCGCCGGGCTCGAACCCGACCGGCTCGCCGAAGTCGCCGAACGCTGTGCCGCGCCGTGGCGGGTGTGCGACGTCGGCGACCCCGGTCAGGTGTCGCGCGTGGTCGGTGAGCTGGTGGGGGAGCTGGGCGGGCTCGACGTCGTCGTCGCCAACGCCGGCATCGCCAAGCAACTGCCGATCATCGGCGGCGACCCCGACGTGATGGCCGAGACCGTGCGGGTCAACCTCCTCGGCACCTACCACACGCTGCGGGTCGCGGGTCCGCACATCGCCCACCCCGGCGGCTACGCGCTGGCGGTCGCCTCGCTCGCCGCCGCCGTGCATCCGCCCCTGCTCGGTGCCTACAGCGCGTCGAAGGCGGCGGTCGCGGCGCTGGGCGCCACACTGCGTGCCGAGCTGGCCCCGACCGGCGCGCGGGCCGGCGTCGCCTACTTCGCCGAACTGGACACGGACATGACCTCCCGCGGCTTCGGCACGGCGGCCACGAAGGCGCTGGGCGGCCCCTTCACCTCACCGACACCGATCGGCGTGGCCATCGACGCGCTCGAACGCGGCATCGCCAAGCGGGCACGGCGGATCGTCGCCCCGCGCTGGGTCGGTCTGGTGCTGCCGGTGCGGGGCGTCGCGCAACGGGTGATCGAGTTCCGGGTGCGGGGCCGAGTCGAGGAGGCGGTCCGCATCGCCAGGGACGAGGACGTTCCGTTCACCACCCCACAGCAGCCATGACCGAGCCACGAGTCCGCCCCGGCACCACACGCGAGACCGGGCTGCTGCCGCAACTCGTCGCGCGGGTGACCGGCCGCCGGTTCGGCCTGCGCCCGATCGGGTTGTTCCTCGTGCTCGGCCGGCACCGTCCGCTGTTCCGCACCTGGCTGCCGTTCTCCGCACGGCTGCTGCGCGGCACCACACTGCGGCGGCGCGAGGTCGAACTGGTGATCCTGCGGGTTGCCACGCTGCGCGACTGCGCCTACGAACTGGACCACCACCACCGCCTCGGCCGGCGAGTCGGCCTCGACGACGGCGACCTGGCCGATCTCCGCACCGGTTCCACCGCACCCAACTGGCCGGACCGGGAACGAGCCCTGCTCGCCGCGGTGGAGGAACTGCACCACGACCGAGATCTCACCGACGACACGTGGGCCACGCTGCGCCAGCATTTCCCGGAACGCGCGGCGATCGAGATCTGCCTTCTCGCGGGCCACTACGAACTCCTGGCGACCACCATCACGGCACTGCGCATTCCTCTCGACGAGCGGCGATGACTACCGGGGTCGGCCGGCGCAGCGCACCTCGTCGGTCGGTCCCGGGTCGCGGTCGGGCAGGTACCACTCCATGAGCGACTCCTCGACGTGCCAGCCGTGAAGGTCGACCTCGCTGTACGGCACGGATTCCGCGCCAGCGCACAGCACCTTCGCCTCGACCGCCGTGTTCGGCACGAACCGGACCGTGCCGCTGTCGTCGAGCAGCGTGGTCACCGTGTCGTCGACCGCGACGACGTAACCGAGCACCACCTCGGCGCTCTCGCCCTCGAGCGCCTCGAGCTGGATCGCCACCGACGGCAGTACGGGCGTCCGCAGGAAGATCGCGAGGAGGACGAACGGCCCGGCGAGCGCCACCGCGGTGGCCGGGGCATGGATGACCGGCCGCGCGATCCGCTCCGGGATGGGGCCGGTCAACGCCAGCGTCAGCACCGGGGGCAGCGCGAGCACCAACGCGAGGGTGATCTCCCCATGGGAGACCGCGCTGGTGATCGCCGGCCACACCAACGGGTACGTCGCCGCGGCGGCCACCAGTGGCACGTACAGGCACGCGACCCGGATCCGCCGCCCGTCCTCTGGGTGTCGCTTTCGGACGGTCAGCGCGAGGATCACCACCGCCGCCATGGCGAGTGCCGGTAGGAACCGAAGCTGCCAGGTGAGCGCGGCCCACATGACGGTGAAACCGATCGCCCAGTCCGGTGTGGCGTCCGCGGTCCTGGTCAGCCAGGTCGGCCGCTTCGCCGCGCGTGCCGGTGCGCTCACCTGGTAGAGCAGGCCGAGCGCATGCCCGGTCAGCAGCACCACCGGCGGCACCCACATCGTCGAGATGACCAGGGCGCTGACCAGGTCGAGCGGACCGACGTTCTGCACCAGCACGAGCATCGTGTTCAGGTCCTGCCGGCCGAGATGCCACAGCCGGAGCACGAGCAGCACGATCGGGAAGGCGGGCAACAGGGCGAGCGTCCACTGGAAGCTGCGTGCCTCCGGCTCGCGGCCGGGTTTGCCGACGTCCTCGGCTACTCGCATGGCGTCCCGCGCACGTTCACCTCGTCCACCTGCGGCTGCTCGTCGATCGCGACGGGCTGCGGCAGGTTCACCTTCTCGATCGGGCGCAGGTGCTTGTCGTAGGCGTCCTCCCAGTCGCGGTCGTTCGGATCGGTCAACGAGCAGCGCAGCGACATGTTCACCAGGGTGCGCAGTGCCTCGTTGCCGCCGGTGTTCACGCCCCACGACTCGGTCAGCGCGAGACCGATGTCGTGGTGTTCGAAGACCTCCGGCTCGGCGGCGACGAACCCGGCGAGGATCGCGGCGTCGCTGGTGACCGCCTCGAACGTGCCGTCACGCAGCCCGCGCAGGCATTCCGCGTAGTTCTGCTTGGGCATGACGTCGGCGTCGGCTTCCTCGGCGGGGCTCATCGAGGTAGACGTGCTGACCGTGCACACCGGGCGTCCTGCGAGATCGGACATGTCGTGCACCGGCGTGTGGCCGCGTCGGGTCATCACGGACTGCTCGGTGAAGAGGTAGGGAGCCGAGAAGCTGACCCGCGCCTCGTCCTCCCGCGTTTTGTTGATGCTGTAGTGCGCGATCACCAGGTGCACGGTGATGTGCTTGTCGCCGTCCCGGGCCCGCATCTTGGGCCGGTCCTCGTCCTCGATCACCATGAAACGCACCTGGTGCGGCTGGAACCCCAGATCAGCCGCGATCATGTACGCGATGTCGATGTCGAAACCGCTGAACTCACCGGTTTCCGGGTCGCGGTAGGCGACTCCGGGAATGTCGTCCTTCACCCCGACGCGCAGCTCGGCCGTGCCGACCAGCCCGGCCTGCTCGGTCAGGTCGGCCGCCGTGGGCGGTCGGTCGACCAACTCGTCGATCACCAGCCAGATGAGCACGGCCACGGCCACGAGAGCAACCAGGCTCGCCAACGCGCCGACGATCTTCCAGCGGTTTCGCCTGGTGTTCGCCGCGCCGACTCGAGTCATCAGATTCGCCCCCAGATCCGGGAATCCACCGTTTCGAGCTTGTCCGTCTACCTCGGGACCCGTCCCGAGGAAGACGCTTCCGTGACCCTAACGACGGTGCCGTGTTGTCGGTGCTGGTTCGGCGAGACCTGGCCCGGTTGCGAGTTTCTCCAGCGGTCCTCTCCCTCGGCTTCCATAAGCTATGTACTATATTGATGTCCGATTTTATTGCCGGGGCGACGGTGGCGCCGGGATCCCATTCGGAGTTCTGGAAAAGAGGCTTTGGATCAGGTTCTCGCGCCGGTGCGGTGTGAGCGCTAACATGATGCGGCAGCTCGTTGGCACTGAACGTGTTCCAACCACAGAGGGAGGCAATGATGCCTCGGACTCCGCGGCGGCTGACTCTGCTCGCGGTCGTTGTGATCGTGCTCATCGGTGGGTTGGCGGGTGGTGCGGCGGCCGCCGGGCGGCCCTTCGTCAACCCGGTCAAGGCGCAGAAGGGCGCCGATCCATGGATCGAGTACCACAACGGGAACTACTACCTGGTCAGCACCTCGTGGACGTCCGTCCTGACCATGCGTAAGTCGCCTACGCTGGGCGGGTTGGCGACGGCGCCGAGTGTGCAGGTGTGGGCCGCGGACCAGGCGTCGCGGTGCTGCAACTTCTGGGCGCCGGAGCTGCATCCGGCGAACGGCCGGTGGTACCTGTACTTCAGCGGTGGTCCGGCGGGCACCGACTACGTCAACAACCAGCGCGTCCACGTCCTGGAGAGCGCCGGCGCCGACCCGATGGGGCCCTACACCTACAAGAACAAGCTGTTCGCGCCGGGCAACGACGTCGGGCTGATCGACGGCAGTGTCCTGGAGTTGGGTGGGCAACGCTATCTGCTCGGCAGTGTCTGGGGCAGCACCCAGAACCTGGTGATCGCGCCGATGAGCAACCCGTACACGGTCAGCGGCCCGCTCACGACGATCTCCACGCCGACGCATCCATGGGAACGGCAGGACGGCACCGTCAACGAAGGTCCCGAACCGTTGTACCACAACGGGAAGACGTTCATCGTCTACTCGGCCAGCGCCTGTTGGGGGCCGAACTACAAGCTGGGTCTGCTGACCTACAACGGCGGCAACCCGCTGTCCGCCTCGGCGTGGACGAAGTCGCCGCAGCCGGTGTTCCAGCGCAGCGACGGCAACGGCGTGTACGGCCCGGGGCACAACGGTTTCTTCGCCTCGCCGGACGGCACCGAGGACTGGATCGTCTACCACGCCAACGACTCCGCGAGCGACGGGTGCGACAACGGCCGCACGACCCGCGCGCAGAAGTTCACCTGGAACGCTGACGGTACCCCGAACTTCGGCACTCCCGTTCGCTTGGGGACCACTGTGGACGGTCCGTCCGGGGAGACCGCGGCGACGCCGACGAGCTACACGATCGTCAACCGCAACAGCGGCAAGTGTCTCCAGGTCGGCACGGCCGACGGCGCGGGTGCCCAGCAGGCGACCTGTACCGGGGCGGCCAGTCAGCGGTGGCGGTTCGAGGACCTCGGTGACGACACCAGCCGCATTGTGAACGTGAACAGCGGCAAGGTCCTCGACATCGCCGACTGCGGCACGGCGGACGGCACCGCGATGCGGCAGTGGGCGTGGCTGAACAACCGGTGCCAGCGCTTCCAGCCGGTCGTGACCGGCCAGGATGGTTGGGTGCGGCTGGTGAACGCGAACAGCGGCAAGGTCGCCGACGTCGCCAACTGCGGCACGGCCGACGGGACCGCGGTGCGCCAGTGGACCTGGCTGAACAACAACTGCCAGCAGTGGCGGCTGCAACCCGTCTAAGCAGAGGGAGACAAACGTGTCACGACAAGGATGTCGGGCGATGCTCGCTGCCGTGCTGACCCTGCTCGGCCTGGTGTCGGCGCCGGCGACAGCCGCCTCGGCCGCCGAGCCGAGGGCGGCTGTGCAGTTCACCAACCCGCTGATCCGGCAGCGTGCGGACGCCCAGATCTTCAAGCACACCGACGGGTTCTACTACCTCACCGCCACCGTCCCCGCCTACGACCGGATCGTCCTGCGCCGCGCGACGACGCTCGCGGGGCTGGCGACCGCGCCGGAGACGACGATCTGGACCAAGCACGCTACCGGTCCGATGGGTGCGCACATCTGGGCCCCGGAGATCCACTTCATCGACGGCCGCTGGTACGTCTACTTCGCCGCCGGCAACGCGGAGGACGTCTGGCGCATCCGGATGTACGTCCTGGAGAGCGCCAGCGCCAACCCGCTCACCGGCACGTGGACCGAGCGGGGCCGGCTCGTCACGCCGTGGGAGACGTTCTCACTGGACGCGTCCACGTTCGTCCACAACGGAACGCGCTATCTGGTGTGGGCGCAGCAACCGCCGGGTTCCAACGTGAACTCGAGCGTCTACATCGCACGGATGAGCAACCCGTGGACGATCACCGGCACCCCGACGCTGCTGACCACGCCGACCTACGACTGGGAGACGCGGGGCTTCCGGGTCAACGAGGGGCCCGCCGTGATCCAGCGCAACGGCAGGGTGTTCCTGACCTACTCGGCGAGTGCCACCGACGCGAACTACTGCCTCGGCATGCTGACCGCGTCCGCGTCGAGCAACCTCCTCAACGCGTCGTCGTGGACGAAGAGCAGCCAGCCCGTTTTCACCAGCAACGCCGCCACCAGCCAGTACGGCCCGGGGCACAACCAGTTCACCACCTCGGAGGACGGGCAGAGCGACATCTTCGTCTACCACGCCCGCAACTACCGGGACATCAGCGGCGACCCGCTGAACGACCCGAACCGGGCCACCCGGCTGCAGAAGCTGTACTGGAACGCCGACGGCACCCCGAACTTCGGCATCCCGGTGCCTGACGGCGTCACCCCGTACCGGCTCCGGACCTACAGTGACCCGAACCGGTACGTGCGGCACTGGGACTTCCGAGCGCGCATCGACCCGAACCCCGCCAACCTGGCCGACTCCCAGTTCCGCGTCGTGACCGGCCTTGCCGGCAGCGGCACGGTGTCGCTGGAGTCCACGAACTTCCCCGGCTACTACCTGCGGCACAAGAACTTCGAGGTGTGGGTCGAACGCAGCGACGGCTCAGCGACGTTCCGAAACGACGCGAGCTTCCATCGGCGCGCCGGTCTCGCAGACGGCGCCGGGGTCTCGTTCGAGTCGTTCAACTACGCGGGCCGCTACGTCAGGCAGTCCAGTTCCCTGCTGTACGTCCAGGCCGTGACCGATGCCGCCGGCCGCGCGGACGCGACCTACTACCTGGACTGATCACCAGGTGGGGTGCGTGGAGACCCCGCCGTCGACGACGAGGTTGTGTCCGGTGATCCACGCGGCGAGAGGAGAGGCGAGGAAGACACAGGCGTTGCCGACGTCCGAGGGTGTGCCGAGCCGGGACAGCGGCGCCGCGTCCCGCCACCGCTGGACGCCATCGGGCCAGTCGGTGTCGAGGCCGTCCCGGTCGATGAGCCCGGGGGAGACGGCGTTGACGCGGATGCCGCGCGGGCCGTACTCCAGGGCCGCCGCGCGGGCGTGCATGACCAGCGCCGCCTTGGCCGCGCTGTAGTGCGCGTGGCCGGGCGCGGGCTGGCTCGCCTCGATGGACGCGATGTGCACGACCGCGCCGCCGCCCTGGCCGGCCATGACCTCGGCGGCGGCTTGCGTGCAGGCGAACGCGCTGGTCACGTTCGTCTCGATCATCGTGCGCCAGCTCGTCGCGGACATGCCGGGCAACGCTTCCACCGGCTGGATGCCGGCGTTGTTGACCAGGGCGTCGAGCCGGCCGGCCCACTCCTCGGCGGCCCGTACGAGCGCGCGGCACGCGGTGTCGTCGGACAGGTCGGCCTCGAACGCGGCCGCGGCGCCGCCGGTGTCGCGGATCTGTGCGACGACCGCGTGCGCGCCGGCCCGGTCGCGGCGGTAGTGCACGGCGACCGCACTGCCCGCCTCGGCGAACCGCAGCGCGATGCCGCGCCCGATACCGCCGCTGGCGCCGGTCACGAGGGTCGCGGTACCTGAGAGATCAAGCATCGTCGGACATCCTCGTCGGCGCTCCGGGCCGGCAGAGCGCCCGGATGTGGTCGGCGACGTCCGGGTACCGAGCACTGAGGGCGTCGGCGTCGCCGCCCTCGTAGTCGGACTCGACGAAGCCCGGCGCCATGGTGGTGCCGCACAGCGCCCACCGTCCGCCGTCGGCGACCCGCGCGCCCATCCAGGTGCCGGCCGGCACGGTGAACTGGACGTGCTGTGTGGAGCCGAGCACCTCGACCCGCGACCCACCGTCCGGATCGAGCAACAACAGCTCGATCGGATCACCCCGGTAGAAGTGCCACACCTCGTCGATCGGCAGCCGGTGCATGGCCGAGAACAGCTCGGCCTCCACGGCGAGCAGGACGATGATCGCCGACCCGGCCGGGCGGCCGGTGGCGTCCTCGGGACCCGCCCAGGTCCGGCGGAACAAGCCGCCTTCCACCGGCAGGGGTGACAGACCGTACTGGGCGGCGATGCCCGCCAACTCTTCACTCAGCACGGCCGTGATGGTTTCACGGGGAAGGGATGCGCGCGGTAGCGGACCGTGTGCGCGAACCGAACCGGTGTCACGAGTCGGGCCGTGTGAGCGATCCGTACATGAAGGACGGATTTGCGGAGGTGTGCCATGGCGACGACGAGCCAGCAGGTGCGGCGGCGCACCGTGCCGCCGGTCGTTGCGGCGCGGTGGGCGTTGTGGACGTTCGTCGCCGCCAACGTCGCGGTGGTCGAGTTCCTGTTTTTCACCGAGGGTGAAGGCAAGAACGACATTCTCACGGTCGCCAAGTTCGTCGGCCTGCACGCCGCGCTGCTGATGATGTTCCAACTGCTACTGGTGGCCCGACTGCCCTGGTTGGACCGTCGCGTCGGGATGGACCGGCTGACCGTGTGGCACCGGTGGGTCGGTTTCAGTCTGTTGTGGACCATCCTCACGCACGCCACGCTGATCGTGCTCGGATACGCGACGCTCGACGACACGACGATGGCGAAGACGTTCGTCGCACTCGCCGGGGTGCCGGCGTCCCTGCTCGGCATGCTGGCCGCGACCACCGTCGTCGTCACCGGGGCCATCTCGTTGAAATACGTCCGGCGGCGGCTGAAGTACGAGACCTGGCACGGCCTGCACCTGCTGGTCTACCTGGCGCTCGGGCTGGCGTTCGTCCACCAGCTGCTGGAGACGACCACCTTCAAGTCCTCGCCGTTCGCCAGGATCTACTGGTGGGCGCTGTGGCTCTTCGCGTTCGGCGCCCTCGTGGTCGGTCGGATCGTCGTACCACTGTGGCGCAACGCCTACCACCGGTTCCAGGTCGCCGCCGTGGTGCCGGAGGCGCCCAACGTGGTCTCGGTGCACGTCACGGGCCGCCACCTCGACCGGCTGCCCGCGCGGGCCGGCCAGTTCTGCGTCTGGCGGTTCCCCGGCCTGCACCACTGGTGGCTGGCCAACCCGTTCTCGCTGTCCGCCGCACCCGACGGCCGCTCGCTACGCCTGACCGCGAAGGCGGTGGGGGACACCAGCGCGGCCCTGCGCCAGCTCCCGGTCGGCACCCGCGTGTTCCTGGAGGGTCCGTACGGGTCGTTCACGTCGCTGCACCGCAGCCGGCCCGGGGCGCTGCTCATCGCAGGCGGCGTCGGCATCACCCCCGTGCGTGCCCTGCTGCAGGAGCCGGCGGCCGGCGACGTCGTGGTGCTCTACCGGGTCCGCGACCCGCGGGAGGCCGTGCTGCTGCGTGAGGTCCAGGAGCTGGTCGCGGCCCACAGAGGGCGGCTGCACCTGCTCACGGGGCGCAGCGCCGACGGGGTACGGCCGTTCGAGCCGGCGCGCCTGCACGCGCTGGTCCCCGACATCACCGACCGCGACGTGTACGTGTGCGGGCCGCCCGCCATGACGCAGACCGTGCTGGCCGCCCTCCACGCGCTGGGGGTGCCCGGCACGCAGGTGCACGCCGAGAAGTTCAGCATGGCCTGAAACCACCCGCCGCCTTCCTACGTGCTTCCAGTAGAGGTGCTGGACGGCGGAAAGGGATGGCGTGACGGAACGGCCCAGGCTCGAAGTGCTCGACGGCTTGCGGTTCCTGGCGGCGTTCGCGGTCGTCGCCTACCACTTCACCACCATGGACCGGGTGTGGCAGCGGCCAGCCGTGGAGATCTTCCCGGACCAGACCGCCGCCTACGGCTGGCTCGGCGTGTACCTGTTCTTCCTGATCAGCGGCTTCGTCATCTGCATGAGCGCCTGGGACCGCGGGGTCGGCTCGTTCTTCCTGTCCAGAGTGGTCCGGCTCTATCCCGCCTACTGGCTGTCAGTGCTCGCCATCGCGGCGGTGCTGACCCTGTACCCGTGGAACCACCGGGGTGTCACCCTGGACTGGACGCTGGTCAACCTCACCATGTTCCAGGACGCGGTCGGGGTGCCGCCGGTCGCCGAGGTGTACTGGACACTGTGGGCGGAACTGCGGTTCTACCTGCTGTTCTCCCTGATCGTGTGGTGGGGTCTGACCTACCAGCGGGTGGCCGGGTTCTGTGTGGTGTGGCTGGGCCTGGTGACCGTGTGCAAGGCCGTGGTGCCCGACGACCTGATCGTCCACACCGTACTGATGACCGACTACGCGCCCCTGTTCACCGGCGGCATCGGCTGCTACCTCATGTACCGCTTCGGGCCGACGCTCGTGTCGTGGGGGATCGTCGCCGCGTCGTTCGTTCTGTCCACACCGGCCGCCCTTCACCGCGCGGGACTCGAGTCCTACCCCGGTGAGGAGATCGTGCGGTGGCCCGCGGTGGTGTGGCTGGCGGGGTGTTTCCTGCTGGTCATCGCCGTCGCGCTCGGGTGGCTCTCCCGGGTGCGGGGTCGCTGGCTGGTCGTCCTCGGCGCCACCACCTACCCCCTGTACCTGCTGCACCTGGACCTCGGGGGCCCGATTCTCTTCAGCGCGCAGTGGAGCGTCCCGCCGGCACTGCTCGTGGCCGTGGTCACCGCCGCGATGATCGCCCTCGCCTGGCTGGTGCACCGCTATGTGGAACGCCCGCTCGCGCCGCTGCTGAAGCGTGGGTTGCTGTCGCTCGGCACGCGTGTCAGCCGGACGCGGCAGCCCGAGTCGGTTCGATGATCACTTCCCGCAGCTCCTCGACGGCGTGGGCACGCGCGCCTGTCAGCTGAGGCTCGTCGACGCGAGCCGCGACCACCGGCACCCGGCGCGCCGCCCGACGCAGCTGATCCTCGACGTCGGGCACGAAGTCGCGGCCCCACTCGCCGCCGAGCACGGCGATCTCGGGGTCCACGAGGGACACCGCGGCCAGCAGCGCTCCGCACACGGCGCTCGCGAGCACCGCACGCAGGGCGGAGTCGCCGGCGGTCGCGGCACGCAAGGCGTCGACGTCGACGGCGGTCGACGCGGGACGCCGTAGGCCCGTGCTGGCGAACACCTCCGTCAACGGCATGGCCGTCCCGTTCGGACCGACCGTGTACAGGTGGGCGATCTCCCCGGCCAGACCGCCATGGCCGCGCCGGACCTCGCCGTCACTGACCACCGCGCACCCCAGCCCCTCGCCGAGGTGGAGGTAGACGAAGTCACGGACACCGCTGGCGTGGCCGGTGGCCATCTCGGCCCGTGCCGCCCAGTTGACGTCGTTGTCCACCAGCACCGCACCATCGACCAGCGGCGCCAGGAGCGCGACGGGAGCCAGCTCACCGACCAGGAACGGCGCGTCCGGCAGGTGCACCAGCGCGCCCGTGCGGCGGTCGACCGGGTCCGCCGCGCTGACCACCGCCGTTCTGAACCCGCCGGTGACCTGCTCGGAGAGCGGGCTGGCGACCTCGACGAGCGCCCGCGCGGTCCTGGCTTCCCCGGCCTTCCTGTCCAGCGGGGCGGACCCGCGCGCGACGACCGACCCGAACACGTCGACCGCCTCGCCGGTCACGCCGGACGGGGCGATCTCCACCACGAGTGCCATGCCGACGTCGGTGGCCAGCGAGTAGTACGAGCCGACCCGGCCGCGCCCGGTCGTGCGTTCCCCGGTGTCGACCAGCAGTCCGGCCGCGGCCAGCCGCCGGACGCTGTCGGAGATGGTGGGCTTGGAGATGCCGGTGGCGACGGCGATCTCGGCGCGTGTCGCGCGCTCGCGGTGCATGAGCGTGCGCAGCACGTGCTCGTCGGTCATCGACCGCAGCAGGTCGAGGCTCGGCTTCACGCCGTAATCCTAGTAAGGACTGTTGCCTAAATGGCGGACTGGCGGTTACGGTTCTAGTTAGGAGTCCTGATTAAAAGGTGAGAAGCATGACCGCGACCCTCGTACCCCACTGGCAGACCACGCCACCCGACCTGGCCGCGGCGATCCGCGAGCTCAAACCCGCGCTCCGCGCCCACATCGAGGCGTCCGGCCGTTCGATCGAGGACGTGTTCGCGGCGGTCACGCGGCGCGCCGAGGCCCGCGTGGCCGAGATCGACGCCGACCTCGCGCGCGGCGAGAGCGTCTGGCCGGTCATCGAGTACTCGGACATCGAGAACGGCACCGTGACGGCCGCGCAGCTGGACAAGCTCAAGCGCCGGGGCTGCCTCGTGGTGCGTGGCCACTTCGACCGCTCGCAGGCCGTCGCGTGGGACGCCGACATCCTCGACTACGTGGAACGCAACCACTTCTTCGAGATCTACCGAGGCCCCGGGGACGACTTCTTCGGCAGCGTGGACTCGAAACCGGAGATCTACCCCGTCTACTGGTCACGCGCGCAGATGCAGGCGCAGCAGAGCGAGCGGATGGCCCGCGTGCGGTCGTTCCTGAACTCGTTGTGGCGCCACGAGTCCGACGGTGTCCAGTGGTTCGACCCGGCCCGGGACGCGCTCTACCCGGACCGGATCCGCCGCCGCCCACCCGGCGCGAACTCCGGCGGCCTCGGCACCCACCTCGACCCTGGCACCCTCGACCTGTGGATGACGCGGGAGTACCAGGCCGCCTTCCGGCACCTGTTCTCCGGCGACGTCGAGGAGTACGACCCGTGGGACGCCGCCCACCGCACCGCGGGTCCCCAGTACCCCGGCTCGACCATGTGCTCGGCGTTCCGCACCTTCCAGGGATGGACGGCACTGTCCGACATGGACCACGACCAGGGTGTCCTGCATACCGTGCCGATCCCGGAGGCCATGGCCTACCTGCTGTTGCGCCCGCTCCTGCGTGACGTGCCGGACGACGACATGTGCGGCGTCACCGTCAACCAGGTCTTCCCGGCGAGCGAGAAGTGGCATCCGCTGCTTGTGCAGGCGCAGGCGGGCATCCCGGACGTGCGTGCCGGCGACTCGGTCTGGTGGCACTGCGACATGATCCACAGCGTCGCCCCGGTCACCGACCAGCGGGGCTGGGGAAACGTCATGTACATCCCCGCCGCGCCGTGGTGTCCGCGCAACGAGCAGTACGCGCGGCACGTGCGGGAGGCGTTCCTGACGGGCTCCAGCCCCGCCGACTTCCCCGAGGAGCACTACGAACGGGACTGGGTCGGCCGCTTCACCGAGGCCGAGCTGAACGACATCGGCCGGCGCGGCATGGGCTTCGCCTAACGGTTCTTCACCAGTTCGAGGACCTCCGCGGTCGTGCCGGTTTCGCCAAGCAGCGGGAAGATCTTCCCGACGCTGTGCTCGTGGGCGGTGGGGTCGAGGTCGGTCATCGCGTCCGTGGCGAGCGTGACGTGGTAGCCGTGTTCGTGGGCGGCGCGAGCGGTGGACTCCACGCCGAGGCTCGTGGCCACACCGGACAGCACGACCTGGGTGACACCCCGGCGGCGCAGGTGCAGGTCCAGGTCGGTCCCGTGGAACGACCCCCAGTTGCGCTTGGTCACCACGATGTCGCCCGGGTGTCCGGCGAGGTCGTCGACGATGGCGTCCCAACCCTCCGGCGGCGCGGCGCCGGCGTGCCGGGACATGTCCGTGCGGCCCGGCGTGGCGTCCGAACCGTCGGCGGCCACCGTGTACCGCACCAGCACGACCGGAAGGCTCGCCGCGCGGAAGGCCTCGGCCAGCTCGGCCGCACGGGCGATGACGTCCTGTGCGGTGTGTGGCGCGGCGGGGCGGGCGAGAAACCCGTTCTGCAGGTCGACGACGACCAGGGCGGTGCGTTCGTCGAGGATGGTGAGCATGGGTGCGAGGTCCTTTCCTATGGCTGGGTCAGCCGTTCCAGCAACGCCATCGCCTCGATCAGCGTCCGCCGCTCGGTCTCGGTGTAGAGCTCGTCCATCGCGCGGGTGAGCCACTCGTCGCCGGCGCGCCGGGCGTCGTCGAACAGCGCGCGGCCGGCCGGGCTCAGTGAGATCAGCTGTCGTCGCCCGTCGTCGGGGTCGGGACGGCGTTCGATCAACCCGCGTTCGGACAGCACCGCGAGCGTGGGCACGACCGCCTGCGGGCGCACCCGTTCTGCCGCGGCGAGGTCACTCGCGGAGGCGTCCCCGTCCTTGCCGAGCCGGCTGAGCACCGACGCCTGGGACGGGGTGAGCTCCTGGTTGTCCGAGAGCTCCTTGAACCGCCGGTACAGCCGGCCGAACACGACCCGCAGCTCGCGTGCCGCCTGCGCGGCCGATTCGGAGACATCCACGGCCGCAACGCTATATCTTCAAGGCAACTTGTTCAAGCTGGCTTTAGTACTTGTCGACCGGGGAGCTGACTTGGCCGGTCACTCCGACCGCAGTTCCTTGGCCGAGAAGGTGAACTCGAACACCGAGCCGTCAGGCCAGCTGATGCGCCGGCCGCCGGGCGCGATCCGGGGCAGGTGCGGTTTCTCCGCGTGCCAGACGATCCTCGGCGGCGGGTTGTCCTGGGGGTCGTAGAAGACCGGGCCGGTGTCGACCACGGCGAGGTGCGACGGCGAGGCGACCAGCCACGCGCCTCGGGCCGCCTTCGCCGCGTCGACGAGCCCGAGCGCCTGGGCGTTCGCCGGGCCGGTGACCTTGCCGCTCCGGGTGAAGACCGACGCCGCGCCGCCACCCGCGACCGACAGCACCAGGCTGACCAGGCCGCCGATGGTGCCGCGGAACAGGTTCCAGAAGAACCGCCGGACGAGTTTGGTGCCCGTGACCGTGCCGTCCTTGCGGCGCCCCGGCACGTCGAAGGCCGGGCCGACGTCACCCATGTGGACGACGACCGAAGGTTCACCCCACTGGCTCTCGGCCAGCGCGCGGACCAGCTGCTGGTACTCGGGTTTCGGTTGTGCCACGGTCAGTGAGGTTAGCGGCGGATCAGATGGGACGTTTCGCCCTCCCGGACGTGGTCGACCTGGCATGCTGTGCGCCAACGCCACATGATCAAGGAGTTACCCGTGTCCGCCGAGTTGGAACGGCTTGCCGCCGAGTTCGAGAAGTTCCGGTCCAGGATCACCCAGGCCGAGCGCAAGTTCGGCGGCATCGGTGACATGCGGGAGAAACTGGCGGAGCTCGAGGTCGTGGCGACCTCACCGGACCGGTCCGTGCGTGTGGTCGCCGCCGCCGGCGGCGCGGTGAAGGACATCCAGCTCACCCCGGACGCCATGCGGCTGCCGTCCACCGCGCTGTCCGCGACGATCATGGCCACCCTGCGCGAGGCCGTCGCCGAGGCGGTGCGGCGTCAGGCGGGCATCGTCGACGACACCGTCGGCGGCGCACTCGGCGCGAGCACCGTCGACCAGGTCCGGCAGGCCCAGGCGCAAGCGCTGGGAACCACTGTGGACGAAGCGCCGTCACACCAGCCCGAGCCGCGCAGGCGCCCGGCGCGGGATGACGACGACTACAGCGAAGACTCCATCTACGGCTGATTCGGGGAGGACAGCACGATGACGAACCCGTCCGGCGGGATGCAGGTCGACCTCGGCGCGCTGTCGAGCTACGCCAACCAGCTCGGTTACTACACGAGCGAGGCGGACAAGTTCGGCCGCGCCATCGACCAGGCCGACGTGACCAACGAGGCCTGGGGCGTGATGGGGGCCTGGGCCAAGCAGTCCTACACCGACCGGCTCACCGAGCTGCGTTCCCTTCTGGACGAGATGAAGCAGGGCGTCGACGACCTCACCACGAAGGTCAAGGACACCGTCGCCGTCTACCAGGGCAACGAGGACGACCGGGTGATCGACTTCGGCCGGCACCAGGCCATGCTCGACGGCCCGAAGTGAGGGGTTTTCCGTGACCGAACCCAAACCGAGCATCGCGGACAGCCTGGACGTCAGCCAGTACGACGAGAGCTTCCCCGCGAACCTCGACCGTGCGGCCGAGAAGACCCCGGTCGTCGGCCCGATCTGGAAGACCGGCAAGTCGGTCGCAGAACACGCCCAGCAAGCCGCCGCGGCGGACGACTTCGGCGACCTCGCCGCGGCGTCGGGCCAACTGGTGGGCGACGGCGCGAAGTTCGTCGGCCTCGCCGCCATGGACGTGACCTTCTTCGCGATGGACCCGATCGGCTGGCTGGTCAGCCACGGACTGAACATGCTGCTGGAACTGGTGCAGCCGCTGCAGGACGCACTGCACCAGGTCAGCGGCGACGGCCCGGCCATCGGCCACGCCTCGGACAACTTCGTCTCGATCGCGGAAGGCTTCGTCGCACTGGCGGAGGACTTCGAGAAGACCGGCGACACCTCGCTGAAGGACTGGACGAACGACGCCGGTGACGCCGCGCGCGCCGCACTGGGCGACTTCTCGTCGGGCATCCGCGGTGTCGGGTCGAGCGCGGGTTCGGTCGCCGAGGTGCTGAAGATGTGGTCGATGGTGATGGTCGTCATCGAGGAGGTGATCAAGGCCCTGATCTCCGAGCTGGTGTCGTGGCTGATCACCATCTGGCTCCCCGCGCTCGCCTCGTCGGTCATCACCCTGGGCGGCTCCGTCGCGGCGGCCATGACCGCGTCCATCGCCAAGGCCGCCAGTGTGTTCGCCAAGGTCACCAAACACCTCGGCGTCTTCGGCCGCCTGCTCGACGACTTCATGAAGTTCCTCGTGAAGGTCTCCGGAAAGATCGAGGTCGTGGCGGCGAAGTTCCGCGTCGGCAAGATGATCGAGCCGGGCAAGCGAGCAGGCCTGTTCGGTCCGGTCGTCGACCGGACCACCTTCGTCCCGAGCCGCCGCGTCGTCACGACGGCGCTCGGCCTGGACGCCGGCCTGAGCCCGCTGATCACCGGCGCTGGCATCAAGGCGGGCATCGGCATCGCGAAAGGCCTCGCGGGCGAAGGCAAAGAAGAAGTCCGCGAAGACGGCCCCCTGTTCGACGAGAGCCAGATCGGCGGCGACCAGAGCGCGGAGGAGACCCGCCGAAACCTCGACATGTAGCGGCGCCGGGCTCGGACGGTGCCCCACGGGTGCCCTTCGAGACGCTCAGCCTCAATCCACCGATGATCTTGTCGGGAGTCGCACCTTGCGGGGAGGTGCGGGCCTGGTCAGGCCCGCTTCGCGTGCAGCGCTCGGCGCGCACCCGCAGGTGCCGTCTCGCGAAGGACGCGTTGGGGACGTGGCCGGTGTCCTGAAAGACGCGATCGGGACGTTCAACGACACGAGCGCGTCTTTCGAGACATCGCCCGTGGCGTGAACACGCCATTCGCGCTGCCGGTGCGCTGCCAGCGCGACGTGAGCCTTCCTCGCATGGCCGCCGGCCCTTCGCCGTCGCCTCGTGACGTCAGGCGGTTCGGGCGCTTCGCGCCCGAAACCGCGCAGCAGCGAGTCCATTGGGCGCACCCCGAGCCACCAAGACCATCGGTGGATCTGTGCTCATCGTCCCGAGGGTGCCCTTCGGGACGATGAGCCGCTGTCAGAGGTCCTCGGTGAGGAAGTCCGTCACCAGTGTGCTTGCCAGTGGGCGGCACTCGTCGAAGTAGGCGTGGCGTGCCTTGGGGAAGATGTGTGTTCTGGCGTTCGGGATGCGGTCGGCGAGTAGTGGGGCGTTGGCCGCCGGGGTGAGTGCGTCGTCCTCGCCGTGCAGGATCAGGGTTGGGGCCACGATGTCGGGGAGTGCGTCCCACGCGTCGTGTTCGTTGCTGGCCAGGAGGTGTTGGCGGACCGCGTGGGGTGGCATGTTCGGATCGCCCAGCACGCGGTACGGGCCGGGGTTGTCGGCCTGCCATTCCGGTGTGTACATCAGGTCGGTCAGTGCCGCGCGGGCCTGCGGGCCGATCAGCGTGCGGCGTACCTCGTTCGTGCGTTCGACGCCGTGTTCGCCGCCGGGGGAGGTGCAGCCGAGGACCAGGCGTCGCACGCGGGTCGGGTTGCGCGCGGCCACCCACTGTGCCACGCGACCGCCCATGGACGTGCCGTAGACGTCGGCCTCCCCGACACCGAGCGCGTCGAGGACGGCGATCACGTCGG
Source organism: Actinophytocola sp. (assembly GCF_036378875.1). Classification (GTDB taxonomy): domain Bacteria; phylum Actinomycetota; class Actinomycetes; order Mycobacteriales; family Pseudonocardiaceae; genus Actinophytocola. The sequence goes on from NZ_DASUVO010000125.1 coordinate 81,888, forward strand.
TGGCGAAAAGCCTTGTGGAGTACGGCACATCGGGTTTGTCGCTCGCGCCGGTGCCTCGGTAGTCCATGGTGATCGTGCTCGGGAAGTCTTGCCTGGCACGGTTCCACCACGTGTGGTTGTTCGCCTGTCCCGCCAGGAGCACCATCGGCTGGCCGGTGCCCTGCCGTTGATAGGCCAAACGAGTGCCGTCCGCGGCGTGGATACTGCCGTGCTCCATCGATCGCCTTCCGACTGTCTCCTGTGGTCACAGGATAGTCAGGCGGTCAGGGTCGCCAACGTCTCGACGCCACCTCGGGTGAGCACGGCCGGCGCGACGGTACCGGCCGGGGCGGGCCACGCCGGGCGCACCAGGTCGTTGTCGACCAGGTCGTTGGTGGCGGCGAAATCGCACCACAGTCCGTCCACGGTCAGGTTCGCGTGCCCGTCGACGACGATCTGCCCTCGGCCGGCGGCTATCGCGCGCAACATCGAACGGTGCCGGGCAGTGAAGTTCTTCGTGCTCATGGAAACCACCTCGCTCATGTCTTCGTTGTCGCTGGCGAGGTGGATGGGGCTAACTCCGCGGAAGGTCGAAGGCGTAGAAGGTGCGGCTCGCGGTGCCGATGCCGGCGCGCTGGTAGCCGTTGCCCCAGTAGACCGTGCCGTTCACGATCGCCGGGCCGGCGTTCGACGAACCCTCGCCACGCGATTCCCACCGGACCTCGCCGGTCGCGGCGTCGATGGCGTACATGTGGCCGGCCAGCGAACCCGCGTACAGCACGCCGTTCGCCACGCTGACCGCGCCCTGGGCCAGACCGCCGTGTGGCTCCGGGATCTGCCAGACCACCTCGCCGGTCGCCGCGTCCAGCGCGGCGAACGAGCTGTAGTCGATCACTTGGCCGTCGGGCAGCCCGTACTCCGCGCGGAAGAAGTTGGTCTCCACCAGGTACACCCGGTCCCCGTCGGTGGCGGTGCCCCACTGGATCCCGCCGACGGGGGAGCCGGGACCCGCGGCCGCGCTCCACACGATCTCGCCGGTGGTGGCGTCGACCATCCAGTAGATGCCGCTCTTCTGCCCGGCGCCGACCAGCTTGCGGGGACGGCCGTCCGGCCCGCGCACGGTCAGCAGATGCGCGCCGTCCGCGAAGTCGTGGTCAGGGCCCGCGATCGGCGGGCAGTTGTTCGGCGGCGGCCCGATGATGCAGCCGCCGTTCCACGTGTCGAAGGTGTCCTCCCCGGAAGCCCACTTGATCGCGCCGGTCCGCGTGTCGAGCGCGACGATCGAGTTCAGGTGGTTGTCCGGCGCGCACTCGCTCGGCGTCCCGCCACTCTCCTGGCACTCCTCGACGCTGTCGGGCACGGTGTAGTTGTTGCCGGTCGTGATGTAGAGCGTGCGGGTTCGCGGGTCGATCGCCGGCGTGCCGCTCCACACCGCGGTGCCGCTGTACCGGCCAGCGGAGCCGGCCTCCGTGCCGGGGTTCAGGTACGTCCGCCAGAGGATCTCGCCGGTGGCCGCGTCGACCGCCGCCACACTGCCCCGGAAGGTGCAGCAGTCGTAGGCGGGGTCGATGGCGGCGATCTCCTCGTCGGAGGAGACGCCCTGGAACACGATCCCGCCGGACACCATCGGCGACTGGGTGAGGATGGCGGACGGGTGGTCGTCCATCGTGGTGGACCATCGCAGGTCGCCGGTCGCGGTGTCGATCGCCAACAGTCGGGCACCGCGTTGCGTGCCAATGTAGACGGTGTCGCCGACCACGGCGGGGCTGCTGCGGGACACCGCCTCGGCGATGCCAACGTACTCGGGAACCGAGCGTTGCCAGAGCGGTTCCCCGGTCGCCGCGTCCACTTTGGAGAAACCGCCGCCCCAGTCTGGGAAGTAGACCGCGCCGCCCACCACCGCCGGCGTGGCCGAGACATCTCCTCGCGTGGCATGTGTCCACTTGGCGGTCAGGTTGGGCACGGTCGCGGGGGACAGGGTCCGCTCGACCGGGTTCCAGCGGGTGTTCGCGTGGTCGTGCCCACCCATCGGCCACGCGGAGCCGGGTTGCGCCGCGGTGGGCGCGCCCTGCACCGCGCCCACCGCGCCCACCGCGACGAAGACGATCGCCGCGAGTGTGACCCTGTGCGCCCGCATACCTGCCACCTCACACTGAGCAATCGGACGATGACGCTGGGATTCTGCGTGCTGGTCGACGACATAGTCAACCGACTCGGTTTCGGTGAATTCTCGGCCCGAAAACAGCACCGAAACCCGGACCCGCCTGGTCTCGCGCCGATTTGTCGCTACCTCCATGACCGATACATGGCAGAATTTTCGCCCAATTTTCGGCGCGGCCTCGAAACATACCGAAGCGCCGGCCTTGATCCGGCAATCACGATCTGTTAGCGTTCACATCAGTTGCGTGACGGCCTCCCTGCCTTGCTTCGCCGTCACGCGCTCCTACTTGTTAGCGATCACATGTCTCTCAATGGGGAGGACTTGATGTCGCGTGCCCTCATGGTCGTGCTGACGTTGCTCGCGGCCTTCGTCCTGGTGGCGCCCTCACCGGCGGCGGCCGCCGTGCTCACGGTCGCCGCGGACGGCAGCGGGCAGTACCGCACCGTGCAGGCGGCGATCAACGCCGTGCCCACCGGTAATGCCAGCCGCGCCACGATCACCATCAAGCCCGGCACCTACCGCGAGGTCGTGACCGTGCCGGCGAACAAGCCGATGATCACACTGCAGGGCCTCGGCACCTCTGCCTCGCAGGTCCTGATCGTGTACAACAACTCGGCCTACACGCACGGCACCTTCAACAGTGCCACCGCGTTCGTGCACGGTCGGGACTTCGTGGCCACGAACCTGACCATCTCCAACGACCTCAACGAAAGCTCGGTGCCCAGCGGGCAGCAGGCGGTGGCGCTGCACCTCAACGCCGACCGCGCGGTGCTGCGGAACGTGCGGCTGCTGGGCGACCAGGACACGTTCCTGGTCAACGACGCCGCACGCGCCTACATCGTGGACTCCTACATCGAGGGCACGGTCGACTTCATCTTCGGCGGCGGCACCGCCGTGTTCCACAACTGCGACATCTACGAGAAGCGCTCCACCGGCGCGCCGATCACGGCCGCGCGGACCGCGCCGACGAAGCAGTACGGCTTCCTGGTCTACCGCTCGCGGATCCGCGGCGCCGCGACGGCCGGCAGCACCCAGCTCGGCCGGCCGTGGGGTCCGAACGCCCAGGTCCTGTACCGGGAATCTACTTTGGACGCGGTGATCAAGACCAGCCAGCCGTGGACCGACATGTCCGGCAACGTCTGGCAGAACGCGCGTTTCACCGAGTACCGCAACACCGGGCCCGGCGCGGGCACCGGCACCAACCGTCCGCAGCTCCCCGACGCGCAGGCCCCGAACTACACGCCCCAGCGCTACCTCGCCGGCACCGACGGCTGGAACCCGGTCGGCGCCGTCCAGATGGCCGACGCGCGGGCGTGGCCGGCGACGTCCGACGGGTTCGCCGCGACGAACGGAATGGGTGTGCCGACCACGACCGGCGGGGCGGGCGGAGCGACCGTCACCGTGACCACCTACGCCGACCTGGTCCGGTACGCCACGGCCGCAGAGCCGTACGTGATCAGGGTCGGCGGAACGGTCACCGCGACCCCGTACGGCACCGAGCTACGCGTGGCCTCGAACAAGACCATCGTCGGCGTCGGCACCCGCGGCCATCTCGTGAACGGCGGCTTCTTCCTCGGCACGGGCGTCCACAACGTGATCATCCGCAACCTCACGATCCGCGACACCCTGATGGCGTCCGACGACCCGGACGACAAGGACTTCGACTACGACGGCATCCAGCTCGACGGCGCACACCACGTGTGGATCGACCACAACACAATCACGCGGATGAACGACGGCCTGATCGACAGTCGCAAGGACACGTCCTACCTCACCGTGTCCTGGAACGTGTTGGCACAGAACAACAAGTCGTTCGGCATCGGGTGGACGACCAACGTGACCGCGCGGATGACCATCCACCACAACTGGATCCGCGACACCAACCAGCGCAACCCGAGCACCGACAACGTCGCATACGCCCACCTCTACAACAACTACCTCCAGAACGTCCGGTCGTACGGCAACTACTCCCGCGGCGCGACGAAGATGGTGCTGGAGAACAGCTACTTCGAGAACGTGAAGGACCCGTACTACCGGGACGACGCCGCCCAGCTGCGGCAGTCCGGCAGCATCGTGGTCAACTCGAGCGGCCAGCAGGAGACCGGCGGTTCGGCCTTCACCCCGTCGTCCTTCTACGCCTACACGCTCGACCCGGCCGCTTCGGTGCCGGGCCTGCTGCGCACCTACGCGGGTCCGCAGGCCGACATCGGCGGTTGACAGGTAACCGTACGGAGTGGACAGGACCGCTCGGCTACGACCGGGTCGCATAACGGCGATTCGGACATACACTCGGTCCCATGCGCGCCGGGCCGCGCCGCAGTGTCGGTAACCTGCCGGCAGAGCTGACCAGCTTTGTCGGCAGGCGGCGTGAGCTGAGCGAGGCGAAGCGACTCCTCGCGGCGGCCCGCTTGCTGACGGTGACCGGCCCTGGCGGGGTCGGCAAGACCCGGCTCGCGTTGCGGATCGCCGACGAGATACGCAGGGGCTGCCCCGACGGCGTGTGGCTGGTCGAACTGGCTCACCTGCGTGACCCGCACCTGCTGGCGAACACCGTGGCGACCGTGTTCGGCCTGCGGAGCACGGCCGACCAGACCGCCGCGCTCGCCGAGTACCTGGAGGACAGGCAACTGCTGCTGGTGCTCGACAACTGCGAGCACCTGACCGACGAGTGCGCGATGTTCGTGCAGAAGCTCCTCGCCGCCGCCGGTGGTCTTCGGGTGCTCGCCACGAGCCGGCACGCACTGCACACGGAGGGCGAGCACATTCTCCACCTCGACCCGCTCACCGTGCCGACCGACATCGACGGCGACGCGACGCGGTTCGACGCGGTGACGCTCTTCGTCGAGCGAGCCGCCGCGGTGCTGCCCGGCTTCGAGCTCACCGCCGCCAACCGCGCGGCGGTGTCCAGGGTCTGCCGGCGACTCGAAGGCATCCCACTCGCCCTGGAGCTCGCCGCGGTCCGCCTGCGGGTCCTGTCGGTCGACCAGCTCGACGCCCGGCTCGTCGACCGCTTCGGCCTGCTCACCGCCGGCCCGAGGACCGCGTCGCCCCGACAGCGGACCATCGAGGCCACGATCGACTGGAGTTACGACCTGTGCTCGTCGGACGAGCAGCGGCTGTGGGCGCAGCTGTCGGTGTTCCCGGGCGGGTTCGACCTCGACGCCGCCGAGTACGTCGGCGAGGTGCGTGACACGAGCGTGCTCGACGTCCTCAGCGGGTTGGTCGACAAATCGGTCCTGTCCAGAAAGGACGGCACGTTCGGCCGGCAGGCCTGGTACCAGATGCTGGAGACCGTCCGCGAGTACGCCACCGGCAAGCTCGTCGAGCGGGACGGGGAGCAGGGCGTACTGGACCGGCAGACGGACTACTACGCGAACCTGGCGCGGCGGTACCGGCAGGAGGGGTTCGGGCCAGGGCAGCTGGACTGGTTGGTGCGGCTGCGGCGCGAGCACCCGAGCCTACGGTCCGTGCTCGACCACTGTCTGTCCACACCGGACCAGGCCGGCCACGCGCTGGACATCGCGGCGTCACTGTGGAACTTCTGGTACGGCGCCGGTTTCGTGCTCGAGGGTTACCAGTACCTCTGCCGAGGGCTCGAGCTCTTCCGCGAGCGCACCATGGTGCGGGCCCGTGCCCTGTACGCGGCGTCGTTCCTGGCGATCCAGACCGGCGCCGGCGACACCGCGCGGGACATGCTGGCCGAGCTGGCGGAACTGGCCGAGGAGCTCGACGACGACCAGCTCCGCGCCGCGCACGCGGAGTGCACGGGGATGGCGACGTTCTTCGCCGGTGACCTGCCCGGCGGCGCCGAGTCGCTGGAGCGGGCACTGGTCGGGTACCGCGTGGCCGGCAACCCGCTTCTGGTGTTCGACACACTGATCCTGCTCGCCGCCGTACGGTTCTTCCTCCAGGACCCGCGCGGCGAGGAGGCCGCCGCCGAGGCCCTCGCGCTCACCGAACGGCACCAGGCCCGGTGGTCGCGGGGCTACGCGCTGTGGGCGGTCGCGGTCCACCGCTGGCTTGCGGGCCAGCACCGCTCTGGCGCGGAACTCCTGCGCGAGGCCGTCGCTCTGCGACTGACCGACCGCACCCTGCTCGCGTTCCTCGTCGAGGCGTTGGCGTGGTGCCACTCGTCCGCCGGCGAGCACGAGCGGGTGGCCCGGCTGCTCGGCTGCGCGAACGCCGTCTGGCGGCTGTCCGGCGCCCGCGTCGGCGAGATGAGCCCGTACCAGGGCTTCGACGAGCAGTGCGCCGGGCGGGCCCGGGAGGCACTGGGCGCCGAGGCCTTCGACACCGCCTTCGCCATCGGGGCCGACCACGGGCTCGACGAGGTGATCCAGTACGTCCTGGAGGAGAAGCCGGTCAAGGCGACCACCCGGCACGCCCGCGCCGCCGAGTCCAGCGGGCTGACTCGCCGTGAGCAGGAGATCGCCGAACTGGTCGCACAGGGGATGAGCAACAAGGACATCGCCGCGACGCTGGTCATCGGCCGGCGCACCGTCGAGACCCATGTCGAGAACATCCTGGTCAAGCTCGGTTTCACGTCCCGTACCCAGGTCGCCTCGTGGCTGGCCGGGCGCGGATCTACGTAGCGGTTTACGTATCTTCCCCGGTTCGCCCGTGCGGTCGGGCGCGGCAGCCTCGTAGTACTTCCAGAGTTGGAGGAGGACGAGGTGAGAATCAACTCGACCCCACAGCCGTGTCCACGGTGCCACCGCCCCACGATCCTCATGTACTACTCATGGGGTCGGCAGTGGACACACCTCGGCACCTGGCGTCCACAGTGCGGCGAACCATCCTGGGCGAATCGCCAGTTGACGCGACCCGACGCGGCATGATCCCGTAGTCCCCCTGGGACGCAAGGGGGACGCGACATGGGGGATCGTGGCACGACGCTCGTCGACGTGTTGGTGGCCAGAGCCGAGCAGACGCCGGACCGGCCCGCCTACACCTACCTGACCGGGGAGACGCTCGACTACGGCGAGCTGTACCGGCGGGCCGCCACGATCGCCTTCACCGTCGCGTCGGCCACCGCCCCCGGCGACCGCGTGCTGGTCCCGTCGGTCTTCGGACCGCCGTTCGTGACCGCGTTCTTCGGTTGCCTCCTCGCCGCCCGCATACCCGTGCCCGCCGCGTACACCTCCAGCGCGGCGGGCACAGCCGCGTTCACGGCACTCGCCGCCGACTGTGACGCCACCGCAGTACTGGCGCCGGAGGCCTACTGCCTTGAGCACGGCACGCTCACCCGGCTGGTCAGCGACGCGCCGGGCGAGCCGATCGCGGAGCCGGTCCGGCCGGGCGGCGACGACATCGCGTTCCTCCAGTACACCTCCGGAACCACCCGGTCACCGCGCGGAGTCGCGGTCAGCCACGCGAACCTGATGCACAACCTCGATGCGATCGCGCACGCGTTCGGCGCCGAGCCCGACCACCACGTCGTGTCCTGGTTGCCGCCCCACCACGGCATGGGCCTCGTCGGTGCGTTGCTGGCCCCGGTCCACACGGGTTGCCCGGTCACCCTGATGTCACCCACCGCGTTCCTCCGCGACCCGCTCGCCTGGCTGCGGACGGTCGCCGAGAGCGGCCGGGCGGTCAGCGGCGGGCCCAACCTCTGCTACGAGCACGCCGTCCGGAAGGTCGCACCGGCCGACGTCGAGGACCTCGACCTGAGCCGGTGGGACGTGGCCCTCGTCGGCGCGGAACCGGTCAACCCGGCCGTGCTCGACCGGTTCGCGCGGCACTTCGCGCCGGCCGGGTTCCGGCCGGAGAGCTTCCTGCCCTGCCACGGGTTGGCGGAGTCGACGCTCCTCGTCAGCGCGGCCCACAAGGAGCTGACGACCGCCGAGCCGGCACCCGCGACGAACGTCCGGCTCAGCCTCTTCTGCTTCGCCAGCGACCCGGAGGACACCGGCAAGCACGCGCTGTTCCTGGAGTGCGCCAGGTTCGCCGACGAGCGCGGGTTCCATGCGATCTGGGTGCCGGAACGGAACTTCCCCCGGTTCGGCGGCCCGTTCCCCACCCCGGCGGTCCTCGGCGCGGCACTCGCGACGACCACCAGCCGGCTGCGGATCCGCCCCGGCAGCGTCGTCGTGCCCGACCGCGACGCGGTGTCCACCGCACAGGAGTGGACCGTCGTCGACAACCTCTCGCACGGCCGCGTCGACCTCGCCTTCGCCGCCGAGTACCAGCACGAGCTGCTGGCCGGCGCCCGCAAGGTCCGCCGGATGTGGCGGGGCGGGCCGTGGCTGCTGTGCGTGGGTGGCACCGACCGGTTCGCCCAGGCCGGCGCCGCCGGCGCACACGTCCTCACGCCGTTGTCGTTCCAGGACACCGCCAAGCTCGGCACCAAGATCGCCGCGTACCGCAACGCCCGAGCCGCGCACGGTCACGATCCCGGGCACTTCACCGTCCTGCTGGACCTCCGCGCGTCCTCGGGCATGGCCACACACGTGGCCGCCCGGGTCGAGCGGCTGGCCGCCGCCGGCGTCGACGAGCTGGCCTGCCTCGTCGACCTCAGCACGCCACGCGACGAAGTGCTGGCCGAGCTGGCGCACCTGGCCGAGCTGCTGCCCGCGCCCGCCGCCACCCGGCACGGCGATGTCTTCGCGAAGGCACGCGAGTTCGACCGGACCCGCCAGGTCACCGACGCCGACCTGATGCCGTTCCACCCCGTCGAGCACGCCGGCCGTGAGCTGATCATGTTGGGCGCCAACGACTATCTCGGGCTGACCGCCGACCCGCGAGTACGCGAGGCGACCGCGGCCGCCGCGCTCGCGCAGGGCGTCTCGCGGTTGAACAGTTCGACACCGGCACAGCGCGACCTGGAGCGTGCGCTCGCCCGGTTCGTCGGACGTCAGGACGCGTTGCTGTTCGCGACGGGCTACGAGGTGAACATCGGTCTGCTGTCGGCGTTCCTGCGGCCGGGCACGGTGCTCGTCGCCGACGAGGAGTGCCACGCCTGCGTGTACGACGGGGTCGCCGTCGGCGGCGGCCGGTTCGTCCAGTTCCGGCACAACGACGTCGCCGACCTGGACCAGAAGCTGGCCACGGCGGGCGCGCCGGCGATGGTCATGGTCGACGGCGTGTACTCGATGTCCGGCGACCTCGCGCCGCTCCGCGAGCTCCGGGAGATCTGCGACCGGCACGGCGTCCCGCTCGCGGTCGACGACGCGCACGGGCTCGGCACCGCGGGCCCGACGGGCCGGGGCGTCGAGGAGGAGCTGGGCGTGCTCGGCTGCGCCGACGTGCTCACCGGCACCCTGTCGGAGAGCCTCGCGTCGGTGGGCGGCTGGCTGGCCGGCCCGGCGGACCTGGTGGACTACGTGCGCTTCCACGGCCGGTTCTCCTCGGCCATCGCACCGCCCGCTGTGGCCGCCGCCGCGGCCGCGCTGGAGATCCTCGCCGCCGAGCCCGACCGGGTCGCGAAGCTGCGGGAACTGACCGCGTACTGGCGCGCCGGCCTGTCCGCTCTGGGCTTCGACACCGGCACCGCGGGCACCACGGTCGTCCCGGTGAACATCGGCGACGAACTCGTCTGCCGACAGTTCGCCAGGCGGCTACTCGACAGCGGTGTCCACGCCGACTGCGTACTCCCGCCCGCCGTACCGGCCAACCACGCCCTGATCCGCACAACTGTCACCGCGGCCCACGAGAAGCACCACCTCGACCGCGCGCTGGAGGTGTTCGCCGAGGCCGGCCGCGAACTGGGCTTCCGGTGACATCGCCGCCCGTCGTTCGGCCTGGCGCGGTCCGGCCGTATGCCCTGAAGGGCACCTCGGGACGCTCAGCGTCCCAAAGGGCACCCATGGGACACCGACGCCGACGGGCCGCGGACAAGCGATTCATGATCAACGCCAACACAGATGGTTGCGCAGGCATCCCCCACCCATACCCGGGGGGCCACCCCGAGGCCATCGTACCAACCCACAGAGACAAAACCCCTGGTCAGCAAGGCCTGTGGACAACTTTCTCACGCGAGTTCGATCGAATGGGACACTCATGCCGCGAGGTGAGCACCGTCAGGTGAGGTGGTCGCCGACCAGTGCCAGGCACTGGATCGCGGCCAGGCCGTACTGGGCGGAGGCGTTGGTGGAGACGAAGTCCGTCTCGTCCCTCGGTGTCAGCACCGTTGGTGGCTCGACCCGCGTGGTCTGCCAGGAGACGTTCGGCCCGTAGCCGGCGGCGCCCGCGTGGAACTCCTGCCACGCGCGGGCGGCCAGTGCGGCGTCGGCGGTTCTGGCCGCGGCGTACGCGGTGAGCCGGGCGTGTGCCTGTCGCAGGTTCAGGTTGCCGAACGATGCGCCGAACTCGGCGGTCTGTTCGGCGGCGGTCGCGTTGTAGAAGCGGCAGTACCGCAGCCACTCGCGTCTGAACTCGGGCACGTCCAGCAGGTCCACCAGTTCGCTGCACATCTCGACCAGGCCGAACACCGCCGACAGGTGCGAGACGCTGACCGCGGGCGGGGCCGCCACCGCGAACTCGCCGGTGTCCAGGTCGTACAGCGCGCTGCCCTGCACGAAACCGTTGGTCTGCGCGCCGATCGTGCGCATCGTGGACTCGAGCCGCTGCCGGGCGAGCGGGTCGCCGCCGCGTTCCCACTCGGTGAGCCACGCCGCCGCCAGCGCGCCCCAGTCGGTGCCGAAGCCGATGCTCAGCGCGTGCGGGTCCGGCGTGTACGGCTCAGTGCGGATCTTGCGGATCGGGTCGACCGCCAGGAACGTGCGGTCGGTGTGGATCAGTTCGCGCATCAGGTCGCCGACGCGCTCGTCGGCGGTCAGGAAGTAGTAGAACCGGCGGTTGGCGGCGGTGCTGATCCGCAGCTGCTTCGCGCTGTCGCCCCAGTGCCGCACGCCGTGCCTCGTGCCGAGCCCGGCGAAGCGGCCGAGGTGGTAGACGTCCACCTCACCGGTGTGCCGCGTCATCGCCTCGGCCATCCTGAACACGTCCGACCGTCCACTTCGGAGGAACTGGTACCACAGCCAGATGTCCGTGGACAGCTCGGAGTTGTCCCACGCGAACCCGCCGACGTCGTACCGCCACACGTGCCGGTCGTTGTCGTAGGTGTGCATCACGTCGCCGTAGTCCCAGAAGCCGTACCAGCCGTGCTGCTCGACCTGGCCGCGGTGGAACTCGAACAGGAAGTCCAGCCGGTCCTCGATCCGTGCCCTGGCCGGGGTGGACCGGTCCACCGGCGCCCAGTCGCCGAACACGCCCGCCGCGTGCAGGTGTGCCGGCGGCGCCATCAGCAGCGGGGGAGTGCGGACCGCGGCCGCCAGCTCGGCGAACCGCTCCACGCTCGGCGTGCCCGGGAGCGCCCAGAACATCAGTTCGCTGGTGCGGGCGATTCCCTGCGGTGTGTCGTAGCCGGGCTCGTAGTCCTCGTAGGTGACCTCAAGCCCCTGCAGCTGCTTCGCGAACGTGTCCTGGCCCATGCCGTCGTGGTAGGAGCGCAGGTCCATCGGCGTCGCGTCGGGCGACCACAGCCACAGCGTCAGCTCGGCCACCTCTCCTGCGGCGCCGCGGATGTCCACCTGTGTGGGATGCAGCTGCCAGAAGTCCTTCATTCCCAAGGCGAACCCACCGCTCGGCCCGCCTATGTAACCGAGTCCCGAGGCTCGGCCGCCGTCGTGCACGCTGACCCAGCCGCGCCCCTGCTTCGTGCGCTTGCGGATCTGGAAGCCGTTCGCGGACAGCTGCCGCAGCGAGTGGTCGCCCCACGTCGGGATGTACTGGATCCGGTTGGACACGGTCGTGGCCCAGGTACCGATGTCCGGCGTGCGCTGCCCGGCGATCTGGGCGGTTCGGACCGCGGCGCCCGGATCGCGCCGCAGTCCCGTGACTCCTTGTACGGCCTCGGCGAGCACACCGTCCCCGGCGCCGGCCAGACGGACGTGCCGGTTGTACGGCTCGTCGGTCAGCGGGACGTGGAAGCGGACACCGAGCCCGGCGATGAAGTCGCGTTCGTGGTCACCGTCGAAGACGAACGTGTGGATCATTCGCACGCCGTCGCCGCCGGCGTAGAAGTACAGGCGCACCACGAACGGCAGCCACTCCCGCCGTCCGACCCGGTGCGTGCCCTCGACACGCACGACCGCCCGCACCGGTCCGGACTGCTCGACCCGAACGGACCGGATGACGCTGGTGAAGGACTCACGCCGGGCCGAAGCGTCGTCGGCGCTGTCGGTCCGCAGGCCCACCAGTTCGCCATCACGGGCGATCTCCCGGTCACCGCGTGCGATCGAACGCACCAGCGCGGTGCCGCGCCGACCCAACCGCACCCGGATCGCGCCCGTGTCGACGTCGACCGTGTCGCGGTTCGTCGACACCGTCACCGGGGTGGCCGGCGCTACCGGCTGGCCGGGAGCCACCCGGTAGCTCGCCGCTGTCGCGGCCTGCTGGCCCATCGCGTGGGCGGTCCACTTGACCGAGCCGTCCGGCCAGTAGCCGGTCACCCAGGTCTGTGCGGGTACCGGCGCACCGTCCACCGTGGACACCGTGAAGTCCTGGCCGGCGGGGAACCGGCCCCTCGGCCACGGCATGCCCCACGTGACGCCCGGCGTGGCCGCCGGTGCACGCCCGTCGAGCCAGCGTGCCTGCCCCACCTCACCGTGGTCAGGTGGGGTGATAACCTTCGGACGCGGTAAGCCGAAGGCGCCCGCGAAAGCGGTGCCCATCAAGAGGTTTCGCCTGGACAGCTCGGACATCGTGGGTGTCCCTCACTGGAAAGCGCTTTCCTCTGGACGTTAGTGGTGACGGAGCGCGCAGTCAACACTCCGCTCCGTGAGCCTTTGCGCCCAAATTCCGTACCGGCTACGTAGGTTTCCGGATGTACCGCCCGCGAAGTCGGCGCAGTCTTGTGTCACGGCCCCAGCCAACCGCGCGGCGGAACCCCCCTCACCGCCGCCCGGTCGAGCGCGGTAGGGCGCCGGTTGTTCCCCCCAGCTCGTGCTGCCCTACCGCGCTCATTTCCAACGGACGAAGGTTGGCGTCTGGACGGTCGTCAACGACAATGCGGCGGTGGCAGGTGCGATGTGGGGTGCGGGTCGGGTGGTCGCGGGGCGTTACCGGTTGCGGTCGGCGGTGGGCGCCGGCGCGATGGGCGTGGTGTGGCAGGCTGACGACCTGCGCCTGGCCAGGGAGGTAGCGCTCAAACAGCTGCGACTGCCGCCCGGGCTGCCAGACGACGACGCGACACGGGCGCGGCAACGGGTGTTCAAGGAAGCGCGCATCGCGGCGCGGCTCCAGCACGCCAACGCGGTGGCCGTGTTCGACGTCACGTCCGACGACATCGGTCACCCCGTGCTGGTCATGGAGTATCTGGCGGCCGAGAGCCTGGACTCCGCCATCGCGGAGTACGGCACGCTGTCGCCGACGCGTGTCGCCCGCATCGGTGCCGCGATCGCGTCCGCGCTGGCCGCCGCGCACGCCGCGGGGATCGTGCACCGTGACGTCAAACCGGGGAACGTCCTGCTCACCCCGGAGGGCGGCGCGAAGATCACCGACTTCGGCCTCTCGCAGTACAGCGGCGACGTCACCGGCGACGGGCTGGTGGCCGGCACCCCGGCGTTCCTGTCCCCGGAAGCGGCGTGGGGTGAGCCGCCGACGCCGGCGTCGGACGTGTTCTCCCTGGGCGCCACGCTCTACGCGGCGGTGGAGGGCGAGCCGCCGTTCGGCCGGGCCGGCAACCCGGTCGCCCAGCTCGAACGCGTCGCCGAGGGCAAGGCGCCGCCACCCCGCCACGCCGGCCCGCTGACCGGGGTCCTGACCGAGATGCTCCGCGACGATCCCGCCGCGCGGCCCACGATGTCCGAGGTCGCGGAGACACTCGAGGACGTCGTCACCGACCACCCGTTCGACGACTCCGACACCCAGCCCGTCCCGATCACGGACGTCGAGAGCGACCCCACGCTGGACGACATGGACCCCGTCGTGCCGAGGACACCCGCCGCCCGGTGGCGACGCCTCACTTTCGCCGCGGTCGGTCTGCTCGCGGTGGGCCTGCTCACCCTCCTGGTCGCAAGTAGACAACCGGAGGACAACAGACCGAACGCGTTCAGCCCGCCGCCGGCCACGTCGTCGGCCGACTCACCCACGGCCCCGCCCTCGACCACACCACCGACCACGACGTCGACCACCACCGAGTCCAGCAGCTCGTCGGAGCCGCCGCCCGCCCCCGACGCCGAGGCGTTCCAGCGGGTCGTCACCGACTTCTACACGCTGCTGCCGGAGGACGTCGACAGCGCGTGGGCACTGCTCGGCCCGAACCTGCAGGGACAGAACCGGCCCGAGTTCGAGGCGTACTGGGCCGGTGTCAAGGATCTCCGCATCACCGGCGCGCCCCGTGTCGACGGGAGCACGGTCGTGGTCCAGATCGAGTACACCCAGGAAGGCCGCGGCAAGGTCAGCGAAACCCTCCAGCACGAGATCACCGTGTCCGACGACGGCACCCCACTGATCAACTCCGACCAGGTGGTGTCGTCCGAGAGCCCGGGCAACGGCAGGGGCAACAACCAGCCCGGCAGGAACTAGCGCAGCCCGAGCCCCGGCTCACGGTCTGCTCACTAGAACGTCAGGCGCAGGATTCGGTCGTCGCCTGGGCGTGGGGTGCCTCGGCCGTCCGTGTTGTTGGTCATCAGCCAGAGGGAGCCGTCCGGTGCGGTGGTGACCATGCGGAGCCGTCCGTGGGTGCCGTTGAAGAAGTTCACCGGGCTGCCGTCGAGTGCCCCGTTCAGTACCGGCACCGCCCACAGCCGCTGGCCGCGCAGCGACGCCACCCACACCGTGTTGCGGGAGAAGGCGATGCCGGACGGCGAGGACTGGGACGTCGGCCACTGCACCAGCGGGTTGACGAAGTTGGGGTTGTTGGCGATGCCCTCGACCGTCGGCCACCCGTAGTTGCGGCCGGCCTGGATGAGGTTCAGCTCGTCCCAGGTGTTCTGGCCGAACTCGCTCGCGAACAGCCTGCCGGCGTTGTCGAACGCGAGGCCCTGCACGTTGCGGTGGCCCATGCTCCACATCCGGTTGCCCGCGGTCGGGTTGCCCGGCGCGGCCGCGCCCGTCGGCGTGACCCGGAGGATCTTGCCGCCGAGCGAGGACGGGTTCTGCGAGTTGCCGGACTGGCCCGCGTCGCCGGTGGAGATGTAGAGCATGCCGTCCGGGCCGAACGCCAGCCGGCCGCCGTTGTGGATCGACGCCTTCGGGATGCCGGAGACGATCACCTGCGGTTGGCCCAGGGTGGTGTTGAACGTCATCCGCGCCACGCGGTTGTCGCTCGCCGCGGTGAAGTACGCGTACACCAACCGGTCGGTGGCGAAGTTCGGACTGACGGCCAGGCCGTGCAACCCGCCCTCACCGCCGGGGACGACACCCGGGACGGTGCCGATCGTGGTGACCGTGCCGTTCGCGATTCGCTTGATCTGCCTGGTGCTCCGCTCGGACACGAGTGCCGAACCGTCCGGGAGGAACGCCGTACCCCATGGCGAGGCCAGGCCGGTCGCCACCGTGCTGGCGACCGTGGGCGTCGGCGGCACCGCCCGCACACCGACCGGTTCGGCGGCGACGCCCGCCGCGGAACCGGTCGTCAGCGCGGTGAGCACGGCGACGAGCAGTGTTCGAGTGCGCATCACTTCTCCCTCAACCGATGGTGCACGCGGTGCCGTTGAGCGTGAAGCTCGACGGGGTGTTGTTGGTGCCGGAGTAGGTGCCCTGGAAGCCGAAGGCCTGGTTGCCGCTCGGGGCGATCGCGCCGTTGTGGCTCAGGTTCCGTGCGGTGACGGCGTTTCCGTTCTGCGTGATGGTGGCGTTCCACCCGTTGGTGATCTGCTGGTTGCCCGCGAAGGTCCACGCCAGCGTCCAGCCGTTGACCGTGCTGGAACTGGTGTTGGCGACGGTGACGTTGGCGGTGAAGCCGTTCTGCCACGAGGTCGGCGCGTAGGTGACGCGGCAGGTCCCGGTCGGTGGGGGAGGCGGCGGTGGTTGGGTGCCTCCGCTGGTCACCGAGAACGCGTTGACCGCGAGTCCGGCGCCGCCGATCCACGGCTCGAAGCCGGCCTGGATGCTCGTGAGGTACCAGTTGCGCTGGGCGTGGCCGCGGTTGACGGCGTCGCTGTAGAACTCGTTGACGCTGTAGTCGAGCGAGGGGGTCGCCGAGGTCCGCACGTAGGAGATCACGTTCCAGCCGACGTTGCCGAACCAGACGTCCCAGGTGGCGCCGGCCAGGGTGGCCGAGCCGACCCGCGACCCGATCGGTTGGATCGAGCCCTGGTGGTTGAGCCAGATCATGATCTCCGCGCCGGTGTTCTGGCCGTCGGTGCGCGGGGTCGGGTCGAACCAGAGGTCGTAGGACGCGTTCCACGTGCCCGAACTCGGGTAGCTCATGGACACGCTGCTGCGCAGCCCGGTGAACGTGCCGGTGCTGGCCTGGAGGGGCAGGCCGCTGCCGCCCGTGCAGTTCCCGTAGTGGCAACCGAAGTAGACCGACGGGTACGCCGCCGGCGCGCCGTTGGTCGGCTTGTTGTGGTTGGCCTGCGTCACCGTGAAGCCGGACGCCGTGGTGTCGATGCACTGAGCCGTGTCCGCGCCCCACAGGTTGTTCTGGACGTTGTACCGTCCACCCTGGATGGCGACGGTGGCGAACTTCTCGCATGTCACGGCCGCTTGGGCCGGCTGTGCGGCGATCCCGGCGGTCAACCCGCCTGCCAGCAGGCTCACGGTCATCACGGCCCGAACGAGACGCCTCATCGCGACTCCTCGTTGAGTGCGGCGGCAGCGCCACTATTGGGAGCGCTCCCAGAGCTTGTTCCCATAGTGACCCACACCCGTGGGCCATGGCAACACCGTCCTCGGACACTCCGAAGCCGAAATTTCCGGTGGCACGGACCGGGACATTGGTCGCAATCCGGCGGTGGGCACGATGTGGTCGCGGCTGTGCGACAGTGGCGCCCGCCCATTGACATCGGGTTATTCTGGGAGCGCTCCCAGGAATCGAAGGATCGAGGAACCGAATGAACAGAGTTGTTCTTCGGGCGGCAGTCGTGACCGTGCTCGCCGTCCTGTGCTCGATGCTCGTCCATGTGCCAGGAGCCCAGTCCGTCCCGGTCGGGCTGCGGGTGAACGGCACGCGCATCGTGGAGGCCAACGGGTCGACGTTCGTGATGCGTGGCGTGAGCCACCCGCATGTCTGGTACACGAACCAGACGTCCTCGTTCGCGAACATCAAGAGCCTCGGCGCGAACACGGTCCGGGTGGTGCTCGGCAGTGGGCAGCGGTGGGGTCCGTCGACGGACGTCGGCGCGATCGTGGACCTGTGCAAGCAGAACCGGCTGATCTGCGTGCTGGAGGCGCACGACACCACGGGCTTCGGTGAGGAGGGCGCCGCGGCGACCCTGGACCAGGCGGTGTCCTACTGGATCAGTCAGAAGAGTGAGCTGGTCGGCGAGGAAAGCCACGTCGTCATCAACATCGGCAACGAGCCGTTCGGCAACAACCAGCAGGTGAGCTCGACGTGGGCGACGGCCACGTCGAACGCCGTCAACCGCCTGCGCACCAACGGGTTCAACCACCTGATCATGGTCGACGCGCCGATGTGGGGCCAGGACTGGCAGAACATCATGCGTGACAACGCCGCGACGGTCTTCGCCGCGGACCCGGACCGCAACACCGTCTTCTCGATCCACATGTACGGCGTGTACGACACGGCGGCGGAGATCAACGCCTACTTCGACGCGTTCCGCACCGCCAACCTGCCGCTGGTGGTCGGGGAGTTCGGGCACAACCACTCGGACGGCAACCCGGACGAGGACACGATCATGGCGCAGGCACAGGCCCGAGGGCTCGGCTACATCGGCTGGTCGTGGAGCGGCAACGGCGGCGGCGTCGAGTACCTGGACATGGTGACGAACTTCAACCCGGCGCAGCTCACCTCGTGGGGCCAGCGAATCTTCAACGGCGCCAACGGGATCCGGCAGACCGCGCGGGAAGCGACGATCTACGGTGGAGGGACGGTCGACACGCAGGCGCCGACCACCCCGGGCACCCCGACCGCGCCCGGCGTGACCTCCAGTTCGGCGGCACTGAGCTGGAGCGCCTCGACCGACAACGTCGGCGTGACCGGGTACGAGATCCTCCGCGCGCCAGGAGCGAGCGGCGGCACGTTCACCCCGGTGGGCAACAGCGCGACGACCTCGTTCACCGCGACCGGGCTCTCACCGTCGAGCACCTACCGGTTCGCCGTGCGCGCCAGGGACGCGGCGGGCAACACCTCGGCCAACTCCGGCGCGGTCCCCGTGACCACCCAGGCGGGCCCGGTCACCGGCCCGTGCCGCGTGACCTACCAGACCCAGAACTGGGGCGGAGGCAGCGGTTTCACCGGCAACGTGACGATCGCCAACACCGGCACGACGCCGATCACCGGCTGGACGCTCAAGTTCACCTTCCCCGGCGACCAACGTGTCGGCCAGGGCTGGAACGCGACCTGGACCCAGGCGCCCGGCAGCGCGGCAGTGTCGGCCGTGAACATGGACTACAACCGAACGATCGCACCGAACGCCTCGGTCGGCATCGGCTTCAACGGCACCTACTCCGGCAGCAACGCACCGGTCACGTCGTTCACCCTCAACGACGTCGCCTGCACCACCGCCTGATCAGTTGGCAACGTTCACCCCGGCCCACTGCGACACCTCGGGCCGGGGTGAACGCCATTTCGTGATCCGCGCCGGAACGCCTGCGGGCGGCGATAGGCTGGGCCGCGATGGACGTGGACGTTTTCGTTGCCTCCCACCAGGCCGAGTGGGACCGGTTGACCGAGTTGCTCCGGCAGGGCGCGCGGCTGCGCGGACCGGAGGCGGACGAGCTCGTCACGCTGTACCAACGAGCCGCGACGCACCTGTCGATCGTCCAGGCCACGGCGCCGGACCCGGTGCTCGTCGGGCGTTTGTCGTCGCTGGTGGCCAGGGCGCGGGCGGCGGTGACCGGGGCGCCCAGCCCGACGTGGCGCGAGATCGGGACGTTTTTCGCCCGGCGGCTGCCCGCCGCGATGTACCACAGCCGCCGCTGGTGGGGGCTCACCGCGGTGGTCTTCCTGCTGTTCAGCGGTGTGCTCGCGGCGTGGGTCGCCGCCACCCCGGAGGTACAGGCGACGATCGCGGCGCCGGAGGAGATCCGCGCCATGACCCGACCGGGTGGCGACTTCGAGACGTACTACTCGTCCGGACCGGCGGCGTCGTTCGCCGCTCAGGTGTGGACCAACAACGCCTGGCTCGCCGCGGGCGCGCTCGTGCTGGGCGTGCTGCTCGGGGTGCCGGTCGTGCTGATCCTGGCGGCCAACGCGGCCAACCTCGGCGTGTCGGCCGGCCTGATGATCGCCGCGGGCCGCGGCGAGGTCTTCTTCGGACTCATCACCCCGCACGGCCTGCTCGAGCTGACCGCCGTCTTCGTGGCCGCCGGCACGGGTTTGCGCCTGGGCTGGGTCGTGGTCGATCCCGGAGGCAGAACCCGCGCGGAGGCACTGGCCGCCCACGGCCGAACCGTGGTCGCCATCGCGCTCGGGCTCGTATGCGTGCTGCTGGTGTCCGGCGTCATCGAGGCATACGTGACCCCGTCGGGCCTGCCGACCGCGGCCCGGATCGGGATCGGGGTGCTGGCTGAACTCGCGTTCCTGGCCTACGTGTTCATCCTCGGCCGCCGCGCGGCACAGGCCGGCGAAACCGGCGACGTGGATGCCGCGTACGCGGGTGACACCCTCCCGTCGGTCGCTTAACTCCCCGGCGGTTCATGCTGTGCTTCGCGGGCACAGGCGCGCAGCGCCGCCCGCGAGGCGGGTTGTGCCTGACTGCCCGCGAGGCGGGTTGTGCCTGACTGCCCGCGAGGCGGGTTGTGCCTGACTGCCCGCGAGGCGGGTTGTGCCTGACTGCCCGCGAGGCGGGTTGTGC
>NZ_DASUVO010000126.1:0-10410 GCF_036378875.1 Actinophytocola sp.
CTCGGTGACCTCGTACGCCGTCTCGTCGCCGATGGACCAGAGTGTGGACACGACATGGCGGAAGCCGGCCAGTTGCAGGGCCGCCGCGAGGTGGATGGACTCGTCCGGTAGCCCGGTCCCGCCGACGGCGGTGCGGCACGCCGTGAGGACGGCCAGTTCCGCGTGCTCGAGATCGAGACGTGCTAGATCATCGACCCGCAGTGGCTCGTCGGCCAGGTACAGCGCGCCCTGGCTCGGGTCGGCCAGGTTCTGCCCACCGTGGCAGGCGATGTGCGCGTACGCGTGCTCCGCGAGTGACCGCACGGCCTGTGCCCTGGTGGCATCGGTGACCACCGTGCTACCTGGAAACCGCTGGGCCAACGCCTCAGCTTCCCGTTGCGCGGCCGGTAGCGGTGGCAGTGATCGCTCATACGGTGGACGGTTCGCGCAGGCCAGGACCAGCAGTCGAGTACCACCAGCCCGCGTGACCTGGCGGGCGCGGATCAGGCTCCGCAACGTTGTCGCGTACGACGACACGACGTTGTCGGGCACGCTCTTGTCTTCGTCGTGGTGACCGGCGGCGTGCAATGGCAGCAGCGCCAGCGGTCCGGTCGGGCACCACCAGACACGTCCGCCGCGCAGCTGCGCCAGAATCGGCGCGGATACGCTGTCCCACAACCACTCCAGCGTGTCCAAGATAGACTGACGCAGCACGCCGGGAGGGCCGTCGGCCGCGCTGAGCCGTTCGACGGTCTCCAGGTAGTTCTGGGCGCGCCTTCGGGCATCCGTCCCCGTCAGGCCCGGTAGTGGGATCAGCCGCACACCAGTGGTCGTGACCACGAGGGCGTCGCAGCGGAACTCGCTCACGTTGATCAGCACGACGGGTCCGTTGGCAGCCGCCTCGGCCAGGCGCGCGAAGGGTGTCGGGAGGAGGAAGTGCTCGAAACCGGGCAGCTTTCGGACTTCCGCCACCCCGGTTTCCCACTCGCGGGCCAGGTTTCGTTGCCGGTCACCGCCTTCGTCGAGCCTGCCGCGTACCGCGCTCAGGCGGTCGGCCAGCTCGGGGTGCGCCACCCGCAGCGCGGCGAGGTCCGTCCTCGTGTCCAAAACCTGTCCCCACAGCACAGAACGTCCGTGGTCGAGTAGCTCGACCGCGCGTTCCGGTTGGCCAGCCGCGATCGCGCACGCGGCCGCGTCGCTGGCCACCAGAGGCCAGCGGCTCAACAGGCGTTCGGCGTCAGAACGGGCCAGGCCGCGCCACGCCACAAGCGGCAGAAGTGCCACGGCATCGGCGAAAGCACCCGTCGCCGCCGGCCAGTCGGCACGCACGCCGAGCAGCCTCGCGCGCTGGGCGGCCGCGTCCATTCGGGCCTGGGGCGGTGACATGGTGCTGGCGGCCGCCTCGGCGAGCAATCCGTCGATCTCCGGATCGGCATCCGGGAGTGTCCTGGCCAGCGCGAGCAGCGTCGTCGCCCGGTGTGGGGAGTCCGCGCCTTCCTGGTCGAGCACCAGGCGGAACTGCTGCGCGGCTTCCGCGAGGTCACCCCGGTCGTACAGTGCCAGCGCGAAGTTGAACTGTTCCACGGACCGGTTCCCGGCGAGGTCGGTCGCGGCGCGGAGCAGCCTGATGGCCTCGTTGATGTCGGCCCGCCCGCCGGTGAGCCCGAAGCGGGTGCGCAGCCGGTTGCCGAGGTTCCCGATCGCCGTCACACGCAGGTTCGGGTCCTCGGTCGCGGCGGCCTGTCGGCCGATCTCGATGGCGCGGTCGAGGTCGCCTCGGTCACCGGTGTGCTGGAACCGTTGCATGTAGACGGTACCCAGCGTGCCGAGATTGCGTTGCCGGTCAATGGAGTTCGGCTCGCTCGTCTCGACGGCCTGGCGTGCGGCGTGCTCCGCGTCCGTCAGGTCGCGTGCGCCGCCATCGCGTTCGAAGCGGCGGACCAACGCGGCGGCGAGAATGTTCAGATGGTTCGACTCGGTGCTGTCGCCGATGAGCGAGGCGGCCTGGGTTGGCGTGGCGTTGACGGCCAGGCGAAGCTGTTCGATGCCCTCGTCGAGTTCCCGCGCGGCACCCGTCGCCTCGTAGTGCCGCATCAGTCCGGCACCCAGCGCGGCGTGGATCAACGGAGCGAACTGCGCGTCCGCCGGCATCGCCGCCACGAGGGTGCGCCCCAACCGGACCAGCTCGTCCAGCGCACTCGCGTCACCGCCGTGGTCGTATCGCCGGAGCAGCTCGGAAAGCCGGTTGGCGTAGCGGACGATGTCGGCGCTGTCGGTCGCGATGTCCTCCGGGCGTCCCACCGGCTCGTCCGCGGGCCCCGAGACGAACTCAAGCCGACCCAGTAGCTCCCGCTCGTCGGCTTGACGTGTGTCCAGTTCGGACATTCTGACGGCCAGGAGGTCGAGTTCGGTCCGCACCGACTCGTCGCCACCGTTGCGGAGGGCGGCTTCCAGCGTCTCACGGGCCGCCTCCAGGTCGTGTGGCATCCCGGTGTGGTCGAAGCGCAGGACCAAGGCGGAGCCGAGGTTGTGCAGAACTACGGGGTAGTGCGGCGATTCGCATGGGAACTCGCCAACCGCCTGCCGCAGGAGGTCGACGGACTCGTCCACATCGGATAGTTCGACTGTGTGCCGGAAGCGGTTGCGCAGAAGGAGTCCGAGATCGTGCAGCGCGCCGGGGCGGCGCTGGTGCCCGGGCGGTGTCTCCGCGACGAGCTGGCGGAACACCTCGATGGCGGCGTCGATGTCGACCAGCGTGTCGCTCAGGTTCGACTTGGTCGCCAGCACGTCGCCGAGTGAGCCGAGGAACGGCGCCCGGTTGGGATCACCAGGGTGGCACAGCCGCACGGCCCGCCGGATCGTGGCCTCCGCCGCGGCAAGATCGGCGGGGTCGCCTGCGGCCCGGAACCGCCAGATCAACGCGATGCCCAGGTAGCAACAGTACGCACCGAGATCGGGGCAGTCGCTGGTCAGTTCCTCGATCGCGGCCCTGATCAGCTCAGCGCCCTGCGAGACCGTGCGTTCGTCATTGCGCGCGAGCCCCTCGTTGATCAGCTCGAGGGCTTCCTGCGCCCTGCTGACCGGGTCACGGGGCGGTCTCGGCGGCGGCGCGGACTTGCTTTCCTGCTCCTGAACCAGACTGGCGAGCGCCTTCGTGAGCGCGGGGCGTTCCGAGTAGTCGCGTGGCAGCAGTCGTAGTGCCTCACGCAGCGACTCGACGGCTGCCGCGAGGTCGGCCGGGTTGCCCTGCTGCTCGTAACGGCAGTACAAGGCAGTGGAGAGATTGCGGTGGAAGACACCGCGTTGCGAGGAGTCGGTGCCGGCAAGACCAAGCAGCTCTTCCATGACTCGTACGGCCTGTTCGGCGTACTCGTGCGACTCTGCCTTCCTGGCCAGGCAGATCAGGCTCGCAGACAGGTTGTTGAGCACGGTCGCCCGCTCGGCGAAGCCGCGCGGCGCGAGCTCCAGTAGCTCGCGGTACACCTCGACACAGGGCCGCGCGTGCTCGGGAAGATCGCTGCGTTCGAACCGGGACGACAGTCCCTCGCTGAGCACGGTCAGGTAGATGAGGCGGTGTGGATCCCCGGCCGGGCACAGCCGCAGGGCCTCCTGGCCGAAGCGGATCGACTCGTCGAGCGCGCCGGCATCGGACGAGTTCCGGTACACCTGCAACATGGCGGTGCTGAGGAACAGCAGATAGCCGGATCGATGGGGGTCGCCGGTCGGCAGTCGCGCGACCGCACTCTCCAGCTCCCGCGCCCCCACCAGAAGCAGGTCCGTGCGCCCGGTGGACAGGCCCTGATCGATGAAGGCCCGTGCCTGCGCGATACGAAGCTGCAGTTGCTCACTGGCCGCCGGCCGTCCGAACATGCCCACCCCCAGCTGGAATGGTTACTGTAGCCATCCACGAACCGGGCCGCAGGCAGTTGGGGAGACGGAATGGCCGACGAGCCCACCGAGGGCCAAGAGCTGGCGCTGTGGTGTGCCGCACTGCCGAGTCTGCGTGTGACCGCGGCACGCACCGGGGTGCTGGCCCGGCTGGAACGGGACGTCGCCAGGGTCCGTGACGGCGGCTCGGCCCGCGTTCCGGTACGGAAATGGCTGCACGACAACGAGTCCGACCCACAACGCGGCTGGGCGGACCGGCTGACCACCGGCATCGCCGGTATCCCCGGGAGACAGACACGCTCCGTCGGCGTCGGCGAGTATTCGTGCCCGCTCGACCGCTGCGAGCGCAGGGCAGGCCGAGACGGCGCTGGTCACGTCCCGACGTGCGCCGCGCTCGACACCGTCATGCGGCCGGCGACCTGATGACGGGCATTCTCACCGAGGTCGGCAGGCGGCTCAACAGCGGCTGGCTGCTCAGCGTGTGGTTGCCGGGCATCCTGTTCCTCGGCGTCGCCGGCTGCGCGGTCACGTTGGGACACGTCCACGCGCTGGACGCCGAACAGCTGTCTGTTCGCGTCGACGCCACCTCGGCGGAACTGCGCGAGCGACTCGGGCGGCTGGTCGTCACGTTCGGGGTGGCGGCGGTCGCGGCCGGGATCATCGGCACGACGGCCGGCGGAGTCGGCGCGCTGGTGGAACGGTGGTGGCTGCGGACCCGACCCGCCGGCACGCCCCGCGCCGAGGCGCCCGCCGCGAGCGACGGTCAGACGCCGATCGCGGCCTACCTTCCGACCCAGCCGACCGCGATGAGCGAACAGCTGCGGCAGCTGGAAGCACGTGTCCGCGCCCAGTACTGGATCAGCGTGACGCTCGCGTGGCCGCGGATCTGGCTGCTGGTCAACGACACCGTGCGACAACCCCTCCTCGACGCACGCGCCCGGTTCGCCGAGGCGGTCCGGCTGGCCGGGTGGTCGGTGCTGTACCTGCTTGTTGGCCTGTGGTGGTGGCCGGCCCTCCTCGCGGCGGGGGTCGTCTACTCGACGGCGTGGTGGCGCGCACGGACCAGCCTGGCCGAGTTCACGGACCTCGTGGAGGCCGCCGTCGACACGCATCACCGTGCGCTCGCCGAAGCGCTGGGGATGACGCTCTCCCGACCCGGAATCACCGAGTCCGAGGGAGCACTGATCGACGACCAGCTGCGCAAGGCCGGGCCGCCGCTTGATGGTTGAGGTCGGAGGTAGACCGCGGCCGGCCATGCGCACCATGTGTCACTGCTGGAGGGTTGAGGTGTCGGAGACGGTGATGGTCCAGCTGATTCCGTGTGGGGCGAGGAAACTGAGGAAGCTGGTCGGGTCGTATGCCTGTGCCGGGGCGAGCACGCCTGGTTTGGCGCCGTCGACGACCAGGCGGCGGGCGGCTTCGACGGCGATCACGGCGGTAATGCCGTAGGTGTCGTGGCCTCGCAGGATGCCGCGGGCTGTTTGGCCGTCGCGGCCGACGGCGTCGATGAGGTAGGTGAACCGTTGGGTGCGGCGGTCCTCCTCGGTGGGCCCTTCGGGCAGGCTGTCGATGATCTGCGGAGTGAGCGGGGTGTCCAACTGGGCCGCGATCGCGGCGTCGACGAGGCTCTCGACGTGCCGAACCGCTATGTGGCGAGGGATGGTGACCACCTCGGACAAGGGGCATTTCACCACGTCGGCCGGTTGCGGGGTGTCGGGCAGGGTGATCGAGGTGTGCCGGGCGGGGGTGCCGATTCGCCAGTCACCGTCGTCGTAGGTGAGGCCGCCCGCCTTGATCGCGTCGAGCGTCTCGACGGCCGAGCGAAGCGAGCCGCGGGAGAACCCACCCCCGCCGGTGACAAAGTGGCTGACGGTGATCTCCTCGATCGGCTGGACGCGCTCGGCGACCAGATGGGCGAGCAGATCCCCGGGGACGCACCCGTCGTTCGTGGAGGGGACGACGGTGACTCCGGCGCGCTCCGCCTCACCGGCGAAGGTGTCGAAGACCGCTTTGGTGTAGAGCTGCTCGCCGGCGGTGTCGACGTGGTGGCAGCCGGCGGCGATGGCCGCGCTGATCACGGCGGGGCCGGAGCTGGTGAACGGTCCGGCGCAGTTGATGACCGCATCCGCTCCGCGGAAGGCCGCGACGAGGGCGTCGTGGTCGTCGGTGTCGGCTACCCGCTGCTCGGCACCGACTGTTCCGGCAGTCGTCGCGGCCTCGCGCAGGCGCGCGCCGTTGCGGCCGACGAGCACGATGTCGATGTCGTGGCGGGCGAGTTCCGCGAGGACCAGCTTTCCCTGGTAACCGTTGGCGCCGTAGACGGCGATCTTCACGTGGATCTCCTGGTTCGCGCAATGAGTGACGATGATGTCGTGCGAGCCGATTGACCAGCTCGCCGGCAAGTTCACCGTATGGCGACCTGGGTGAGACTCCCTATACGTGAGGATCTCCAGTTCATGCGCGACCGTCTTCGCTGAGAGCGTGGCGATACGCTGACCGAGTGGATGTGCTCTCCGACGCGGTCACCGCCATGCGCACCGGCCAACCACACTCCGGCCGGGTACACCGGCCGGCGCCGTTCGGCATGCGAAACCCACCGGTCGCGGGCGCCGGCTTCCACATCGTCCTGCAGGGATCGTGCTGGCTGTTCCCACCCGACGGCGCACCGATCGCGCTCGGAGTCGGGGATGTGGCATTCCTGCCCCACGGAGCCGCCCATGGCCTCGCCGACAACCCCTCGACCCCGCTGATGGACGCCGCCGCGTCACCGGCCGAGACCTCACCCGGCCAACACGCGACAGACAGCTCGGCCGCTGCGACGGTCATGCTCTGCGGCGCTTATCTGCTGGACCGGTCCCGGGCACATCCGCTGCTCAGCGACCTGCCGGAGGTCATCCACCTCCCGGCCCGGGTCGGCCACCATCCCGGGCTCCGCGCCGCCGTCGACCTGCTCGGCGAGGAACTGGAGCAACCACGGCCAGGCGGCGACGCCATGCTGCCCGCCCTGCTCGACGTGCTGCTGCTGCACATCCTGCGCGCCTGGTTCGACGAACAATCCGCCCACGGCGCCACCACCGGCTGGGCAGCAGCACTACGCGATCCCGCCGTCGCCGCCGGGCTGCGGGCCATCCACAGCGACCCCGGCCAGCCTTGGACCGTCGCGGAACTGGCCTCCCGGGCCGGACTGTCCCGCGCGGCCTTCGCCCGACGGTTCACCGCGCTAGTCGGCCAGCCGCCACAGGCATACCTGACCTGGTGGCGGATGACGCTCGCGGCCCGCATGCTGCGCGACACTGACGCACCGTTAGCCACGGTGGCCAGGAAGGTGGGCTACACCTCAGAATTCGCCTTCGCCCACGCATTCAAACGCGAACTTGGGTTAGCACCCGGTGGATTCCGCCGATCCACCTCTCGACAAGTAGTCTGAGCCGCCGACAGGCGACCCACCTCCCCATGCTCCAGACGCACTGTCATCCCCGCGACGCTCAGGTGCGGAGCGCGGCCCGCAAAAGAAGCGTTTATCCCACCCGTGGCGACTTCGGCGCTGGGCTGATTAACGGCGAATCCGACGACGGCGGTTTCGACGAGTTCATCCCGACCGACGTTTCAGTTCGGCGCTCTCGCCCGCAGTGCGGCGACCTTCGCCTGCGACTGCGAAACTATCGCCGCTGACGCACACCAAGATCATCCCACAGAGACGGTCAAGTCCAGCAAACCACCTGACCAGTTACCTCTTGAAGGTTCAGAAACAATCTGGCAACCTCATGGGGCGGGTGATGTTCACTGTTCCTTCCAATGCCCTATTTGATGCGAGCGCGTTCAGCGGCCTCGGATGTTAGCGCTAACACTACAGGCGCTGTCCTCCCGGTGATCGCTTTTGCCTCGACAAGGAGCCCGTCATGAGATCCAACGCGAGTCTGAGCAGGACCGCCGACGACGTGGCTGGCGCGTCGGATTGGTCGCCGTCCTCGCGATCACCCTCGTACTAATCTGGGAGCGCTCTCTATAACGCAACGCATATCGGGCCTCGCGCGGCCCGGATATTGTAAGGAGAACCATCATGAGTTCGATGGGCCAAGCCCCACCGACCGTTCCATTCCGGGCGGCACCCCACCGAAAGTATCGAATCCGGCGCAGCGGTGTGGCGCGCGCGCTGATCACCCTGCTCGCGACCGTCCTCACGGCCACCGCGGCCGTCGCGCTCAACACGAGTGCGGCGTCGGCGGCAACCGTCGACACGAGCGCGTGGTATGTGCTGATCAACCGCAACAGCGGCAAAGCGATGGACGTTGCCGGCACGTCCACCGCCGACGGCGCGGTGATCCAGCAGTGGGCCCGCCATGACGGAGCCAACCAGCAGTGGCAGTTCGTGGACTCCGGCAACGGCCACTACCGGCTGAAGTCGAAGAACTCCGGCAAGATCCTCGACGTCAACGGCCGGTCGACCGCCGACGGTGCGAAGGTCCAGCAGTGGACGGACCTCAACGGAACCAACCAGCAGTTCCGTCTCGTCGACACCGACAGCGGCTACGTCAAGCTGATCAACAACAACAGCGGCAAAGCCGTGGAGGTGACAGGCGCGTCGACCGCGGACGGAGCAGCCGTCGTCCAGTACAGCAACTCGAACGGGGCCAACCAGCAGTGGCAACTCGTCCGCTTGGCGGACGCTCCCCCCGGCGCGTGCTCGCTTCCGTCGACGTACCGCTGGTCATCGACGGGGTCGCTGGCGAACCCGAGGCAGGGGTGGGTCTCACTCAAGGACTTCACCCACGTCGTCCACAACGGCAGGCACCTGGTCTACGCGACGACGCACGACATGGGAACGACGTGGGGCTCGATGAACTTCACCACGTTCACGAACTGGTCCGACATGGCCTCGGCCAGCCAGAACGCGATGAACTCCGGCACCGTCGCACCCACGCTGTTGTACTTCGCCCCGAGGAACATCTGGGTGCTCGCCTACCAGTGGGGTGGGCCCGCGTTCAGCTACCGGACGTCGAGCGACCCCACCAACCCGAACGGATGGTCTGCGCCGCAGACGCTTTCCACCGCGAGCATCACCGGCTCCGGCACGGGCCCCATCGACCAGACACTCATCGGTGACGGCACGAACATGTACCTGTTCTTCGCCGGGGACAACGGCAAGATCTACCGTTCCAGCATGCCCATCGGGAACTTCCCGGGCAGCTTCGGCTCGTCGTACACACAGATCATGAGCGACTCGACGAACAACTTGTTCGAAGCGGTCGAGGTCTACAAGGTCCAGGGCCAGAACCAGTACCTGATGATCGTCGAGGCGATCGGGGCCAACGGGCGCTACTTCCGCTCGTTCACGTCCAGCAGCCTGGGCGGTTCGTGGACACCGCAGGCCGCCACCGAGAGCAACCCCTTCGCCGGCAAGGCCAACAGCGGTGCAACCTGGACCAACGACATCAGCCACGGCGACCTGATCCGCAGCAACCCCGACCAGACCAAGACCATCGATCCCTGCAACCTGCAGTTCCTCTACCAGGGACGTAGCCCCAACTCCGGCGGTGACTACGGCCTCCTGCCCTACCGACCGGGTGTGCTGACACTGCAGCGCTAATCGCCTGACACAGGTGCCCTCACGCGCCGGATGATGATGCGATCGCCGTCGGTTCTGCCGATTCAGCAGAGCCGACGGCGTCCTACTGGTCAGAACTTCGAGACAGTGCGGAGGCCGCACAGGAACGGACTTCCGGATCGGCGTCGGCGGCAGCCTGCTCCAACACGGCCTCGGTCTCGCCGTCCGGATGGGCGGCCAGCACACGGATCGCGTCGCAGCGGTCGTGCTGGTAGGCCGTGCTGTCCCGCAGGATCGCGATCACGGTGGCGCGGCCGGTTCCGTGGCCGAGCTTGAGAAGTCCGCGCGCCGCGAGCAGGCGGACGTACGCTGTGTTGGCTGTGGACGTGGCCATGTCCAACAGCGCCGGCACAGCGCGGGCGCAGTCGGCGTCGCCCAGCGCGAGCGCGGCGCGGGGGTCGCCTGCACGCACGATCGCGATCGCGAGGTCTTCGGCCTCGGTGCGTTCGTCACCGGTCAGCTCCGGCAGCGATGCGATGTCCCCGAACATGGAGTCCATGGCGTCCTTGCCACCCAGGTCGCTGGTTGTGAGCCCCCGCACGACCGCGCCGAACTGCGATGACCGCCCGAGGGTCACCGGCGCGAAGGCGGGCGGCGGCGGCACCCGAGGACTCATCGGGTTCCCGGCGACCTCGAGGCGGGTGAGTGTGGCGAGACCGTCCAGCGCCTCGGGTAACGCGGTGAGCATGTTGTCGCTCAGGTCGAGATGGACAAGGTGGGTCAGTGCGCCGATCGTTTCGGGTACAGCGGTGAGCCGGTTGCGGCTCAGGTTCAGCGCGCTGAGGCCGGAGAGCCGACACACCGCCGGGGGCAGCGCGGCAAGCCGGTTGCCGGCCAGTCTCAGTACATCGAGCCCCGTCAGGCTGTACACCGGAAACCCTACCGACGTCGGCGAACTGTGCCTGCGCGGTCCCCAGCGTTTCGACGGGTACCTCGAC
>NZ_DASUVO010000127.1:0-50386 GCF_036378875.1 Actinophytocola sp.
GGTCTCGATGGTTTCCGGCCCCACGAAACGGTGGTTGGCCTCCATGCCGGTACACGCGTCCGGCGACAACGCCGTGCGGCCCTCGACGACGATGCGGATCTCGTCGTCCCAGTCGATGTCGTCGAGCACATCGGTGACGAGACCGAGCTCCTTCGCCTCGGCCGGCCCGAGCACCCGGTCGAGTTCCTTGTCCCGCAACCATTCCAGGTGTTCGGTCGCCCCGTAAAAGCGGGACTCCAGGCGGGACAGACCGTTGCCCATGGGGAACGAACCGAAGTTGGCCTCGGTCAGCATGACCGTGCCCGCCTCACCGGCCTCCTGGTCGTCGAGCAGGTACTGCCGGTCACACGCGAACGCCAACTCGGCCAGCATCCCGGCGAAGCACGAACCCGGCTCGATGAGCGCGATCAGACTGCGGCTGGTCACGTCCAGCCGCTTCAGTGTGCGCTTGTAGTAGTGCGTGATCTCGTTGGCCAACCAGTGGTCCTCGCGCAGCAGGCGCTCGTAGGCGACCACGGCCTCGGGGCTGCCTTCGGTCCGGATGAGCCACGTGCCCAGCTCGGTCTCGTTGGTACGCAGGCGGAGGATCAGGTCGTCCAGCTCACGGGTCATGGCCAGCGGCCAGAACTCCGCGCCCTCGTCAAGGCTCCCCACCGTGTCGGGCACGTGGACCGTGATGGTGACCGTGCCGGCGTCCCGGTCGATGGCCGTGGTGACGTACCGGTCGCGACGCAGCGGGGTCAGCTCGACCCCCTCGACGTTCCCCGGCCGGTGCGACCGCTTCGCCAGCTCGTTCGCGCGCTCGGTGACCGTTTCCTCGAACCGCCGCGGGGGCGCCAGCTCGTCGACCAGCCGCCACTCGACCGCGGTGCGACCCTTCACCCCGTCGGACCGCGTGGCGAAGACGTCCGCCAGATCCTTGCGCACGCGCCGCTTGTCGACCACACGGGTGAGCCCACCGGTGCCGGGCAGCACCCCGAGCAGCGGCACCTCGGGCAGCGACACGGCCGACGAGTTGTCGTCCACCAGGACGATGTGGTCACAGGCCAGCGCCAGCTCGTACCCACCACCCGCGCAGGAGCCGTTCACCGCCGCGAGGTAGGTCTGGCCGGAGTGGACGGTGGCGTCCTCCATGCCGTTGCGGGTCTCGTTGGTGAACTTGCAGAAGTTCACCTTCCACTCGTGCGCCGAGGCGGCCAGCATGCGAATGTTCGCGCCAGCGCAGAACACCCGCTCCTTGCCGCTGGTCACGACCACCGCGCGAACGCCGGGGTGCTCGAAGCGCAGCCGCTGCGTGGCGTCGTACAGCTCGATGTCGACACCGAGGTCGTACGAGTTCAGCTTCAGCTCGTACCCCGGGACCAGCCCACCGTCCTCGGCGACATCCAGCACGAGCCACGCGATCTCGCCGTCGACCCGCAACCGCCAGTGCCGATAGGTGTCCGGATGCGCGTCGAAGGACACCGCCGCGCTCACCTCAGGCCCGACGTCCATCGTGACGGCCATGAGTCCTCCTCGGTGGTGGGTGAGCCGTGCTCCTCCAATTGTCTACACGAAAGAGGAGGATCGTCAATATGTTGTGGAGTGTCAGATGAGCCGAACAGACGACCGCGGGCCGGGCGTGCTGCGCCCGGCCCGCGGAAGTTCAACCATCAGAAGGGGAACGCGTGTGCCTGCTCCCGGTAGGTGACCCACTGCCACTGGGTGAACTCGTCCCAGCTGCTCTGTGAGCCGAAGCGGCTGCCGTTGCCGGAGGCGCCCGTGCCGCCGAACGGCGCGTACGCGTCGTTGTTCAGCGTCTGGTCGTTCACGTGCACGATGCCCGTGCGTAGCCGGCGTGCGAGGTCGCGGCCCCGCTCCACCGAACCCGTCTGCACGGCGGCGACCAGGCCGTACTCCGTCTCGTTGGCGACGGCGACCGCCTCGTCCGCGTCCCGGACGACGACCACGGGGGCGACCGGGCCGAAGATCTCCTCCCGGAACGCGGGCATCGAGGAGGTGACGCCGGCGAGCACGGTCGGCTGGTAGAACAGCCGCTCGTAGGTCCCACCGGCGCGTACCTCGGCACCGGCCGCGACGGTCTCGGTCACAATGCGGTCCACGTTGGACAGCTGGCGTTCGTTGATCAGCGGCCCGAGCGCGACCTGCTCGGTGTTCGGGTCGCCGACCGGGAGCATGGACGCCCGTTTGGCGAGCCGGTCGAGGTACTCGTCGGCGACGCTCTCGAGCACGATGTGCCGCCCGGCGGTCATGCACACCTGCCCCTGGTGCAGGAACGCGCCCCACGCGCCTGCCGAGCTGGCGACCTCCAGGTCGGCGTCGTCAAGGACGATCAGCGCGTTGTTGCCGCCCAGTTCCAGCGACACACGCTTGAGCGTGCGACCGGCCGTGGCCCCGACCTCGCGGCCCACCGCGGTCGAACCGGTGAACGAGATCATGGACACGTGAGGATCCCGAACCAGGGCCTCGCCGGGCGAGGCGTCGCCGGGCAGCACGTGCAGCAGCCCCTCTGGCAGGCCGGCCTCCTCGAACAGCCGGGCAACCAGCACGCCGCCGGACACCGCGGTCTGCACGTCCGGCTTGAGCACGACCGCGTTGCCGAGCGCGAGCGCCGGAGCGACGGCTCGCATCGAGAGGATCAGCGGGAAGTTCCACGGGCTGATCACGCCGACCACCCCGAGCGGAACCCGCCTGGCCACGCTCTCCCGGCCGGGCTCGCTCACCGGCAGCAGGTGCCCGTACGGCTGCGTGGGCAACGCCGCCGCCTCCCACAGCTCGCCGAGCGCGAGGTCGACCTCGAACGCGGCCTTGCCGGGCACCGCGCCGCCCTCCCGGATGAGCCACCGCTCGAACTCCGCGCGGTTGTCGGACAGCACGGCCGCCGCCTTGCGGATCACCGCGGCACGGGTCGGGCCGATCGTCTCGGCCCACACCGGCTGTGCCGCGGCGGCGCGTGCGGTCGCGGCGGCGACGTCCTCTGCGTCGGCCAGGCCGACCTGGGCGAGCACCGCGCCGGTCGCCGGCTCGACGCTGTCGATCACCCCGCCGCGCGCGCCGATCCAGCCTCCACTGTAGACGCGGCCGGTCCACTCGCCGCCGGCCAGAAGCTCTGCCATGTTCCTCCCTTTCCTTCGTCGACTACTGGCGGATCAGGTCGGCGGCCTTCTCGCCGATCATGATGGTGGCGGCGTTGGTGTTGACGCACACGATCCTGGGCATGACCGAGGCGTCCGCCACGCGTAGGCCGGTCAGGCCGTGCACCTTCAGGTCGGGGTCGACGACCGCGTCCGGACCGGTGCCCATCGCGCAGCTGCCGACCGGGTGGTAGTAGGTGCCGGTGCCCCGGGCCAGGAACGCCCGCAGTGCGGCCTCGTCGGTGGCGTCCGGCCCTGGCAGCACCTCGCGGGCGAGCCACGGCGCGAACGGCTCGGTCCCCGCGATGTCCCTGGCGACCTCGATGCCGTGCACCATCCGCCGGATGTCGGACTCCGTGCCGAGGTAGTTCGGGTCGATCAGCGGCGGGGCGCTCGGGTCGGCGCTGGCGAGGCGGATCGAGCCGCGTGCCTGCGGCACCGTGGCCACGCCGATCGTGAAGCTGTTCTCCGGCGCCACGAGGTGCGGCGGGTGGAACGGCACGTGGATGAACATCAGCTGCATGTCCGGCCCGGCCAACGCGCTGTCGCTGCGCCACAGCATCGACGTCTCGGCCAGGTTGTTGACCCCCGGCGGGATCGGCTGGCTCGCCTCGAACACCACCCCGCACAGCGGGTGGTCGTGCAGGTTGCGCCCAACGCCGGGCAGGTCGTGCACGACTCCGACGCCCACCTGCGCCAGTTCGGCGGCCGGGCCGACGCCGGACAGCAGCAACAGCCGCGGCGAGTCCACGGCACCCGCGCTCACGATCACCTCGGCGTCGGCGTACGCGGTGACGAGCGTGCCGGCCTGATCGAACTCCACACCCGTGCAGCGGTCGCCGTCGAACAGCAGCCGGAGGGCCCGTGAGTTCGTCGCGATCGTCAGGTTCTGCCGGCTGTCACGGACCGGCCGCAGGTAGGCGGCGGCCGTGCTCTGCCGCTGTCCACCGGAGATCGACAGGTCGTGCCAGCCGGCGCCCTCCGCGTCGGCGCCGTTGAAGTCGTCGGTCAGCGGATAGCCCGCCGCCGCGGCCGCGTCGAGGAACACCTGGGACAGCGGGTTCGGCGCGGCGGCCTGCGCGGGGAACATCGGTCCGCCGGTGCCTCTGTAGTGCGGGTCCTTTCCGCTGACCGTCTCCATGCGACGGAAGTACGGCAGGACGGACTCGTACTCCCAGCCGGGGGCACCGGTTTTCGCCCAGTGGTCGAAGTCGTCCCGGTGTCCACGCAGGTACACCATCGCGTTGATGCTGCTCGACCCGCCGAGCGTGTGCCCGCGCGGCCAGTTGTGGACGAGGTCGCCGGTGCCCGCCTGCGGGACCGTGTCGTACGAGTAGTCGACCTCGGTCCCCCACAGTCCCGGCCAGGCTGGCGGCACCGCGATCTCCGGCCGCTCGTCGGGCGGACCGGACTCGAGCAGCAGGACCTGGACATCGGGGTCCTCGGACAGCCGGGCCGCGACCACGCAGCCGGCCGAACCGGCGCCGATGACCACATAGTCGTAGTGAGTGGACATGTCAACCTCCCGTCACGTGCTACATACTCTTGCCTGACCGGCAGAGATGTTGTTGACTTTCCGTGCCACGGTTCTTGCCAGACGGCGCCTGGAGGGGCAATGACGCCTCAACTGTTGGAGCGCACGGAACGCTGGCGCGTCGAGTTGGCCGACGCGTTCAGCCAGCTCATCCCGGAACCACTCGACGAGCACCAGCCCGACGGGGCCCTCTCCGGCCTACGACTCGGCCAGCTCGTGACGTTCCAAGTGGACGGTACGCCGCAGGTCGTGCGGCGCACCAGAGCCGCGGTGCGCGCCGCGCCGGGCGACCCGTACAAGATCTGCGTGCAGGTCCGCGGCCGGGCGACGGTCCACCAGGACGGCCGCGAGGTCGTGCTGGAACCCGGACAGATGGCCATCTACGACACGGGTCGCCCGTACGACCTACGCCTGGAGCGGCAGTGGAGCTGCGCGGTCCTGGCCTTCCCACGCAACGCGCTCGGGCTGCCCGAACACCTCATCACCGCGTCGATGGCGCACGCCTACCAACTGGCGGACGGACCGGGCGCGGTACTGGCCGACTTCGTCCGGTCGGCGGTGCGCCGGCAGGGATCGATACCCGCCACCGCCGCGAGCCGACTCGGCGAGGCGGGACTGCACCTGATCGCCGGCACGCTGAGCGAGACCTCGGCGACTTCCTGTGCCGACGAGGCCGCCGACGCACTCAGGCTGCAGATCCTCGCCTATGTCCGCACACACCTGGCCGACCCGGACCTGTCCCACGCGCGGGTCGCCGCCGCACATCACATGGCGGGCCGAACGCTGCACCGGCTCTTCGAGCACGAGCCGTGCACCGTCACCGACTACATCCGCACCCAGCGGCTCGAGGCGGTCCACCGCGACCTGACCGACCCTCTACTGAGGAACCGAAGCATCGCCACTCTGGCGTCGCGTTGGGGATTCACCGACCAGGCACACTTCACCAGAGCCTTCCGCGCCCGCTACGGCACGGCCCCGTCACACGCCCGCCGCGGCTACTGAGCCCGGCGCGACCGTGACGGTGACGAACATCGGGCGACTGCCCGCCGAGCGGGTCGTGGTGACCTGCGGGCCGGACCCCTTCGGCAACGACAACATGATCACCACCGCCCTCGCCGGACTCGACGACCAACGTCGGCGTCGCGGCGGTGCTCTGCGAGGCACGCACCCCCAGCGCGAAGTACGCGGTGGTGGCCCCGACATCACCACCGTGACCGGCGCGACCAACGTGGCGAGCGAACGGTTCACGGTCTGTGGGAACGGCAGGTTCGATCGCCCCGCGACAGCACTCACCCTCGAGCCGGGCCCGAAACCACTCCGGTCAGGTTCCACTGTTGACGGTCACCGACGCTGACGGACGCTTCTCGTTCCCCGCCGTGCCCGCCGGTCTGTGCGACCCGTCCTACTCGCCAACGGCCGGCCACACCAAACGTCCTGCCCGGCGCGGAAATGTCGCCCTGCTCGTGACCGGCGACGAGGTCGTCTGCCAGGACCACCAACTGACGGTGACGACCAAGGATCCGGCGACCGCGTGCGCCTGGAGGTCGGCCTCGATTGTCACGGGCGCAGGCTGTCCTCGGCGCGCACGGCCGCGGCGATCACGGCTCGGCGTTCGTCTCGGGTGAAGCGGCCGGCTTCATGCCAATCCCCCGCCACATCCCGGACGCGGCGGACGAAACGGGCGTGGTTGGCGAACGGGGCCGCCTCCCAGACGCGGTCGAGGAACGAGAGCCCCTCGTCGTCCGCCGTCTCGTTCGACACACCGGAGTCGACCGCGCCGAACACCACGGTGGGCTCCACCCGCTTGAAGTACACGTGGTGCGCGTCGTTGATGCCGATGTAGAGCGGCCGCAGCGTGTGGTCGTGTGTGCTGAAGAAGTTCGGCTCTGCCAAGGGGGTGACCGCCGCGCCGAGATCGCCGTCGAGCTTGAGGTGTTGGTAGAACGAGAAGGTGCGCCAGGTCCGGGATGGGTTCAACGCCGGGAGCACCAGTGGGCCGTAGAACAGGCTCTGGGCCGCCGGATCGTCGGGCGCGCGTTCGACCCGCAGGCTGAACGGCATCGCGATCTCGATACGGTCGCCCGGCTGCCACTTCCTGCGCAGGCTGAAGTACGTGCCCGGCACTGCCTGCCCGGCCACCGGGAGGCCGTTGACCTTGATCTGGAAGGCTTCCCCGGCCCAGGACGGCACGCGGATCCTGATCTCTCGCCGGCCGTGCCCGTCGACCGTCAGCGTGCTCTTCTGCTCGCGCGGGAAGTCCGTCTCCTGCGTGACCGTGAAACCGTCCCAGCGCAGCGTCGAGGCGATGTAGAGGTTGACGTACAGCGCCGTGCCGTCCGAGGAACGGAAGTAGATCGAGTCCTGGTACTTGGTGTGGTTCTCCAGACCCGTGCCACCGCAACAGGTGCCGAGGTTGCCGAACCCTCTCGTGGCGCCCGGGTGCGCCGGCAGGAAGTAGGTCACCATCGGCTCGGTCGCGCTGTCCGCGTCACGCCGGGAACCGAGGATGTGGTTCAGGAGACCGCGTTCGTAGTAGTCCATGTACGCCGGGTCGGGGTCATGGAAGAACAGGTTCCTGGTCAGCTTGAGGAGGTTGTAGGTGGAGCAGGTCTCGCCGCCGCCGCTGCCGGAGTCGGTCTCCGGCCGCATCTGGTAGGTCAGCGAGCCTGCGATGTCGTCGCGCGGCTGGAACAGCTCGGCGTTGGTGTTCTGGGGGTAGCCGTCGCCCGCCGCGTACTGGCCGCCGGCCGAGCCGTGGCTGAACATGCGGTGCGGCACGACCATGTGCCAGAAGTTCTCCGCGGCGGTGAAATGCTCGCGGCTGGCCGGGTTCTGCTCGTAGACACGCAGGTAGCCGAGGAACTGCGGCACGTGCTGGTTGACGTGTATCCCGCGCAGCACGTCGCGGTTCTCCACGGCGGCCGGGAACACGGTGCGGCGGTTGTCGAAGCACAGGGCGGTCGCGAGGTAGTTCGCCTTGCGGGCCGGATCGTCCTCGATGGCCGCGAGGTGGGCCATGACCTCGTTCATCCCGCCGTACTCGCCGGCGATGTGCAGCGACCACATCCGGTTCAACCGGTCCCGCTCCACTGTGGACAAACGGCTGTGCACCCAGTCACCGATCCTGCGCGCGATCTCCAGTGCGCGTGCGCTGCCGGCCAGGTGGTACGCGTCGAGCAGTCCGCGCGTGATCTTGTGCAGGGTGTAGTACGGCGCCCAGATACCGGCGGCGCTGTAGTTCGTGAACTCCTCCAGCCTGATGAACTGGGCCTCGGTGTACGCCGAGAGAAACCCCGGGTGTCGCCGACCGTCGGTGGCGCCGAAGAACTCGGCGTCGTTGCCACGACCTGACGAGTCCACGATGGACTTCCCGGGTGCTTCGTCGAACCGGTACCACGCGACGAGATCCGCGGTGCCCGCGGCGTCGGGGCTCTGTGCGACGGCCGCCACCTCGGCGCCGGTGAGTGCGCGGTCGAAGACCTGGAACTCGTCGATCGTCGCGTTCAGGAACTTGATGTTGGTCTGCGGGAACTGGGCCCGGCCGATCCAGTTGGCGGTGGCGCCGAGGTCCGCCGGGCCGAGATCGATCGTGCCGGTGCCGGCGGCCACCCCGTCGATGTAGAGAGTGCCGGCGTTGCCTGCCTTGGTGATGGCGACGTGCGCCCATGTGCCGGCGACCAACTGGGTAGCGGCGTCGATCCGCTGTTCGCCACCGCCGTTGTTGATCGCGAACCGTGGGCCGCCGGTCGATGTGTGCGCGGACAGGTACATCCGGACCTGCGGGTCGGCGGCGCTGTCACCCGGCAGGGCGAAGTCGAAGATTCGCGCGTCCGCGTCCCGGACCGCCAGGTTGACCCACGTGGCGACGGTGAAGTCGGTCAACCCGTCCGTCACGCCAGCGGGCACGGCGATGCGGTCCGCGTCGCCGGTGATGTGTCCGTTCGGGGTGCCGGTCAGTCGTATCGCGGTACCCGACCTGCCGGGCACCCGGGGTGTCGGCCGGCTCGCCGCGGCGGCCAGCGCGTCCTGGCATTCACCAAGGGCGGTGACCATGTAGTCCAGTTTGTCCTTGAAGATCTGCTCGCCGGTCGACGCGTAGGACTGTGCCAGCAGCGTCAGGAAGTGGCCGGTGTAGTGGCCACGCAGGTTCCCGTCCGGCGTCTCCCAGCTGCCGATCGGGCTGACGCCCTTGTGGTCGAGCCCTGCGTTGACCCGGAAGCTGCGCAGCATTCGGTCTGGGCCACGCCGGTCGTCACGAACGCCGCCCACGACGCTCGGCCCGTACTCGCGGGCGAAGTGGAGCAGGCGGTCCCGCTTCTCCCGGAACACGCTGTCGCCGAGCGTCACCTGAGTCAGGTCGAACGGCCGCACACGCCAACTACGCGGGCTGGGGAGGCCGTTCGACACAGCCGGACCCGGCTGCGTGACCGCGTGAGCCCGGCCGGGCATCAACGGCAGAGCTGCCGGAGCCGCGGCGGCCAGCGCACCCATCTGCAGGACTTGGCGCCGGGAGAGATCCTTGTTCATCCAGTGCTCCCCCATCGTGGGTGCCAGATGACATGTAAGGTGTGCAATATTACTGATCCCCGAAATCAGGCGTCAAGGATCGTGCTCGGAGTGGATCACTCCGTGGGGCGGCCCGCCCACTCGCGGCGCGTGTGGCCGAGATGGGTGCTCATCAGCTTCTTCAGCTTCTTCGCGTCGCCCGAGGCGATCAGGTCGCACATCTCGACGTGTTCCTGGGCGCTGTCGGCGAGACGGCCGGAGGCGACGAGGGCGGACAGTCCGTAGAGGCGGGTCTGCGCACGGAGATCGTCGACGATCCGCACCAGACGGGTGTTCCCGGCCGCCGAGAGCAACCGGAGGTGGAACTCGTGGTCGGCGCCGATGTAGCTGACGAGGTCTCCCTCGGCGGCGGCGTCGACGATGGCCGCGGCCAACTCGCGCAGGGTGGCCAGCTCGTCGGCGGCGATGCGGGGTAGCGCGTCGGCGGCGGCGGTCGGCTCGAGCAGCTGGCGGATCTGGGTGATCTGGTCGAGGTCGGCCTCGGAGATCTCGGTGACCTTGAAGCCCCTGTTGCGGACCGCCTCGACCAGCCCTTGCTTGGCCAGGTCGAGCATCGCCTCGCGCACGGGGGTGGCGGAGACACCGAACCGCTCGGCCAGGCTCGATGCCGAGTACAGCTCGCCGGGCCTCATCTCGCCGGAGATGATGGCGCCACGCAACGCGTTGGCGACCTCTTCCCGCACGCTCGTCCAACGAGCGAACGACGGTAGCGCCAAATGCCGCGGTTCAGCCATCGAGGGGTCCTACGTCTTTCGTGGCAAGTCCAACGTGGACCATCCTAGCCGTTCCGCTGCCCATGGACCGAAACAGTGCCATGTCGTATTTTACATGTGACCGACCATCGGCGAGCCCCGAAGGAGCGTGCGTGCGATGAGGCTGACCGGGAAGGGTGCTCCGAGGCGGTTACCAGGCGTTCTCGCCGTGGTCGCCGTGTCCGCGCTCGTCGTCGGACCGACGGCCCATGCGAGCCCGAATGCCTTCGAGGTCAGTCCGATCGATCCCCAGCGCTGGCAGAACCAGTACGACATGACGTGGGCGGACTGGACCGACATCCCGGGTACGAGGTGGAACGACCCGAACGCCGCGCCGAGCGAGCGGGGACTGCGGATCGCCCTGGTCGCCGTCGACTTCCCCGACCAGCCCTTCGTGATCACGCAGCCGAAGGAAAGTGACCTGTTCGGGAACCCGCAGATCGACCCGATCCCTCGGGCGGGCGTGCCGCGGTTCTACCACGACTACTACATGATCCCGAACGAGTACAACCACGGCCGCACCATCCACGAGTACTGGATGGAGCAGAGCCGCGGCCAGCTCGGCGTCGGGCAGATGGACGTCTTCGGCGCCTACCAGCTTCCCCGCAACCTGTTCGAGTACGGCCTGAACGAATGGGGCCAGACCGCGGTCTGCCCGAAAGGCTTCACCTGCAACGGAAACCTCGACCGCGACGCCGACACGGCGTGGAAGGCCGATCTCGCCGAGCAGGGCGTGCCGTGCCCGGACAGCCGCTGCGGCTACGACGTGATCCTGCGTGTCTACGCGGGTTACGACGAGACCAGCATCTGGCAGGAGTTCGGCGAGATGATGTTCACCAACAAGGAGGACATCCCCGACGAGTGGGGTCCGCCCGCGTCGGTGGACCCGAACAACGAGCTGCCGAACTGGGCACCGACCCGGTACGTCGAGTGGACGTCCTGGCGTGCCGCCGCCCAGCAGTGGGGCCTGTCGTCCATCCGCCAGGCCGAGAGCTCGGGGACCATCACCCACGAGATGGGCCACTACTTCTTCAGTATCGGCGACAACAACAACAATCCGTTCTCCGATCGCCAGAACCCGCCAAGCCCGTTCCACCGGGTGGGCTCCGCGCCGTGGGACATGATGGACCGCGGCTCGTTCAACGGTCCTGGCGGCCACC
The DNA here is from genome assembly GCF_036378875.1 of Actinophytocola sp. Lineage (GTDB taxonomy): Bacteria > Actinomycetota > Actinomycetes > Mycobacteriales > Pseudonocardiaceae > Actinophytocola. Next base: position 11,147 of record NZ_DASUVO010000127.1, read on the forward strand.
ACATGCGCTGGGTCATCCCACCGAACATGGGTGGCTGGTCACCGGCGGGCCTGATGCTGCGCAACCGGCTCCACGCCGGCATCCTGCCGGCGGACAACGTGCTCGACATCAGCCGCGAAGCCCTTGCCACCACCGGCATCGTCGTCGACACCGTCACCGCACGCGCCGTCGATCCCGGCATGGGCGGGACATCCGGCATCAAGGTCCGCCTCGACGGCCCGGGACGACCGGACCGCACACCGAACTGCGACATCAACACCAACCCGTTCTGCCACGGCACACCGGTTGGGACCACTACACGGTCGAGGTCGTCGACCGGATGGGGTTCGACTCCTTCACCCCGGACAGCGGCGTCATCATCGCCAAGAACAAGACCACCGAGAGCAACACCTGTGGCTACAACTGCTTCAACTGGGTCATCGACGCCAACCCGGGAGACATCGGGCTGGTCGACTTCTACCGGCCGGACGGTACTCCGGTCATGGCCTCCATCGCCGACCACCGCCAGCTCAACGACGCGGCCTTCCACGCCGGCCTGAACTCCGGCTCGGCGTACGAATGGGTCGACGAGGCGAACCGCCTGCACTTCTACGTCATCGGCATCCAGCGTGACGGTGACGGCGTCCTGTCCTACACCGTCGCGGTGCGTTCACTCGACGGCTCCGGCCCGCAGCGACGCGGCGTCCGGTTGGGTCGGCCGGAGGTCAGCGGTCTCCAGCCGGGCCAGGCCGCGAAGTGCTCCTTCCCGCTCACCAACACCGGTCAGGCCAACGCCTCCGAGGAACTGAACAACGACGTCTACCGGCTCTCGGTATCCTCGCGCGGCAGGGGTTGGACCGCCCAACTGGACAACGCACTGACCACGGCCAGGGCCGGGGGCACCGTCGCCGTCCCGGTCTATGTCTCGCGTGCGGCTGGTTCCGCGCGGAGCACCACCGTCACGCTGACCGCCAAGTCCGAAAGCGACCCCCGCGTGACCCGCTCTCTCACGTGCACCGTCGACATCCGTGACACGACCCGCCGATGAGGGCAGCCGGGTTCCTGGCACTCGCGCTCCTTCTCGCCGGCTGCGCGGGTGACGCCTCCGACAGCAGCACGTTGCGGCTGCTCGTACTGGACGGAAACCTGCGCCGACTCGGGGATCCGTGCAACGGCGCGGGTCCGTTCCGGTACGCGCACGCCGACGCCGGTTACGTCGTCCAGGACCGGGACGGTGTCGAGGTGTTCCGTGGCGAACTGCCGAACGGGACCGCGGAGAAGATGATGGACGTGGAGTTCCGGGAGGGTCTGCGCCAGCCGACGATGTGCGTGATGACGTTGCACGTCGACGGGCTCACGAAACCGGACGGCCACGAGCTCGTCATCGACCGCCACGATGGCGTTCCGATCGAGCCCAACGGTGAGGTGACGGTCTCGTGAGGCATGCGCTTCTCGCTCTGTTGCTTGCCCTGGCCGGATGTTCGGCCGACACGACGTACGTCACCCCACCGTCGACCGCTCCACCGGCGCCCGCATTCGAACTGGAACTGCTGGACGGCTCCACACTGGACCTCGCCGAGCAGTGGAAGACCCGTCCCGTGGTGCTCGTGTTCTTCGAGTCATGGTGCGAGCTGTGCGCACGTCAGCAGGACGACATCACGGCCCTGTCGGAGGAGTACCGCGACACGGTGCTGTTCGTCGGTGTCGGCCAGGAGTCCGGCAGCGCGGACGCCGCCGAGTACGGGCGCGAGCACGACATCGACTATCCCGTCGGCCTCGACCCCACGGGTGAGGTCTGGCGGCGTTACCGCGTCGACGAACCCCCGCTCGTCGCGCTGATCAGCAAGGGCGGCCGGCTGGTGCGTGGCTGGCCGGGCGGGACGACCGAACTGGACGAACAGATCCGGCAGTTCCTGGTGGCCTGAAGACAGGAGATCGACGTGAGGAACGTCGTGTGGTGCGCGGCCCTGTCCCTTGTCGCGACCATCGGCATCGGCGGGACCGCCGATGCCGAGGCGCCCGGCATCGTGGTCTCGAACGGTGTGACACAGCCGGTCTTCGGTTACGACGACGCGATCAGGGAGCGCGTCTTCGTCGGCTCGCCGTACGACTCCGATGTGGACGGCACGCTGGACGTCATCGCCGTGGACATCATGCGGCCGGCCGCGAGCGACCACGGCCTCGATGTCCCGGTCATCATGGACCCGAGCCCCTACTTCTCCACCCTGGGCCGCGGCAACGAGGCCGAGCTCAAGACCGATGTGGACGGTGACGGCCTGCTGGACCGGTGGCCGCTGTTCTACGACAACTACTTCGTCCCCCGCGGCTACGCGGTTCTGCTCATGGACATGATTGGGACGAACAGGTCGTCCGGCTGCCCCACGATCCACGAGGAGTCGGACAACCTGTCCCCCAAGGTCGTGATCGACTGGCTCAACGGCCGCGCCACCGCACGGGACGCGACCGGCGCCGAGGTGGTGGCCGACTGGCACAACGGCAGGACCGGGCTGATCGGCAAGTCCTACGACGGCACCCTCGCCAACGGCACCGCGGTGTCCGGTGTGGACGGGCTGACGACCATCGTCCCGATCACCGCGATCTCCAGCTACTACGACTACACCAGAAGCAACGGGGTGGTCCAGCGCGGCAACAACTATCTCGCCTCGCTGGCCAACACCGTCACCGACCCTGACCGCAGGGACCACTGCGCGCCGGTCCGCGACCGATTGTCGGCCAACGACGGCGACGAGTCCGGGGACTACACCGAGTTCTGGCACGTCCGCGACTACAACCGCGACGTGGACCGGGTCAGGGCGAGCGTCTTCGTCGTCCACGGCCTGAACGACGAGAACGTCCGCCCGGACCACTTCAGTAAGTGGTGGTCCGGGCTGGCCGAGAACGACGTGCCGCGCAAGCTGTGGCTGGCCCAGACCGGCCACGTGGACCCGTTCGACTTCCGGCGCGGGGCGTGGGTCGAGGAGATTCACAGGTGGTTCGACTTCTGGCTCCACGGCGTCGCCAACGGCATCATGCGCGAGCCGCTGGTCGACGTCGAGCGGGCGCCGGACGTCTGGGAAACCGCCACGAACTGGCCGGTTCGCGGCTCGCGCCCGGTGGACGTGTGGCTCGCCCCCTCGGGAACACTGTCGGTGAAGCCCAACCCGCCCGCCCCCGCACTGAGTTTCCAGGACGACCCGCTTCAGCGGGAAACCACGATGATCGGCAACGAGCTGGTGGTCCAGCCGAACCGGTTGGCCTACGTCTCCGCGCCACTGACCGCTCCCCTGCACATTTCCGGCACCCCGACCGTCCACCTGCGGGCGTCGGTCAACGACGTCGACACGAACTTCGGTGCGATCCTCGTCGACTACGGGCAGGCGGAACGGATCCAGCGCACCGGTGACGGCGTGGGCACCGGCACGCAGGAAACCTGTTGGGGCTCAACGGCCGTGTGGGGCGGCTTCGCCGAGGACGCCTGCTACCGCGAGGTGTTCAAGCGCGTCGCCGTCACCGACCGCGAAGTGGTGACGAAGGGCATCGTCGACGGCCTGAACATCAGCGACTACAACCGCCCGACTCCCCTGGTGCCGGGGAGGCAGTACCAGGTCGGTTTCCCGTTGCTGCCCGAGGACTACGTCTTTCCCGCCGGTCACCGCATCGGCGTGATCATCGTCGGCAGCTACCGCGACTACGGCAGCCAGGCCGACCAGAACCGCGCCACGATCACCGTCGCACCCCGGCGGTCCCTGATCGAACTACCCATCGTGGGCGGCCACGCGGCGGCGGTGCGAGCCGGCCTGACGTAGGTCAGGCGACCTGGAACGAGTGGTAGTTCGACTCACTCTGCGAGCCGTCCGGTCCCACCGCGAAGACCTGGAGATAGGTGCCGCCACTCACGTCGGGTGCCCAGGAGATCGTGGCGCGGCCGTCAGGACCCGGCGCGACGAACGTCGGTTCGCCGAAGAAGTCGAAGGAGTACTGGTAGCCGCTCACCTCGGTCCAGCCGGCCGGCGGGGAGAAGGTGAAGGTGCCGGTCACGCCGACGCCGCCGACCGGCTGGCCGTTGTCCACATAGATGTCAGACTGCACGCCGGGCCCCCGGTCGAAGTGCACCGACCAGGACGCCTCGGGCGAAACCCAGCCGTTGGCCGACAGGCTGCGGACCCTGACGCTGGCCCCGTCGACGTCGCTCGCCACGAACGTGATGGTCGCGGTGCCGTCCGCTTCGGCGAGGATGGTCCGCTGCTCGTCACCGAACCAGTAGGTGTAGTCCACCGTGCCGGTGATGCCCGGATAGGGGGCGAAGCGCAGAGTGACCGGCTGGTTCCACTCCGGCGCCGGGCCGACCACGGTCACGGACGGGTGGCCGCCGAACGCCGGGGCGATCTCGTAGGTGGTCGTGGCCGAGCGCAGGCCCGCCTGGTCGATCGACCGGACCAGCAAACGGTTCCGCCACTCCCGAGGCGCGTTCAGGGTCACCGTGGCCGTGCCACCCGGAGCGTCGGCGCGCACCGTGTTCGGCTTGGTGAACGGGTCAGCACAGATCAGCTGCCCACCCGAGCCGTAGTCACAGGTCGGCGAAGGGAGCGACTCCCACGCGTACTCGAAGCCGATCGTGTCCAGGTCGGTGGCGGTGAAGGTGAACACGCCGGGTTCGCCGAGCGGTCCCTGGCCCACATTGGCCGGCGGGTAGTTCGTCGACGACACCAGGGCAGCCTGCGGGTCGGTCTGGTCGACGACGAATGAGCAGGCACCGGACCACGACGAGGCGCCCACCCCGTCGCTCACGCGGACCTGCCAGGAGAGAGTGCGCCCGTCCACCAGCACGCCGGCCGGCACCCGCACCCTGCTGAACGATTCCGTGTTGCCGTTGGTCGTCAGCACAGTCCGGGTCGCCGGGTCCTCCGCCGGCCACACGGCGAACTCGTACCGCATGCGCCATCTGTCGTCCGGGTCGGCGTCAGTGGCTCGCGCCTGCAGCAGGTCGACAAAGGAACCGAGGGCCGGGTAGGGCGCGGACTCCGCGCACGGAAAGCCGCCGTTGGTCCGGCTGGCCGGGTCGATCGCCGGCGGTGAGTTGTCCGGCGCGGCCAGCGCGGACGGGGAGACGGTCACACCGAACGCGACCGACACCAGGGCCAACCCGACAAGGACGCGTGCTCTCCACACTGAACCCACAGTGGCCCCCAGCCAACGTGCCAGCACCGATGCGTGGAACTCTACCCAACATCACCCGTTTCCCGACATGAATCTTTATGGCACCAATGGTGGTGCCATACCGACACACGCGTGGTTTCCGCACTTCACAGCGTTGAGCGGCGCCGCTCAAGCGCCTGTTGACGCCATCCACGCTTGCCATGGCACCACTCTTGTGCCAACATGGCGTCATGGATTTGACACCATTCGTGGACAACGTTCGCCGGGAGCTGGCTGTCGCGGCTGAGGCTGGTGGCGAGGAGGCGCGGGCGCTCGCCGAACGCCTGACCGCTCCCCTGGTGTCGGCCATTCGCCTCACGTTGTTGGACGCCCTGGCGGCCGCGACGGAGGAGATCACGCGAGACCTCGCGCCCGGGTCGGTCGAGGTTCGCCTGCGCACTGGCGAGGCGACCTTCGCCGTCACGCCGCCCGTCGTCGAGGCGCCGGCCGTGATCGAGTCCAGGCCCAGCACGCCGGAGCCCGAGCCGGTGCAGGACGACGACGGCACCATGGTCCGCATCAACCTCCGGCTGTCCGAGCACCTCAAGGCACGCATCGAGGAAGCCGCCACCGAGGAGGGACGGTCGGTCAACGCCTGGCTCGTGCGTGCCGCGTCCACCGCGCTGCGGCCCGCGGCGCGGTCTGGCCCGTCCTCGGCGGCGGGTGACGGGCGCAGGGCCTCGCAGCGCTACACCGGCTGGGTCAGCTAACCAGCGCAAACCCGAAACACACCACATTCGAGGGGACAGCCATGCCTTCTTTCGACACGCCCGAACCGATCGTGGCGAACATCGAACCCGTCGTCGGCAACGTCCGCGTCATCGCGAGCGAACGCACCGACACGGTCGTGGACGTCCGGCCGACCGACGAGTCCGACGCCTCCGACGTCAAGGCCGCGCGGCAGACCGTCGTCGAGTACTCCGCCGGCACCCTGACGGTCAAGGCGCCGAGGGCCAACCCGTTCGACATCACCAACAAGTCGCGGTCGATCGACGTGACCGTCGAGTTGCCCTCGGGCTCGCGGGTGCACGGCAGCACCCACATGGGTGACCTCCGCAGTGACGGCAGGCTCGGTGAATGCCGGTACAAGTGCGGCGTCGGGCACGTCCAGCTCGACCACACCGGCGAGCTTCACCTGACCACCGGAGCGGGCAACATCGCCGTCGACCGGGTCGAGGGCAACGTCGAGATCACCACCGGCTCGGGGCGGATACAGGTCGGCGAGATCGCGGGCACGGGGGTCGTCAAGAACTCCAACGGCTCCACCACGATCGGCTCGGTGGGCGGCTCACTGCGTACCCGCGCGGCCAACGGCGACATCACCGTCGAGCACGCCGAGGACGAGGTCGACGCCAAGACCGCGAACGGTTCGGTTCGCGTCCTCGACGCCGTCCGCGGCGCGCTCACCCTCGAGACCGCCATGGGCGACCTCGAGATCGGCATCCGCCAGGGCACCGCGGCCTGGCTCGACGTGAACACGAAGTTCGGCCGGGTCCGCAACGACATGGACGAAGCCGTGGCGCCCGATGCCGCGACGAACACGATCAAGGCCCGCGCCCACACCTCCTTCGGCGACATCGCCATCCACCGTTCCTGACAACCACAAGGAAAAACCACATGATCCTCCCGGCCATCTCGGCGAGGGGCCTGCGCAAGTCCTACGGCGACAAGGTGGTGCTCGACGGCATCGACCTGGACGTCGCACCGGGCACCGTCTTCTCGCTGCTCGGACCCAACGGCGCCGGCAAGACCACCGCCGTCAACATTCTGTCCACTTTGGTCACCCCGGACGGCGGCACAGTGGCCGTCGCCGGGCACGACCTGGCCACCGACCCGGACGGGATCCGCACCGCCATCGGTCTCACCGGCCAGTTCTCCGCCGTCGACAACCTGCTCACCGGCGAGGAGAACCTGTTCCTCATGGCGGACCTGCACCACCTGCCGCGCCGCGTGGGGCGGCGGCGGGCCGCGACGTTGCTCGACCGGTTCGACCTCGTCGAGGCCGCGAAGAAGACGCCGACGACCTACTCCGGGGGCATGCGCCGCAAGCTCGACCTGGCGATGACCCTGGTCGGCGACCCGAAGGTCATCTTCCTCGACGAACCGACCACCGGGCTCGACCCGCGTAGCCGGCGCACTATGTGGGACATCATCCGCGACCTGGTAGCGAACGGGGTCACGATCTTTCTCACCACGCAGTACCTGGACGAGGCCGACCAGCTCGCCGACCGGATCGCGGTGCTCGACGGCGGCCGCCTCGTCGCGCAGGGCACGGCGGACGAACTGAAGCGCCGGGTGCCCGGCGCGCACCTGCGGCTGCGTTTCGTCGACACCGGGGTACTGCGGCGGGCGGCGACCATCCTGCCGGTGTCCACACCGGACGACGAGGCGCTCACACTCCGGGTGCCGACCGACGGCTCCGTCACGGAGCTGCACACCGTGCTCAACAGGCTGGCCGCCGAGGCCGTCCCGGTCGACGACCTCACCGTGCACACCCCCGACCTCGACGACGTGTTCCTCAGTCTCACCGGTCACCGGACCGAGCCGGAGAAGGAGCTGGTCCGATGACCACCCTGTCCTACGCGATGCGCGACTCGACCACCATGCTGCGCCGCAACATGCGGCACATGCAGCGGTATCCGTCCTTGACGGTCATGCTGGTCGGGCAGCCGATCGTGTTGCTGCTGCTGTTCGTCTACGTCTTCGGCGGCACCCTCGGCAACGGGCTCGGCGGCGCGGCCGTCAGCGGCGTCGGCGGCCGCGCGGCGTACGTCGGCTACGTCACGCCGGCCATCCTGCTGATCACCGTCACCAGCGCCGTGCTCGGCACCGCCATCTCCGTCGCCATGGACATGACCGAGGGCATCATCGCCCGGTTCCGCACGATGGCGATCAGCAAGGCGTCCGTCCTCACCGGACACGTGATCGGCACGGTCATCCAGACGGCGATCGGGCTGGCGGTCGTCATCGGTGTCGCGCTGCTCGTCGGTTTCTCGCCAACGGCGGGTGTGGGCGAATGGTTCGCGGTCGCCGGTGTGCTGTTGCTGCTGACCATCGCACTCACCTGGCTGGCGGTGGCGATGGGCCTGGCCGCGAAGAGCGTCGAGACGGCCAGCAACACACCGATGATCTTCACGCTGCTTCCCTTCATGGGCAGCGGTTTCGTACCCACCGACTCACTGCCGGCCTGGCTGCGCTGGTTCGCCGAGTACCAACCGTTCACCCCTGTCATCGAAACGATCCGAGGACTGCTGCTCGGCACCCCGATCGGCAACAGCGCGCTGCTCACGGTCGGCTGGTGCGTGTTGCTCACGGTGCTCGGCTACGCGTGGTCCAAGTCGCTGTTCGCAAAGGAGCGCACCCGATGAACGACCCGATCCCGGCGCTGCCGACGACCCGGCCGGCCGGCTGTCCGTTCGACCCACCGAGCGAACTCGCCGAACTGCGTGGCCGACGCCCGCTCACGCGGATGACCTATCCGGACGGACACGTCGGATGGCTCGCGACGAGCCACGAGGTGGTCCGCGCGATACTCGCCGACAACCGGTTCAGCGCACGGTACGAGATCATGCACATGCCGATCCCGGGTTACCCGGACGAGATGCCATCCGCGCCGCCTGGTGACATGACCGGGATGGACGCACCGGAACACACCCGTTTCCGCCAGCTGCTCGCCGGGCACTTCACCGTCCGCCGGATGCGTCTGCTCACCGAACGCGTCGAGCAGGTGTGCGCGGAACGGCTGGACGACATGGCCGCGCAGGGCTCACCGGCCGACCTGGTCACGGCGTTCGCCCAGCCGGTGCCGGCGTTGGTGATCTGCGAGCTGCTCGGCGTGCCCTTCGCCGACCACGAGTTCTTCCAACGACAGGCACAACTGCTGACCTCGATCAGCGCGTCGATGGAGGACCGCGCCGCCGCGATGACCGCGCTGTACGAGTACCTGCATGATCTCGTGCTGGCCAAAAGGAAGGAGCCGACCGACGATCTGCTGAGCGATCTCACGACCAGCGATCTCGACGATGTCGAACTGTCCGGGCTCGGCTCCTTCCTACTCGGCGCCGGGCTCGACACGACCGCGAACATGATCGCCCTCGGCACGTTCGCGTTGCTGACCAACCCCGACCAACTCGCCGACCTGCGCAACGGATGGTCCACCGTGGACGACGCCGTCGAGGAACTGTTGCGGTACCTGACGATCGCGCACACCGGAATCCGCACGGCGTTGGCCGACGTCGAGTTGGGCGGTGAGGTGGTGCGGGCCGGCGAGTCGGTCACCATCTCGTTGCAGGCGGCCAACCGCGACCCGGCGCGCTTCCCGAACCCGGACATGCTCGACCTGTCCCGGCGGGCGGCAGGTCACGTCGCGCTGGGCTACGGCATTCACCAGTGCCTGGGCCAGCAGCTCGCCAGGGTGGAGATGCGGGTCGCGTTCCCCGCGCTGTTCACCCGGTTCCCCACGCTGCGCCTCGCCGTCGACCCGGCGGAGGTGCCGATGCGCACGGACTCGAACCTCTACGGCGTGCACGAGCTACAAGTCTCCTGGGACTAGCGGGTTGTTCTCGAAGCGGTAGCCCAGGCCCGCTTCGGTGACGAGGTAGCGGGGGCGAGCCGGTTCTGGCTCGAGCTTACGTCGCAACTGGGCGAAGTAGACACGCAGGTAGTGGGTGTGGACCTCGTACTCCGGTCCCACACCTCGCGGAGAAGTTGTTTCCGCGCAACGCATTTGCCGGGGTTGCGGACGAGGATCTCCAGCAGACGCCATTCGGTCGGGGTGAGATGGACCTCGGTGCCGTCGCGGTGGACCTTCTTGGCGGCCAGGTCGACGGTGAACTGTTCCGCCTCCCCGGAATTCGATGTGTTGGTCGCGGCGGGGGACAGATGGTGCTGTTTGGTCACGTACTTGTGGCTGGCTTGCATCACGTTCCCCTGAGGTGCCGGTTGCGAGCCGCGAGGTCGACGCAGGAGTGTCATGGGGCCTCATAGAGGTTCGTACTGCTCACGGCGGTGCTGAAGGAGATCACGACGGTGAGACCGCCGCCCGGGGTGTCCTCGGCGCGGATGGTGCCGCCCATCGCCTCGGTGAAGCCCTTGGCGACGGACAGCCCGAGACCGAGACCGTTGGTCGTGTCCCGGTCACCGCGCCGCTGGAAAGGAGTGAAGATCGAGTCGGCGGCATGCTTGGGCAGGCCAGCGCCGTGGTCGACGACGCGAAGTTCGACGCGGTCGGCGTAGGTGCTGGCACGGATGGCGATGGCGGGTTCGTCAGGTGTGATCTCGCCATCGCCGTCCACGTCCACCTGTCGTGGGATGGCCAGGACTCCGTGCCGCAGGGCGTTGTCCACGACGTTCGCGACCACGCGTTCGAGCAGGCCGGCGTCGGCGGTCACGGCGGGCAGGTGCTCGGCCACGTCGACCGTGACGGTCGCGGTCGGCCGGGTCCGGGTGTCGAGGTTGGCCAGCGCACGGCCCACGATCTCGTCATAGGTGACGGGCCGCAGCTGGGGTTCGACGGCTCCGGTGGCGAGGCGGGAGGAGTCCAGCAGGTTGTCGACCAGGTCCGTGAGCCGGTCGGCGGACTCCTCCACTGTGGCCAGCAGCTCCTGCTCGTCCTCTGTGGACAGGGCGAGGTCCGGCGACCGGAGGCTGCCGATCGCGGCCTTGATGGACGTCAGGGGCGTGCGTAGGTCGTGGCCTACGGCGGAGAGCAACGCGGTGCGCAGCTGGGTGGTCTCTGCCCGCCGCCGCGCCTCGACGGCCTCGGCGGCCGTGCGTTGCTGACGCAGGGCGAGCAGAGCCTGCCGGGCAGCCGCTTCCAGGACCGTGCGGTCGGCGGCGGGCAGGGTGCGGCCGCGCAGCGCGAGGTGAACGTCGGGCGTGACCGGCACGTCCACATCGGCCTCGTCGGGTTCCGTGCAGCCGCCCCCGCCTGCGCATGCGATCTGCCGCCACGCGCCGTCCTGTTTCTCCAGCAGCGCCACCGAGGTCAGGCTGAAGTTCTCCCTCACCTTCGCCAGCAGGCGGTTCAGCGGGTCGTCGTGGGTGAGGACGGTGCGGGCGTAGGAGGCGAGCAGCGCCGCCTCGGTCCTCGCGTGCGCGGCCTGCTCGGCGCGGCTCGCGGCCCGGCCGACCACGACGGCCACGATCACCGCGACGGTCACCATGGCCACCAACGTGATGATGTTCTCGGGATCGGCGACGAGCAGCGTGTAGTACGGCTCGGTGAAGAAGTAGTTGAGCAGCCCGGCGCTCAGGAACGCGGTGAGCAGGGCCGGGCCGAGACCGAACAGCCCGACGAGCACGGTGACCAGGAAGTAGCCGACCACATCGGTGGACAGGCTGAGCCTGTCCCGCAGCACCATCCCCAGCACGGTCATCGCGGCGGGCAGGAGAGCCGCGAACATCCATCCCCGCAGAGGGGTCGTCACGGCGGACGGCACGAACCGGCGTCGCCAGCCGGGGTTGGCCTCGTCATGGGTGACCATGTGCACGTCGATGGCACCGGACGCCTGCACGACCGCCGCGCCGATGCCCTCGTCGAACAGCCGGGCGAGGCGGGTCCGGCGAGACGTGCCGACCACGAGCTGGGTGGCGTTGGCGCCGCGGGCGAAGTCGAGCAACGCGGTGGGCACGTCGTCGCCGACGACGGTGTGGAAGGTGGCGCCGACGTCGTCGGCGAGTGTGCGTAGGCGCCCGATGCCCTGCGGCGCTATGCCTTCCAGGCCGTCGCCGCGGAGCACGGTGAGCACCATCAGCTCGGCGGCCGCGCGGGTGGCGATCCTGGTGGCGCGGCGGATCAGGGCCTCGCTCTCGGGGCCGCCGGTGATCGCGACGACGACACGTTCGCGGGCCTCCCACGTGTCGGTGATGTCCTGTTCCGAGCGGTATCGCCGCAGCGCGACGTCGACCTGGTCGGCCACCCACAGCAGGGCCAGCTCCCGCAGCGCGGTGAGGTTGCCTGGGCGGAAGTAGTTGGCGAGCGCGGCGTCGACGCGGTGCGCGGGGTAGACGTTGCCGTGCGCCAACCGTCTGCGCAGGGCTTCCGGGGTGATGTCGACGATCTCCAGCTGCTCGGCGCGGCGCACGATGTCGTCGGGCACGGTCTCGTGCTGGTGGGCGCCGGTGATGCGCTCGACGACGTCGTTGAGGCTCTCCAGGTGCTGGATGTTCACGGTGGACAGCACGTCGATGCCGGCGTCGAGCAGTTCCTCGATGTCCGCCCAGCGTTTGGTGTTGCGGGAGCCGGGGATGTTGGTGTGGGCGAGCTCGTCGACGACGGCGACCTCGGGTCGCCTGGCCAGCAGCGCGTCGAGGTCCATCTCGGCGAACTCGTGCCCACGGTGGGTGATCCGCTTGCGCGGCACGACTTCGAGGCCCGCGACCAGACGTGCTGTCTTCTCCCGGCCGTGGGTTTCGACGAGGCCGATCACGACGTCGGTGCCCCGTTCGGCACGCCGGTGCGCCTCGCCGAGCATGGCGTAGGTCTTGCCGACGCCCGGCGCGGCGCCGAGGTAGATCCGCAGCTCGCCCCGCTTCCTCGGAGCGCCCGGCGAGGTCACCCTTTGGTGGCCTGGACGGCCAGGTTGAGCTTCAGGACGTTGACGCCCGGCTCGCCAAGGAAGCCAAGGCCGCGCCCGTCGGTGTTCTGCGCGACGAGCGCCCGTACCTCCTCTTCGGACAGTCCGTTCTCACGGGCGACCCTGGGCACCTGCAGCTCGGCGTAGGCCGGGCTGATCTGCGGGTCGAGGCCGGACGCGGACGCGGTGACGGCGTCGGCCGGGATCTGCGACTCCGCGACGCCTTCACGTTCGGCGATGGCAACCTTGCGCTCCTTGATGGCCGCGACCAGGTCCTCGTCGAAACCACCCTTGTTCGAGCCGCCGGACGTCGACGGGTCCGTGACCGCGGAGGGTCGGGTGTGGAACCACGGGTCGTGGTTCGGGTCCTTCGCCACCGGGTCGACACCGATGAGGTCGGAGCCGACGGCGTGCCCGTCGACCTCGACCACCGAGCCCTCGGCGTTGGCCCGCAGACCGGGAACCCGGCTGACGACCCACACGCCGAGCGGGTACAGGACGCCGGTCAGCACGGTCAGCACGAGCAGGACCCGCAAGCCGGCGAGGCTCTGCCTGACGAGTGTGTTCATTGGTTATCCGATTCCAGGAATGAGACGGACAAGCAGGTCGATCAACCAGATGCCGACAAACGGGGTGACGATCCCGCCGACGCCGTAGATGAGCAGGTTGCGCCGCAGGAGCGAGGACGCCGTGGACGGCCGGTACCGGACCCCGCGCAGTGCCAGCGGGATCAGCCCGATGATGACCAGCGCGTTGAAGATCACCGCCGACAGGATGGCCGACTCCGGGGTGGCCAGGTGCATGATGTTCAGCTTGTCCAGCTGCGGGAAGATGCCCGCGAACATGGCCGGCAGGATCGCGAAGTACTTCGCGAGGTCGTTCGCCACGCTGAACGTGGTGAGCGCCCCACGGGTGATCAGCAGCTGCTTGCCGATCTCGACGATCTCGATCAGCTTGGTCGGGTCCGAGTCGAGGTCGACCATGTTGCCGGCCTCCTTGGCCGCCATGGTCCCCGAGTTCATCGCAACGCCGACGTCCGACTGCGCGAGCGCGGGCGCGTCGTTGGTGCCGTCACCGGTCATCGCGACGAGACGGCCGCCCTCCTGTTCCTTGCGGATCAGCGCCATCTTGTCTTCCGGCTTGGCCTCGGCGAGGTAGTCGTCCACACCGGACTCCTCGGCGATCGCCCTGGCCGTCAACGGGTTGTCGCCCGTGATCATGACCGTTCGGATGCCCATCTGGCGCAGCTCGGCGAACCGCTCCTTCATCGCGGGCTTGACCACGTCGGCCAGCCGGATCACGCCGAGCACCTTGTCGTTCTCGGCCACCACCAAGGGAGTGCCGCCGCCGGCACTGATCTCGTCGACGATCCGGCGGGTCTCCTCGGTGCGGGGGAAGGCACTCGCGGCGCCCTTGCGGATGTGGCGGTCGCCGATGTCGACGCCGCTCATCCTGGTCTGCGCGGTGAACGGCACGAACTCGTGTGCATCGGTCACCTCGACCGGTCCGCCGCACAGCGCAAGCACGCTGCGGCCCTCCGGCGTGGTGTCCGCGACACTGGCCAACCGCGCCGTCTGCATGAGGAGGTCCATCGACGTGCCGGCGACCGGGATCAGCTCGGTGGCCTGCCGGTTGCCGAAGGTGATGGTGCCGGTCTTGTCCAGCAGCAGCGTGGACACGTCCCCGGCGGCCTCGACTGCCCGACCGGACGTGGCGAGCACGTTGCGCTGTACGAGGCGGTCCATGCCGGCGATGCCGATCGCGGACAGCAACGCGCCGATCGTGGTGGGAATCAGGCACACCAGCAGAGCCGTCAGCACGATCACCGACTGCTGGCTGCCGGAGTAGTCGGCGACCGGCTGCAGCGAGACCACGGCGAGCAGGAAGATGATCGTCAGTGTGGACAGCAGGATCGTCAGTGCGATCTCGTTCGGTGTCTTCTGCCGTGCCGCGCCCTCGACGAGCGCGATCATCCGGTCCACGAAGGACTCGCCAGGCTTCGTCGTGATCCGCACGACGATCCGGTCCGACAGAACGGTGGTGCCGCCGGTGACGGAGGAGAAGTCGCCGCCGGACTCGCGGATCACCGGCGCGGACTCACCGGTGATGGCCGACTCGTCCACGGTGGCGATGCCCTCGACGACCTCGCCGTCCCCGGGAATGACCTCGCCCGCCTCGACGACCACGAGGTCACCGACCCGCAGCTCGACGCCCGGCACGCTCTCTTCCGAGCCGTGCGCGGTGAGCCGGCGGGCGACGGTCTCCTTCTTGGTGCGCCGCAAGGTCTCCGCCTGCGCCTTGCCCCGGCCCTCGGCGACCGCCTCGGCCAGGTTCGCGAACAGCACGGTGAACCACAGCCACAACGCGATGGCGACGGCGAACACGCTCGGGTCGGCGATCGCGAACACCGTGGTCAGCACCGACCCGACCCACACCACGAACATGACCGGGTTGCGCAGCTGGTGTTTCGGGTTCAGCTTGCGCAGCGCGTCCGGAAAGGACGTGACCAGCTGGCGCGGGTTGAACACGCCGGCACTGAGCCGGCCGGCCGCCTCCGCGTGGTGATGCTGTGCCTCCAACGGCGTGCGCGGTTTCTCGGTGGTAGTAGTCATGATTTCCCTCGTGTCAGTCTCGCGGCACGCAACCGCACCTCAGGGGAACGTGACGCAAGCCAGTCACCAGTACGTGACCAAACAGAACCATCCATCCACCAACGCAACCAAAACATTGAATTCCGGAGAGGCGGAACAGTCATGCGAGTGCCTCCGCGATAGGCCCGAGGGCGAGAGCTGGGATGAACGTCAACGCGGCGACCAGCACGACCGTGCCGGTGAGCATGGCCGGGAACAGCGCGCCGGTGGTCGGCAGCGTGCCGGCGGTCTCGGGCACCTTCCTCTGCCGCGCCAGCGATCCGGCCAGGCACAGCACCGCCAGGATCGGGACCATTCGGCCGAACAGCATGCAGATGCCCAGCGAGGACTGGAACCACGGGCTGGTGACCGTGATCCCGGCGAACGCGCTGCCGTTGTTGTTCGACGCGGACGCGTAGGCGTAGAACACCTCGGACCAGCCGTGCGAACCGGAGTTCGCCAGGTAGCCCGGGGTACCGGGCAGCATGATCGCGAGACCGGCGCCGAGCAGCAGCACCGTCGGCATCGCCAGGATCGCGATCGCCGACGCGGTCACCTCACGCCGGCCGAGCTTCTTGCCAAGGTACTCCGGCGTCCGGCCGACCATCAGCCCGGCAAGGAACATCGCGATGATCGCCATCACCAGGATGCTGTACAACCCGGTGCCGACCCCGCCCGGCGACAGCTCACCGAACAACATGTTCAGGATCGCTCCCCCGCCGCCGAGACCAGAGAAGCTGTCGTGCATGGCGTTCACCGCGCCCGTGGACGTGCCGGTCGTGGAGTCCGCGAACAACGCCGAGCCGGCGATGCCGAACCGGACCTCCTTGCCCTCCACGTTCGCACCGGCCAGCAACGCGGCAGGGCCGTTCGGGTGCGCCTCCGCCCACCAGATCACGGCCAGCATGGCGCCCCACAGCACGGCCATCACCGACAGCAGCGAGTAGCCCTGCTTGCGGTTGCCGACCACGACGCCGAACGTCCTCGTGAGACTCACCGGGATGACCAGCAGCAGGAAGATCTCGATCAGGTTGGTCCAGTCGTTCGGGTTCTCGAACGGATGGGCCGAGTTGGCGTTGAAGATGCCGCCGCCGTTGGTGCCCAGCTCCTTGATCGCCTCCTGGGACGCGGCCGGCGCGAGCGCGAGCGTGCTCGACGAACCGTCCGGGTTCGTGACGTCCACACCGGACTTCAAGCTCATCACGACACCGAGGCCGATGAGCACGATCGCGAAGACGAACGCCATCGGTAGCAGGATCCGCACGGTGCCGCGGACGAGGTCGACCCAGAAGTTGCCGAGCCGATCGGTCCTGGACCGGACGAACCCGCGCACCAAAGCGATCGCCACGGCCAGACCGACCGCCGCGGACAGGAAGTTCTGCACCGTCAACCCGAGCATCTGGACCGAGTGGCCCATGACCTTTTCGGGGACGTAGGACTGCCAGTTCGTGTTGGTGACGAAGCTGATCGCGTTGTTGAACGCCATGCCCGGCTCGACCGCGCCCCGACCGAAACTGAACGGCAGCAACGGTTGCAGCCGCTGAACCAGGTACAGCAGCACGATCGACACGAACGAGAACCCGAGCACGCCCGCGGCGTAGACCTTCCAGTTCTGCTCGGAGTCCGGGTTCACCCGGACCGTCCGGTAGATCACGCGCTCGACGGCCAGGTGCTTCGTGCTGGTGAACACGCGGGCCATGTAGTCGCCCAACGGCTTGTACACGACGGCCAACGCCAGCACGAGAAGGGCGATCTGGAGAAGGCCGGCCATCAGAACTTCTCCGGCCGGGTGAGAGCCACGAACAGGTAGATGATCAGCAGCAGCGCGAGCACGCCACCAACCACGTTCGCGATACCGCTCATAGCTTCTCCAACCCCCGCAAGGTCAACGCGAACACGACGAAGCCGGCGATCAGCAGCACGGCGAAGGCCAGGTCGGCCATCTACTCATGCCCCTTCCAGCTGGGCCGCCCCGACGGCGGCCAACCGAGAAAAGTGTGTACCGGCCAGCACCTGTGGCGAGCGACCCTGACGAAACCTTGACACCAGGCCCGGACTCCTTGATGAAATCCTCACGCGTCCCGGTGGGGCCGGGACCACTGGGCGTAAAGATGGCGTCAAGGTGCTTCCGTGCGGACGTGGTTCGGGAGTCAACTGGAAGGATGCGGAGAACTCGACGGGCCGACGAGCCGCTTCTCCCCGGCTCGGCCGGCTACCCTCTCGGCTTCGTCGCGGCGGTCGCCGTCACGCTCATGACCGTGACCACGCACGCGACGGACCATCCACTGTGGAGCCTGACCGCCCTGGCCGCGACCACCGCCACGGTCGCCGTCGTCACCACGTTACCCGCCGCGCTCGCGACCGCGGCCGTGTGCTGGGCGCTGCACGCCGGGTTCGTACTGGGCCGGCGCGGCGATCTCCAACTCTCCGCCGCGGCTGCCGACGCCGCACTGGTGCTGTGCGTCGTCGTTGTGCTCGCCTACCTCGCCGGCGTCGCGTTACGCCGGATCTCGCCGGGTGCGTGCTCGGCCCGTGGCCGGGCACGGCGGGTGGAGGAGGCGAGCTGCCAGGGCACACTGGTGACCATCACCCCCGGCACGAACAGCAACCGGCCCTTGAGCCGCAGCGCGCTCTGATTGTGCAGCAGGTTCTCCCACCAGCGACCGACCACGTACTCCGGGATGTACACGCACACCACGTCGCGGGGACTCTCGCGGCGGACGTTCTTCACGTAGGCGACCACGGGTCGGGTGATCTCGCGGTACGGGGACTCGACCACGCGCAGCGACACCGGGATGTCCCGCGCCTCCCACTCCCGTCGCAGCGCCCGGGTTTCCTCGTCGTCGATGTTGACGGTGAGCGCGGTGAGCGTGTCAGGACGGGTGGCACGGGCGAAGGAGAGCGCACGCAGGGTCGGTTTGTGCACAGTGGACACGAGCACCAGGGCATGCACGCGGCTGGGCAGTGTTTCGGTCTCGTCGTCGATGACCAGCTCGGTACGGACGCGGTCGTAGTGGCGGCGGATGGCCCGCATCATCACGTACAGGACCGGGATGGCGATCACGACGAGGTAGGCGCCGTGGGTGAACTTGGTGATCAGCACGACCACGAGCACGATCCCGGTGAAGCAGGCGCCGAACGCGTTGATCGCGCGACCCCACCGGATCCGCCGGCGCTCCGCGGGCGCGGCACTGGCGAGCTTGCGGTTCCAGTGCCGCACCATGCCCGCCTGGCACAGTGTGAACGAAGTGAACACGCCGATGATGTAGAGCTGGATGAGCCGGGTGGCCGAGCCGTCGAAGGCGTAGATCAGCCCGCCGGCCACGGCCGCGAGCAACACGATGCCGTTGGAGAACGTCAGCCGGTCGCCGCGGGTGTGCAGTTGGCGGGGCAGGTAGCGGTCCTGGGCCAGGATCGAGCCAAGCAGGGGGAAGCCGTTGTAGGCGGTGTTCGCGGCCAGGACCAGGATCAGCGCGGCGGCGGCCTGCATGAAGTAGAACGCCACGGTGTTGTCGCCGCCGAACACGGCAGCGGCGATCTGGGCGATGACCGTGCGTTGCGCGTCGGTCTCGCAGTTGCCGGGGAACCCCTGCAGGGCGCAGGTGTTCTCGGTGTAGTGGACGTTCGCGATGAGCGCGAGCGCGGTGATGCCGGCGAACATCAGGATGGACAGCACACCCATGGCGGTCATCGTGGCGGCGGCGTTGCGGCCCTTGGGTTTACGGAACGCCGGCACGCCGTTCGAGATCGCCTCCGCACCCGTCAACGCCGTGCACCCGGAGGAGAACGCCCGCAGCACCAGGAAGATCACGGCCAGACCGGACAAACCGGAATGCTCGGCATGCACCGCCCAGCCCGCGCTCTCCGCCACCGGCGCATCACCGAAGACCGCGCGACCCAGCCCGACCACGATCATGACCAGCGTCCCGACGACGAACGCGTAGGTCGGGACGGCGAACGCCCGCCCGGACTCGCGCACCCCACGCAGGTTCATCGCGGTCAGGAACGCCACGAACGCGAGGTTGATCAGCACCCGGTGCGGGTTCAGCTCGGGTATTGCCGAGATGATGTTGTCCACCCCGGCGGCCACCGACACCGCCACGGTCAGGATGTAGTCCACCAACAACGCCGCCGCCACGACGAGCCCCGCCGACCGACCAAGGTTCCGCGAGGCGACCTCGTACGAGCCGCCCCCGCTCGGGTAGGCCTGCACCACCTGCCGATAGGACAGCACCACCACGGCCAGCAGCACCACGACCGCGAGGCCGACCCAGGGCGCCAGGCTCAGGAACGCCAGCCCACCCAGGGTGAGGATCAGCAGGATCTCCTGCGTCGCGTACGTGACCGACGACAGTGGATCACTGGCGAAGATCGGCAACGCGATCCTCTTCGGCAGCAACGTGTGCCCCAGCCGGTCACTCCGAAATGGACGACCGACGACGAGCCGCTTCACCACGGTGGCAGGTGAGAACACGTCCGCAGCGTAAGTTCCGCACCTCGCCGGAAACGGCGCCGCGGCGTATAGATCCCACCGAAACGCGTATAGATCCCATCAAGATCGCGTTGGTGGAGAGCTGATCGCGTCAGGGGTCACAGCGCGCGGCCGGCCGCTACCTCGGCGGCGCGAGGCAGAGCCGGGCGTACTGGACCAGAGCCCGACTGGCGGGGCTTCCGAAGACCACCAGCGTCTCGTCACCGTCGGCCGTGACCGCCGCCGCTTTCTCGTAGAGATCATTGGCGTACAGCAACCAGTCGACGACCTCGGGATCAACGAACACCGTGAGATACCGCGACCTCAACAGGCCTGCGATCGCCGCCACCAGCGAATCCGTGGTCAGTCCCACGAGCTCGGCGGCCGTGCCACCGATGCCGTACCCACTCTGCTCCGCGAGGGCGTGCTCGTCCGGCGTCATGAGCTCCCATGCCAGGCCGCACACCGTCTCCCTGCCGATCTCCCGGCCCGCCTCCGCCAACAGGTCGATGGCATCCGCTTTCAACTCGGTTCGCGCGGACCTGACCACGATCGAGGGCGCCGCCTCGTCCATCGCCAGCACGCGGGCCCACACATCGTCCGCGTAGGCATAGACGATGCGCAGGTCGCGAGCCTGCTGGGCCGAGCGTTCGAGCGCCACCCGGACGCTGGGACTGACATTGGCCGGCGCTGGCATGGCCTGGAGATGATCATCAAGTTGTCCCCGCAGGGAGCCCGGCAGCTTGGGCACTCTGGGGATCGACGTCTGCACCTTGCTGACACGGAGAATGTCATCGGTACCGGACATCCACGCTCGGGCGACGTCGTCGGCCGAACCACAGGCGGATGCGGCCGACACCGTCACCAACAGAACCGCGGCCAGTCGCCACCGTCGCATCGCGATCCCCTCCATCAAGCCGTCGTCAGCACAGGGTCGGCGGTAACGAAGGAGGTGTTACGCCCCAAGCACAAACGTTGCGCCGTCCATTCACGACAGTCGATAACGGACAGTCGCTGACGTCGACCACGCCCCCGGTGGACACACCGACAATCCTGACGGATTGTCGAACCAGATGATCCGCTACTGGGGCCGGTTCGCGCGGCCGGCGACCCGAACGGCGCCCGCGCCCCACAGTGGCCGAGGGATCGCACGAGCACCGACGCGATCATGTCACTGTCCGCATGCGACACCTCACCCGCGACGGGCGCCTCACCGGCCGCGTGCTCGGCGGTGTCGACCGAGTTCGGCGCCGAACACAACACGGCGTTCTGGAAGAGCCTCGCCGTGTGAGCAAACCGAGCCGCGGCATGGTCACCCGTGTCGCGGCTCGGCCATCGCGGTGAGGCGGCTGGCCAGTTGGGTGGCGGCCTCGCGTAGCTCCGGCGGCTCCAGGATCTCGGCCTCGAAGCCCAGGCGGGCCACGTGCACGGCGAGCCAGTCCAGGTTCTCCCCGCCCGCGACGAGGACGCACCACCCGTCGCGGTCGTCCTCGACGCGGCCCACCTGCGGTGGCACCAGGTCCCGCACCTGTTCGGGCCGGGCACGCAGTCGTACCCGGGCGAGATGCCGGTACGGCGCTTCGGCCACCGAGCGCTGCACGTAGGCGACCGGATCCGGATGTTCCCGTGCCCGGAAGCGCCAGGTCGTCGCCACCACGTCGTGCATTCGGTCCAGCCGGAACGTGCGCCAGTCGGCACGGTCGACGTCCCAGGCCATCAGGTACCAGCGGCGGCCGGTGGCGACCATCCGCACCGGCTCCACCGTGCGCTCGTGCTCGCCGCGGTCCCGCGCGGCATACCGGAACCGCACCCGCACGGCGTCGCGGCAGGCTCGGGCCAGCGTCACCAGTAGTTCCGCGTCGATCTCGACGCCCGGGCCGACCAGCGTCTCGGTGGCGCCGTGCACCGCCCGCACCTCGCCACGCAGACGGGGCGGCATCACCTGGTCGAGTTTCGCGAGCGCCCGCAGTGCCGCCTCGCCCGCCCCCGCGACCGTGCCCCCGGTCGCCAGCCGCAGCGAAACCGCCGTCGCGATCGCCTCCTCGTCGTCGAGGAGCAGCGGCGGCAGCTGGGTTCCCGCGCCGAGCTGGTAACCGCCGCCGACGCCCGCCGTCGCGTGGACCGGGTAGCCGAGCGTGCGCAGCCGTTCAACGTCGCGGCGCACCGAACGGTCGGTGACGCGCAGCTCGGCGGCCAGTTCGGCGGCGGTCCAGGACGGCCGGCGCTGCAGCAGCGCCAGCAGCCGCAGCACCCGTTCGGTCGTCGCCTCGACAGTCACGCGATCATCGTTTCACAGATCACGGACCGATCCTGTCCGCTATTCGTGCGAGGCTGACGCCATGACCAACCTGACCTGGAACCCTCTGCTCCGCGAGCAGACCTCCTGGCACTGGACCCACCAGCTGCGTGATCGTCTCGACGGGCTCACCGACGACGAGTACTTCTGGGAGCCAGTGCCCGGCTGCTGGAGCGTGCGCCCGCG
This sequence comes from Actinophytocola sp., assembly GCF_036378875.1. Lineage (GTDB taxonomy): Bacteria > Actinomycetota > Actinomycetes > Mycobacteriales > Pseudonocardiaceae > Actinophytocola. Next base: position 33,482 of record NZ_DASUVO010000127.1, read on the forward strand.
CGGCACGGGCGACGCACCGGTACGGGCCGGGTCCGGCGCGATGACCATCGACTTCGCGTTCCCGCAGCCCGACCCGGCGCCGTTCACGACGATCGCCTGGCGACTCGGGCACGTGATCGTCGGCGTGCTCGCGATGCGCAACGCGGCCCACTTCGGCCGCGCGGCACTCGACTACGAGTCGTTCGAGTACGCGTCGACCGCCGCCGAGGCACTGGCGCAGCTCGACACGGAGTACGCCACCTGGCTGGCCGGGGTCGAGTCACTCGGCGAGACCGGCCTCGCCCGCCCGTGCGGAGAGGCCGAAGGACCCTACGCCGACTACCCGCTGGCCGCGCTCGTGCTGCACATCAACCGTGAGCTGATCCATCATCTGTCCGAGGTCTGCGTGCTTCGCGACCTCTATCTGCACACCCGGAAGGCACACTGACATGGCACGCGACGTTCAGATCACCTTCGACTGCGCCGACCCGGCCGCACTGGCCGCGTTCTGGGCCGACGTGCTCGGCTACCGGTTGCAGGACCCGCCCAAGGGCTTCGAGTCGTGGGACCAGGCACTCGACGCGTTCGGTGTGCCGCCCGAGAGGCGCAACGACGCGTCCGCGGTGCTCGACCCCGAGGGCAACGGGCCGCGGCTGTTCTTCCAGCGGGTGCCGGAGGGCAAGCAGGCCAAGAACCGCGTGCACCTCGATGTGCGAGCCGCGCCAGGGCTCACGGGGGACGAGCGGATGGCGGCCCTGGAAGCGGAGGCGGAACGGCTCGTCGGCCATGGCGCCACCCGGCTCCAGCGCTTCGAGCCCGCTCCCCCGCTCGGAGCCGGTCACATCATCATGGCCGACCCCGAAGGCAACGAGTTCTGCCTCGACTGAGCAGAACCGAGTCCGTCGCTGGGTCCGATGCTCGGGTCGAATACGACGTGGATCGCTTCACTCCCCAGTTGACAGAAACTGACTCCACGCGGTGGTGGGGACCGTGAGCACCGGGCCGGCGGGGTCCTTGGAGTCGCGGACCAGCACCGCGTCAAGCCTCGTAGATGGGGGTTGGCGGCTCGACCACGCCACCTCCACGCAACTCGAACCCGCGCCGCCGCTGTGACTGCTCTTCCGCCATGCCACCTCCACGCAACTCGTTCCCGATCCGCCGCTGTAGCTGCTCTTCCTCCAGATGGTCTGCGACACCCCGTTGACTCCCTCGGTCGTACTGATCGGCCAGATCAGCCGTGAGCTTCCGAGATTGTCCCTCACTCATGGCCGCGGCAGCGAGCATGGGCGCCATTTTTTGGTAACTTCGCACGAATTCGGGATCTTCGAGAACCAAGCCACCATCGCGGAGGTTTTCGAGGTACACGATTGGGCGATCTGCGTGAAACTCCATCAAGTGGAACGCTGCGCCGAAGGCGGACCGCTCTCCGCCGGCGCTCGGCAAGATCCGCACTGTGATGTGGTCAAGGCCTGCGGTGAGCAGGAGATGCAGTAGCTGCTCGTGCATGATCCTCTCGGACCCGACTCGTAGCCGCAGGGCGTTCTCGTGGATGTAAAAGGTGAACCGCGCATGATCCGATAGATTCAGAATTCGCCGCCGCTCCATTCGGGTTCGAACTGAACCTTCCACCCAGTCTTCGGTGAAGTCGGCGTTCACGGCGGTGATGAGTGCTCGGGCATAGTTGGGTGTCTGCAACAACCCGTGGATCACCTGTGGTTCGTAGATGATCGAGTGCTTGGCCGAGGACTCGTGGAAGATCAGCGACTGGAGTGAGCCGTCTATCCGCTCGTCCGACAGGTAATAGCCATGCTTGTGTTCGGCCTGCCGGGTGAACTCGACGATCGGCTGGATCTCGGGCAGTCGCAAGCCGCACATGACCACGTACTGGATGACGTCCGTCGTGGTCGAGGTGCGCCGGCCGTGTTCCATCCGCGAGATCATGGCCGGCGACCAGTCCAGCATGTGTGCGAGTTCCGTAGCAGTGAGACCCGCCTTCTCCCGCGCCTGGCGCAGGATCGCGCCCAGCTCCCGGTAAGCGGCCGACACGTAACGATTGCCCATACCGGCCACGCTAGGTCCGACACCACCGAAACCCCGGGCGCGCCGCGCCAGATCCACCCCATCGAAGCACGCCGGCGCCCGTCTTTCACCGGTAGAAAGTATCGGTGGACGAATCAAAGGCACGACAGTCGATCTACGCAATGGCCGATCTGGTCACCCCGATGTCCATCCGAGTAGCGGCGACGCTCAACCTGGTGGAGCGTGCCGGGAACGCGGGCGCGACCGCAGAACAACTGGCCGCCGAAACCGGAACCTCCGCGCCGGCACTCCGAAGCCTGCTCGATCACCTGGTCTCGGTCGGCGTCTTCGACCTCGGCGACGGACGCTATCGACCCACGAACCTCGGCGCCCAGATGCGCGAGGACGCGCCACTGGGAATCAAGCCGCTGCTCGACATCAACTGCGCCGGCGGACGCGCCGACCTCGCCTTCGTCGAACTGCTCGAAACCGTCACCACCGGCGCTCCCGGATACGTGCGGCGCTACGGGCGTGATTTCTGGACGGACCTCGACGCCAATCCAGAACTGCGGCGCTCGTTCGACACCCAGATGAACTGGCGATACCAGGTGCAGGCGCCGCAGATCGCGGAACGCTTCGACTGGAGCCGGTTTCCCGACATCCTCGACGTCGGCGGGGGCGAGGGCACCCTGCTCGAAGCGATCCTGCAAGCCCATCCCACCGTGCGGGGACGAGTCCTGGACCTGTCTCCCGCGACCACCGCCGCCGCCGAGAGGTTCACGGCAGCCGGACTCGACGATCGGGCCGGCACCATTCCCGGCAGCTTCTTCCACCCCCTGCCGACGGGCGCCGACGCCTACGTCCTGTCCGACATCCTGCACAACTGGGACGACGACCACGTCCGCGAGATCCTGTCCGGCTGCCGCGAAGCCGCCGCCCCGAACGGCACCGTGGTGGTGATCGAGGCGATTCGGGACCGGGGAACCAGCACCGCGATGGACCTGTTCATGTTGATGTGTTTCGGCGGCAGGGAACGGACCGTCGACGAGTTGACGAGCCAGGCCGGGGAATGCGGGCTCATGCTGCGCGGCTCAGGCCAGGTGTCAGACGAGCGAACAGCACTGGAGTTCGCACCCACACGTCACTCTCCCGTGTGAAGCCCCTTCTCACGAAATGAGAAGCCGCGCCAACCGTAACCGGTGTCGGCATGATGAGGCGCGGAAGCGGCGAGAGGGGACACGCTGATGGACCTCACCGACGAAGCCACCTACGACCGGGCACGGATGTGGGACAGGCGGACGTTCCTGCGGCTGACCGGTCTCACGGCGACCGTAGCTCCACTGTGGACGTCCACGGCGGCCGCGGACACGGGTCCCATCGTGAAACCCCTGCCAGCGGAGACGTTCGACGTGCACGGCACGAACGCCGAGACGCGCTGGGGAGCCTTGGCCGGCACCGGAAACCTGGTGCCGATCGATCGGTTCTTCGTGCGTAACCACACGCGGACACCGTTGCTGTCGGCCGACACCTGGCGACTACAACTGTTCGGCACCGGCCTACGTGGCGCCCCCACGGCCGACAACCCGGTCGAGTTCAGCTATCAGGACCTGCTGTACCTCCCAGCCGAAACGGTCACCGCACGTATCGAGTGTGCCGGCAACGGCCGGAGTTTCTACACCACACAACAGAACCAGACCGTGTCGGGCACGCCGTGGCGGCTCGGCGCCGTCGGTGTCGCGCGCTGGCGCGGCGTGCGACTGGCCACTGTGCTCGAACGTGCCGGATTGCGTGCCTCCGCGGTCGACGTGTTGCCGCAAGGCCTTGATCCCGACTTCGTCGCCGGTGGGGTCAACCTCGGACCGGTCCGCCGACCGCTGCCCGTTCGCAAGGCGCTCGAGGATGTCCTGATCGCCTACGAGATGAACGGCGAACCGCTGCCGCCCGACCACGGTTTCCCGGCCCGGCTGGTGGTGCCGGACTGGATCGGCATCGCGTCGATCAAATGGCTCGGCCGGATCGAGGTGTCCGACTCGCCGCTCGTGTCACCGTGGAACACCCAGTTCTACCGGTTCGTCGGGCCGGACTACCCGCCAGAGGGCGAGCTGGTCAGCAAGCAGAACACCAAGAGCGCCTTCGAGTTGCCGTGGAACAGCACTCTCGCCGCCGGCCGCACCCACCACCTGACCGGGCGGTCGTGGTCGGGCACCGGCGGTGTTCGCAAGGTCGAGGTCAGCACGGACGGCGGGCGTTCCTGGCGGTGCGCGACCCCACACGGGCAGGGCCGCGGCTGGCTTCGCTGGACAGTGCCATGGCGCCCAACGGATCCCGGCTCCTACACCCTGCGCGCCCGCGCCACCGACCGCACCGGCGCCGTCCAGCCCGACATCGCGTCCTACAACACCCAGGGCTACCTGTTCGGCGCCGTGGTCCACCACCCGGTCACGGTCACCTGACCAGTGCGCGAGTTCGCTGGTCTGGCACCATATGCCGGTGCGGAACGAGGACGACCAGCCCACCGCGAGACCGCTCGGGGCCGACGATCCCACTGAGATAGGCGACTACCAGGTACACGGCGTGCTTGGCGACGGTGGGATGGGCCGGGTGTACCTGTGCCGCCGCACCGGTGACGGCGCCTTCGTCGCGGTCAAGGTCGTACGGCCGGAGTATGCCGGCGACCTCGCCTTCCGGCGCCGGTTCGAGCAGGAGGTGGACACCGCGCGTCGGGTGCAGGGCCAGTACACGGTCCCGGTCCTGGACGCCGATCCGCGGGCCGAGCAGCCGTGGTTGGCCACCTCCTACATTCCCGGCCCGTCGCTCGCGCACGCGGTGGAGCGCGACGGTCCGCAGCGGCAGGCGGCGGTGCTGTTCCTGGTCGCGGAGGTGGCCGAGGCGCTTCGGTCGATCCACGCCGCGGGCGTGGTGCACCGCGATCTCAAGCCCGCCAACGTGATCCTGTCTCCGGACGGACCGAAGGTGATCGACTTCGGCATCGCCAGGGCCGTGGACGTCACCTCGGTCACGGCGACCGGCGTGCTCGTCGGCACGCCCGCATACATGGCGCCGGAGTACCTGCGTGGTGAGCCGGTCAGCCCGGCGGGGGACGTCTTCGCACTCGGCGTGCTCGCCAACTACGCGGCCACCGGGCGGCTGGCCTACGGCGGCGGCGCGGACGCGGGTGTGCCGTACCGGATCATGGAACGACCGCCCGACCTGACCGGCTGCCCGGAACCGTTGCGCGGCATCGTGTCCCGTTGCCTGGAAAAGGATCCGCGGCGGCGGCCGACGCCGGACGAGGTGATCCGGCTGTGCGCCGCCGCGTTGCCGCAGGCGTGGTCCGTACCGGACGGCACCGCGATCGTCCACCCCGCAGGGCCCGTCCGACGCCGCGTCCGGTCCACCCGCGGCGCGCTGGCGGCCGGCGGGATCCTGCTGGTCGTCGCGCTCATCGCGGCGTTCGTGGTGTGGAACCCATGGGGACCGGACTCCCCCGGCGCGAGCGAGGGCGCGGGCAGCGGGCCGACGACCACGACCTCCTCCACGCCGGAGGTACCGATCCAGTGCGAGGGAGTGAAGCAGCACCTCGAGACCAGCGGGCCCGGCATCGAGTACAACATCATCGGCGTGTACGCCGAGGCCTACGGCAAACGCTGTCCCGGCGTGAACGTGTCGTTCGACGGCACGTTCCCCGGTCCCTGGACCGAGTTCTTCGCCGCCGGGGACCTCGACTTCGCCGGGACGAACGGCCCGCTCAGCGCCGAGGAAGTCGGTCCGGTGACCGCGCGCTGCCAGGGCAACGCGCCATGGCAGCTGCCGATGGTGTTCCGCCCGATCGTCATCATGTACCGACTGGACGGCGTCGACGACCTCACCCTCAACGGCGAGGTCACGGCCAAGATCTTCAACGGCACCATCACGAACTGGAACGACCCGGCGATCAAGGCGTTGAACCGCTCGGCGAACCTGCCCGACCAGGCCATCGAGGTGTTCTACCGCGACAAGAGCGAGGACAACGCGCCCTTCCAGTCCTGGCTCAGGGTGTCCTCGAACGGCGCGTGGACCACGGACACCGGTGAGACGTACACCGGCGGGATCGGCACGGACGTCGAGCACAGCAGCATGAAGGACGAGATCGGGGTGCGGTCGGGCGCGATCGGCTACAGCACGTGGCGGGAGGCGTTCGACCACGGCATCGCGACCGCCCGTGTCGACAGCGGCCACGGCCCGGTGGCGGTGTCGATGAAGTCGACGGCCAACGCGATCCCCGCCGACAAGATCATCGGCCCGGGCAACGACCTGGTGCTGAACATGGAACAGGTCTACGCCGCCCCGCCACCGGACACCTACCCGGTCCTGATGGTCACCTACTACATCGTCTGCTCGAAGGGATACGACCCGCCGACCGCGGCGGCGATCAGGGCGTTCCTGACCGCCGCCGCCACCGACGGCCAGCCGATGCTCCAAGGCAGTGGCGGCGTCCCGATATCCGCCGGGCTGAAGGCCCGGCTGCTCCAGGCGGCCGCCGCCGTCAGCTGACCCTCCACTGTGGATTTCTATGCGGTGCCAAGGGAAGCGCGCAGGCTGGCGATGGCCTGGTTGATGGCACCCTCGGCGGCGTGGGTGCCGCGCAGGGCGTTGAGCATCACGAAGTCGTGGATGATGCCCTGGTAGCGCACGGCGGTGACGGGGACGCCTGCGGCGCGCAGCTTGTTGGCGTAGGCCTCGCCCTCGTCGCGCAGGACGTCGGCCTCGGCGGTGATGACCAGTGCCGGGGGCAGGTCGGCGAGTTGTCCTGTGGTGGCGCGCAGCGGTGAGGCGGTGATCTCGGCGCGCTGGGTCTCGTCGGTGGTGTACTGGTCCCAGAACCACTGCATGGCGTCGCGACGCAGGAAGTAGCCCTCCGCGAACTGGTGGTAGGAGCCGGTGTCGAAGCTCGCGTCGGTGACCGGGTAGAACAGCACCTGCGCCACCAGCGGCACGTCGCCGCGTTCCTTGGCCATCAGGGTCAGCGCGGCGGACATGTTGCCGCCAACGGAGTCACCTGCCACGGCGATCCGGGTGGCGTCCAGGTTGTTCGCCGCGCCTTCGGTGACGACCCAGCGGGCCACCGCGTAGTTCTGCTCGATCGCGACCGGGAAGCGGGCCTCGGGCGACAGGTCGTACTCGGGGAACACGACCGCGGCCCGGGCGCCGACGGCCAGCTCACGCACGAGACGGTCATGGGTGTGGGCGTTGCCGAACACCCAGCCGGCGCCGTGGATGTAGATGATCACCGGCAGCGTCCCGTCGGCGTCGACCGGGCGCACGATCCGCGCGCGGACCGAACCGGTCGGCCCACCCTGGACGGTCACCCACTCCTCGGCGACCTCGGGCTTTTCGATCTCACCGGACTGCACCTCGTCCACGGTCTTGCGACCGTCGACCGGGCCGAGGTCGAACAGGTACGGCGGGTTCGCGGTGGCTTGCGCGAACTCGGCGGCGGCGGGTTCCAGCACCGGGGTGACGTTCTCGGACATGACGGGCTCCTCACGGGGTCTGCGGTGGTGCCGACTCCCAGAACAGTAGCGCGAGACTTAGTCGTGCACAACTTAATCGGACTCGATATGATGGTGAGCGTCAGCACAAGGCAGTAGACGGGAAGACGGCATGACAACCGCAGCACGCACCTCAGGGTTATCGAGTTCACTCCTGCTCCAGGACCAGCTCTGCTTCGCCCTCTACGCCGCCTCCCGTGCGGTCATCGCCCGCTACCGGCCCCTGCTGGACGTGCTCGGTCTGACCTATCCCCAGTACCTGGTCATGCTCGTACTGTGGGAACGCGACCAGGTCTCCGTCCGTGAGCTGGGCACCGCGCTGCAACTGGAGTCCAGCACCCTGTCCCCACTGCTCAAACGGCTGGAGGCAAACGGCCTCATCCGCCGCGAACGACGCGTCGACGACGAACGTTCCGTCGCCATCCACCTCACCGAAGAGGGCACCGCGCTCCGGGACAAGGCCAACACCGTCCCCCTGGCCATCGCCGAGGCCATGGGCTTGACCCCCGAACAGCACACCGCCGCGAAGGACCTGCTCCGCCTGCTGACCGCGAACCTCACGACCAGCTGACAAGCCCTCGCTGGCCCGCACCCGCCCACGCCGGCAGGTGGAGCGGACTTCGCCCGCGACGCGGGCCGGGCGCTGCGCGCCCGTGGCACGGGATCGCTAGCCCGCGCCGGGTGCGCGGCCCAGCGATCTGAGCGTGCGGTGAAGGACTCTTGGCGGTGGTGAAGGACGCAGTGATTCCTCGCATCACGGCCGGCCGAAGTCGCCACCGCCCCGTGACGCGAGGCGGTTCCGGGCGCTGCGCTCCCGCAACCGCGTAGCGGGACCACCGAGCCGCGCCGCAGGTGCGCCACGCGACACACCGCAAGCCCTGACGCAGCCCGGCGGTTTCTTCCTCGGCTTTGTAGGATCTCGGCACCGGCCCGGTTTCCAGGAGGCGCCGTGGCGGTGGTGGTGGGTGTCGACGGCGCCGGGCGGACGTACCGTCTCGGCCGGCTCGCGGCCGCCTCCGGCACGCGGGCGTGGTGGGTCGGCTCCGGTGAGCTGGGAGCCGGACTCGCCGCCGCGCGGGAGGCCGGCGCGCTGGTCGTGGCGGACGACGCGCACCGGCTCGCGCCGGACGCGTTGCGTGCGCTCGCCGCTGCCGCACGGTCCGGCCTGCGGATACTGGTGGCCCGCAGGCCGACGATCGACAACCCGGCCCTGGCCGAACTGGACGAGGCCGCGGCCACCGACGGCGTGGAACTGCTTGGCCCGCTGGACGAGACCGAACTGGGCGCGCTGGTGGCCGCGGTGACCGGGCGCCCCGTGTCGCCCGAGGTCGCGGCCGCCGCGCACGAGGTATCCGCGGGCATGCCGGGCGTGGCGGCGGCGGTGGCCCGTGACGGCGTTCGGCCCGGCGTCCCGGCGCCGGCGTTGCTGGCTCGGGTGCAGCGACGGTTCGCGGTGCTGCCCCAGCAGGTCGGGGCGGTGGCGCGCGTGGTGGCGCTGCGGCTCGACCTGACCGACGACGTGCTGGCGGCCGCGGCGGGAGTGCGCGGCGACGAACTGCCCGGTGTGCTGCGGACGTTGCGGGACGAAGGCATGCTGGTGCCCGGCGGCGAGCGGATGATCCCGGCCATCGCCGACGCCGTGCTCGGCGAACTGTCCGCCGCCGAGCGACGCCGGCTGCACGACACGGCAGCGCGGGCACTCGCCGCCGCAGGAGCGGATCCGCTGGTCATCGCCCCGCAGCTGCGTGCGGCGAAGGTGCGGTCCCCCGCTGTGGCGGACATGTTCCGGCAGGCCGGTGAGCGCACCCGTTTCACCGACCCGGCCGCCGCGCTGGCCTGGTTCGACGACGCGACCGAGGCAGGAGCCGAGCCGTCGGCGGTCGCGGTCGGGCGGGCCGAGGCGAGTGTCCTGCTCGGGCTGGACCCCGACCTCGACGTGCCGGTGCCATCGAAGTCCTCGGCACGCCTCGCTCGGCTCGCCGGCGCCGCCGCGGCACACGACGGCCGCGCGGACCGTTCGGCGGACCTGCTGCTCGGTGCCGGCGATCCGCAGGCGCGCTTGCTGGCCGTGCCCGTCCTGGTGGGCACCGGACGGCTGGCGGACGCGCAAGCGGCCACGGCCGAGCCCGCCGCGGCACCGTCAGCGGCACGTTTCGCCGAGGCCGTGCTCGACGCGGTCCGCGACCCCGAAGCCGCTGTGCCGCAACTGATCGAGGCGGCCGAGATGATCGAGCGGGCCACCCCGGTCGCGGTGCTTCCGGACACGCCGCACGCCATCGGTGCCGTCGTCGCCGTGCTCGCCGGGGACGTGGCGGCCGCCGAGTACCTCCTCGACCGGGCCGCGCGTCTCGAAATGGGCGGGCCGGCGGCGGCCGAACGGCACCGACTATTGCTTGCCTGGGCCCGAATGCGTGCCGGGCGCTACGACACGGCGCTCGCAGAACTCGCACGACCGGCGACAAGTGAACTGCCCGCGCGGGATCGACTGCTGCGCGCGGCACTCTCCGCGGGCATGGCACGCAGGCGCGGGGACATCGCCGGACTGCGGGCCGTCTGGGGCGCGGTCGAACCCGTGCTCGCCCGTCGCGCGGTGGACCTGTGGCAGCTGGAACCCATAGAAGAGCTCCTCGTGGCCGCGGCGCGACTTCGGCACGGGCGTCGGATCGAGCCGATTCTCGCGGTACTCGCACGCACCGTCGACCAACTCGGCCGGCCACCAGCGTGGACGGCGGCACTGCACTGGCTCCGGGTGCAGGTCGCGGTGGCGAGTGACGACCCGGACAGCGCGGCGGCGTGGGCCCGCCAGACCGAGACGGACGGGCAGCCGGTCGGGCACCGGGCAGCGGCCGAACGCGCGGCCGCCACGGTCTGGGCACAGGTGCTCGCCGGCACTCCCCCGCCACCCGACACGGTCCTCGCCGTCACCGACCAGCTCGTGGCCGCACAGCTCCCGTGGGAGGCCTCCCGTCTCGCCGGGCAGGCAGCCATCCACGCCACCGATCCCGTCGTCGCCCGCCGGCTACTCGAGCGGGCCCGCGAACTGTCCGAACCGGACTCCCCGACGACCGATGCTGCGCAGAGTGGCGGGCTTTCCGAGCGTGAGCTGGCCGTGGCCAAGCTCGTCCTCGCCGGCAGCACCCACCGGGAAATCGGCGCCCAGCTCTACATCGCGCCCAAGACCGTCGAGCACCACGTCGCACGCATCCGCGCCAAACTCGGCGCCGGCTCCCGTGCGGAACTGCTCGCGACCCTCCGCGAAATCCTCGCTGACCAAGCGTGACCGGCCGGCGCCGCACGGTTTACCCGACACACACCGCGCCTTCCCGCCGACGTATCCCCTAGCGGCCCCCCATCGTCATGGGGGTCTCCCCGATGCCCGGACCTCCACCAGCGCCGCACTCTGGGAACACGCCCGGCGAAACGGGCCGCACCGATCGAGGAGGAACCATGGCCATCAACGTCGCAGAGGAACTGCGGTCCTTCATCCAGAGCCTCATGACCGACCGAAGCTTCGCCGCACACTACGCCGAGGACCCGCGCGGAATGCTCGCCGCACAAGGGGTCACCGACCACGATCTGTCCGGTGTGGACATGCCGGCCACGGTTCGCGAGGTGTGCGCCGACCCCGCGGTGTCGCAGGAGACGAGATCCGCCCTGCAGAGCTACACGGGTGGCTCCAGCGGCCCGGCCCACACCGCCGCCACGCAGAGCGTGGAGCACGTCGTCCAGCACCTCAACTACGTCACCTACCAGACCTACGAGGGTGACGAGTACATCACCAACCTGATCGACAACAGCGTCGACAACAGTGTCGACGTCGACGTCGACGGCAACGTGTTCGGTGACGTGGACGTCAACGCGGTCACCGGCGAGCAGGGCCAGATCATCGACGGCGACAACTTCGGCCAGGCCAACACCGGCGACGGCGCGGTCCTCGCGGGCGACGACGCCAAGGGCGTCAACACCGGGGTCAACACGGGCATCAACGCGGGCGACGACGTCGAGAACGCGGTGGTCGGCGACAACAACGAGACCGCGCAGATCAGCGGCAGCGCCGACCAGTCCGCGATCGGGTTCGGCGACGGCGACGTGACCAACCTGGGCGGCGCCGACATCGACGACGCCGCGGTCAACTTCGGCGACGGCGACGCCACCAACGTCTCCGACAACACCCTCGACGACGGCTCGGCGATCGCGGTCGGCGGCAACGCCAGCGGCACCAACATCGAGGACAACGACACCACGGTCACCACCACCGTGGAGGACAACGACGTGACGGTCAACGACAACGACACCACCGTGTCCGACAACGACACCACGGTCACCGCCGTGCAGGACAACGACACCATCCAAAGCGGCGACGACACCGCCTTCGCCAACCAGTAGTCACCCCGGAAAGCGACGCGGGTCGGTTCGGTTCGTGGCCGATCGACCCGCTGCCGCATGCCCGGCCCGGTCCGTCCACACGGGAGCAATCATGACGAAGGCAGCCACCGCGCCAGACGCGGCCCGCGCCCACGCGCTGGTTGACCTCGGGTTGCGCGCCTGCGAGGCGTTCGACCGGCCCGACCTCGCCGCCCGGCTGACCGAGGCCAGGCGCAGGCTGGCCGACCCGGTGATCAACGTCGTCGTCGTCGGCGAGTTCAAGCAGGGCAAGAGCACCCTGGTCAACGCGCTGGTCGGGGCGCCGGTCTGCCCGGTGGACGACGACGCGGCCACCGCCGTGCCGACGTTCGTCCGGCACGGCGAGAAGGCCGGCGCCGAACTGTGGCGGGACGGAGACACCCGCGAGGCCATCGAGCTGGCCGACGTGCGCCGGCACGTGGTGGAGAGCAGCGACGGCGAGCCGCGGGTCGGCGGTGTCGAGGTCCGCATCCCGAGGGCACTGCTCGCCACCGGGCTCGTCCTCGTCGACACCCCGGGGATCGGCGGGCTCGGCTCCGCGCACGCCGCGGCGAGCCTGGCCGCGATCTCCCTGGCCGACGCGGTGCTGTTCGTGACCAGCGCCGCGCAGGAGCTGACACGCAGCGAGATGGAGTTCCTGCGGCGCGCCCGCACGATGTGCCCGACAGTCGCGTGTGTACTCACCAAGACCGACTTCTACCCCGCGTGGCGCCGGATCCGCGACCTCGACGCGGCACACCTGGCCGCCGAGGGTGACATCCCGCTGCTGGCCGTCTCCTCCGCCCTTCGTGCCCGCGCGGTCAAGAACAGCGACGCCGAGCTGAACGCAGAGTCCGGCTTCCCCGAGCTGATCACGCTGGTGCGTGAGCAGGTCGGCGGGTCGGCCGAGCAGCGGCTCGCCACCGAGGCGGCAGCCGAGGTCGTCGCGTTGTGCGACCACCTCGAGACGTCGTTCGCCGCGGAGCGGGCAGCGCTGGCCGATCCCGCTGCCGCACAACGGGTCGTCGACGAGCTGACGGCGGTCAAGTCCCATGTGGAGCGGTTGACGACGGCCGCGGCCAAGTGGAACCAGACGCTCAGCGACGGGATCGGCGACCTCACGTCGGACGTCGACTTCGACCTCAAGGCACGGATCAAGGAGGTCACCGCCGAGGCCGACGAGACGATCGAGGCCGGCGACCCCGCGGACACCTGGGCCGAGTTCGGCCCGTGGCTGCAGGCCAGGACCGCCGAGGCGCTGCTGTCGAACTACGAGCTGCTGCGCGAGCGGGCCACCGAGCTGTCCGAACGGGTCGGTGAGCACTTCCGGGAGGCCGCGGGCGCGGCGTTCACCCGGCCATCCGTGCACGACCCGACGCCGCTCGCCGCCGCGGAGGTCGGCGAGGACCTGGACCTGAAGAAGATGCGTGTCGTCAAGCAGGCCATGGTGGCGCTGAAGGGCGCGTACGGCGGCGCGATGATGTTCACGCTCGTCGGCGGCATGGTGGGGATCATCCTCGGTCCGATCGGCATCGGCATCGGGCTGGTGCTCGGCCACCGCGGCCTGCGTGAGGAGAAGAAGCGCCAGATCCAGAAACGGCGCACCGAAGCCAAGAACGCGGCCCGCCGCTACTGCGACAAGATCACGTTCGTCGCCGGTAAGGACTCGCGGGACACGCTGCGCCGGGTGCAGCGCGAGCTGCGGGACCACTACACCGCGCTCGCCGAGGAGCTGAACCGGTCCAACGCCCGGGCGCTGACCGCGGCGACCGAAGCCGCCAAACGGACACAGGCCAGCCGGGAGAAGCGGCTCAAGGACGTCGACGCCGAGCTGGCCCGGCTGGCGCAACTTCGCGCCAAGGCGGTGGTTTTCTCGTGAGCCTTCTTGACCGGACTCGGGCGGTGCTCGACCACGCGATCCAGGTGTACCGGGGCACGCCGCACGGCGCGCGTCTCGTCGCGACCCGCGGCCGGCTGGACCAGCCGCTGCGCGTGGCCGTCGCCGGACGGGTCAAGGCGGGGAAGTCCACGCTGCTCAACGCGCTCGTCGGCGAGCGCCTCGCGCCGACGGACGCGGGCGAGTGCACCCGCATCGTCACCTGGTACCAGGACGGGCACACCTACCAGGTGCGCGCCAGGGTGGGCCGGGAGGAGCGGCAGCTGCGGTTCAACCGCGAGAACGGCCAGCTCGACATCGACCTCGGCGGGCTACATGCGTCCGATGTGGACGAACTGGTGGTGACCTGGCCGACGCGGGCCCTGCGTGCGGCGACTCTTGTGGACACACCGGGGATCGGGTCGCTGTCGGAGTCGGCGGCGAAGCGGACCTGGGACCTGCTCGTTCCGGACGAGGAGGAGACCCCGGCCGACGCGGTGCTGTACCTGATGCGCCACCTGCACGCCGGCGATGTGGAGTTCCTGCGTGCGTTCCACGACTCGGAGGTGTCCCGTCCCAGCCCGGTGAACGCGATCGGGGTGCTGTCACGTGCCGACGAGATCGCGGTGGGCCGGCTGGACTCGATGGCCTCGGCCCGGCGGGTTGCCACGCGGCTCGGTGAGGACCCGAGCGTGCGGCGGCTGGTGCAGTCGGTCGTGCCGGTGGCAGGACTGCTCGCCGAGACGGCGGTGACGCTGACCGAGGAGGAGGTCGGCCAGCTGCGCCGGATCGCCAACCTGTCCCCACGAGACGCCGAGGAGCTGCTGCTGTCGACCGACCGGTTCGTGCGCATGCGGCCGGAGCTGGGCCTGACGTCACCGGAGCGGGAGTCGCTGCTGGCCCGTTTCGGCATGTTCGGGGTGCGGCTGGCGAGCACGATGCTGCGGCGCGGTGTCGCCGGCACGGCCACCGAGCTGGCCCGTGAGCTGGCGGAGCGCAGCGGTCTGACGCAGTTGGAGGACCTGCTGTCGTCGCTTTTCCTGGAGCGCCGCGATGTGCTGAAGTGCCGCTCGACGCTGCTGGCGGTCGCCGACGTGGTCCGCGCCTGGCCGGGGCCGGGTAGTGAGGCGCTGGCCGGCGAGGTCGAGGCCGTCATGTCGTCCGCCCATCCGTTCAACGAACTACGTGTGTTGTCGGGGCTGCGGGCCGGATGGGTGTCCGGCAAGGACGAGGTGGTCGCCGACCTCGAGCGGGTGATCGGCGGCACGGGCGGCGCGGCCCATCAGCGGCTGCGTCTGCCCGAGGACGCGGGCCACCGCGAGCTCACCAACGCGGCGACGGACGCGCTCTCGCGCTGGCAGCGCCGCGCGGAGAACCCACTCACCAGCTACGAGCTGGCGGTCGCCGCGCGGGTGGCCGTCCGGTCGTGCGAAGGCATGCTGGCCGACCTTCTTTCGGAGCACCGTGATGTACGCACTCGGCATTGACCTCGGCACCACCTACACCGCGGCGGCGACCTGGCGCGACGGCCAGGCACAGATCGTCTCGCTCGGCGGGCGCGGGGCCGCGATCCCGTCGGTCGTGCTGCTGCGCGCCGACGAGACGTTCCTGACCGGCGAGGCCGCCAACCGCCGTGGCCTCACCGAACCACAGCGCGTCGCACGCGAGTTCAAGCGCCGCGTCGGCGACCCGACCCCGGTCATGCTCGGCGGTGCCCCGTACTCGGCGGAAGCCCTGATGTCGCAACTACTGCGGGCGGTGGTGTCCGAAGTGGTCACCCGGGAGGGCGCCCCGCCGCTGACGGTGTGCGTGTCACATCCAGCGAACTGGGGACCGTACAAAATCGACCTGCTGCGCCAGGCCGTCCGCATGGCGGACCTGCCATCGGTGTCGTTCGTGACCGAACCCGAGGCGGCCGCGGTCAACTACGCGCAGGAACAACGACTCGGGGTCGGCGCGGTGGTCGCGGTCTACGACCTGGGCGGCGGCACGTTCGACTCGGCCGTGCTGCAACGAACCGCCGGCGGCTTCACGATCCTCGGCGAGCCGGAGGGGATCGAACGACTGGGCGGCATCGACTTCGACGCCGCGGTGTTCAACCACGTACGAACGACCCTGGGGTCCGCACTGGACGACCTGGACGAGGACGACCCAGCGGTGATCACGGCGGTGGCCCGGCTGCGAGAGGAGTGTGTGGAGGCCAAGGAGGCCCTCTCCGCCGACACGGACACGACGATCCCGGTGCTGCTGCCGTCGGTGAACACGGAGGTCCGGCTCACCCGAAGCGAGCTGGAGTCGATGGTCCGCCCCGCCCTCCACGGCTCGATCGAGGCGTTACGGCGAGCCGTCAGGTCGGCCGGGCTCACGCCGGAGCAGTTGCACTCGGTGCTGCTGGTCGGTGGGTCGTCGCGCATGCCGCTCGTGGGGCAACTCGTCACCGCCGAACTGGGCCGCCCGGTCGCCGTGGACACACACCCGAAGCACGCCGTGGCCCTGGGCGCGGCCCGACTGGCCGGCGGCGGGTTCGTCCTGCCAGCCGGCTCCGCCCGGAGACGCTCAGCGGCCGCCAGGTTCAACGGGCCACCTCGCACGGCCGCCGCCGGCGCGGCGGGTGTGGCTGGCGCAGGGGCGGCGGGTGTAGCTGGCGCAGGGGCGGCGGGTGTAGCCGGCGCTGGCGCGGCGGCGAGCGTGGCGGGCGGCGCGGACGCGGGCACGGCTGGCGCTGGAGCGGCGGGCGCGGCACGTGGCGCGCCGGAGATTGGCCGCCGGGGCGGGGCAGCCGCCGGTTCGGCGGCGGGAATGGGCTTCGCCGGCGGGACCGCCGCGGCCGGACTCCGCGGTGGGCCTGGTGGGAGCGCCACTCCGGTCGCTGGCCCGGCAGGACACGGCGGCGCAGGCGGGACAGCTGAAGCTGGGGCTGCCAACAGAACCAGCGGAACAACCGGCCCGGAAGCCAGCCAGCAGCCCGGCGGCCCGACCGCAGCCGCCGGGCTCGGCAACCGCCCTGGCAGAGGCACCACCCCCGACGCTGGCCCGGCAGGACACGGCGGCGCAGGCAGGACAGCTGAAGCCGGGGCCGCCAGCAGAACCAGCGGAACAACCGGCCCGGAAGCCAGC
>NZ_DASUVO010000128.1:0-86495 GCF_036378875.1 Actinophytocola sp.
GTCGGCCCGCTCTACCGCGGCACGGAGGTGACGCTGCGATGAGCGGAGCTTGCGGAGCGTTCCGGCGCCACGGAGCGTGTGAGGTGGCGGCGTGAGCGACGTGAAGT
Source organism: Actinophytocola sp. (assembly GCF_036378875.1). GTDB lineage: Bacteria > Actinomycetota > Actinomycetes > Mycobacteriales > Pseudonocardiaceae > Actinophytocola. Next base: position 108 of record NZ_DASUVO010000128.1, read on the forward strand.
CACCGTCCACTGTGGAGGATCAGGAGGCCGTGCAGACCGGGCCCACCAAGGGAGTGCGCACGCCGAGCGGCCTGCGCATGGACGTCCGGCTGACGATCCTCATCGGCGTGCTGGTGGCGTTGTGCGTGGTCGGCTACGCCTTCAACTCCGACTTCCTCGGCGAGACCAACATCTCGATCATGCTGCGGCTCGCCTCGGCGATCGGTGTGGTCAGCGTCGGGATGACGTTCGTGATCATCTCGGGCGGTATCGACCTGTCCGTCGGCTCGATGGTCGCGCTCGCGAGCGTGTGGATGACGACAGTGGCCACCCAGGAGTACGGCCCGTTCGTCATGGTGATCTGTGCGATGCTCGTCGGCCTCGGCGCCGGTCTGATCAACGGCGTGCTGATCGCGTACGGCAAGATCGTGCCGTTCATCGCGACCCTCGCCATGTTCGCCTCGGCCCGAGGGCTCGCCGAGCGCTTGTCCAACAGGGAAACACAGACGGTCGAGGACCAGGCCTTCAGGGACTTCTTCCGCGGTGACATCCTGGGCATCCCGGTGCTGATCTGGATGCTGGCCATCGTGTTCGCGGTCGGCTGGGTCCTGTTGAACCGCACCACGTTCGGCCGCCGCACGTTCGCGATCGGCGGCAACACGGAGGCAGCCCGCCTCGCCGGCATCAACGTCAAGTGGCACACCACGCTGGTGTACGCCCTCGCCGGCCTGTGCTGTGGCATCGCCGCGATCATGGTCGTCGCCCGTGCGACATCGGGTTCCTCTACCAACGGCCAGTTCTACGAACTCGACGCGATCGCGGCGGTCGTCATCGGCGGCACGCTGCTCTCCGGCGGCCGCGGCACGTTGATCGGCACCCTCATCGGCGTGCTGATCTTCACCGTGGTCAACAGCATCTTCACCCAGAACAACCTCGACACCTCCACGCAGAACATCGCCAAGGGCGTGATCATCGTCGGCGCTGTGCTGTTGCAGACCCTGACCACGCGCACCCGCAAGACCTGAGCCCAGCCACGGAAACCGACGCAGTACAAGGGAGTACCTCATGGATCCGTCCCTCGCCCGCCGCAGGTTCCTTCTCGGCGCCGGCGCGCTCGGCGCGAGCGCGTTCGCAGTCGCGTGCACCTCGAACGAGTCGGGCGGCGAGCAGCCGCAGCAGGTGGCACAAGGCGGTGAGGACAACGCCAAGCCCGGCAAGGAGATCACGATCGGCTTCTCCGCGCCGGCCTCCGACCACGGCTGGATCGCGGCGATCACCAAGAACGCGCAGGCACAGGCCGAGACGTTCTCGGACGTCACACTGAAGGCCACCGAGGGCACCAATGATGTCAACCTGCAGATCTCCCAGGTCGAGACGCTGATCAACGACAAGGTCGACGTGCTGGTGATCCTTCCGCACGACGGCAAGGCACTCACCGCGACCGCCCAGGACGCGGTGGACGCGGGCATCCCGGTGATCAACCTGGACCGGATCTTCGACAGCCCGCTCGCGTACCGCACGTGGATCGGCGGCGACAACTACCGCATGGGCGTCAACGCCGGCAACTACATCGCCGAGCAGATGAAGGCGAAGAACATCTCGAACCCGATCATCGGCGAGGTCGCCGGCATCGACTCGTTGCCGCTGACCCAGGAGCGCAGCCAGGGCTTCAAGGACGCGCTGACCAAGGCCGGGTTCTCCCTCGGTCCCCGAGTCGCGGCGGCGTTCACGGTGGAGTCCGGTGAGACGCAGACGGCGAACCTGTTGCAGGGCGCCAGCAAGCTCGACGCGCTGTGGAACCACGACGACGACCAGGGCATCGGCGTCATGGCGGCCATCGAGTCCGCGGGCCGCAGCGAGTTCCTCATGGTCGGCGGTGCGGGCTCGCGGGACATGATGGACCTCATCAAGGCCGACAACACGGTCATCAAGGCGACCGTCCTCTACAGCCCGTCGATGGCGTCGTCGGCCATCTCGCTCGCCCGGCTGCTCGGCCAGGCGAAGGGCATGGCGGACCTGGCGGAGCACGAGATCCCCGCGTCGATCACGACCTACTCGGCCGTGGTCACCAAGGAGAACGTCGACCAGTACCTGGACATCGGCTTCGACTCCTGAGTTTGAGAAGCAGGTTCGGCGTACTTCCTTGTGACGAAAGACGGAGGGTGAGATGACAGAGGGCAGCGGAGGACGGATCGGGGTCGGCATGGTCGGCCACGCGTTCATGGGTGCCGTGCACTCGCACGCGTGGCGGACCGCGCACCGGTTCTTCGACTTGCCGGTGACACCGGAACTCGCCGTGCTCGGCGGGCGAGACCTCGCGCGCGCCAAGGCGGCCGCGGCGAAGTTCGGGTGGGCCAGCGTGCAGACCGACTGGCGTGAGCTGGTCAACTCGCCCGACGTGCAGATCGTGGACATCTGCACGCCGGGCGACTCGCACTGCGACATCGCCATCGCGGCTCTCGAGGCCGGCAAGCACGTCCTGTGTGAGAAGCCCCTCGCCAACACGGTCGAGGAGGCCGAGCGGATGACGGCGGCCGCGGAGGCGGCCAAGGAGCGCGGCGTGCGCTCGATGGTGGCGTTCAACTACCGCCGCGTGCCCGCGATCGCCTACGCGCGCCAGCTGATCGAGGCCGGCAGGCTCGGCGAGGTCCGGCACGTCCGCGCCCTGTACCTGCAGGACTGGCTCTCCGACGAGAACGCGCCGATGACCTGGCGGCTGCGCAAGGACAAGGCAGGCTCCGGCGCGCTCGGCGACCTCGGCGCGCACATCATCGACGCCACCCAGTACCTCGTCGGTGACCGGCTCACCGGCGTGTCCGCGCTGACGAACACGTTCGTCCACACGCGACCGACCGAGGACGGGAGCGGCACCGACGACGTGACCGTCGACGACGCCGCGGTGTTCTTCGGCCGCTTCGGCAACGGGGCCATGGCCACCTACGAGGCCACCCGGTTCGCGCTCGGTCGCAAGAACGGCATGTCCGTGGAGATCAACGGCTCGCTCGGCAGCCTCCGGTTCGGCTTCGAGGACATGAACGAGCTGTGGTTCTTCGACGGCGCACAGCCCGGCGAGGAGGCAGGCTTCCGGCGGATCCTCGTCACCGAGGGTTCCCACCCGTACGTCGGTGCGTGGTGGCCGCCGGGGCACATCCTCGGTTACGAACACACGTTCACCCACGAGGTCGTGGACCTCCTCCGTGCCATCCACGACGGGGTGGACCCCGCACCGTCCTTTGCGGACGGGCTCCAGGTGCAGCGGGTGCTCGGCGCTGTAGAAAGGAGTGCCGAGAACGGTTCACAGTGGACGGAGATTCCGGTATGACTGACTACACTCCGCGTCCGGAGCACAGGTTCAGCTTCGGGTTGTGGACGATTGGCTGGCAGGGCGTCGACCCGTTCGGCGTCGCCACCCGAACGCCGATGGACCCCGCGTACGCCGTGGAGAAGCTCGCCGAGCTTGGCGCGTACGGCGTGACCTTCCACGACGACGACCTCATCCCCTTCGGCGCACAGGACGGCGACCGGGAGGCCCGGATCGCGAGCTTCCGCAAGGCACTGGACGCCACCGGCCTGATCGTGCCGATGGCGACCACCAACCTGTTCAGCCACCCGGTGTTCAGGGAGGGCGCGCTCACCGCGAACGACCGCGACGTCCGGCGGTTCGCGCTGCGCAAGGTGCTGCGCAACCTGGATTTGGCAGCAGAGCTTGGCGCGAAGACCTACGTGCTGTGGGGCGGGCGTGAGGGCGCCGAGTCCGCGGTCGCCAAGGACGTCCGCGCGGCGCTCGACCGCTACAAGGAAGCACTGGACATCCTGTGCGCGTACTGCCGCGACCAGGGCTACGACATCCGCTTCGCGTTGGAGCCCAAGCCGAACGAGCCGCGCGGCGACATCTTCCTGCCGACGATCGGGCACGCGATCGCGTTCATCAACGAGTTGGAGGAGCCGGACCGCGTCGGCCTCAACCCCGAGGTCGGGCACGAGCAGATGGCCGGCATGTCCGTCGTGCACGGTTACGCGCAAGCCCTCTGGCACAAGAAGCTCTACCACATCGACCTGAACGGGCAGAACGGTCCGCGCTACGACCAGGACTTCCGGTTCGGCAACGGGGACGTCAAGTCCGCGTTCCTGCTCGTCGATCTGCTGGAGAACAGCGACTACGACGGGCCGCGCCACTTCGACTTCAAGCCGGGGCGCGTCGAGGACGAGTCCGGTGTGTGGGAGTCGGCGAAGGCCTGCATGCGCAACTACCTGATCTTCGCGGAGAAGTCGCGGGCGTTCCGGGCCGATCCCGAGGTCGCCGAGGCGTTCGCGGACGCCCGCACGGACGAGCTGTCGAAGCCGACCCTGGCCGATGGCGAGAGCCTCGCCGACCTGCGTGCCGAGGAGATCGACCTCGACGCGGCGGCCAGCAGGGGCGCGAAGGTGGAGCGGTTGGACCAGCTGGCACTCGAGCACCTCTTCGGTACTCGTTAGACCAAAAGAATGCGGCGTCGCCCGACCGGCACGTCAGGCGACGCCGCGAACACGGAAAGGAGTCTCAACCCCTTCTCGCGGTCCCCATTTCGGTGAGAACAAGGAGAAAGTACCAGTGCGTCGCCAGAGCACGAGTAAGAGAACGGTAAAACCACCGGGCGTGAGGCGGGGACTACGGGCTGCGTCCCGGTTCGCCGTCGCCGGACTGGCTCTCCTGACCGGTACCGGGATGGCCTCCGCCGAACCGGTTTCGGTCCAACACGACACCACGATCCTGGTGTTCTCGAAGACCGCCGGCTTCCGGCACGACTCCATTCCCGACGGCATCGCCACCATCCAGCAACTGGGTGAGCAGAACGGCTTCCACGTCGAGGCCACCGAGGACGCCGCCGCGTTCAACGCCACCAACCTCTCCCGTTTCGCGGCGGTCGTCTTTCTCTCCACGACCGGCGACGTGCTGAACGCCGAGCAGCAGACAGCTTTCGAGGACTACGTCAACTCGGGTGGCGGCTACGCGGGTGTCCACGCGGCCGCGGACACCGAGTACGACTGGGCGTGGTACGGCCAGTTGGTCGGCGCCTACTTCAAGTCGCACCCCTCGATCCAGCCGGCCACGGTCAACGTCGTCGCGCGTGACCACCCCTCGACCGCGGCGCTGCCGTACCAGTGGACCCGCACCGACGAGTGGTACAACTACCGCTCGAACCCGCGTCAGAACGTCAAGGTGCTCGCCACGCTCAACGAGTCGAGCTACAGCCCCGGCGCGGACGCGATGGGTGACCACCCGATCGTCTGGTGTCACAACCAGGAACAGGGCCGCTCCTGGTACACAGGACTCGGCCACACCAGGGAAAGCTACGCGGAGCCGGAGTTCCGCTCGCACCTGCTGGGCGGTATCAAGTACGTGGCCGGCCTCGAGACGGCCGACTGCTCGCCGGGCGCGGACCCGGAGGAGCCGCCGGTCGACTCCGACTTCGACCAGATCACCCTCGCCAAGGGCGAGGCGGTCACCGGCGAGCCGATCGCGATCGCGGTCCTGCCCGACCGCAACGTCATCCACACCTCGCGTGACGGCCGGGTCTTCCTGACCACGCCGGAGGCCACCACCTCCCAGATCGCTCAGATCCCCGTCTACACACACGACGAGGACGGTCTGCAGGGCGTGGCGATCGACCCGGACTTCGCCACGAACCGGTGGGTGTACCTGTACTACGCGCCACCGTTGGACACCCCGGCCGGCGACGCGCCGGAGAACGGGACCGCGGCGGACTTCGCACCGTTCCACGGGTACAACCAGCTGTCCCGCTTCAAGCTGACCGGCGAGAACACGCTCGACCTCGCGAGCGAGCAGCGGATCATGCAGGTGGCGGCCGACCGGGGCATCTGCTGCCACGCCGGCGGTGAGATCGACTTCGACAGCCACGGCAACCTGCTGCTGTCCACAGGGGACGACACGAACCCGTTCGCCTCGGACGGTTTCACCCCGATCGACGAGCGTGCCGCCCGCAACCCGGCGTTCGACGCCCGCCGCAGTGCGGGGAACACCAACGACCTGCGGGGCAAGCTGCTGCGGATCACCGTGCAGGACGACGGTTCCTACACGACCCCCGCCGGCAACCTGTTCGCGCCGGGCACCGAGAAGACGCGCCCGGAGATCTACGCGATGGGCTTCCGCAACCCGTTCCGGTTCGCGGTCGACCGCGCGAACGACTGGGTCTACCTGGGTGACTACGGTCCGGACGCCGGCGCGGCGAACCCGGCCCGCGGCCCGGGCGGCACGGTCGAGTTCAACCTGATCAAGGGGCCGGGCAACTTCGGCTGGCCGCTGTGTGTCGGCGACAACGTGCCGTACCTCGACTACGACTTCGCGACCGGCACGTCGGGCCAGCCGTTCGACTGCGCGGCCCCGAAGAACGACAGCCCGCACAACACGGGTCTGGTCGACCTGCCGCCGGTGCAGCCGGCGTGGATCCCGTACGACAACAACTCCGTGCCGGAGTTCGGTGGCGGCAGCGAGTCCCCGATGGGTGGCCCGGTCTACCGCTTCGACCCGAACCTGTACAACACGACGAAGTTCCCGGAGTTCTACGACGGCAAGAACTTCGCCTACGAGTGGGGTCGCGGTTGGATCAAGACCATCGACGTCGGCCCGGACGGGCAACGTGGCGCCATCAACCCGTTCTTCGACTCGATGGACCTGTCGTGGCCGATGAACGTCGAGTTCGGCCCGGACGGTTCGCTGTACGTCCTGGACTACGGCGACACGTGGTTCGGTGGCTCGGCCCGCTCGGCCGTGTACCGCATCGACTACACGAAGGGCCACCGGACGCCGCAGGTGTCGCTGAAGGCGGACAAGACGTCCGGCCAGCCTCCGCTGACCGTTCGGTTCGACCCGGCCGGCACGCACGACGAGGACGGCGGCGAGCTGACCTACGCGTGGGACTTCGACGGTGACGGCACCACCGACTCCACCGAATCGGCCCCGGTGTCGCACACGTACTCGGCGGTCGGCCAGTACCACGCCAAGTTGTCGGTGACCGACCAAACCGGACTGACCGGTGCGGCCAGCGTCGTGGTCACCGTCGGCAACACGGCGCCGACCGTGACGCTCGAGGTCCCGGAGAACGGCGGCTTCTTCTCCTTCGGTGACGAGATTCCGTTCAAGGTCACGGTTTCCGACCCCGAGGAGCAGTCGATCGACTGCTCGAAGGTGCGGGTGCAGTACATCCTCGGGCACGACGCGCACGGGCACCCGCTGTCCGAGGCGTTCGGCTGCGAGGGCGTGATCGAGACGCCGGCCGACGAGGGACACGGCGTGGACACCAACGTGTTCGGCATCCTCAACGCCAGCTACACCGACGGCGGCGCACCGGGTGTGCCGGCACTGACCGGTGACGACGAGAGCGTGCTGCAGCCGAAGGTGAAGCAGGCCGAGTTCTTCACCGAGATGAACGGCATCCAGGTCGTCACCGCGGACGGCGCCAGTGGTGGCAAGCGGGTCGGCTACATCGACAACGGTGACTGGATCAAGTTCGATCCCGTCAACCTGCGTGGTGTCACCGGAATCGGCTACCGGACCTCGTCCGGCGCAGGCGGCGGCACGATCACCGTGCACAAGAACGCCGTCGACGGACCGGTGGTGCAGACCGTGCAGGTGCCCAGCACGGGAAGCTGGGACACCTACGTCGACCTGCCAGCGACACCGATCACGGACCCGGGTGGCTCCGGCCCGCTGTACCTGGTGTTCTCCGGTGGGTTCGATGTGGACAACCTCCAGGTGCAGGGCACCGGCGTCGCCGAGCCGGCCGAGTGCCGGCCGTGGACACCGGACGCGGGCTACCGCGCCCTGTACGACGGCACGTCGCTGGACGGCTGGAAGCAGTCGGGCCCGGGTTCCTTCGTGCAGCAGGACGACTGCACGATCCTGTCCACCGGCGGCATGGGTTTGCTCTCCTTCGACGAGGAGTTCAACGCCTACAGCCTGAAGCTGGACTGGAAGGTCGCCGGCGACGACAACTCCGGGATCTTCGTCGGTTACCCGGAGCCGGGCGACGACCCGTGGGTCGCGGTCAACCAGGGCTACGAGATCCAGATCGACGCGACGGATTCCCCTGACCGGACAACGGGTTCCATCTACTCGTTCCAGTCGGCGGACATCCCGGCCCGTGACGCGGCGCTGAAGCCGCCTGGGCAGTGGAACTCCTACGAGATCGTGGTCGTCGGCCAGACCATCAAGGTCCACCTCAACGGTGTGCTCATCAACTCGTTCGTGAGTACGGACCCGGCCCGCGACCTCACGCAGGGGTTCGTCGGCATCCAGAACCACGGCAACGGTGACGACGTATCGTTCCGCCACATCCAGATCAAGGAGATCCCGGACGAGGCGGCACCGGTCACCACGGCCACGTTCGCCCCACCTGCGTCGACAGGTTGGCACCCGGGCACCGTCCCGGTCCAACTGGCGGCGACCGACGAGGGTCAGGGTGTTGACCGCATCGAGTACAAGTTGGACAGTGGACAGTGGACGCCGTATACCGGCGCGGTGAACGTGACCGGCGACGGCAGCCACACCCTGCTCTACCGGGCCGTGGACAAGGCCGGCAACGTCGAGGCCGAGAAGGCCGCGACCATCAAGATCGACGGCAACCGGCCGACGCTCATGGTGGCCGGCGTGGCGAACGGTCGCGTGTACGGCGACGCCACCGACGTGGTGCTGTCGTGGCACGCGGAGGACGCCACGTCCGGGGTCGCGTCGGTGACCGGCGCACTCGACGGTTCGACCGTCCAGCCGAACCGGGTGGTCGCGTTGTACCAGCTGCCGCTGGGCGACCACACGTTCGTCGTGTCGGCGCTCGACGTGGCCGGCAACGTCACGACGCAGACGCTGACGTTCACGACGACGACGTCGTTGCGGGACATGGGCCAGCTGCTCGACCGGTTCCGGGCGACCAACCGGTTGTCGCAGTCGGCGTACGACGTGCTGAGCAGGCAGCTCGACAAGGCCCGCAGGGCGGAGGCGAGCGGCAACAAGAGCAAGGCCGTGCTGGAACTGGGCAGATTCGGAGTGTTCGTCCGGGACGGCCGGGTGCCCGACGCGGATGTCCGATCGGTACTCGACCGGGACGCCCGCGCGGTCATTGATTCGATCCAAGGGGTGGCGATGTTGCCCCAAGCGGTGAACGCGCGTTAGTTGGGTGAAGGCAGCCGGTGGGCCGGCACGGCGCTGGCCCACCGGATTCACCCAGAGGAGGACGGGTAGATGTCGGGAACGGGTTTATGGCTCGTCGGGGCGCGGGGTTCCGTGGCCACGACGGCTGTCGTCGGCTCACTCGCGTTACGGGCGAAGCTGGTCGAGCCGGTCGGTTGCGTGACCGAGCGGCCGGAGTTCGCGGGCGTGCCGCTACCGGCGTGGGAGGACATCGTGGTCGGCGGCCACGACATCGTCCACACGCCACTGGAGAAGCGGGCGGAGCAGCTGGCCGACGCGGGCCTGATCCCGCACCGGGTGCTGACCGCGACGCTCACCGGCCTGCGTGCGGTGAACGCCCGCATCCGCGACGGCTACCACCCGGCGACCCACACCGGCGCCCAGGCCGACGCGGTGGCCAGGCTGGTCGAGGACATCACGTCGTTCCGCGCGTCACATGGTCTTGACCGTGTGGTGGTCGTGAACGTGTCGTCGACCGAGCCACCGGTGCCGACCGTTCCCGAACACGAGTCCCTGCCGCTGCTCGAAGCCGCGCTGGCCGATCCCGCGCGGGCTGTGCTGCCACCGAGTTCCCTGATGGCGTACGCGGCGCTGAAGGCGGGCTGCGGGTTCGTCGACTTCACCCCGTCGCCCGGCGTCCGGCTGCCGGCGCTGCACGAGCTGGCGGTGTCCGCCGGGCTGCCGTACGCGGGCTCGGACGGCAAGACGGGCGAGACCCTGTTGCGCACGGTGCTGGCCCCGATGTTCACGTCCAGGGCACTGCGTGTCCGCTCGTGGGCTGGCACGAACCTGCTCGGCGGCGGCGACGGCGCGAACCTCGCCGACCCGGACCAGGCGAAGGGCAAACTCGACTCCAAGGCCCGCGGCCTGGCCGCGTTGCTCGGCGAGGGCGTGACGGCCCCGCTCCACATCGACAACGTCCCCGACCTGGGCGAACAGAAAACCGCGTGGGACCACGTGTCGTTCGAGGGCTTCCTGGGCGCACGGATGACCCTGCAGTTCACCTGGACGGGCCTGGACTCGTCACTGGCGGCTCCGCTCATCCTGGACCTGACCCGCCTGGTGTCCGCGGCCCACGCGGCGGGACAGTCGGGCCCACTGGCCGACCTGGCATTCTTCTTCAAGGACCCGGTAGCCACCGACGAACACCGCTTCGCCCAACAAACCGACATGCTCACGGCATGGGCGCAAGCCCTCCATCCACAACCGACGAGTAATCCACAACCCACGAGTAACAACCCGCCACTGTCACCCCCCACCGGTAGACTGGCACGGCGGGACGCCCCCGGGACCGGGTGGGGGTTGGGTAACGCGCGCGCGAGCTTTGAGCAGCCGGCATCCACGACACCAGCTGCGCCGTCACCAGCAGCGCCGTCACCAGCAGCGCCGTCACCGGCCGGTCCGCGGCCGACATCGCAGTCCGACGACGGTGCGTCATGAAGGCCTTCCTCCAGCTTGTGCGGGCGCCCGCGGCGTTGACCGTCATCGGCGACACGGTCGCCGGGGCCGCCGCCGCCGGCAAACCCCTGCGTGGCCGGCGACTTCTCCTTCCCCTGTCCTCGGTTTCCTTCTACTGGGCCGGCATGGCGCTCAACGACTGGGCCGACCGCGAGCTCGACGCGGTCGAACGCCCGGAACGGCCCATCCCCTCGGGGCGCGTCAGCCCCGGGCAAGCGCTCGCGGTCGCCGGCGGGCTCACCGCCGCGGGTCTGGGCCTGGCCCGCGCCGCCGGCGGCCGCGACACCTTCACGCTGGCCGTGCCCCTCGCCGCCGCGGTCTGGGCCTACGACACCGTCCTCAAGAAGACCGTCGCCGGCCCGGCCAGCATGGCCGCGTGCCGCGCGCTGGACGTGCTCATGGGCGCGGGCGCCGCGGGTGCCAGGAAGGCACTCCCCAGCGCCATCGCCGTCGGCGGCCACACCCTCGGCGTCACCGCGCTGTCCCAGGGTGAAGTCCACGGCGCGTCGCCGACCACCGCGAAGACCGTGCTCGCCGGCACGGGCCTCACCGCCCTGACCGCGGTCACCGGCGCCCGCACCTGGCGCGACCGGCTCGGCGCGGCCGCGTTCACCGGCGTCTACACCTCGCTCGTCGGCCGCGCCCAGTACAGCGCCACCCAGGACCCTTCCGCGACAACGGTTCGCACCGCCACGATGGCCGGCATCCACGGCATGGTCCCACTCCAGGCCGCGCTCACCGCCCGCCGCGGCTCGCTGCTCGGCGCGCTCGCGGTCGCCGCCGCGCTCCCCGTCGCCCGCCGGCTCGCCAGGAAGGTGAGCCCGACATGACCTTTCGTCTTGGTTACGGCACCAACGGGTTCGCCAACCACCGGCTCGACGACGCGCTCCGCGTGATCGCCGACCTCGGCTACACGGCCGTCGCGTTGACGCTCGACCACAACCACCTCGACCCGTACGCCGACGACGCCGCCACACAGATCGATCACGTGGCGAACCTCCTCGACCGGCTCGGCCTGCGCAGCGTCGTCGAAACCGGTGCCCGCTACCTGCTCGACCCGCTGCACAAGCACCACCCCACCCTCGTGTGTGACGAGCCGGAGCGGCGCATCGACTTCCTCCGCCGCGCGATCCGCGTCGCGGGCGGCATCGGCGCGGACTGCGTGTCCTTCTGGTCCGGTATCCGACCGTCCGATGTGGATCCGTCCACGGCGTGGCGACGCATGCTCGACGGCGTCAGCGAAGTGCTCGAAGAAGCGACGGTCCGGGATGTCCCGTTAGGACTCGAACCAGAGCCTGGCATGTTCGTCGAGCACCTGTCCGACGCGCTCCGCCTGCGCGAAGAACTCGGCTCACCAGCGCTTTTCGGTATCACGCTCGACGTGGGCCACTGCGTCGCCGTTGAGCCGGAGGACGCCGCCGCGTGCATCAGGCGCGCGGGTGACCTGCTTGTGAACGTCCAGCTCGACGACATGCGCACGGGGGTGCACGAGCATCTCGAGTTCGGCGAGGGAGAGCTCGATCTGCCCGCCACCCTCGCGGCGTTGAGCGAGGTCGGCTACACCGGCGTCGCGGCGGTTGAGCTGCCGCGGCACAGCCACGCGGCGCCGGTGGTGGCCTCGCGCGCGATCACAGCGCTGCGTGAAGCGCTGGCACCCGACGAGGAGTGGGTGAGGAACGTGGATCATCCGTGGCTGGTCGAGGCCGAGCAGAAGGTACGCCAGGATCCGGCTTCGGTCGCGTCGCTGTTCCCCGCGGTCGGCCGCAAGGTCGGCCGCGAGCCGCTGCGGCCGGAGACCGACCCGCAGGGCCTCGTCCACGGTACCGTCGACGACCTCGCACGCACCCGGCTGCTCGCGGTGCTCGCCGAGGTGCTCGCTCCCGAGCCGCTGGCCGAGGAGGTCGGCCGGCTGTACCGGTACGGCGACGACGCCGAGCGGCGCGGCGTGCTCCGCGGCCTCACCGCGCTTCCTGAGTCGACCGTCGCGACCGGACTCGACCTCGTGAAGGACGCGTTGCGGGCCAACGACATCCGGCTCGTCGCGGCCGCCATGGGCGACTTCGCCGCCCGCCACCTCGACGACCACAACTGGCGACACGGCGTGCTCAAGTGCCTGTTCGTCGGGGTACCGCTCGCCGCGGTGTCCGATTTGGACAGACGACGCGACGTCGAGCTGCTGCGTATGGTCAGCGACTACGCCGAGGAACGAAGGGCCGCCGGCCGCGAGGTGCCGGCGGACGCCGTGACACTGCTGGAGGCCAGCTCGTGAGGATCTTCGACCCGCACATCCACATGACCTCGCGGACCACCGACGACTACGAGGCCATGTTCGCCGTCGGCGTCCGCGCCCTCGTCGAGCCGGCGTTCTGGCTCGGACAGCCCCGCACGAGTGTCGCGTCGTTCAGCGACTACTTCGACTCCCTGATCGGCTGGGAACGGTTCCGCGCCGCGCAGTTCGGCATCCGCCACCACTGCACGATCGCGTTGAACCCCAAGGAGGCCAACGACCCCCGCTGTCGCGAGGTGCTCGACGTGCTGCCGCGTTACCTCGCGAAGGACGGCGTGGTCGCGGTCGGCGAGGTCGGCTACGACTCGATGACGCCGGAGGAGGACGAGGTCTTCGCCAGGCAGCTCCAGCTCGCGGTCTCCCACGAGCTGCCCGCGCTCGTGCACACCCCGCACCGCGACAAGCTCGCCGGCACTCGCCGGACGTTGGACGTGGTGAAGGAGTCGGGAGTCGACCCGGGCCGCGTGCTCGTCGACCACCTCAACGAGCCGACCGTCGGTGTGGTCGCGGAGTCCGGCTGCTGGATGGGCTTCTCCATCTACCCGGACACGAAGATGGACGAGCAGCGGATGGTCGCGATCCTCCGCGAGTACGGCACCGACCGCATGATCGTGAACTCGGCCGCCGACTGGGGCCGCTCGGATCCCTTGAAGACGTACAAGACCGGGCTCGCGATGCTCGCCGCCGGCTTCAGCGAGTCCGATGTGGACAAGGTGCTGTGGCAGAACCCGGTCGATTTCTACTCCCAGAGTGATCGGCTGGTGCTCGACGAGCTGCCGGGCTTCGCGCCATCCACGCAGACCTTCGCGGGCAACTCGGTGCTTCGTGGTGGAGGGCCGGCGTGACCCCGCTTTCCTACTGCACCAACGTGCACCCGGCCGAGGACCTGCCGGGTGTGCTGGCGCAGCTCGACCGCTACGCCGAGCCGGTGCGGCGGCTGGTCGGCGCGGACGTGCTGGGCCTTGGGCTGTGGCTGCCCGCGGCGCTGGCGCGGGAGCTGGCCGAGTCGCCTGAGCTGCGCGCCAAGCTGCGGGCCGAGCTCGACGCCCGCGGCCTGGAGGTCTACACGCTCAACGCCTTCCCGTACGGCGGTTTCCACGACGAGGTCGTCAAGCACTCCGTGTACCGTCCGGAATGGACGGATAGCGCACGTCTCCGATACACCGCTGACTGTGCCGTCGTGCTCGCGGACCTGCTGCCCGACTCCGCGACCTACGGTTCGATCTCCACGCTGCCACTCGCCTGGCGCACGCCATGGACCCCGGCGGACGACGACACCGCCACCGCCGCCCTCGGCGAGTTGACCGGGGTGCTGGATGGGATGGCCGTGGGGCACGGCCGTCCCATCCGGCTGGCGGTCGAACCGGAGCCGGGCTGTGTACTGGACACCGTCGCGGACGCGGTGCGGTGGCTCGCACCTCGCGTCGACCCCCGGTACGTGGGGTTGTGCCTGGACACCTGCCACCTGGCCGTGTCCTTCGCCGACCCGGCCGACACCGTCGCGTCGATCCACCGCGCCGGGCTCGAGGTGGTGAAGGTGCAGGCTTCCGCGGCGCTCCAGGTCGAGGACCCGGGCAGTGCACAGGCCCGGCAGGCGCTCGCGGACTTCACGGAACCTCGCTACCTGCACCAGGTCCGCGAACGGACGCCGACCGGGACGGTGCTCGCGGCCGACGACCTGCCGCAGGCACACGACGAACTGCCGGCCCGCGACGCGTGGCGCGTGCACTTCCACGTGCCACTGCACGCCAGACCGGCCGCACCCCTGTCGGCGACGACCGACGTTCTCCGGACCGCGATCGCCACCCTGCGGTCCACGGTGGACGAGATGCCGCACGTCGAGGTCGAGACCTACACCTGGAGCGTGCTGCCGGAGACCGCCGGCAACGGTGGCGACACGGCGCTGATCAGGGGCATCGCCGCGGAACTTCGCTGGGCCGCGGGCAATCTGTTCGATGTGGAGGGAGTTCGATGACACCGCTGGTCCTGCTCGACGTGGTCGGCATGACGCCGAAGCTGTTGCGGCACATGCCGAACCTGTCGGGGCTGGCTCGTGCCGGCTGGCAGGCCGAGCTCGGCACGGTGCTACCCGCGGTGACGTGCAGCGTGCAGTCGACGTTCCTCACCGGACTGATGCCGCGCGACCACGGCATCGTCGGCAACGGCTGGTACTTCCGGGAGCTCGGCGAGGTCTTCCTGTGGCGCCAGCACAACAAGCTCGTGCACGGCGAGAAGCTGTGGGAGACCGCGCGTGGGGCCAACCCGGACTTCCAGACCGCGAACGTGTGCTGGTGGTACGCGATGGGTGCGACCACGGACATCACGGTCACGCCACGCCCGATCTACCACGCGGACGGCCGCAAGTCCCCGGACGCGTACGTGCGCCCGCCGGCCCTGCACAACGACCTCGTCGGCGCGTTGGGCGAGTTCCCGCTGTTCCAGTACTGGGGCCCCACGGCGTCCCTGACGTCGAGCGAGTGGATCATCGGCGCGTCCCGCAAGATCCTGCGCGAACACCACCCTGACCTGCTGCTGGCATACGTCCCGCACCTCGACTACGACCTGCAGCGGTTCGGCCCGGACTCCCCGGAGGCCGCGCGTGCCGCCCGTGAGGTGGACGAGGCGCTGAAACCGCTGCTGGACGACGCCAGGAACGCGGGCGCCACCGTGGTCGCGTTGTCGGAGTACGGCATCACGTCGGTCCAGCGCTCGGTGGACATCAACCGGTTGCTACGCCGCGAGGGCCTGCTCGAGGTGTACACACAGGACGGTATGGAGTACCTGGACCCGTGGGTGTCGCGGGCCTTCGCGGTGGCCGACCACCAGGTCGCGCACGTGTATGTCGCCGACCAGTCGGACATTCCACGCGTCGCGTCGATGCTCGGCGAACTGTCCGGTGTGGACGAGGTACTGGACCGCGCGGCCCAGGCACGATACGGCCTGGACCACGAACGCGCGGGTGACCTGGTCGTGGTGGCGGACCCCGACGCGTGGTTCACCTACTACTACTGGCTCGACGACGACCGCGCCCCGGACTTCGCGCGCGGCGTGGAGATCCACCGGAAGCCGGGCTACGACCCGGCGGAGCTGTTCTTCAACCCGGCCGACAAGCTGGCGAAGGCCAAGGCGGGGCTGAACCTGGTACGCAAGAAGGTGGGCCTGCGCTACGCGATGCAGGTGGTGCCGCTGGACCCGTCGTACGTGCGCGGCTCGCACGGCCGCCTGCCGACCAGTGCCGACGACGGCCCGGTGATGTTGTGCTCGGTCCCGGACGCGGCCCCGCCGGGCCCGGTGGCCGCGGTCGAGGTACGCGATCTTCTGCTTCAGTTGCAGGGAATTTCGGAAGGAGTTCGACGATGAGTCGACCAGTCACGTTGTTCACCGGCCAGTGGGCCGACCTTCCGTTCGAGGAGGTGTGCAAGCTCGCCGCGCAGTGGGGATACGACGGACTGGAGATCGCCTGCTCCGGTGATCACTTCGAGGTGGATCGGGCCCTCGCCGAGGACGACTACGTCCAGAAGAAGCTCGACCAGTTGGCCTCACACGGCCTCAAGGTCTGGACGATTTCCAACCACCTGGTAGGCCAGGCGATCTGCGACGACCCGATCGACGACCGCCACAAGAACATCATCCCGGCCCGAATCTGGGGCGACGGTGACCCGGAGGGCGTCCGCCAACGCGCGGCCGCCGAGATGGCCGACACGGCGAGGGCCGCGGCCAAGCTCGGCGTGAACACGGTGGTGGGCTTCACGGGCTCCAAGATCTGGAAGTACGTGGCCATGTTCCCGCCGGTGTCACAGGAGGTGATCGACGACGGCTACACGGACTTCGCGAACCGCTGGAACCCGATCCTGGACGTGTTCGACGAGGTCGGCGTCCGCTTCGCCCACGAGGTCCACCCGTCCGAGATCGCCTACGACTACTGGACGACGAAGAAGACGCTGGCCGCGGTGAACAACCGGGAGGCGTTCGGCCTGAACTGGGACCCCTCCCACTTCATCTGGCAGGACCTCGACCCGGTCGGCTTCATCCTGGACTTCGCGGACCGCATCTACCACGTGGACTGCAAGGACACCAAGAAGCGCTTCGACGGCCGCAACGGCCGCCTCGGCTCCCACCTGGCGTGGGCCGACCCGAGGCGAGGCTGGGACTTCGTATCGACCGGCCACGGCGACGTCCCGTGGGAGGAGAGCTTCCGAGCCCTGAACGCCATCGGCTACGACGGCCCGATCTCCGTCGAGTGGGAGGACGCGGGCATGGACAGGCTACGGGGCGCCGAGGAAGCGGTGACCTTCATCCGCGCCCACCTGTTCGACAAACCAGACGCAGCCTTCGACGCGGCCTTCTCCACAAAGGACTAACCCCGAAGTGGGCGGGCTTACCCGCGGAGCCCGCCCACGCAGGGGTGTGAGAACGAGCGGCCTACGGCCCCGGATTCCCAACTCAAGGGAACCCGACCCTCCCCGGGTCGCATACCCGGTCCACCCGCCGCCCCTCGAACGAAAGTTCCATTGGTCCGCCAAGGGGGCCCCCGATTTCAACGTTACCGAACCCGACCGACAATCAGGCCGACCCAAGCGGCAACTGGCAACAAGTCCACCCGGTCACTCCGAGCGAATGTCCCTTTCGTGCACGAGGGGGCCCCGATTTCCACACTATCGGCCCTCACCGACAAGGACGCCCACTCGAATGGCAACTGGCGACAAGTTCACCCGGTCACTCGGAGCGAATGTCCCATTGGTGCGCCAAGGGAGCCCCCGATTTCAACGTTACCGAACCCGACCGACAATCAGGCCGACCCAAGCGGCAACTGGCAACAAGTCCACCCGGTCACTCCGAGCGAATGTCCCATTGGTGTGCGAGAGGGCCCCCGGTTTCAACGCTACCGGGCCCCGCCGACAATCACGTCCACCTGAACGGCAACTGGCAATGAGTTCACCCACCATCCCGAGCGAAAGTGCCATTCGTGCGCCAACGGGGCCCCTGGTTTTCGCGCTAGCTGGTGTTGCCGACAGTCGCGGCTGCCGGAACGGCAACTGGGAACGGGTTCACCCGGTCAACCCGAGCGAAAGTCCCATTGGTGCGCCAGGGGCCCCCGGTTTCAACGCTATCGCAGGGCACTGACATTGCGGTTCGTCGCTCGGGGGTTGTCCACAGCGGTGGGTGAAGTTTGCGGTGAGGTTTCGGCCTTGCCTTGTTCCTGTCCGATCTCGTTCTGAACCAGGAGTTCTTTTTCCGCTTCGTTCCGTCTCGAGACCCTGCTCCTCCAGACTGTTTCACTCTCAAACCCAACGGAGGGATTGTCGTGGCCATTTCCAGAAGGTCGATGCTGCGTGGTGCGGCCGGTGCCGCGTTCGCGGTTGGTGCCGTCGGTGCTCTGCCCGCTGTCGCGTCCGCTGATGATGCCGGGCGCGGTGGTCATGGCGGGCTTCGGGTGCGGAAGGACAAGATCAGCATTCAGCTGTGGACGGTGCGGAACGCGCTCGCGGCCGATCTCGAGGGCACGCTCGACGCGTTGGCCGACATCGGTTACCGCAAGGTCGAGTTGGCCGGGCTCCACGGCCGGTCCGCCACGGAGTTCCGGAAGATTCTCGACCGACGCCACATTCGGGCGACCTCCACGCACGTCGGGATCGACGGGGTCGACCTCAACCAGGCCATCGCCGACGCGAAGATCCTCGGCAACAAGCGGAGCAACGTGGCGTGGGCCAACTTCCCGACGATCGCCGAGTGGGAGGCGTTCGCCGACCGGCTCGAAGCGGCCGGCAAGGTGTACCGGCGGGCCGGGATCGGCTTCGGGTACCACAACCACAACCAGGAGTTCCAGTCCATCGGCGGGGTGCGGCCGTACGACGTGCTCACCCGCAGGACCACGCGGCGGAACGTCAGCTTCGAGATCGACCTGTACTGGGCGGTCACCGGTGGCACCGATCCCGTCCGGGAGTTCTACAAGCTCGCCGGTCGGGTCAAGCAGTACCACGTGAAGGATCGGAAGCCGGACGGTGGCTTCGCCGACCTCGGCGAGGGCACCATTGACTTCCGACGGATCTTCCGCGCCACCTGGCCTCTCGAGGTCGAGGAGTACATCGTGGAGAACGACGAACCGGTCGATGCGCTCAAGTGTGCTGAAACCGGTTACAACTATCTCGCCAACCTGCGGTTCTAGACGTGTCCGTGCGGCCGGTCTCCGATCGGCCGCACCGGCCCTAGACTCGACCTCGGAGGTGTTGACCATGCCGCTGGTGGCCGGAGTCGACTCGTCGACCCAGTCCTGCAAGGTGGTTGTGCGTGACGCTGAGTCCGGCGCCCTGGTGCGCAGCGGATCGGCCTCGCACCCGGACGGGACCGAGGTGGCCCCCTCGGCGTGGTGGTCCGCGCTGCGGTCGGCCATCGACCATGCCGGCGGCATCGACGATGTCGCCGCCGTGTCGGTCGCCGGCCAGCAGCACGGCATGGTGTGCCTCACCGACACAGGCGAGGTCGTGCGGCCCGCGTTGCTGTGGAACGACACTCGTTCCGCCCAGGCCGCCGCGGATCTCGTCCACGAGCTGGGCGGCGCCTCGGCGTGGGCCGAAGCGGTGGGCATGGTGCCGGTCGCGTCCATGACCGTCGCCAAGCTGCGGTGGCTCCGCGACCACGAGCCGGAGTCGGTCGCCCGCACGGCCGCCGTGTGTCTGCCGCACGACTACCTGACCTGGCGCCTGTCAGGCGGCTCGCTCGACCGGTTGACCACCGACCGGGGCGACGCGTCCGGCACGGCCTACTTCTCCGCCGCGACCGGCACCTACCGGACCGACCTGCTCGAACTCGCGCTCGGCGCCATCCCGGCGCTGCCACGCGTGCTCGGCCCGTCGGACGACTCCGGCCGCACCCCCGCCGGGGCGCTCCTGGGCGCCGGCACGGGCGACAACATGGCGGCCGCGCTCGGCGTCGGTGCCGAACCCGGTGACGTGGTCGTGTCCATCGGCACCTCCGGCACCGCGTTCGCCGTCGCCGACAAGCCGAGCGCCGACGCCAGCGGTCTGGTCGCCGGGTTCGCCGACGCGACCGGCAGGTTCCTCCCGCTGGTGTGCACCCTCAACGCGGCCCGCGTGCTCGACGCGGTCGCCCGCATGCTCGGCGTGGACCACGAGCGGTTCGCGGAGTTGGCCCTGTCCGCGCCACCGGGCGCCGACGGCCTCACGCTCGTTCCGTACCTGGAAGGCGAGCGCACCCCGAACCTGCCCGAAGCGACCGGCGCGCTACACGGGCTCCGCCTCGCGAACGCGACCCCCGCACACCAGGCCCGCGCGGCCGTCGAGGGCATGCTGTGCGGGTTGGCCGACGCCTTGGACGCCCTTGTGGCGCAAGGAGTCCGCACCGACCGCGTGCTGCTCGTTGGCGGCGGTGCCCGGTCAGCGGCCGTTCGCCGCATCGCTCCGACCGTGCTCGGTCGCCCGGTTCTGGTGCCCGAACCGGGTGAGTACGTCGCCGACGGCGCCGCCCGCCAGGCCGCGTGGACCCTCGCCGGCGGGGAGTCCCCGCCGAGCTGGCGGCTGGGCGCGATGCAGCGCGTGTCCGGTGACCCGACACCCGGGCTGCGCGAGCGCTACGCGGAGGCCCGCGGCAGGATTCTGGACCGCCCGGCATGAGCTTGCGCACGCATCCTTGTGGGATCAGCGGACCCGATGCGCCGATCAACGAGGTTCCCGACGAACCCGGGGGAGCGGTTTCGCAGGGTGCCGCCATCGTCGCAGCCGGTCCTGTTCCTGCTGCCGGGGATCGGGGTCGCCTGAGCTGAGCGCATCGCGCCTGCTAGAACTGGTCGCAGCGACGGGCTGACCATGGCCTGGCCGACCCGAGGGAGATCGTTCTCGTGGAGTTCGTCCGCCTCCTCCTGGTTTTCCTGCACCTGCTCGGCATGGCGCTGCTGGTAGGGATGTTCCTCGTCCAGCGCCGCGCCCCCGCGGATGCGCCGCTGAACCCCGGCTGGCTGCACATCGCCGCACTGCAGCTCATCACCGGCCTTGCGTTGCAGTTGCTCGCCCCGGCCACGGACGCCGAGTACAACGGCATGAAGCTCGGCATCAAGACGTTGGTCCTGCTGGTGATCGGCGGGCTCGCGCTGACCTACGTGATCCGTCGCGTGCCGGCGCCGAAGTGGCTACCTCCTTCGTTGGTCGGGTTGGTGGTCGTGAACGTGGGTATCGCGGTCTTCTGGACCTGAGCTATGTGCGGGGCCGGGACAAACCTGGCCCCGCACAACGTCATTCCGCTTCGCCTCGCAGGATTCCGAGAACTTCGGACATCTGACTTTCGAGGTTGTCGAGCCGAGCATCGACCTTCGCTTCGAGCGAGTTCACCTTGCCGTGGAGTGTGTTGAACTTGTCATCGAATTTGCTTTCCAGCGCCTTGAACTTGTGGTCGAACTTTATTTCGAGTGCGCCGAACTTCGTGTCGAGGCCGTCGACTTTGTGTTCGAGGGTGTCGAACTTGCGGACGAGGCTGTCCACTCGAATGTCGAGTCGGACCACGTCCGCGCGGATGCCGTGGACACTCTCGGTGAGACCGGCTATCTGCGTGGTGATGCCGGCGACCTGTTGGGAGTGGCCGCCAACCTGAATGGTGAGGTTGGAAACCTTGGCGTTCGTGTCCTTGATGTAGTCGTCGGTCTTGTCGAAGCGTTTGTAAACCTCCTCCAGGTCGTGCTGGTTCTGGTGGAACTGGCGGTCGTGTTCTGCGTTTGCTGCTCGGGCGATCATGGATCGGATCCTAACTTCGGAGAGTGTGCGAACGGATGCGTCACGTTGTGGTCGGTAGGGTCGTTACCCTTGATTGATTCTTGAGTTCGGGGAAAGGTGTTTGCGCATGTCAGCCACGCGGGAGTTCGATATCGTGCTCTTCGGGGCCACCGGGTTCACCGGGCGCCTCACGGCCGAGTACCTCGCCCTGAATGCGCCCAGTGGTTGCCGGTGGGCGATCGCCGGTCGGTCCCGGGAGAAGCTCGTGGCAGTGCGGGAGCGACTCGCCGAAATCAACCCATCGTGTGCGGACCTGGAGCTGCTCGTCGCCGACGTGACCGACCGCGCGTCACTGCGGGCCGTCGCGTCGCGGGCTCGGGTGGTCGTCACCACCGTCGGGCCCTATCTCCGTTACGGGGAACCACTTGTCGCGGTATGCGCCGAGGTCGGGACCGACTACCTCGACCTCACCGGGGAGCCCGAGTTCGTCGATCGGATGTACCTCGCTCACCACGACACCGCCGTGACAAGCGGGGCCCGAATCGTGCACTGTGCCGGTTTCGACTCCATTCCTTATGACCTGGGGGCGTTGTTCACCGTCCAGCAGCTCCCCGAGGGCGTACCGCTGTCCGTGCAGGGATACGTCTCCGCATCCGGGACTGTCTCGGCCGGGACCTACCACTCCGCCATCACCGCCTTCTCCCGGTTTCGCGAGATGGCGGCCGTCGGCAAGCAGCGGCGACACACCGAGCCCCGTTCGGAAGGGCGCAGGGTAAAGGGCGTGCGTGGACGGCCGCGGTTCGAGAAGACCGTGGACGCGTGGGTGTTGCCCATGCCGACGATCGACCCGATCGTGGTGTTGCGCTCGGCGCGAGCCATCGACCGGTACGGACCGGCGTTCAGCTACAGCCACTACCTCGCGGTCAAGAAGCTGCCCGTGGCCGCCGCGATCGTTGGCGGCGTCGGTGCCGCGGCGGTGCTCGCGCAGGTGCCACCCACCCGGCGTTGGCTGCTCGGTCGCATGACCTCAGGAGAGGGGCCTACGCGGGAACAACGGGACAAGGCCTGGTTTCGGGTGCGGTTCGTCGGCGAGGGTGGTGGCCGGCGCGTGGTCACGGAGGTGTCCGGGGGCGACCCCGGTTACGAGGAGACCGCGAAGATGCTGTCGGAGTCGGCGCTCTGCCTCGCGTTCGACGATCTGCCGAAGACAGCGGGGCAGGTGACCACCGCGGTCGCCATGGGGAACAGGTTGATCGACCGCCTGGTACGGGCCGGGTTGACGTTTCGGGTCGTGGAGTAGGGCGCGTGGTGTGCATAGGTCGATCGTGCCCCGGATCGGCCGTGGCGTGGAGCGGCGACAGTGAAACTGTGGACAACCTGGGCGGCTGTGGACAACTGGCCCGTTTGAGGGGCGCGAATCCTCGAACTGTCGGTGTCGTCTGGTAGGGCGCATGAGAGGCTGCCTCGCGTGCGTGTACTGAGGGCGCTCGTCAGCGTGGTCCTCGCCGGGGGCTTCTTCACAGGGATGGCCGCACCGGCTGACGCCCAGGCGCAACCGCCCAAACTCGACGTCGCGCGGGCGCTCGACGCGCTCGCCGACCAGCGGATCTACCGCGCACCAGGGGCTGTGGCCTACCTGGACGAGAGTCAGGTGCTTCCCGCGATGGACGACGACACCCGGGTGCTCGTCGCGCCGTACTCCGGTCCGTTGGACGAGGGCAACAACTATGTCGACGGCGACGCCCACTACGAGCAGGTCGGCAAACCCCTCGATGACTGGGCGACCGAGCAGGGCGTGCACCTGATCTTCGTCGAGGGGATCAAGGTCACCCTCTACGGCGAGCCAGGGGCGGGCGTCGGGCCGTCCACCATCCCCGAGCTGCGGCAGGTCACCGCCTACCTGGACGTTTCAGAGGCCGTGATCTTCGCGGCCCGGTACGCCGCCGGCATCAGCCGGGACGAGGTCGGCGATTTCGACTACCCCGTCGTCGATCCGGTGCCACCCACCGCCGCGCAGGTGGACGACCTCGTCGCGAGGCTGACCGCCGACCGGGTGTACAACGCGCCAGGACGGGAGGACCCGATCGACCCGCGGATGGCTCAGCTCGCCCAAGAGGAAAACGGCATCCCGGTGCGGATAGCGGCCTTTCCCCTCCGTCCACCGGGCGAGCCGCTCGTCGACTACGCTCCTGAGCTGCTCAAACGCTTTCCTGGCGAGGTCGTGATGGTCGCCCATGGACGCTGGCTCGACGTGGCCGTCGCGGACCAGGCAAAGGCCGACTCGGCTCGTGACTACGCCTACGGCCGGTACGAGTACGCCAGCTTCAGTCAGGGCAGCCCCATGCAGGATCGCGTCGGCACGGTGCTCGACCGGCTCGAGGTCCTGCTCAAGGGCACCGCCTACGGGCGGCCGCAGCCCCAGCCGCAACCGCGCCCGCAGCCCTACGACGTGCGGCGGACGATCAGCGACCTCACGCCGTGGGTGCTGATCGGCGCGGCACTCGTGCTCGGCGGAGCCGGTCTCTACACGTGGCGGCGTGGGCACGCCGACCGCGCGGACGCCGAACGCCGGGCGATGCGCAGGGAGAGCGCGGCGGCCATGGCGAAGATCGGGGAGTTGGGCGCCCAGCTGCTGGCCGTGGAGGAACGCGGCGACAGTGTCAACGCGGCGGCCGCGGAGCGGCACGCGACCGCCCACGCTCTCTACGACCAGGCCCTGACCTCGGCGGCCATGATCGAGGTCGCCGCCGTCGCCGACGAGGGAATCGCGGCGGGGGTGATGTCGTGATGGCCGGCGCCGGGAAGTGGTTCGGGGTGCCTCGCTGGATGGTTGTCGCGGTCGGCGTGGCAGTTCTGCTTGCCTACGGCACGTTCGGGCGGTCCGTCGAGCAGCCGGCGCCGGTCTCCGCGCAGGTCCGGACCATTGTGGACGGTCTGCGGACCACGTCGGTGTACGAGGCGCCCGGGGCGCCCGGCAAGATCGACGCCGCGAGGGCGCGACAGCTCATCGGCGACCGGCCGATCGTGTTGGTACTCCTCGGGACCGAGCCGTTGCCACCATCGGATGACGAGTTCACCCAGCCAGGGCAGGACCTGTGCGAGCAGATCGCGGCCGTCGTGACCACCTCGCTCGTCATCGTCTACGCCATCGAGAAGGACGGTCGGTACGGGCCGTCCTACTGCGTCGGGCCCGAGTTCTCCAACCCCCAGAACCCGGTCGACGCCGGTAACTACGACTTCCAGCTGATCGCCAGAGCGGAAGTGGCCTGGCAGTACCGGGTGACCGAGGCCGACCTGTTCCCCCAGGTCGAGGAGTTCGTCTTCGCGTTCGACGAGCAGGCGGCCCAGGATTACCCGAACGGGGTACCGCGCCGGGCGCCCGTGATCCCGCCGCCGCCCACGCCGGACACGCTGCAGACCTGGCAGATCATCCTCTCGCTCGCCGGGATCCTGGTCGGCACGATCGCTCTGTTCGTCGCGTTGCGGCTCGTCGGGCGGCTGGTCGTCAGGCGTGGCGCGCGGGACGCCGAGACCAGGCACCGGAGCGAGGCGACCAGTGCGCGGCTGAACAAGCTCGCCGACCGCATCCTGCACCCGCCCGCACCGAAGGACGCGGCCGACGCTCGCCGGCAGGCCGATCTCGCCGGCGAGTACGTGCTGGTCCTCGGCGAGTTCGAGGCGGCGACCACCCCCGCCGGGCTCGCCGGGGTGAACGAACGGCTCGACGAGCTGGAGGAGGCGGCGACGTGATCTGGGTATGGGTCGGGATCGCCGTCGCGCTGGTCGGGGCCGGGGCGCTGGTGCCGGTGCTCGCCGGCCGCGACAAACGCCTGAGCAGCAACGACGAGGCCGTGGCCGCCAGGTCCCGCTACCACCAGTTGGGTCATTACGTCGAGGACGTCGAGCACCTCGACGACGCGCAGGCCGCCGCGCTCATGCGGACCGCGCGGGAGCGGTACCACACGGCCGGCGCCACGCTCGCCCGCGCGACCAGCGAGGAGGACTTCCTCCTGGCCATGCGGGTCGCGGAGGAGGGGCTCTCGGCAGTGTCGGAGGCGTACCGGAGAATCGGGCGAACCGGGCCGCGGATCAAGAAACGTAAACGTCACAATTGACCACATCGCACGTGGTTGATCACGGTCGGTATGGCATGAGGGACCACTCAAGGAACGATTGGGTCACGCGCTGAACGCGGCGGTGGCGCTTTCGCGCCCGCGGAGTACGGTTCCGCGAATGAAGTTGGCGTCCGGCGGCACATCGCCGGGCGCGTGGGAACGCGGAGGGAGAAAGCCTTGCGCTTCAAGCGGGGAGTCGCGGTCACCGCGATCGCGCTGACCAGCGTGCTGTCCGTGGTCGGTTGTGCGAAGGATACGGGGTCCTCGAACAACTCGTCGGGTAGCGACAGTAGTGCCCAGGGTTGCAAGACCGTGGACAAGCCGGCGGCGGCGACGAGTGAGACGACGTCGACCGAGGCCGGTGCGTCGGTGGACGGCAGCGCCCTGAACGTGGGCCTGGCGTTCGACATCGGTGGCCGCGGTGACGCTTCGTTCAACGACTCCGCGGCGGCGGGCCTGGACAAGGCCATCGCCGAGATCGGGGTCAAGAAGGAGAACACCAAGGAGCTCAGCGCCAGCGACCAGGAGAGCGAGGACCAGAAGCTGACCCGCCTCCGCCAGTTGGCGCAGGAGGGCCGCAACCCGATCGTCGCGGTCGGCTTCGCCTACTCCGACGCGGCCGCCAAGGTCGCCGCCGAGTTCCCGAACCAGCAGTTCGCCGTGGTCGACGGCTTCGTCGAGAACGCGCCGACGAACCTCAAGTTCCTCGGCTTCGCCGAGAACGAGGGCTCCTTCCTCGTCGGTGTCATCGCCGCGCTGAAGAGCAAGTCCTGCACCATCGGCTTCGTCGGCGGCGTGAACGTGCCGCTGATCCAGAAGTTCCAGGCCGGCTTCCTGCAGGGTGTGAAGACCGTGGCGCCGGACGCCAAGGTCGTCTCGAAGTACATCACCGAGGCGGGCGACCTGACCGGCTTCGCCGACCCGCCGAAGGGCGAGGTCGCCGCGAAGGGCCTGATCGACCAGGGCGCGGACGTCGTCTACCACGCGGCGGGCGCGTCCGGTAAGGGTGTGTTCGCGGCCGCCAAGAAGGCGAACGTCGAGGCCATCGGCGTCGACTCCGACCAGTACAACCAGAAGACGGTCGCCGAGTACAAGGACGTCATCATCTCGTCCATGCTCAAGCGCGTCGACGTCGCGGTGTTCGACTACATTTCGCTCGCCGCGTCGAACAACCTCGCCGCCCTGCCTCCGGTCTTCGACCTGAAGGTCGACGGCGTCGGCTACTCGACGTCCGGCGGCAAGATCGACGCCAACGTCCAGGAATGGGTCGACGCGTACAAGCAGCAGATCATCGAGGGCAAGATCAAGGTCGACACCGAACCCAGTAGCTGAGGTTCGGACTGACACCCGTGGGTGTGCGGCCACAACGCCGTGCGCCCACGGGTTCTTTCCTGTGGAGGAAGGTCTCATGACCGACACCGAGGTCGCGGCGTCACCCGCGGTCGTCCTCACCGGCATCACCAAGCGGTTCCCGGGCGTCGTCGCCAACAGCGACGTGCACCTGAAGGTCCGCGCCGGCGAGGTGCACGCGCTGTGTGGTGAGAACGGCGCCGGCAAGTCCACTCTGATGAAGATCCTCTACGGGATGCAGCCCCCCGACGAGGGCACCATCGAGGTGAACGGCGAGCAGGTCAACTTCAAGTCGCCGTCGGACGCCATCCGCGCCGGCATCGGCATGGTCCATCAGCACTTCATGCTGGCCGACAACCTGACCGTGCTCGAGAACGTCGTGCTGGGCGCCGAAGGCCGCCACGGCATCGGCAACGGGGCCAAGCGGCGGATCCGCGAGCTGGCCGGCTCGGTCGGGCTCGACCTCGACCCGTCGACGCTGGTGGAACGGCTCGGTGTGGCCGACCGGCAGCGGGTGGAGATCCTCAAGGTCCTCTACCGCGGCGCCAAGATCATCATCCTCGACGAGCCGACCGCCGTGCTCGTCCCGCAGGAGGTCGACGAGCTGTTCGCCACGCTGCGCACGATGCGCGCGGACGGCTACACCTTCCTGTTCATCTCCCACAAGCTCGACGAGGTCCGCGCCATCGCGGACTCGATCACCGTGATCCGGCGCGGCACCACGATCGGCACGGTCGAACCCACCTCGGTCACCACCCGCCAGCTCGCCGAGATGATGGTCGGCTCCGAGCTGCCCAGCCCGGAAACCCGCACGTCCACGGTCACCGACACCGAGATCCTGCGGATCGAGGACCTCACCCTCGAGACGAGCGACGGCCGCCGCCTGCTCGACGGGCTGGACCTGGTGGTCCGCTCGGGCGAGGTGGTCGGCATCGCCGGCGTCGAAGGCAACGGTCAGACCGAGCTGGTCGAGACGATCATGGGCATCCGCAAGGCCGCCGGCGGTCGGATCCTGCTCGCCGACCGCAACCTGACCAAGGCGAGCACGATCGCCCGCCGTGAGGCCGGCATCGGCTACATCCCCGAGGACCGTACCCGCCACGGCCTGCTGCTCACCGAGCCGCTGTGGAAGAACCGGATCCTGGGCTACCAGACCAGACATCCGACCGCGCGTGGCGCGTTCCTGGACATCGCGGGCGCCCGCAAGGACACGCAGCGGATCGTCGAGGAGTTCGACGTCCGCACCCCCGGCATCGATGTCGCCGCAGCCTCGCTGTCCGGCGGCAACCAGCAGAAACTGGTCATCGGCCGGGAGTTGTCCGGCGAACCAATGCTGCTGATCGCGTCGCACCCGACCCGTGGTGTCGACGTCGGCGCGCAGGCCGCCATCTGGGACCACATCCGCAACGCGCGGGCGGCGGGACTCGCCGTGCTGCTGGTCTCCGCCGACCTCGACGAGCTGATCGGACTGTCCGACTCGATCAAGGTCATGCTGCGGGGCCGGTTCGTCGCGGACGCCGACCCGGCCACTGTCACGCCAGAGGACCTCGGCAGCGCGATGACCGGCGCTGGACAGGTCGACGAGTCAGGTCTTCTTGTGACTGGAGGTGACCAGTGAACGCTCGCTTGCGCTCTTCACTGCTGGCGCCCGTTCTCGCGGTCGTGGTCGCCGCCGGGCTCTGCGCGATCGTGCTGCTCCTGTCCGGGGCGAACCCGGCCAGCGCGCTCGGCGCGATGATCGGACAGGTCGGCGAGGGCCAGGTCGCCGTCGACATCGTGAACTCGACGGCCATCTACATGCTGGCCGCGCTGGCCGCAGCCATCGGGTTCCACATGAACCTGCTGAACATCGGGATCGAGGGCCAGTACCGGGTCGGCGCGCTGGTCGCGGCCATCGTCGGTGGCGCGATCGTGCTGCCGCCCGTGCTGCACTGGCTGGTGATCCTCCTGGTCGCGGCCATCGCCGGCGCGGCGTGGGCCACCCTGCCGGCCATCCTCAAGGTCACGCGCGGGGTGCACGAGGTGCTCTCCACGATCATGATGAACGCGATCGCCTTCGGGCTCGCCGCGTTCCTGATCCGCCGCGACCAGTTCGGCATCCTCATCGGCAACAACGTCTCCACCGAGCCGATCGCCGAGTCCGGCCAGGTGCCCGGCATCGACCTCGGCAGCCGCGGCACGATCTTCGGGCTGGTGTTCCTGGCAGTCGTCGCGGCCGGCGTGTACGGGGTCGTGATGAACCGGACCCGGTTCGGGTTCGAACTCAAGGCTTCCGGGCTGTCGCCCACCGCGGCTGCCGCAGGCGGCGTCAACGCCAAGAAGATGATCGTGGTGTCGCTGCTCGTGTCGGGCGCGGTCGCCGGTCTGGTCGGCATGCCCGAGATCCTCGGCCGCGACCACGCCTACACGCTGAACTTCGCGTCCGGCTACGGCTTCGCGGGGATCGGCATCGCGCTGCTCGGCCGCAACCACCCGGTGGGCATCGCGTTCGGGTCGCTGCTGTGGGCGTTCCTGGAGAAGGCGAAGGGCGCGCTGGACAACGAGGGCGTGCCGAGAGAGATCGCGACGATCATGCAGGGGTCGATCGTGCTGTCGGTGGTCGTCGCGTACGAGATCGTGAAGCGGATGGACCTGGCAGCTGAGCAGCGGCGGGTCGGTAGGGCCACGGGTACCGCGGTTGAGCCGGAGGCGGTCAAATGAGCATGGTTGATGTGCAGCCCAGCGCGGCTGGCATGACGATGACGCCGCCGCCGCGTAAGCGGGTGCTGCCTGGCTGGGCGATCTTCGCGATCGGTGTGGTCGCGGTGGTCGGCGTGCTCGCCACCACCTCGTACCTGACCGGGCAGCCGGCACTGACGTCGACCTCGACGATGCAGAACACGATCACCCTCGGTCTGCCGATCCTCCTGTGTGGTCTCGGCGGCATCTGGGCGGAACGCTCCGGGATGATCAACATTGGGCTCGAGGGCATGATGATCCTCGGCACCTGGGGCGCGGCGTTCGGCGGCTACCACTGGGGTCCGTGGGTGGCGGTGCTGTCCGGGATGATCTTCGGCGCCGTGGGTGGTGCGCTGCACGCGGTCGCGACCGTGACGTTCGGCGTCAACCACATCGTGTCCGGTGTCGCGATCAACCTGCTCGGCGCCGGCGTCGCGAAGTACCTCTCGACGCTGATCTTCGCGCCGATCTCGGACAACCCTCGGGACTCGCCGCCGATCGAGCAGTTCGACACGTACTCCGCGCCCGGCCTGTCCGACTGGCTGGGTGACCTTGAACGCGAGCAGCGCGTGGTGATCTCCGACATCGCCGGCCTCCTGCGCGGGTTGGTGACCGGGGTGTCGCCGACGCTGATCATCGGGATCCTGCTGGTGATCCTGACCTACGTCGTGCTGTGGCGAACGCGGTTCGGGCTGCGGCTGCGGTCGTGTGGCGAGAACCCGAAGGCGGCCGAGTCGCTCGGCGTGAACGTGTACTTCTACAAGTACGTCGCGGTGATCGCGTCGGGTGCGCTGGCGGGCATCGGCGGCGCCGCGCTGGTGCTCGG
Organism: Actinophytocola sp.; assembly: GCF_036378875.1. Lineage (GTDB taxonomy): Bacteria > Actinomycetota > Actinomycetes > Mycobacteriales > Pseudonocardiaceae > Actinophytocola. The sequence goes on from NZ_DASUVO010000128.1 coordinate 30,745, forward strand.
CTCCAGCCCGTCGATCTACCAGGAGGGCCAGACCGCCAACCGCGGGTTCATCGGCCTCGCCGCGATGATCTTCGGCAACTGGCGGCCGGGTGGCACGTTGGCCGGCGCCGGGCTGTTCGGCTACGCGGACGGGCTGCGGCTGTCCGCGACCCCGGAGGCCGTGCACGCGCTGCTGTACGCGGCGGTGATCTCGGCCGGGCTGCTGGTGATCTGGCAGCTGTTCCGTCGCAAGTGGACGACGGCGGCCCTCGCCGCGGTGGGCGCGGTCGGCGTGTACGCGCTCTACTTCGCGACCGACGAGCTGCCGCAGGAGTTCCTGCCGTACATGCCGCACATCATCACGCTGATCGTGCTGGCACTGGCCGCGCAGCGACTACGACCGCCCGCCGCGGACGGCGTACCGTACCGGCGAGGTGAGGGTGACTGAGGACCGTGAACATCGTGCCTGATTGGGACAAGTTACGGGCCGCCGCGGTCGAGGCGGCCCAGTTGGCTTACTGCCCGTACTCCGGCTTACAGGTCGGGGCCGCGGCGCTGGTGGACGACGGCCGGCTCGTGACCGGCTGCAATGTCGAGAACGCCGCGTACGGGGTCGGCTTGTGCGCGGAGTGCACGATGGCGGGGCAGCTGCGGCTGTCCGGCGGTGGGCGTCTTGTCGCGGTGGCGTGCCGTAGCGGGGCCGGCGAGCTGCTGACCCCGTGCGGCCGGTGCCGGCAGATCCTGTTCGAGCTCGGTGGACCGGACTGCCTGGTGGACATGCCGGGCGGTCCGGTGCCGATGTCGCAGGTCCTTCCGCACGCGTTCGGCCCGGCGCAACTACCGTGACGGCGTGAAACACACGGCTGTCGACGTCATCCGCGCAAAGCGGGACGGTGAAATCCTCTCGGACGAGCAGATCGACTGGGTGATCGCCGCGTACACGCGCGGTGAGGTGGCCGACGAGCAGATGTCCGCGCTGGCCATGGCGGTGTTCCTGAACGGCCTCACGTCAGCCGAGACGGCGCGCTGGACCCAGGCGATGATCGACTCGGGTGAGCGGCTGTCGTGGCCGGTGTCGACGGTCGACAAGCACTCGACCGGTGGGGTGGGTGACAAGATCACGTTGCCGCTCGCGCCGCTGGTCGCCGCCTGTGGAGTGGCCGTGCCGCAGCTGTCTGGCCGTGGGCTTGGTCACACGGGCGGCACGCTGGACAAGCTGGAGTCCATCCCCGGCTGGCGGGCATCGCTGTCGTCCGCCGAGATCCGCGACCAGCTGCTGTCGGTCGGGGCGGTGATCTGCGCACCGACCGAGGGGTTGGCGCCTGCGGACCGGAAGCTCTACGCGCTGCGGGACGTGACCGCGACCGTGGAGTGCGTGCCGCTGATCGCGTCGTCGATCATGTCGAAGAAGATCGCCGAGGGCGCCGGGGCGCTGGTGCTGGACGTGAAGGTAGGCTCCGGGGCGTTCATGAAGTCGCTGCCCGCGGCGCGGGAGTTGGCATCGGCGCTGGTCGAGCTGGGTGTGGCGCACGGGCAGAAGGTGGCGGCGCTGCTGACGGACATGTCGGTGCCGCTGGGCCGCGCGGTGGGGAACGCGGTCGAGGTGGCGGAGGCCGTGGACGTGCTGCAGGGCGGCGGACCGGCGGACGTGGTCTCGCTGACGGTCGCCCTGGCCGCCGAGATGCTGTCGCTGGCGGGCGTGTCGGCGGACCCGGCGGCGGTGTTGGCGTCGGGTGAGGCGTTCGAGACGTGGTGCCGGATGATCACGGCGCAGGACGGTGACCCTTCGGCGGCGTTACCGTCCCCGAAGCACGTGCACGTGGTGGAGGCGCCGCGCGGCGGCGTGCTGAGCCGGTTGGACGCGTTGGGCGTCGGGGTGGCGGCGTGGCGCCTTGGCGCGGGCCGCGCACGCAAGGAGGACCCGGTCCAGGCGGCGGCGGGGATTCTGTGCCACGCGAAACCGGGCGAGAGGGTAACGGCGGGTCAGCCACTGCTGGAACTGCACACCGACACCCCGGACGCGGTGGAAGGCGCACTAGCGGCCCTGACCGACGCGTACGAAATCACGGAAGAAGCCCCAGCGAAAACCCCGCTGATATTGGACACAATTCGCGGCTGAGGCCGGCCTCCGGCCCCCCGAATCCCAGCGTACCGGCGCCCACCGACAATTCCGGCCGCCGCCCGCCGAGCTATCCACAACCCCCGCGTGTCCAACACACAGGACCCGCGTGTCCAACGTACGAAACCGCTGAGTTCAACAAATCGGACAAGCGCGAATTGCTGAACTCAGCGGTCTGGACTGTTGGACACGCGGGTCTCTGGTGTTGGGCACGCGCGGGGTCAGGCCAGGGCGGCCAGTGCTGTGTGTGTCAGGACTCGGACGCCGGTCAGCAGGGCGCGTTCGTCGAGGCGGAAGGTGGGCTGGTGGATGTCGGGCTGGGGGCCGTCGCCGGACCAGACGCCCAGGCGGGCGAACGAGCCGGGAACGTTCTCCAGGTACCAGCCGAAGTCCTCGCCGCCCGAGGACTGCTTCGTGGTCGTGATCGCCTGCTCGCCCAAGGCCGCTTCGACGCCCGCACGTAGGACGGATTCCGACTCCACGTCGTTGACCACCGGAGGAACGCCGCGGCGGTGTTCCAGCTCGAAGCCGACGCCGGTCGGGGCCAGGAGGGACTGCACGAGGCCCGCCACCAGCGGTTCCAGGTCGGCCCACACCTCGTGGTCGCCGGTCCGCAGGGTGCCGCGCAGCACGCCGTCCTGCGGGACCGCGTTCGGCGCCTCACCCGCGTGCACCGCGCCCCACACCAGCACCGTGCCTGAGCGCGGGTCGATGCGACGGGACAGCAGCGCCGGCAGACCGGTGATGACCGTGCCGAGCGCGTGCACCAGGTCCGCGGTCAGGTGGGGGCGGGACGTGTGGCCGCCCGGCGAGGTCAGCCGCAGCTCCAGCAGGTCCGTCGCCGACGTGATGGCGCCGACGCGAGTGCCGACCCTGCCGACCTCGAGGCGCGGGTCGCAGTGCAGACCGAAGATCGCCTCGACTCCGTCAAGTCCCCCAGACGCGATGACGTCCAACGCGCCACCCGGCATGACCTCCTCGGCGGGCTGGAACACGAGCCGTACCCGGCCCGGCAGCTCCGGCGCGGACGCGAGCGCGAGGCCGGCGCCGAGCAGCATCGAGGTGTGCCCGTCATGGCCGCACGCGTGTGCGGCGCCGGGAATGGAGGAGGCGAACGGCAGGCCGGTGAGCTCGGTGATCGGCAGGGCGTCCATGTCGGCACGCAGGGCGACACAACGGTCGCCGTCGCCGATGTCACAGATCAACCCGGTGCCGGTGTCGAAGACCTTCGGTCGCAGCCCCGCAGCGGACAGCAGGCCGGCTACCAGCTCAGTCGTGTTGTACTCCCGCCGCGACAGCTCGGGATGCTGGTGGATGTGCCGGTACCAGGCCACGACGTCGAGGGCGTTGCGGACAAGCCAGTCGTCCAGCCATGCCGGCCCTCGGCCGGCTCCTATGTCCTCCACAGAGGGCATACTGACGCCCTCGTCCGTGATTAGCACACCGGTTGCCCTGTTCGCGGCGGAACTGCCGCCCTCCTTGGGCGCATCGGACCGCGAGTCGAGCACAGTCACGCGGTCCTCCCAAGTTTTCGTGAGTTGGTCATGATTTGCCAATCCTGCACCATTGCGCACGAGGTTTCCTGGCCTACCGATTGCCGGTACGACCAGAGCGCCGAGTGGCCACGGCGCTTCAGCCTCGCTAAACGATCTCGGTCGGCCAGCGGTCAGCCGGCCTTCGCCTTCTTCCGACGAATGCTCCGGCCCCAGATCACGATGCCTACCAGCACGACGGAGGTGATCCCCATGACGAGCTTGCGCCGTGACTCCTGACGGTCCGCCTCCGATTCGGCGGGGTCCAGGTCGACCGTCGGTGCGGTCGTCCCGGTGGACGGTCCAGTGGGCGGCGTCGATGGTGGTTGCCCGGCGACGAGGCCGTACTCGCGATTCGACGGTTGTGACTCGGCGAGCGCGTGAACCGGAAGCAGCGCCACGATGAGGCCCGTGAGGGTCACAAAGAGCAGTCGAGTGGCGCTACGCATGTGACCAGCCTAGCGAAGCGAGTCCATCAGTCGCTGTCTGTCGCGCTGAGGATCGCCATAACGTGACCATCAGGACGCAGACAGATCACCCCGAGATCCCACGCGACCCGGCGAAACCAGTCGTTGGCGGCGTCGAACGTCCACCACGTGCAGCCGACGTGCCACCCACCCGCGAGCGCGGATATCGAACGCCACGTGGCCGCCCGCCCGTACGCGTTACCGAGCCTCCGGCTGTACGCGCCGCCGTTCGCGGCCGCCAGGAACAGCGTCGTCACCACGTTGTCCAGCGCGGCGCGGCGCAACGCGAGACCACCCCCCGCCACGGAGTCCAGTTCGAGTGCCTCGATCGTCCTGATCCCCACGTCGGCCGCCGCCAACGGCTCGGCGAGCGTGAACAGGGCGGCTTCGGCCTTGCCGTTCGACTCCGTCAGCCAGGTGTGGACGGCCGCGGTGACGTCCGGTGGCGTGGTCTGCCGCTCGACGGTGGGCACCGCGCCAGGAACGGTGATCATCTCTGCCTTGCTCGGCCAGGGCCCACCCAGCCGGGTCTCGCCGGGCAGCGGGTGTAACGGCAGGTCAGCGAGAGGATGACCGACGAGTCGTCGTTCCCACGTCGCCGCGACGCGAGCCACGGACTTCCGCCGCACGATCATCTCGTGCAGGAGGCAGGCGCCCAGCTCGGTGGCCTGCTCACCGGGTGGCAGCTGGCGCAGCAACTGCTGGAGCGCGTTCGTGCGCTGTGACCGCGCGAGCAGGGCCGCCACGTCGCGTATCTCGGTCGCCGGCAGCCCGACCGCGACGTCGGCCGCGGCGGCGGCACCGGACGGTGTGCGGCTGAGCAGGCGAAACACGTGGTCGAGCGCACTGCTGAGCGCCCAGTCCCTTGGCGAGGCCACGAGTTCGTGCCCGAGTGCGGCCAACCGGTCCACCGGCCACCGGCCGAGTGCCGCCAGGATCGGCTTGGTGTCCGAGCCGTCACGCAGCTCGGACAGCACCTGCTCGACCTGGTTCAGTCCGAGAACTCCTTCAGTATCCGTTCCGCCGCGAGCGTCGGCGTCAACTCACCGTTCGCCACCTGCTGTTCGAGCTCGGGAGTCAGCGCACGCACCCCGGGATGCTCCGACAGCCGCGTCAGCAACGTGTCCCGCACCATCGTCCACGTCCAGTCGACCTGCTGCCGCCGGCGTTTCTCGGTCAGCTCACCGGACGAGGACAGCACGTCGTGGTGCCTCCTGACCTGCTCCCACAGGGTGTCCAGCCCGGCGCCGGTCAACCCGCTGCACGTCAGCACCGGTGTGGTCCATGCCTCGGCCGGTCCACGCAGCAACCGCAGCGCACCGGCCAGCTCCCGCGCGGCCTTGCGTGCGGCCATCTCGTGGTCGCCGTCGGCCTTGTTCACGGCGATCACGTCGGCCAGCTCCAGCACGCCCTTCTTGATGCCCTGGAGCTGGTCGCCGGTGCGGGCGAGGGTGAGCAGCAGGAAGCAGTCGACCATGTTGGCGACCGCGACCTCGGACTGCCCGACGCCGACCGTCTCGACCAGCACGACGTCGTAGCCGGCGGCCTCCATCAGCACGATGGTCTCGCGGGTCGCGCGGGTGACCCCGCCGAGCGTCCCCGAGGTGGGCGACGGCCGGATGAACGCGGCGGGATCCACGGCGAGCCGCGCCATCCGCGTCTTGTCACCGAGGATCGAGCCGCCGGTGCGCGTCGAGGACGGGTCGACGGCGAGCACCGCCACCCGATGTCCTACCTGTGTCAGGGATGTGCCCAGCGCGTCGATGAACGTCGACTTGCCCGCCCCGGGCACGCCGGTGATGCCGACCCGGTGCGCGCCGCCGGAGTGCGGCAGCAGCTCGACCAGCAGTTGCTGCGCCAGCGCGCGGTGGTCGGGCTTGCGCGACTCGACGAGCGTGATCGCCTTGGACAGCGTGCCCCGATCGCCGGCGAGGACACCCTTGGCGTACGCCTCGATGTCGATCTCGCGAGCCATCAGTGCTGGTCGATGAGCTTGCGTAGCAGGTCCGTCGCGGCCTCGGCGATCACCGTGCCCGGCCCGAAGATCGCCGCCGCGCCCGCGGCACGCAGCTCGTCGTAGTCCTGCGGCGGGATCACGCCACCGACGACGATCATGATGTCGTCGCGGCCGAGCGCGGCCAGTTCGTCCCGCAGCGCCGGCACGAGCGTGAGGTGCCCGGCAGCGAGCGAGTTGACGCCCACGATGTGCACGTCCGCCTCGACCGCCTGCCGCGCGACCTCACCAGGAGTCTGGAACAGCGGACCCACGTCGACGTCGAAGCCGAGGTCGGCGAACGCGGTGGCGATCACCTTCTGGCCCCGGTCGTGGCCGTCCTGACCCATCTTGGCGACGAGGATGCGTGGCCGCCGGCCCTCGGCCTCGGCGAACTCGTCGACGACCCGCCGCGCTTCCTCCACATTGGACACGCCGCCGACCTCCTCCGAGTAGACGCCGGAGATCGTACGGATCTGCGCGGAGTGCCGGCCCCAGACCTTGCCGAGTGCCTCGGAGATCTCGCCGACGGTCGCCTTCGCGCGGGCGGCGTCGATGGCCAGCGCGAGCAGGTTCCCGGTGCCGTTCGCGGCCGCCGACAGCGCGTCCAGCGCCCGGTCGACGGCGGTCTGGTCGCGTTCCTCCCGCAGCCGGCGCAGCTTCTCCACCTGCTGTGCCCGCACCTGCGCGTTGTCGACCTTCAGCACGTCGATGTGCTCGTCGACATCGACCCGGTACTTGTTCACCCCGATCACCGGCTGCCGCCCCGAGTCGATGCGAGCCTGCGTGCGTGCGGCCGCCTCCTCGATGCGTAGCTTCGGGATGCCGGCGTCGATCGCGCGGGCCATGCCGCCTGCGGACTCGACCTCGCTGATGTGTCCCCAGGTTTTGCGCGCCAGCTCGTAGGTGAGCCGTTCAACGAAAGCGCTGCCACCCCAGGGATCGATGACCCGCGTGGTGCCGGACTCCTGCTGCAGCAACAGTTGCGTGTTGCGTGCGATGCGGGCGGAGAAGTCGGTCGGCAGCGCGAGTGCCTCGTCCAACGCGTTGGTGTGCAAGGACTGCGTGTGCCCCTGCGTCGCCGCCATCGCCTCGACACACGTGCGGATCACGTTGTTGTAGACGTCCTGCGCGGTGAGCGACCAGCCGGACGTCTGGCAGTGCGTGCGCAACGACAGCGACTTGTCGGACTTCGGGTCGAACTGATTCACGAGCTTCGCCCACAGCAGCCGCGCGGCACGCAGCTTGGCGACCTCCATGAAGAAGTTCATGCCGATGGCCCAGAAGAATGACAGCCGCGGCGCGAACGTGTCGACCGAAAGACCAGCGTCGACACCGGCGCGGATGTACTCCACTCCGTCCGCGAGGGTGTATGCCAACTCCAGATCCGCGGTCGCGCCGGCCTCCTGCATGTGGTAGCCGGAAATGGAGATGGAGTTGAACCTCGGCATGTGCTGGCTGGTGTGCGAGAAGATGTCGGAGATGATCCGCATCGATGGCTGCGGCGGGTAGATGTAGGTGTTGCGGACCATGAACTCCTTGAGGATGTCGTTCTGGATGGTCCCGGTCAGCTGGGCCTGCTGCACACCCTGTTCCTCGGCCGCCACCACGTACAGCGCGAGGATCGGCAGCACGGCGCCGTTCATCGTCATCGACACGGACATCTTGTCGAGCGGGATGCCGTCGAACAGCTGCCGCATGTCGTAGATGGAGTCGATGGCGACCCCGGCCATGCCGACGTCACCGGCCACACGCGGGTGGTCGGAGTCGTAACCGCGGTGCGTTGCGAGGTCGAACGCGACCGACAGCCCCTTCTGGCCGGCCGCGATGTTGCGGCGGTAGAAGGCGTTCGACTCCTCGGCGGTCGAGAAACCGGCGTACTGACGGATGGTCCACGGCTGGTTGACGTACATCGTCGGGTACGGCCCGCGCAGGAACGGCACGATGCCCGGGTACGTGTCCAGGAAGTCGAGGTCCGCGGTGTCTTCTTTGGTGTACAAGGGTTTCACGCCGATGCCCTCCGGCGTCTCCCACACCAGCGCGTCCGGTCCCTTGCCGGTCGCCTCCTGCACGGCGGCCTGCCAGTCGGCGGCAGTGCCCGTCGCCGGCTCGCCCAGGGGGATCTCGGAGAAGTCGGGGATCATGACTGTTCCGCCTCCCCGGAATCAAATGTGTTGGTTGCGTTGGAAAGGGACGGTTCCGTTTGGTCACGTACTTGTGGCCGGTTTGCGTCACGTTTCCCTGAGGTGCGGTTGCGAAGCGCTCGGCTTGTTGTCATGACTCGCCTTTCAACGCGGCCTCGAAGGGTTCGGCGTAACGCACTCTCGGCAGGCCACCTGACGCCGGCGCGGGCACCGGCTCACGGGTCAGCGGCTTCTCGTCGTGGTTCGGGAACACGGTGACGCCGGTGATCGCTTCCTCGCCGGCGTCGAGGCGAGCGGTGCGGGCGTCCCGGACCGCGGCGATGCGCTCGTCGACCAGCCCGGAGTCGAGTGCGGCGAGGATCCCGCCGGCCCGCTCGACCTCCTGGAACACCGCCCAGCCGGCCTGAGCCAGCTCGTCCGTGTGCCGCTCCACGTACCACGAGCCGCCCGCCGGGTCGATCACCGCGGCGACCTTGGACTCCTCGAGGAGGATCGACTGCGTGTTGCGGGCGATGCGGCGGGCGAACGCGTCCGGCAGGCCGATGGCCGTGTCGAACGGCTGCACGGTCACCGCGTCCGCCCCGCCGACCCCGGCGGCGAAGCACGCGAGCGTCGTGCGCAGCATGTTCACCCACGGATCGCGGCGGGTCATCATCGTGGAGGAGGTCACGGCGTGCTGCGGTACGACCGTATTGGCCCCGGTCACGTCCGCGACCCGTGCCCACAGCCGGCGCGCGGCCCGCAGCTTGGCGATCGTGCCGAACTGGTCGGCGGTCGCGGCGAACCGGAACTCCAGCTGTCGCGCGGCGTCCTCGACGGACAGGCCGCCTTCCGTGAGGGCACGCAGGTACGCGACGGCGGTGGCCAGCGCGTAGCCCAACTCCTGCCCGTCCGACGAGCCGGCCTCGTGGTACGGCAACGCATCGACGACCACCGACCGCAGCCTCGCGTACCGCTCGGCGATTCGTGCCATCTCGACGGCGACGTCCATGTCCTGCGGCGTACCCGTTCTGGCTCGCAGCCCGATCGGGTCCGCGCCCAGGTTGCCGCGAACCTCGCTGGGCTGGATTCCCTTGTCCTCATGGACGTCCAGCAGGCCGCGAGCGGCTGCCCCGACGTCCGCGCCGGCGTCGAGCGTGACGGGCGCGAGGTCCACGTACACCTCGGACAGCACATCCGGCAGCGCGTCGACCGGCACCCCCGCCGCGCCGACGACCAACCACAACGACGTGACGCCGTTCTCCAGGTCGGCGAGCACCGCGCGGCGGGTGACGTCCGGATCGGGATGAGCGTGGCGCTGGCGGACGTCCCAGTCGACGCCCGCGGACCGGTTGCCCCGCGTGAACGGTGTCAGCCCAGGGAAGCCGGCGTTCGGGGCCGCGTCTTTCGCGGTGTAGAGGGGCTGGAGCGCGAAGCCGTCGTAGGTTTCGGTGGTCAGTGCTTCTGAATCGATGCCCGACCGGCTCAGGACTTTGTCGACAAGAGCCTGCCACTGGTCCCTTGTCGCCGGGGTGAACTCCGATGCCAGCCGCAGCTGGTCCGCCGAGGTCATAACCTTCGATGCTACTGACCGGTTATCTCAGTGCTAGGGCACGTGAGTGTGAGGCTGATCGCTGGTACGGGCACAATGTCGCCGTGTCCAGCACTGGTGAGCGGGTTGTCGCCGGGCGCTACCGGCTGCGCCGGCTGCTCGGCCAAGGTGCCATGGGCACGGTCTGGGAGGCGTTCGACGAGTACCTGCTCCGCCCGGTCGCGGTGAAGGAGGTCCTCCTGCCGCCGGGCATGCCGGAGGACCAGGCGGCCGAGCTGCGGGAACGGACCCTGCGGGAGGCACGTGCCATCGCCGCACTGTCCCACCCGAACGTGATCACCCTGCACGACGTGGCCCGCGACGGCGACGAACCGCTCGTCGTGATGGAGTACATGCTCGCGCACAGCCTGGCCTCGCTCATCGACGTGTTCGGCGCGCAACCGGAGGGCAGGGCCGCGCGGATCGCCGACGCTGTCGCGGCCGGGCTCGCCGCCGCGCACCAGGCCGGTATCACGCATCGCGACGTCAAGCCGGGGAACGTGCTCATCGGCGTGGACGGGCGGGTCAAGCTCACCGACTTCGGCATCGCCAGGAACGTGGCCGAACGGACGCTCACCAGCACCGGCATCATGCTCGGCTCACCCGCGTACATCGCGCCGGAGGTCGCCGCCGGCCGAGAGGTGACCCCGGCCGCCGACCTGTGGGGCCTCGGCGCGACGCTGTTCGCGGTGATCGAGGGCCGGCCGCCGTACGACGTCAACGGGGCGGTACTCGCGACGGTCAACCAGGTGGTCAACGGGGAGGTGCCCAGGCCGTCGGTCAAGGGGCCGCTGAGCGACATCGTCGCCGCGCTGATGGTGAAGGAACCGGCCAAGCGGATCTCGTTACGGGAGCTGCGTAACCGCCTGCACTCGCTGTTGCCGCCGCCGAGCACGCCGCTTCTTCCGGAGGAGGACCTCGCCCGCCTGACCGAGGTCGCCGCCCAATGGGCGGAGCGAGCGATGACCAAGCCCGAAAAACGCACCGACCAGCACGACGAGGGAACACCCGGCGCCGGCCAGGCTGGTTCGGGGAATGCCCTGGGTGCCTCGCCCTGGTCTGCCGCTGAATTCGATGAGCCCTTGCCGCCAGGTTCGACACCGCTTGCCGCCGACCCCGGTCCGCTGCCTTCCCCGAGCTCCTGGGGGAGAGCACCGCTCTCTTCCGAGTCCGCTGCTCCATCCGGATCGCCTCCGTTGGTCGCCGAGTCAGGAGGCGAGCCGTCGGCGGAGAGAGCACCGCTCTCTAACGAGTCGGATGCTCTGTCGCGCCCGGCAGGAAGGTCGGCTTCGGAAGCCGCCACGTCGGGCTTCGCCTCGGGTGCTGAGCCGGGCTCCGAGTCGGGTGCTGAGTTGGGCGCTGGGTCAGGAGCTGGGTCCAGTGCTGGATCGGGCGCTGGATCCGCGGCTTGGTTCGGCGCTGGGTCAGGTCCTGGGTCGAGCGCTGGGTCTGACGTTGGGTCCGGCGTCGGGTCGGGCGCTGGGTCCGGCGTTGGGTCCGGCGTTGGGTCGGGTGCTGAATCGGGTGCTGAATCGGGTGCTGAATCGGGTGCTGAATCGGGCGTTGGGTCCGGCGCTGGGGCCGGCCTTGGGTCCGGCGTTGGGTCGGGTGCTGAATCGGGTGCTGGGTCCGGCGTCGGGTCAGGTGCTGAATCGGGTGTTAGGTCGGGCGCTGGATTCGGAGCTGGATCCGGAGCTGGGGCCGGCGCTGAGTTGCCGCCCGGTTCGACGCCGCTCGCCGCCGATCCGGGACCTTTGCCTTCGCCGGGCAGTGTGCGGGGCAATGCACCGGGTAGTGCACGGGACGGTTCGACGGGCAATGTGCGAGGCAGCTCACCAGAGAGAGCGCCGCTCTCTGGCGAGTCCGGTGCTCCACCCGGGTCAAACCCGCAGGCCGCTGGCCCTGGAGGTCAATCCTCGTCAGGGAGAGCGCCGCTCTCAGGAGAGTCTGGTGCTTCACCTGGTTCGGACCCGCAGGGTGCCGGATCGGGAGGCTTGCGTTCCTCGGGGAGAGCGCCGCTCTCTGCGGAGTCTGGTGCTTCGCCTGGTTCGGACCCGCGGGGCGCTGGGTCGGGAGGTTTGCCGTCCTTGGGGAGAGCGCCGCTCTCTGCGGAGTCTGGTGCTCCGCCCGTGTCGAACCCGCAGGCCGCTGGCCCTGGAGGTCTGTCCTCGTCGGGGAGAGCATCGCTCTCGGCTGAGTCTGGTGCTTCGCGCGGGTCGGCTCCGCGGGTGGCCGGGGCGGGAGATATGCCGTCGTCGCTAAGAGCGGCGCTCTCGGGTGAGACTGGTGCTCTATCGGAGAGCGGTGCTCGTGCTGGAGAGCCGTCGCTCGCGTCCGCGCCTGGGCCGTTGCCGTTCGAGCTGGCCGACGACGAGCCGGTGCGAGTGGTGCGGGGTTCCATCGCCACCGGTGTCGTGGCGTTCCTGGCCGTGCTGCTGTTCTTCGCCGCGGCCGCTGGCGGGTTCGCGCTGTCCCGGTACGTCGGCGGCAAATCGATCCTGCCGCCGGAGGAGGTACTGCCGACGGTCACCAGCACGCAGTCGCAGGAACAACCACCCGACACGGTGAGCCCCCGACCCGGCAACGCGGGCGGTGCGGAACGGCCGGGCGGCGGTTTCTCGGTGCCCGTGCCACGCGACTGGGTGCAGTTCGTCGAGCAGATCGACGACGACGAGTTCGTGGCCAGCACCCGCGTGTACTACGCGTCGCCAGACGGCACCCAGCTGGTCACGGTCGAGCGGTTCCCGGGTTTCTACCCCGGCTACACGATCGCCGACTACCTGGACCGGCTGCAGGCCGCGGAACCCGGCGTGACCATCGACATCGTGTACCAGCGGGCGATCCCGGGTCTCGACGACGACGCGTCGCCAGAGGCCGCGCTGGAGCTGAACTACCGCGCGACGGCCAACACGAAGGTGCTCGCCCCGAACGATCAGGCCGCGCAGGACCAGAGCAGGGTGACGTTCGCCCGCCTGCTGCCGTACGCAGGTGATCTGTGGGTGGTGTCGGTGACCGTGCCCATCGACCAGGAGGACTCCGGAAGCACCCTGTTCGAGCGGATTGTGCCGAAGTTCCAGGTCACCGGCTGATTGTCGGTGGAGGCACGTATTCTCGCCGCGTGACTGACACCCAGGACCTCGCCGCAGCGGCGGCCACGGCGCTCGCCAAGCAGACCGGCGTCGACACCCACGACGTCGCGCTGGTGCTCGGCTCCGGTTGGCGACCCGCCGCCGACGAGTTGGGCACGCCCGAGTTCGAGGTGTCCGTGGCGGACCTGCCTGGTTTCATCGCACCGACCGTCCTCGGGCACGGCGGCACGTTGCGGTCGTTACGCGTCGGCGACAAGCGGGTGTTGATCCTGCTCGGCCGCACCCACCTATACGAGGGCCTCGGTGTTGGCGCGGTGGTGCACGGGGTGCGGACGGCCGCCGCGGCCGGGTGCCGCACGGTCGTGCTCACCAACGCGGCCGGCTGCCTGCGGGACGGCGTGTCGGTCGGCCAGCCGGTGCTGATCAGTGACCACCTGAACCTGACCGCCACGTCACCGCTGGTGGGCGCACAGTTCGTGGACCTGACCGACCTGTACTCGCCGCGGTTGCGGGCGCTGGCCAAGGAGATCGACCCGACGCTGGTCGAGGGTGTCTACGCGGGACTGCCGGGCCCGCACTTCGAGACGCCGGCCGAGATCCGCATGCTGCGTGTCCTCGGCGCGGACCTGGTCGGCATGTCGACGGTCCTGGAGGCGATCGCCGCGCGGGCGGCGGGTGTCGAGGTGTTCGGGCTGTCGCTGGTGACGAACCTGGCGGCCGGGGTCACGGGTGAGCCGCTGAACCACGAGGAGGTCCTGGAGGCGGGCCGCGCGGCGGCGTCCCGCATGGGTGTGTTGCTTCGTTCTCTGGTGGAACGGTCGTGAGCCTTCCGTCGGAGTTGCGGGACCGGGCCTTCCGGTGGATCGCCGACGATCCCGACACGGCGACCCGCACCGAGCTGCAGCAGATCACCGCCCGGGCCATGGGCGGCGACCCGGCCGCGGTGGACGAGCTGGCCGACCGCATGAACGGGACGTTGACGTTCGGCACGGCCGGTTTACGCGGTCCGGTCCGGGCGGGCTCCAACGGGATGAACCGTGCGGTGGTCCTGCGAGCGACCTATGGCGTCGCGGTGTGGTTGAAGCACAAGGGACATCTGGGCGGCACGGTGATCGTCGGCCGTGACGCGCGGCACGGTTCGGCCGAGTTCGCGGAGGCGGCGGCGCTCGTGCTGACGGCGGCGGGTTTCGTGGTGCGCACGATGCCCGGCCCGCTACCGACACCGATGACCGCGTTCCACGTGCGTGCTTTGGGTGCGGTGGCGGGCATCCAGGTGACGGCGTCGCACAATCCGCCGGCTGACAACGGGTACAAGGTGTACGCGGCCGACGGCGCCCAGATCGTGCCGCCGGACGACACGCTGATCGAGACGGCGATCCAGTCCGCCCCACCGGCCATGTCCGTGCCGACGGCGCCGGGCGCGTCGCCGATCGACGACGTGTCGGCCTATGTCAAGCGCATCGCCGCGTTGCCCCGCGGCACGGCCCGCGAGCTGCGGGTGGTGCTGACGCCGATGCACGGCGTCGGCGGGGAAACGGCCGTGGAAGCGTTGCGGGCAGCGGGTTTCACCGATGTCCGGCTGGTCGAGGCGCAGGCCGAACCGGACCCGGACTTCCCGACGGTGACGTTCCCCAACCCGGAGGAGCCGGGCGCGGCCGACCTGCTGCTCGCGTATGCGTCCGAAGTGGACGCGGACCTGGCCATCGCGCTGGACCCGGACGCGGACCGCTGCGCACTGGGAGTCCGCGACGGCGCCGGCTGGCGCATGCTGCGGGGCGACGAAACAGGCGTGCTGCTGGGTTCCCACCTGCTGTCCACAGTGGACTACCCGGATCCGTTGGTGGCGTCGACCATCGTGTCGTCGTCGATGCTGTCACTGGTGGCGGCGGCGCACGGGGCGCGGCACGTGGAGACGCTGACCGGCTTCAAGTGGCTGATGCGTGCGGGCGAAGGCCTGGTGTTCGCCTACGAGGAGGCACTCGGGCTGTCGGTGGACCCGGACTTCGTGCGGGACAAGGACGGCATCTCGGCGGCCGTGGTGGCATGCGACATGGCGGCGACGCTGAAGGCGGCGGGCCGCACACTGCTGGACGTGCTCGACGACCTGTCGGTCAGGCACGGCGTGCACCTGACTGACCAGGTGTCACTCCGCTTCGACGACGTGTCGGCAACGGCCCCTCTGGTGGCCTCGTTACGCGCGACACCACCGGCGGTACTGGCGGGCGCTGCGGTAACGCAGGACAACCCTGCCCCGGACATCGTGCGCCTCCGTGGCGAGGGCGTGCGGGTGGTGGTGCGCCCGTCCGGTACAGAGCCGAAAGTGAAGGCATATCTGGAGGTCATGGTCCCGGTGACGGAGACGCTGGCCTCGGCACGCACGGCGGCGGAGAACCGGCTGGCCGAACTACGCGAAGAGGTAAAGGCCCTGCTGAAGGTGTGAACCGTGGCGAAGCTGCTGATCGTGCACCACACCCCGTCCCCGTCCATGCAGGCGATGTTCGAGGCGGTGGTCGCCGGCGCGACAACGGACGAGATCGAGAACGTGACGGTCGTCCGCCGCCCCGCGCTGGCGGCGACGGTCTCGGACGCACTGGACGCGGACGGCTACATCCTGGGCACACCGGCAAACCTGGGCATGATGTCGGGCGCGCTGAAGGTCTTCTTCGACCTGGCGTACTACCCATGCCTTGACGCGACGCAGGGCCGCCCGTTCGGCCTGTACGTGCACGGCAACAACGACACCACAGGCGCGATCCGCGGCATAGAGTCGATCACGACGGGCCTGGGCTGGGCAAAGGTGACCCCCACGGTCTCGGTCACCGGCGAACCGAGCAAGCAGGACCTACAAGCATGCTGGGAACTGGGTGCCACGGTGGCAGCGGGCCTCATGCTTTGACCAGGGTCAACCGATGCGCCCGCAGGGCGCACGAGTGTCCCTTTCGCTCAGAACTGGCCAGCGAAAGTCGACCAGGGATTTGTCCCAGTTGCCCTGCACGATGGCCTCGGGGCCCAGCAAAGTCTTCTTTGCTCCGTCGGGGCGGCCTGGGTCGCGCCGCCCGCTAGTGGCCGATGTCTCGAGGGTGACCTTCAGGACATCCGGGAACGGGCCTGCCCTTGACGAGCAGAACAGCCAAGCAAGATCCCCGGGGTGGGGGCGTCCCACAAGGAACCTTGAAGACCCCCCGAGTCCGCACGAGTGTCCCATTCGCTCGAACTCGTCGGCGAAAGTTGTCCACAGGCCGCCGCGACCTGGGGTTTGTCTGTGTGGCTTGGTACGATGGCCTCGGGGTGGCCCCCCGGGTATGGGTGGGGGATGCCTACGCAACCATCTGTGTTGGCGTTGATCAACGAGCATGATCTTGTCGGAAGTCTGCCCCCGGATGGCGGCGTCGGTGAGGTCCGCGTCGGGGCGTGATCGGCCCAAAATACGGCGGCACCGCACGAAGCAGCCAACCAGGCCTCAATGCCCGGAATACCCGACATCGCCCGCTGTGCGACACCAGGAGTCCAGGCACGAATCAGGCAGTGGCCGCGTGTTCCTCAGTGATCACGTCGCGTTCGCACAGCTCATAGTTGGAGATCTTGTAGTTCAGCACGTCCAGGCACGAGTTCAGCTCCGCGATGCGGCTGAGCACCTCAGCGCGTTGCTCGACGAGGATCTGCTTCCGGCGCCCCGCAGTGGACATGCCCTGGTGTCGCAGCTTCGCGTACTCCCGCATCATGCGGATCGGCATGCCAGTCATCCGGAGCTTGGTCAGGAACTCCAGCCAGGCGAGGTCGTCGTCGGAGTATGCCCGGCGGCCGCCGGAGTCGCGGGCTGGTGGGTCGATCAGTTGGATACGTTCGTAGTAACGGAGAGTGTCGATCGATAACCCACTGCGGTGGGCTGCCTCGGCGATCGCGTAAGTCACGCCATCGACCGTAGGAGCTGGAGTGCACTCCAGGTCAAGTCAGAGGTCGCTCTCCTTCGGATGCGCCCAGGCCTCCAGGCGGGCGGCCATCTCCGGTACTCCGACGTTCCCGCGGCCTACCTCGCGGACCAGTTCCAGCGCCTCGTCCTCGTCGGCGTCGATCCACCAGCCGTTCATGTCGCAGATGGTGACCGCGGCGACCCAGCCGAGTCGCCAGTTGCCCTCGACCAGCGGGCGGGTGCAGACGATCGAGTCGAGCAGCGCGGCCGCCTTCAGCCAGAGGGTGTCGTACGCCTGCACGCCCAACACCGTCGCGCGGGGTCGGTGAGCCGCGGCGTCCAGCAGGCCGAGATCGCGCACCACCAGATCACCACCGGTGACGGCAGCGGCGAGCACGAGCAGGTCGCTGGCGTCCAAGTACATGATCACTGCGGAATCATGTCAGACCCCACCGACAATCCAGGTCGGAATCGGCCGGGAAAGGCCCGGAAAACCGAGCAGACCAGTTATGAAAATGCGTCAGGTGGTGCCGATTCGGTCGAGCAAACTCTGGTACCGCGGTAGCACGCGGGAAAGCACCTCGCCGAGCTGTTGCTCCTTCTGCAGGCGCGCCCAGCGGTCGGCCAGGGCCAGCCGCATGATCTCCTGCTTGGACCTGCCTTCGCTGGCGGCCAGCTCGGCGAGATGCTCGTTTTCCTCATCGGTCAGCCTGAGAGTCATCGCCATGCGATCGACGGTACCATTTTGATACCAAACATCACTAGACCGCGCCATACTGCCGGTCGCCGGCGTCACCAAGGCCCGGGACGATGTAGCCGGAGTCGTTCAGCCGCTCGTCGACGGCCGCCGTCACCAGCCTGACCGGCAGGTGTGCCTCCGACAGGTGCTTGATGCCCTCCGGCGCGGCCAGGGCGCACACCGCGGTGACGTCGGTCGCGCCGCGGTCGGTCAGGAGCCGGATCGTGTACTCCATCGACCCGCCGGTCGCGAGCATCGGGTCAAGCACGAACACCGGACGTCCGGCCAGGTCGGCCGGCAGCGACTCCATGTACGGCGTCGGCTCCAGCGTCTCCTCGTTGCGCGCCAGCCCGACGAAGCCCATCTGCGCCTCCGGGATGAGCTTGTGGGCCTGGTCGGCCATGCCGAGCCCGGCCCGCAGCACCGGCACCAGCAGCGGCGGGTTCGCGAGCCAGTACCCCTCGGTCCGCGCCACCGGCGTGTGGATGCGGTCGGTGCGCACCGGCGCGTCCCGCATCGCCTCGTAGATCAGCATCACGGTCAGCTCGTGCAGCGCCGCGCGGAAGGTGGCGTTGTCGGTGCGGGCGTCCCGCATGACGGTCAACCGCGCCTTGGCCAGCGGGTGATCGACGGTCAACACATCCATGAGGCGACACGGTAGTCACTTGTGCGCGAGCACCGCGAACATCGTCACCGACATGTGGAAATCACCGCTCCCGGCGCCGGCGGCGAGGTCCTCCAGGAACCGTTCGCACCGCTGCGCGTCGATCACCCCACGGTCAACGGCCATGCGCCCGAGCATTTTCACGAGCGGGCCGGTCGCCGCGGCCGCCGACTGGATCAGGGCGTGCGAGCCGGTGTCGTCGACCGTGAGTCCGGCGCGGATGAGGTGGCCGGGCAGTCGCCGCGCGGCGAACGGGTTCACGATCCCGCCCCGCATGGCCTCGATGACCACTCGCGCGATGTCGGGATCACCGGGATGGATGATCGCCGTCGCCCAGTCGGTGTCGGTGATGACCACCCGGCCGCCGGGGCGCAGCACCCTGGCGATCTCCGCGGCGGCCTTGTCCGGCTCGGTGAGGTGCTGGAACACCCGCTCGCAGGTGATCGCGTCCAACGAGCTGTCCGGGAACGGCAGGGCGTACGCGTCACCAGCGACGAACCGTGCGTGCCGCGCCCGGCGGGCCGCCTCGGCACGCATGCCCTCGTTCGGGTCGAGCCCGATCGCCTCGCCGGTCTCACCGACCGCCTCGGCGAGGATGCGGGCCAGCTCACCGGTGCCGGAACCGATGTCGAGCACCCGCTCGCCGGGCTTCAACCCGAGCACCGCGACCGACCACGCGCGTAACCGGGGAATTCCTGGCAGCCGCGACTGGTGGTCCAGTGCGGCGATCTGGACGTCCACGTCAGCGGTGGATAAATCGTCGGTGGACAAATGGCCGTGCGGGGGACCGTCAGGCATGTGCGCACGATAACCTCACTCGCGTGAGTGAACCCCCTGCCGTGCCCGACCCGCGGGACATGCGGGTGTCCAACGACGACCGTGAGCGTGTCGCGCAGGTGCTGCACAACGCCATGGCCGAGGGGCGGCTCACGGTCAGCGAGTTGGAGGAACGGCTCGACAAGGTCTACGCGGCCAAGACCTTCGGCGACCTCGAACCGATGGT
Source organism: Actinophytocola sp. (assembly GCF_036378875.1). Lineage (GTDB taxonomy): Bacteria > Actinomycetota > Actinomycetes > Mycobacteriales > Pseudonocardiaceae > Actinophytocola. Next base: position 49,954 of record NZ_DASUVO010000128.1, read on the forward strand.
GCGTGACCTGCCGGTGGGCAACCAGGCGCCGCAGCTCCCCGTGCCCGTGACCACATCCTCACCCATGCCGTTGCCGAACAACCGGATCGGCGGCCGCGGCACGTCGTCGAGCGCGATCGCGGTCCTGTCCGGAACCGGCCGCAAGGGTGTGTGGACGGTACCGCCGACGTTCACGACGTTCGCGTTCATGGGTGGCATCGAGATCGACCTGACCGAGGCGCGGTTCGAGGACCCGGAGACCACCATCCAGGCGTTCGCGTTCATGGGTGGCATCGAGATCTACGTGCCGGACGACATCGCCGTGCAGGTCAACGGCACGGGGTTCATGGGCGCGTTCGAGAACCGCGCGCACAACCAGGCACAGCCGAGGCCGGGCGTGCCGCTCGTGCGGGTCACCGGCCTCGCGGTGTGGGGCGCGGTCGAGGTGAAACGGCGCAAGAAGAAGCGCGCCGAGATCGAGGACTAGTAACTCGGCCGTCATGTGCCGGGCTGAGAATGACCAGGTGGCTGAGTTGCGCTACCGGGTTGTCCATGGTTACCGCCGCGCGTACCGGATGGTCGGCAGCGGGCCGGCGCTGCTGCTCGTGCACGGGATCAGCGACCACTCCGGCACCTGGTCACACCTGTTGCCGAAGCTGGCGGAGCGGTACACGGTGGTCGCGCCGGACCTGCTCGGCCACGGCGGCTCGGACAAACCTCGCGCCGACTACGCCGCGGCGGCCTACGCGTGCGGCATGCGTGACCTTCTCGGCGTCCTCGACATCGATCGGGTGACGGTCGTCGGTCACTCGCTCGGGGGCGGGGTGGCCATGCAGTTCGCGTACCAGTTCCCGGAACGCTGCGAGCGCCTGGTGCTGGTGTCGAGCGGCGGCGTCGGCCGGGGCGTGCACCCGCTGCTGCGGCTCGCGTCCGCACCCGGAGCCGAGCTGGCGTTGCCGCTGCTCACCCACATCCCCGGCATGCCTGCGCTACTGCCGCTGCTGGACTTCGGACCGGACGCCACGTACGCGCGGGAGCGGTACACCGCGTTGCGGGACCGGGCCACGCGCACGGCGTTCCTGCGGACGCTGCGCTCGGTGGTCGACGTCCGTGGCCAGGTCGTGACGATGCTGGACCGCTGCTACCTCACCCGGGGCATCCCCACCCTGCTGGTGTGGGGTTCTGCCGACCGCATCGTCCCGGTCGGCCACGCGCACAAGGCCCACCGGGCGATGCCGGGCAGCCGGCTGGAGATCTTCGACGGCGCCGGCCACTTCCCGCACCAGACAGACCCGGACCGGTTCGTCGCCCTGCTCGACGACTTCATCGCCTCGACGCCCCCGGCGGAACACGACCCCGACCACTGGCGCACGCTGCTCCGCAACGGCCCGGACGAGGTCCCGGTCTCCTCCGGTTCCTAGAACGGCGGCTTGATCAGCTCGATCGCGAACCTCTGCTCGGCGGCGTCGGAACAGGGGCTCTGGACGACCTCCGCGCCGGCTTCGTCCACCGGTGCGCGCAGGCCAAGGCACCGGTAGTTGACCGTCGGCTGGAGACGGAAGTGCTCGCCGTCCTGTTCGAGCCGGAACTGCTCGGTCAGGTCGCCGTCGGCGCACTTGTCGCGGGGCTCGAGCATGTCCTGGCCGACCCCGTCGAGCATCACCGCGAGGCAGCCGACCCCGAACTCCGGGTGGTGCCACTGGATCTGCACGACGTTCTCGGCCACCGGTTCGAGGTAGACGAGGGGGAACGGAACCTCCTCGCAGGGCATCTGCGCGGCGATCTCCGTGTCGTACCGGTCAGTCCGGTCGTAGCCCTGGCTCAGGCACAGGTCGGGCGAGCCGGCGGGGTGGATCCGCGCCCAGCTGCCCACGACCGGCATGTCGAGGCCGCCGACCGGCTTCGCGGGCAGCTCCACGTACTTCGGTTCCTGCGTTGCCGACCCCTCGGAGCCGGACAGCGCGCCGATGCCGAGCGTCGCCGCGACCCCGACCGCCGCTCCGATGGCCGCGATGGCGGCCACCCGTGCCAAACCGTGCCACCGTGGTCGCGAGGGTGGCGGCTCCTCCTCGGGTTGCGTGGGGTCGGCCATCGCGATGCGCGTGCGTACCTCGAGCCACGTGCGCACCTCGTCGTCGCCGAGGCCGCACGCGCGGGTGAACGCGTCGACGAACCGTTCACGCGGCAGCGTCGCCCGGCCAAGAGTCGTCGCGATGGTGCTGGCCGGGAGCGCGTCCCGGTACGTCGCCGCCTTGCCCTCCATCTGGCGGTAGGTCAACCCGGACCACGTTCGCAACGCGCGGAGCTTCGCGATGAACTCGGCCGGAGTGCTGGCATTCGTCGGATCCGGCGCCTCGCCTGAACTCCCCACCGGCACAGCATGTCAGTGATCGGATCACCGGCCAACCAGGTGTTCGACCGCCGGCGGAACGCCCCAGGCCGCGTTCCGAACACGTCCGAACAGGCAATTCGCTTGCCGCCGCGGCACGCCGCCGGTCACGCTGCGTTCGTGGGGAATCCCACAACGGCTGGGGGAGCCGGAGGCTCGTGCGCGTCCGCCCGAGCCTCCGGTTGGGGGAGCCTGTCAGTGGGGCGGCCTAGACTCGGGCGCATGGCAGCACCTCAGGTGGCGAGTGCCGGGCTACCGCCCGCGCTGGCCGACGCGACCAGGGACGAGACGTCCCTGCGCCGGTTCCTCCACGGTCTTCCCGGTGTCGACCAGGTGGGCGTCGAGCAGCGCGCGGCCGGCCTGGCCACGCGCAGCATCAAGAAGGCGTCGAAGCTCTGGGCCATCGACACGGCGATCAGCATGGTCGACCTGACCACGCTCGAAGGCGCGGACACCACCGGAAAGGTCCGCTCGCTCTGCGCCAAGGCCCGCCGGCCCGACCCGGAACGGCCGGACGTGCCCAAGGTCGCCGCGGTGTGTGTCTACCCGGACATGGTGGAGACGGCCGCGAAGGAGCTGCAGGGCACGGGCGTCGACGTCGCCAGTGTGGCGACTGCCTTCCCGAGCGGCCGGTCCTCGTTACGGATCAAGATCGCCGACACCGAGCTGGCCGTCGAGAGCGGCGCCACCGAGGTGGACATGGTCATCGACCGAGGGGCGTTCCTGTCCGGGCAGTACGGCAAGGTGTTCGACGAGATCGTCACGATCAAGCAGGCCAGCGGCAACGCCCACCTCAAGGTGATCCTGGAGACCGGCGAGCTCACCACCTACGACAACGTGCGCCGTGCCTCCTGGCTCGCGCTGCTGGCCGGTGGCGACTTCATCAAGACCTCCACGGGCAAGGTGAGCCCGGCCGCCACGCTGCCCGTCACCCACGTCATGCTGCAGGCCGTCCGCGACTGGCACACCGAGACCGGTGAGCTCCGCGGCGTCAAGCCGGCCGGCGGCATCCGCAACACCAAGGACGCCATCCGCTACCTGGTCGCCGTCCACGAGGTCGCCGGCGAGGACTGGCTGTCCCCGAAGCTCTTCCGCTTCGGCGCGTCCAGCCTGCTCAACGACCTGCTCATGCAGCGACGCGCCCAGCTCGAAGGCCACTACAGCGGCCCTGACTACGTGACGGTGGATTAGACATGTGGGAGTACGCACCAGCACCCGAGTCACGGGACATCGCGAACCTGCGGCCCAGCTACCGGATGTTCGTCGACGGCGAGTTCGTCGACGGCGGCGGTGAGCCGCTGAAGACCGTCAACCCGGCCACGGAGGAGGTGCTGGCCGAGGTCGGCACGGCCGACAAGAACGACGTCGACCGCGCGGTCAAGGCGGCGCGCCGCGCGTACGAACGCGTGTGGGGCCGCATGCCGGGCGCCGAGCGGGCCAAGTACATCTACCGGATCGCGCGCATGATCGCCGAGCGGGCCCGCGAGCTGGCCGTGCTGGAGACGCTCGACAACGGCAAGCCCATCAAGGAGTCCCGCGACGTCGACGTGCCGACCGCCTCGGCGCACTTCTTCTACCACGCGGGCTGGGCCGACAAGCTCTCCTACGCGGGCCTCGGTCCCGACCCGAGGCCGCTCGGCGTGGCCGGGCAGGTCATTCCGTGGAACTTCCCGCTGCTGATGGCCGCGTGGAAGATCGCACCGGCGTTGGCCTGCGGCAACACGGTCGTGCTCAAGCCGGCCGAGACCACGCCGCTCACCGCGCTCGTCCTCGCCGAGATCATCCAGCAGGCCGAGCTGCCGCCGGGCGTGGTCAACATCCTGCCCGGCGCCGGCGACGTGGGGGCCGAGCTGGTCAGCAACACCGGCGTCGACAAGGTCGCGTTCACCGGCTCCACGGAGGTCGGCAAGCTCATCCAGCGCTCGCTCGCCGGTCGTGGCAAGAAGGTCACGCTCGAGCTGGGTGGCAAGGCGGCCAACGTCGTGTTCGACGACGCCCCGCTCGACCAGGCCGTCGAGGGCATCGTCAACGGCATCTTCTTCAACCAGGGCCACGTGTGCTGCGCCGGTTCCCGCCTGCTGGTCCAGGAGTCGGTCGCCGACGAGCTGCTCGACAAGCTGCGCGCCCGTGTCTCGACGCTGCGGGTCGGCGACCCGCTCGACAAGAACACCGACGTCGGCGCCATCAACTCCCGCGACCAGCTCGACAAGATCACCTCGCTGGTCGAGTCGGGTGAGGCGGAGGGCGCCGAGAAGTGGGTGAGCCCGTGTTCGTTGCCGGACAAGGGTTTCTACTTCGCGCCGACCGTGTTCTCCGGCGTCAGCCAGGCCATGCGGATCGCGCGGGAGGAGATCTTCGGGCCGGTGCTGTCGGTACTGACGTTCCGCACCCCGGACGAGGCCGTCGCCAAGGCCAACAACACCCCGTACGGTCTCTCGGCCGGTGTCTGGACCGAGAAGGGCTCGCGCATTCTCTGGATGGCGAACAAGCTCCGCGCCGGCGTGGTGTGGGCCAACACGTTCAACCGGTTCGACCCGACCGCGCCGTTCGGCGGCTACCAGGAGTCCGGGTTCGGTCGCGAGGGCGGCCGCGCGGGGCTGGAGGCATACCTCGATGTCTGACCGTCTTTCCGTCGCCAAGACGTACAAGCTCTACATCGGCGGCGCGTTCCCGCGTTCCGAGTCGGGCCGCTCCTACCCCGTGCGGGACGGCAAGGGCACGTTCCTCGCCAACGCCGCGCAGGGGTCCAGAAAGGACGTTCGCGAGGCGGTTGTGGCCGCCCGCAAGGCTTTCGGTGGCTGGTCCGGCGCCACGGCCTACAACCGGGGTCAGGTGCTGTACCGGGTGGCCGAGCTGCTGGAGGGCCGGCGCGAGCAGTTCGTCGCCGAGGTCGCGGCGAGCGAGGGCGTCGCGGCACGCAAGGCGCAGTCCACTGTGGACGCCGCGATCGACAGGTGGGTCTGGTACGCGGGCTGGGCGGACAAGGTCGCCTCGGTGCTCGGCGCCTCGAACCCGGTCGCCGGGCCGTACTTCTCCTTCTCGGTGCCCGAGCCGACCGGTGTGGTCGGGGTGCTCGCCCCGCAGTCGTCCTCGTTGCTGGGCCTGGTGAGCGTGGTGGCTCCGGTGATCGCGACCGGCAACACGGCCGTCGTGGTCGCCGCGCAGGACCGGCCGCTGCCCGCGATCACGCTGTCGGAGGTGCTCGCGACGTCCGACGTGCCGGGCGGCGTGGTCAACGTGATCACGGGCCGGACCGCCGAGTTGGCCCCGTGGCTGGCCTCGCACGCCGACGTCAACGCGCTCGACCTCACCGGCGCGCCGGAGTCGATGCGTGCCGAGTTGGAGGGCGCGGCGGCCGACACCGTCAAGCGGGTCCTGCGTGCGCGAGCCACGGAGCCGGACTGGACCACCCAGCCGGACGTGTCGCGTCTCCGCGCGTTCCTGGAGACCAAGACCGTGTGGCACCCGATGGGGGTCTGACAACCGATTTCGCACACGTGGCGTAGTGGTATGGCCTACTCTTTGCACTGAAGCAGGAGGGGCGCTGATGACTGACCACAACGAGCCGCTGCCACCACCGCCACCTGGCTACGACGCCAACGAGGACGCGTTCGCGAGCTTCACCCGGGGGTTCCGGCCGCTCGCCGACGACCTGGACACGGTGACACGCAACAACCTCGCGGCGCACACGTCGCTGAACGGCAACGCGTTCTCCCGGGTCGGCGACGAGGTGGGGTTGTCCGCCGCGATCCGCAACGCGACGCAGCGACAGGTCGACCGGGTAGACGGGCTCGCCACCAACACGAACGCGATGACCGACGCGGTCGCCCAGACGTGGACGAACTACGAGTCGATCGAGGACGAGCACGACCGCCGCATGCGCAAGGCGATCGGTGACATCCTATGACTGAGGCCCTTGTTACGCCGCTCATCCAGCCGGCCGCTGACGCGCAGCGCCAACTCGCCACCGACGACGGCGCGATCGACAGTGTCGGCCAGGCGCACGGCAACCTCCAGACCGCGCTGTACTCCTACGATTCGGACGCGAACGCGCAGACCCGCACCCTGCAGTACGGCTGGGCCGGCGGCTCGGCGGACCGCCAGGCCGCCGACGTGCGGACGATGACCACCACCGCCAAGGACATCGGCGAGTACAGCGCCGAGGTCCAGGCCGCGGTACGGGACGCGGCCGGCATCCTCAAGGTCGGCCAGAACGCCAACCAGCAGCTCATCGACAACTTCATGGACAAGGCGGCCGAACTGCTGTCGGCCGCGTCCGCGCTGCGGGCCGCCGGTGACCACCCCGGCGCCCAGGCCAAGATCTCCGAGCTGATCCGGCTGGGCGCACAGGTCAGCGGGGAGAGCAGCACCAACCTCGAAGCCGTGATGGCACAGCTGACCGGTGTCGTCGACAAGCTCAACGGCAGCGGCGCCACCACCCCGTCCAGCGCCGAGAGTGGCCCCGCCGCCCAGCCGCCGGCCGCCTACAACTCCGGTGGCGGCACCGGCGGCGGTGGCGGAGGAGGCGGCGGTGGGGGCGGCGGCTTCAGCGGTGGCGGTGGCGGCGGTGTCGCCACCAAGAAGCGCCTGCCGGTCGCGATCCCGCCGCAGCCGGGTACCGGTGTCGCGGTGAACCTGCCGGACGGCAGCACAGTCATGGCCCCCAACGAGACCGCGGCCAAGGCGGTCCGCGCGGCGCTTGGCCAGCTCGGCGTGCCGTACGTATGGGGCGGCACCGCACCCGGCGTCGGCCTGGACTGCAGCGGCCTGACCCAGTTCGCCTACGGCGAGGGCGGACTGGACATCCCACGCACGTCCCGCGAACAGGACATCGGCGCCGAAGTCCCGTCAGCCGACCAACTCCTACCGGGTGACCTGGTCTGCTGGGAGGGCCATGTCGCCATGTACATCGGCGAAGGCCAGATCGTCGAGGCCGGCGACCCGGTACAGGTGAACCCACTCCGCACGACGAACTCGGGCATGCCGTTCGTGGGCTTCTACCGCCCGACGGGCTAACGCGCGAGTCGCGCGTTCGGCCCCGGCGAGTCTCGCGTTCAGCACCCCCGAGTTACGTTTTCAGGTACGCCCCGGTGTCCCCGAAACGAAACTCGCAGGGGCCGACAGCGCGACTCGCGGGGGCCGAAGACGAGACTCGCGGAGCCTGCCGTCGCTCACCGACCCCGAGACGGTCGCGGGACTTGCGTGAATGGGATGCCGTTAAGCCGAACCTGTTGGCGGGATAGCGCGAGTGTCGGACCTTTCGGGCACACTTATCCCGTAACGGGGATCAGGAGGGGTCGTGGAGATCGACATCGACCGCGAGATGGCTGTGGTGGACCGCAAGGTCGCGCAGGCCGACGCTCAGGCGCAGGCGCAGATCGCGCGCGGCGGGCGGATCAGCGGGCAGGCGAGCTCGCCGGACGGCGGTATCCAGGTCGTGGTGGCGCCGGGCGGTTTACTGACCGGGCTGACGCTGTCGCCCGCCGCCGTGTCGGTGGACATGGAGACGCTGGCACGCAACATCATGTCGCTCGCCGACCGCGCGACCCGCCGCGCCGGCAGCAACATGCACAAGGCGCTGGCGCCCGTGCTCGGTGAACGCGGCGAGAAACATCTGGAATCCCTTGGTTACGTGCCGGTGGACGACGAGGACGCCGCCGAGGTCGACTTCTCCGACCCGCTCAAGCACATCGGGGGCCGCAGATGATCGAGCGGGAGCCGATCAACCGCACCACCAAGCAGATGATCGAGGACGGCCGCGCGCGCCAGGAAGCACTGTCCAAAGTGGACGATATTCTGGCGAAGGTGAAGGGCACGGCCCACGACCGCAACGGCACCGTCGAGGTGACCGTCGACGGCCGGGGCAAGCTGCTGAACCTCTGGCTGGCGCCCGAGGCCGCACGATACGGGCCCGACGGGCTCGCCGAGCTGATCGTGAAGGTGGCCGCGGTCGCCATGGACGACGCGACACAGGCCGGCTACAACAAGGTCGCCCTACTGCTTGGTGACAACCTCACCTACGCGCTGGAGCAGCTGTCCGGCCGCGCGGCACCCGCCCGGCGCACCGAAGATGGCGGTATCACCGCCGAGGAGTTCCAGGCCCGCCGGGACCAGCGTGCGGGTGTCAGGACCGAGGATGACCTCGACTCGTTCGACCCAGCTTCGCTACGGTCCGACCGGTGATCCACCATCAGGACGCCACCCCGTAGGCTTCCACCGGTTTCTGAGTGCAGCACGGATTGCCTGACCTGGAGGTCCAGCAATGTCCCAGGACATCGTCTCGATCGAGCTCGGCCTGCCCCAGGGCGATGTCGTCACGCTGTGGGCGCCGCGCTGGCGTGAGGACGGGGAGGAGTGGGAGGCGTTCCTCGGTCACGAGGACGACCTGTTCGCGTTCCCGGACGCCGCTCACCTGGCCGCCTTCGTCCGCACGGTCGATGAGCACGACCTCGCCGACCACCCGGCGTGGGACGTCGTGCCGCAGCTGTCGGTGCCCGAGCTGCTACCGGACGAGGCCCACACGTACGACCTGGTCGGCGTGCCCGAGCTGGCCGCCGAGGAACCGGACACGTGGACCATCGGTGAGCTGGCCGACATCATCGCGATCGTCCGCTCGCTGGCCGACGTGTGCGAGCTGGACGAGGTGCACGAGGTGCTGAACTCGGCGGCCGGGTTCTCGGCGCTGGAGCAGGGCACGTTCCCGTTCACCGGCCGCGAGGGCGAGAAGCTCTGGACCGACCTGGCGGAGACCATCGCCGAGCGGTGGGACGAGGTCCTGGACGCAATCGACGACGTCGTGTTCACCCCGGAGGTCGACAAGGCGGTCCTCGACCAGACCACCGACGAGCTGGCCGAGTTCCAGGCGGAGTCCGCGGAGGCGGAGAGCGCCCTGGACACCGAGGACGCGGAGGACGCGGAAGAGTCCGAGGACGGCGAGGAGTCCACAAAGGACGACGCGGTCGACGAGGAAGACGAGTCGGACGAGGACGAGGAAGACGACGAGGAGGCCGAGCCGGAGCCGGTCGGCTTCTGGGCCGAGGTCGGCATCGACCCGATCAAGGTCATCACCGCCGAGGCGGAGTACTACACCCTCCGCTGCTACCTGGACGACGAGCCGATCTTCCTGGGCACCAAGGGGAAGATCACCGTCACGAAGTCCACGCGCGCCCTGGCCAAGCACATCGCGCAGGCCGGCGCCGTGGACAACGACCTGGCCGAGGTGTCCACCTGGGAGGACGTGTCCGCCAAGGCCACGGACGGCAGCCTGGACATCGAGGTCGAGACGGACAACACCTACGTGCTCCATGGCCTGGCCGACGACATCGCCGAGGGCCCGGACGCGGTGGACCCGGTGCAGCTGGACCTGGCGGTCGAGCTGCTGAACGACGCGGCGGACTGGGCGGGCGACAAGAGCGTCTCGGAGGCACTGGCCCAGTCGGAAAGCCTGGGCTGGCTGGTCTCCTTCGTCCTGCGGCCGGACCCGACCCGGCTGGCCCCGAGCCCGCCGTTCGACGCGGAGGTCGCGGCCTGGCGCACGCTGGTCGAGACGTTCGAGGAGCGCCTGGACGTGCAGTAGCCGACATCGCCTGGCCCGCACGCGCGGGCCAGGCGACGTCGTCAGCCCATGAGCGCCGCGTAGCCCGGCTTGATGATCTCGTTGATGATCGCCAGCCGCTCGTCGAAGCCGATGAACGCCGACTTCATCGCGTTGATCGTGAACCACTGCAGGTCAGCCCAGTCGTAGCCGAAGGCGTCGACCAGCGTGGCCATTTCCGTCGACGGCAGGCAGTTCGACATCAACCGGTTGTCGGTGTTGACGGTGACGCGGAACCGCAACTTCGTGAGCAGCCCGATCGGGTGCTCCGCGATCGACGGCGCGGCCCCTGTCTGCACGTTCGACGACGGGCACATCTCCAGCGGGATCCGGCGGTCACGCACGTAGCTGGCGAGCCGGCCGAGCTGCACTGTGCCGTCGTCGTCCACCTTGATGTCGTCGACGATCCGGACGCCGTGGCCAAGCCGCTCGGCGCCGCAGTGCTGGATGGCCTCCCAGATCGACGGAAGCCCGAACGCCTCGCCTGCGTGGATGGTGAAGTGCGCGTTTTGCTGCCGCAGGTACTCGAACGCGTCCAGGTTGCGCGTGGGAGGGAACCCCGCCTCGGGGCCGGCGATGTCGAAGCCGATCACGCCGGAGTCGCGGTGCCGGACGGCCAGTTCGGCGATCTCCAGTGATCTGGCGTTCTGCCGCATGGCGCACAGCAGTGTGCCGATCCGGATCCGCCTGCCGGCCTCGAGCGCACGCGCCGTGCCGACCCGGAAGCCCTCCTGCACGGCTTCCACGATCGTGTCGAGACTGAGACCGTTCTCGCAAAACAACTCCGGGGCGTAACGAACCTCGGCGTACACGACGCCGTCCTCGGCGAGGTCCTCCGCGCATTCCGAGGCCACGCGAACCAGTGCGTCGGTGGTCTGCATGACACCGCACGTGTGCGCGAACGTCTCGAGGTAGCGCACCAGCGAGCCGGAGTCCGCTGACTCCGTGAACCACCGGCCCAGCGCGTCGACGTCGCTGGTCGGGAGGTCGCGGTAGCCGCTCGCGTCGGCCAGCTCGATGACCGTGGCCGGGCGGAGACCACCGTCCAGGTGATCGTGGAGGAGGGCTTTCGGGGCGCTGCGGATGGCCTCCGGTGTCATGGGAACGGGGTTCATGCTCGACATGGTGCAACGGTACTCGGCGTGAGGCATCATTCGATCGGGTAACCATCGTACTACCCATTGTCACTGGTAGATGTGGCATTCGCGTCATGGTCTTGCCCCGAACGGCGCAACCTCGGTGTGTCTGGACCGGCAACCAACTAACGGGTGGTGTATGGGCGCGTTCTGGGAGTGGCTAGGCTCAAGCGTCGGCCCTGTCCCTCCCCACGACGAAGGTCACCTCCGTGAACGAGAACAGCAACTCGACGGTGTCGTTCGACCGGATGCGCAACATGTTGGTGCGCGCGGCCGAGATCCGTGAGAGCGAACAGCAGCAGATCTTCGACACGCTGGACGAGATCCACGCGAGGCTGTCCCCGCTGGAGTCCATCGGCGCGGTGCGCAAGCGCCTGTCGGAGATGCCGGACCGCACGGAGATCACCGCCCTGGCGTCGCGGGTCGAGGACGCGCTCGGCAAGCTCGAGGCCCAGGACAGCGCGATCGCCGCGCTGACCCGTGCCGTCGAGAGCATCGTCGACAAGCTGGCCACGCCGTTCGCGCAGCTGGACGGCCGGCTCGACGGGGTGACGGGCCGGTTCGAGGGCGTCGCGGGGCGGATGGACGGGCTCGAGGACAAGCTCGCGAACATCCACCGCCGTATCGACGAGCTGGACGCCCACCTCGACAAGCACCTGGACAAGCAGGACGCGAAGCTCGACGCCCTGCCGGGCAACGTGACCGGCCCGGTGAAGGAGCGGATCGGCGGGGCCGAGGCCGCGCTGCGCGAGCGTGTCGACGCGGCGGAGAACAACCTGCGCGGCCGTGTCGACGAGGTCGACGGCGGCCTGCGCGGCCAGCTCGGCGAGGTCCGCGGCCAGATCGACGCGGCGCGGGACGGTGTGCGCCAGTCGGTGGCCGAGGCGTCGGACCGGGTGCAGGGCAAGGTTGCCGAGGCGTCCGAGACCGTGCAGAACAAGCTGGTCGAGACCGCCGAGGGCCTGCACGCCAACATCGACCAGAAGTCGACCTCGGTGTCGATGAAGGTCGAGGCGTCCCGCAAGGCGCTGCAGGACTCGCTCGACGACACCAAGACGACGGTCGACGGCACCGAGCGGCTCGAGGAGCTGGCCGTCCGGCTGGAGCAGGTCACCAGCCGGCTGGACGGCATGACGACCCGCCTGGACGCGGTCGAGGACGGCTTCCAGTCGAAGATCGCCGACATGGGCACCACACTCGCCGCGAGCCTGGCGAAGGTCGAGGGCGCGGTCACCAAGCAGCCGGACACCGACTCCGTCGCCTCGCTGGTCAAGAAGAGCAACGAGGAGTCCGAGCGCCGGATCGGCGGCCACCTGGACGAGGCCATGGCCACCTTCGCGGAACTGATGATGGGTGGCGGTGCCCAGCCTCCGCGTCCGCCGGCCACCCTCCCGCGCCAAACAGCCCGCCGCCGCAACGGCAAGCCCCAGAAGAACACCCGCCCCGAGGAAACCGACGAAGCAGACATCACCCCCTGACCTCAAGCGAAAGGCCCTCCGCACGCGGGGGCCTTTCGTATGCAAACGCGCAAGTCTCGCGTTCGGCCCCGGCGAGTCTCGCGTCCAGCACCCCCGAGTTACGTTTTCAGGTACATCCTGGGCGTACACGAAAACGCAACTCGCGGGGGCCGAACGCGCGACTCGCGGGGGCCCAAAGCGCGACTCGCGAGTCCAGGCGGGCCTAGTTGGCGGGTTCTGGTTCTCTGAGGGCTGGGCGGGCTTCTGGGGCCGCGCCTCGGCTCGCGTCGGCGGCCAGGTCGTCCGGTTGCGTTTGGGAGTCGCGTTCCGCTTCCACGCGGGCCTTGTACAGCGTCACCTCGCGGGCCACCGTTTCCGGGGACCAGTTCAGTACCTCGCCCATCAGGGCGGCCACCTGCTCCACGCAGTCGACGCCGCGGTGGGGGTACTCGATCGAGATGCGGGTGCGGCGGGCGAGGGTGTCCTCCACGTGCAGCGCGCCCTCGTGGGACGCGGCGTACACGATCTCCACCTGCAGGTAGTCGGGGGCCGCCGTCAGCGGGCGGAGTAACTCCGGGCGGTCGGCGGCGAGCGCGAGCACCTCGTGCACAAGCGACCCGTACCGGTCCAGCAGGTGCCGCACACGGTACGGGTGCAGCCCGTGCTTCGCGCCCAACTGGTCCACCTGGTTCACGAGCGCGTGGTAGCCGTCCGCGCCAAGCAGCGGCACCTTGTCCGTGATCGACGATTGCAGGCGGCCCGGCAGGTCCGGTGACGCGGCGTCGACGGCGTCCGCGGCCATCACCCGATAGGTGGTGTACTTGCCGCCCGCGATGGCCACGAGGCCCGGCGCCACCCGCGCCACCGCGTGCTCCCGCGACAGCTTGGACGTCTCCTCGCTCTCCCCGGCCAGCAGCGGCCGCAGGCCCGCGTACACGCCCTCGATGTCATCGTGCGTCAGCGGGGTCGCGAGCACCGCGTTCACGTGCTCGAGGATGTAGTCGATGTCGGCCTTCGTCGCCGCCGGGTGGGCGAGATCAAGGTTCCAGTCCGTGTCCGTCGTACCCACGATCCAGTGATTCCGCCACGGAATGACGAACAGCACCGACTTCTCCGTGCGCAGGATCAGGCCGGACTCGGACACGATCCGGTCACGCGGCACCACGATGTGCACGCCCTTCGACGCACGCACCCGGAACCGCCCGCGCGACCCGGAAAGCCGCTGCAGCTCATCGGTCCACACGCCGGTGCAGTTGATCACCGCGTTGGCCTTGATCTCCAGCGTGCGGCCGTCCTCCACGTCGCGGACCCGCACACCCGACACCCGGTCCGCTTCCCGGACGAACCCAACAACCTGAGTGGACGGTCGGATCACCGCGCCGTAGTGCGCGGCCGTGCGTGCCACGGTCATGGTGTGCCGCGCGTCGTCGGCCTGCGCGTCGAAGTACCGGATGCCACCGATCAAAGCGGACCGTTTCAGCGCCGGCACCAACCGCATCGCGCCGGCCCGTGTCAGGTGCTTCTGGCCCGGCACCGAGCGTGCGCCGCCCATCGAGTCGTACAGGAACAGACCGGCCGCCGTGTACGGCCGCTCCCACACCCGACGTGTCAGTGGGTAAAGAAAACTCACGGGCTTCACCAGATGGGGCGCCAACCGGGTGAGCATCAGCTCCCGTTCCCGCAGCGCCTCCCGCACGAGTCCGAACTCGAGCTGTTCCAGGTACCGGAGCCCGCCGTGGAAGAGTTTCGACGAGCGGCTCGACGTCCCGGACGCCAGGTCGCGCGCCTCGACGAGCGCCACTCGTAGGCCACGGGTCGCGGCGTCCAGCGCGGTACCGGCGCCGACGACACCGCCGCCGATGACCACGAGGTCGAAGGTCTCCGTGCCGAGTCGTTGCCAGGCCTGTTCGCGTTGGGCGGTGCCCAGCCGGCCGCCGTTGATGTCCGCAGTCACGGCCCCTCCTCGTGCTGTTCACGATGGACGAGACCACGCTACCGGCCGAACCGTTGTTGTGTTGTCTGGACAAGTTGACCTTGGGCTCGTAGCGTCCGATTCAGGGTAGGCACCGGCGCCCCGCCCTTGGCCGGACGGTCCGCCTACCTCTTCGAGCGCGAAGGAGTGGTCGTGGATCTGAACTTCGGCGAGATATTCATCTGGGAACTTCTGGGCACCGCGGGGCTGATCCTGCTCGGCGCCGGTGTCGTCGCCAACGTGGTACTGAAGAACACGCTCGGTACCAAGGGCGGCTGGCTTCTGATCAACATCGGCTGGGGTTTCGCGGTGTTCGTCGGGGCGAGCATCGCCAACCCGTCCGGCGCTCATCTCAACCCGGCGGTCACGCTCGGCCTGGTGGCCGCCGACAAGGCGGAGTGGGCCGACGTGCCCGCCTACCTGCTCGGCCAGATGGTCGGCGCGTTCCTCGGCGCCGTGCTCGCCTGGCTGGCCTACAAGCTGCAGTTCGACACCCATGACGAGCCGCAGAACACGCGGGGCATCTTCTGCACGGGGCCGACCGTGCCGAACTACGCATGGAACCTGGTGACCGAGATCATCGGCACGTTCGTGCTGGTCTTCTGGATCCTGACCAGCCCGGGCGCGGAACCCGGCGCCGAGAACGTCCCGGTGTTCGGCAACGGCGCGCTCGGCTACGCGGCCGTGGCGTTCGTCGTGATCTCGATCGGCGCCTCGCTCGGTGGTCCGACGGGGTACGCCATCAACCCGGCACGCGACCTCGGGCCGCGTATCGCCTACGCCGTGCTACCGATCAAGGGCAAGGGCAGTCCAGAGTGGAACTACTCGTGGGTGCCGGTGGTCGGCCCGCTGGTCGGCGGTGTTCTTGCCGGTCTTGTGTTCCAGATCCTGCCGGCGACGTCCTGAGGAAGAAGGCGAACCAAGATGACGAGCTATGTGGCTGCGATCGACCAGGGCACCACGTCCACCCGCTGCATGATCTTCAGCCATGCGGGTGAAGTTGTGTCGGTAGACCAGAAGGAACACGAGCAGATCTTCCCGAAGGCGGGCTGGGTCGAGCACGACCCCGAGGAGGTCTGGCGCAACACGCGTGAAGTGGCGGCCGGCGCGCTGGCGAAGGCGGACCTGCACGCGAAGGACATCGCCGCGGTCGGCATCACCAACCAGCGGGAGACCGCCGTGGTGTGGGAGAAGTCGACGGGCAAGCCGGTCTACAACGCGATCGTCTGGCAGGACACGCGCACGGACCGGATCTGCGCCGAGCTGGAGGCGCTCGGCGGCGGCCAGGACCGGTACAAGGCGAAGACGGGTCTGCCGCTCGCGACGTACTTCTCCGGGCCGAAGATCCGCTGGATCCTCGACAACGTCGAGGGTGCCAGGCAACGCGCCGAGGCCGGTGAGTTGCTGTTCGGCAACATGGACACGTGGGTCCTGTGGAACATGACCGGCGGCCCGGACGGCGGCGTGCACGTGACCGACCCGACGAACGCGTCTCGCACACTTCTTATGGATTTGTCGACATTGTCGTGGGACTCGTCGATCGCCGACGACATGCGCGTCCCGCTGTCGATGTTGCCGGAGATCCGGTCGTCGTCGGAGGAGTACGGCACCGTGCGCGAACGTGGTGCGCTGGCGGGCGTGCCGATCGCGGGCATCCTCGGTGACCAGCAGGCGGCGACGTTCGGGCAGGCGTGCCTGTCGATCGGCGAGGCGAAGAACACCTACGGCACCGGTAACTTCGTGCTGCTCAACACGGGCAACGAGCAGGTGGCGTCGGAGAACGGCCTGCTGACCACGGTCTGCTACAAGATCGGCTCGGCGAACGCGGTGTACGCGCTCGAGGGTTCGATCGCGATCACCGGCGCGCTCGTGCAGTGGATGCGGGACAACCTGGGCATGATCGCGTCGGCGCCGGAGATCGAGGCGATGGCCGCGTCGGTCGAGGACAACGGCGGTTGTTACTTCGTGCCGGCGTTCTCGGGCCTGTTCGCGCCGTACTGGCGGTCGGACGCCCGCGGCGCGATCGTCGGCCTCACCCGCTTCGTGAACAAGGGTCACCTGGCCCGGGCGGTCCTGGAGGCGACGGCGTTCCAGACCCGCGAGGTGATCGACGCGATGAACGCCGACTCGGGCGTGCCGCTGAAGTCGTTGAAGGTCGACGGCGGCATGGTCGGCAACGAGCTGCTGATGCAGTTCCAGGCGGACATCCTCGGCGTGCCGGTGATCCGCCCGGTCGTGGCCGAGACGACGGCCCTCGGCGCTGCGTACGCGGCGGGCCTGGCCGTCGGCTTCTGGGCCGGGGAGGACGACATCCGCAACAACTGGGCAAAGGACAAGGAATGGGACCCGGCGATGAACGACGCGGCCCGCGAGAAGACCTACAGCCGGTGGAAGAAGGCGGTGACCCGCACGTTCGACTGGGTGGAAGACGAGTGACCTGAGGCCCCGGCTGGCCTCCGGCCCCCTCGAACCACGCTACGGCATACCCCCGACAACCCCGGCGACTCGCACTCGCCAGCGGGGTGGTTGTCCACAGGTGGGGCAGTTGTCCACAGGCAGCCGCCCACCAGCCCGCACACGACGAGAAGTGTCGGTGGGTTGCCGTAGCGTGGAACCGGGGGCCGGAGGCCTAAGCACGATCCAGTCGCAGCTCGTCGGCCCATTCCGAGAAGAACGCACGTAGGGCGGAAATGTCGACGTCGCCGAGGCTCAGGTCTGCGTCCGTGTAGCGCGGGAGAGCGTCGAGAGCTTGAATGAAGTAGGGCTGGTGGAACCCTGGGTTGAGATCGCTGGCCCACTCCAAGAGTCCCGCCTTGCTATATGTGCGAGTCAACGCGAACACATCTACGAAGTCGCGGGCTGCGTACCGGTCGAACAGGGCGACGACCTTGCGGGCGGCCAGCTCTCGCGGAGCGTATGTCGGGCCGGCCAGGCTCATGGTCGGCGGTTGGTCTGGCTGCGCATCCAGGGCGATGTCGACCAACAGATCTTCCGGGCCGGTCACTTGCAGGCGGCAGAAGGTCTCACTGTCTCGGAGCGTCTTGACGGCCCAGCCTCGTTCGTTCGCGGCCGCGATCAGTTCGTCACGCGCCACGACGACGTCAGGCTGTCGGTCGGTGAAGAAGTCCAAGTCCTGGGTTGGGCGAGACGTCAGATGTTGTGCGATGAGCGCGGCGCCACCGGCGAGAACAAAGCCGTCGCTGGCGGGCAGGCTGAAGAAGAGCCTGGCCACCGTGAGCTGGAAGTCGGTGAGAGGAATGTCCTCGGAACTGGTTGTCACTGTGCCGGGACCAGTTCCGAGATCAGCGGCTCCCAGGCCGCACGAACGTCGCGGGGGAGCACCAGGTCGTCCCACAGGTCGACCAGCAGGACGCCGTCGATATAGGTGAGCACGTCCTTTGCGTCGCCCTCTCGCAGCACTGCTTCATATACGCGGGCACGATCCAACCGGTCTCTGAGTCGGTACTCCCGGCCAGGCTGCGACCAGTTCAGCGACAACGGCAACACCACGGTCGCCAGGGCCTTGTGCGGCGGAAGCGAGGGGAACTCGCTCGGAACCTCGTAGACGCGACCTCGGGTGCCCGGGACAGCATGGAACGTGATCTGCGGGCGCACGTCGAGTTCGAACCCTGCCGCGCTCAGTAGGCGCTCAGCGGTGTCGAGCGTCGGCTTCTTCCGGCCGTTCTCATACGCCGACACAGCCGTGCGTGACGTGTGCGCTTGCTGGGCGAGCTGATCCTGAGTCAGGCCGGCGTGGTGCCGTGCTTCTTCCAACAACCTCGCTACGGACACCGTCAGCACCTCCTCGCGACTCAGTCAGGGTATCCAGTTTGATACAGTACGCCGTTCGCGGGCCGGCGTGAAGCAGCCGCCGGCCTCACCTCATCTGCCGCCCGGGGCTTGGCGCATCATCGGGCCTCCGCCTGGGCCTCCGTCGTTGAAGCCGTCTTCGTTGAACCGGCCCGTGGTCTGTTGGTCGCTTGTTGGCACCGGGGCGTCCAGGTTCGCCAGGACTACCTGCTCGCCCGCGGATACGCCCTCCTTGATCTCTGTGCGGGTTGGCCCCACCGCGCCGACCGTTACGCGGGTGACCGTTGTCGTCTGGTCCGCGTTCAGGATCGTGACCGTGTTTCGGCTAACCGCGGACGTCGGGACCGTCAGTACGTCCGCCGCGGTCGCCACCACCACGGCGGCTGTTGCCGAGGTGCCTGCCGCCATGGTCGCCGGGGGTTTGTCGACCGTGATGGTCACCGGGTAGGCGACGGTTTGGGCGGTCTCGTCCGGCAGGGTGCCTACTCGGGTCACCGTGCCCGGCACCTTCTCCGACGTGCCCACCGGGGTCACCGTCGCCGTCTGGCCCACGGCCAACAGGCGAAGCCGCTCCACCGGCACCGTCGCCGACACCTCCGCCGCGCCTTCGCCGATCACCACGGCCACCGCGTCGCCCGCCGACACGCGGTCGCCCGCGGCGGCTGACACCGAGGCCACCGTGCCCGTGATCGGGGACGTCAGTGTGGCGCCGGCCAGTGCCTGTTGCGCCTCCACCAGCTTCACCTTCGCCTCGTCCACCGCCGCCTGCGCCTCCGCGACCGAGTCCGCCGACCCGGACGAGTCAGGCGAGTCCTGCGACGGTGCCGACTGTGCCGCCGACAGCGCGTCCAGCTTGGCCTGCAACGTGTCCTGCGCCGTCTTCACCGCCTGCTGCGCGGTCAGGGTGGCCGAGCCCGCCGCCGCACACGCCGTCGCCGTCGGGTCGGCACACGCCGCCGTCTGCGCCGCGACCGCGTCCGAAGCCGTCTTCAACGCCGCGGAAGCCGCGGACTGCGCTTCCTTCACCGCCTGCACGAGCTGCTCCGACGACGGGCCCGAAGGCTCCGTCGACGCGGACGACGACGCCGCGGACGACGCGTCCGACAGTTTCGACTCCGCATCGTCGAGGTCCGAGGTCGCCTTGTCCACCGCGGCCTGCAGGGACGCCGTGTCCAGCGTGCCCAGCTCCTGGCCGGCGCTCACGGTCGTCCCGATGGCCACCGACAACGTGGTCACCGTGCCGGACGTGCCGAACGAGACGTCCGCGCGGTTCACGTGGTCGACCGTCCCGCTCGTCAACACCGTCTGGGACACGTCGCCGGTGGTCACCGCCGCCACCCGGTACCGGGTGCCCGAGTCGGCACCCGCGACCGTCACCGCCGCGAAGCCCGCCCCCGCCACGGCCAACACGCCGACCGTCCACATCAGCCTTCTCATCATTCGCTCCGCAACGCGTCGATGGGGGTGAGCCGCGCGGCCCTGGTCGCCGGGTACACGCCGAAGCCGATGCCGATCGCCAGCGACACCCCGATGGCCGCCGCGACCGCGACCACCGACACGCTCACCGGCTGGCCGATCAGCTGCGGCAGCGCGAACGCCCCGGCAATCCCCAGCGCCGCGCCAAGCAGCCCGCCGCACGCGCCCAGTACCCCGGCCTCCACCAGGAACTGCCGCCGGATCCCGCCCGGCGTCGCGCCGAGCGCCTTGCGCAGTCCGATCTCCCGCACTCGTTCGGTGACCGCGACGAGCATGATGTTCATGACCCCGATCCCGCCGACCAGCAGGGAGATCGCGGCAACGCCGCCGAGCAGGATGGTCAGCGTCTCGTTCGTGGCGTTCGCGGTCTCCAACAGCGACTCCTGCGTCGCGATCGTGAAGTCGGTGTCGCCGTGCAGGTTCCGCAACAGGGCGTCGATCTCCTGGTAGGCGGCGCTCAGCGTGTCCGGAGTGGTCGCCTGCACGTAGATCGTCGAAACGGACGCGGACGCCGAGCCGGTCAGCGACCTTGCCGTGTCCAGTGTGGTCAGTGCGAGGTCGTCGTCGCTGGACTCGCCCGTCGACGCGAGTACGCCGATCACCGTCATGGGACGCCCGGCCACCGTCACCTGCTGCCCGACCGCCGACCGCCTGCCGAACAGCTCGCTCGCGGTGTCCTGGCCCAGCACCACCACGTCCGTCTCGGTGCCGGTGAAGAACCGGCCCGCCGACAACGTCCGGTTCCGCACCGACAGCCACGACGTGGTCGTGCCGACCAGGCTGGCCGTCCAGTTCGTCGTGCCCGCGACCAGCGCCGCGGACGACGAGACCACCGGCGCCACGGCCTCGACGTCCGGCGTCACCGAACGATCGGCGAGCGCCGTCGCGTCGGTCAGCGTCAGCGTCGACGCCGTGCCGAAACCGCCCCGCACACCGGACGACGACGTGCTGCTGCCCGGCGAGACGATCAACAGGTTGCTGCCGAGCGAGTCGATCTGCTCGGACACACGGGCCTGCGCGCCGAGCCCGAGGCCGACGGTCAGGATCACGGACGTGATGCCGATGACGATGCCCAGCATGGTCAGCACGGACCGCAGCCGATGAGCGCGAATGGCCTCCAAGCCACTCGCGAACGTGTCTCTCCAGTTCATGAGGCCAGCTGCCCGTCCCGGATGAGCACGGACCGCCCGGCACGCCGTGCCACCTCCGCCTCGTGCGTGATCAGCACGATCGTGCGGCCCATCGCGTGCAGCTCGTCGAACAGCCCCAGCACGTCCGCCGATGCCGACGAGTCCAGGTTGCCGGTCGGCTCGTCGGCCAGGATCAACGCCGGATCGGTCACCAGCGCGCGGGCCACCGCGACCCGCTGCTGCTGGCCGCCGGACAGCTCACCCGGCCGGTGTTTGAGCCGGTCGGACAGGCCGACGCGCGCCAGTGCCTCCTCGGCCCGCCTGCGCCGCTCCGCCGGCGGCACGCCAGCGTAGGCGAGCGGCAGCTCCACGTTCCGGCACGCCGTCATGCTCGGCAGCAGGTTGAACTGCTGGAACACGAACCCGATCCGCCGGTTGCGGATGTCGGCGAGGTGCGCCTCGGACAGCTCGGTCACCCGGCCGCCGGCCAGCACGTAGTCGCCGGATGTCGGCAGGTCCAGGCAGCCGATGATGTGCATGAGCGTCGACTTGCCCGACCCGGACGGGCCGGCGACCGCGACGTACTCACCCTCCCCGATCCGCAGCGAGACCCCACGGAGGGCCTCGACCTCGACGACCCCGGTCGAGTACGTCTTACGCACCTCGGTCATTTCAATGATCGCGGTCACCGGCCACCGCCAGGCTGGATCATGACCGGGCCGCCGCCACCGGGCCCGCCGCCGCCGGGGAAGACGTTCTCGCCGCCGGTCCGGTCGCTGCCACCGGCACCGCCGGTCGGCGCGGCCACGGCCACCTCGACCTGGTCGCCTTCCCTCAACCCCGACACGATCTCGGTCTGTCCGCCGAAGGTGTCGCCGACCTTGACGTCGGTCCGCACCTGCTGGCCGTTGACGATCTTGTTCACGTACGTCGAGTCGCCCTCGGTGTGCAGGGCCATGCCCGGGATCGTCAGGACGTTGTCCCGTTCCTCGAGCACGATCGACACGGTCGCCGAGGAGCCTGCGTAGATGTCGTCCCGCTCGTCGGTGACCGCCACGGTCACGGGGAAGGTCGCCACGCCCGAATCGTCCGCGCTGGCCACCAGCCCGACGGTCTGGACGGTGCCCGCCACCGTCTCGCCGCCGCCGGTCGGCACGATCTCCGCGGCCATGCCCTGCTTGACCTTGTCGACGTCCTCGGCGCCGACCTTCGCCGTCACCACGAACCGGTTCGTCGACACGACCGTGAACTGGGCGCTGTCCTCGGCACCGCCACCCGCGTTGTCGGAGCCCACCTGGTCGCCAACGGCCAGCCCGACCGTGACGACCGTGCCGTTGATCGTGGACTTCAACGTCGCGTTGTCGACCGCCTCCTGCGCGGCGGTCACGTTGCTCTCGGCGGACACCACCGCGGCGTCGGCCGACGCGTCGTCGGAGTCGGCGGCCTTTTCCTCGGCCGCGTCGAGCTGGGCCTGCGCGGCGGTCAGCTGGGCCGCCAGGAGCGTGTCGTCGACGGTCGCGAGTGCCTGGCCGGCGGTGACCTCGTCACCCTCCTTGACCAGCACCTCGGTGACCTTGCCGTTCACCGCGAAGTTCAGGTCGGCCTGATCGGCCGGTTCGATGGTCCCGCTCACCGAGACCGTCTGCCGCTGTGTCCCCACCGTCGCCGTCGCGACCACCGGTTGGGTGGCCGCCTCCGCTGGTCTGAGGACCAGCCACGCCGCGACCCCGCCCGCGGCGACCACGACCACGCCGGTCAGCACCAGCAACCGGCGTCGTGCCTTGCCCACGCTGTGCCCCCTCGTCTCTTCGGCTGTTGCCGGAGAGCCTGGAGGCGGTGGCTGTGTGGTTACTGCGGTGAAGCTGTGTAGCGGCTATGGACCGATGCCCTGACATGGACGTGTTCTCAGGTCAGCGACATAGTCGGCGGGCGCCCCGGCGGACTCGGCCGCGTCGGACACCACGCCGAGGTAGCGCGCGGACGGCAGCCCTCCCTCGTAGGCGTCCAGCACGTACAGCCAGGCGAGCACCGAGCCCTCGAGCGTCTGCACCCGCAACCGGATCTTCGTATGCAGGCCCAGCTCGGAGCCTTCCCACCGGTCGAGGCGGGTCTCGTCCTCGGGCGTCACGTCGTAGAGCACCACGAACACCTGCGATTCGGGGTCCTCGACGATCGTGGCGAGCGCGCCTTCCCAACCGAGGTCCTCGCCGCCGAAGGTCATACGCCAACCAACGAGCCAGCCAGTACCCGCCATCGGGGAATGCGGCGCTCGCTCCATCATCTGAGCGGGATCCATGTTGGACCCGTACGCGGCGTAGAGCGGCACGCCGACAGCGTAGCGATACCTCGGATCATGCGCTGTCCCCTGGGCGAGGCGCGCCGCGTACCGTTTGTCCCGAACGCTCGCGAGGATCGAACTGAGGGGAGCTCCCGGTGACCCGGATCGTGATCATGGGCGGCGGGCCGGCCGGTTACGAGGCAGCGCTGGTGGCCGCGCAACACGGCGCCGACGTGACGATCGTGGAACGCGACGGGCTCGGCGGCGCGTGCGTGCTGTACGACTGCGTGCCGTCGAAGACGTTCATCGCCTCCGCGGGTGCCCGCGCGACCTTTCACAACGCCGATGAGCTGGGCATTCGCGTCGAGGACGAGCTGCCGATGGTCGACCTGCCGGCGGTGCACAGCCGCGTGCGGGGCCTCGCGCTCGCCCAGTCGGCGGACGTGCGCAACCGCGTGCAGCGTGAGGGCGTCCGGGTCATCCACGGCATCGCGCGGTTCTGCGACTCCCAGCCGGGGCTGGCCGCGCACACCGTCCAGACGGTCGCGCACGACGGCACCGAGGAGAAGCTGGACGCCGACGTCGTGCTGATCTCGACCGGCGCCACCCCGCGCGTGTTGCCGGGCGCCGAGCCGGACGGCGAGCGGATCCTGGACTGGCGGCAGATCTACGACCTTCCTGAGCTGCCCGAACACCTGGTCGTGGTCGGGTCGGGCGTGACCGGCGCGGAGTTCGTGTCCGCGTACACCGAGATGGGCGTGCGGGTCACGCTGATCTCCAGCCGGGACCGGGTCCTGCCGCACGAGGACGCCGACGCGGCGGCGGTGCTGGAGGACGTGTTCGCCGCGCGCGGCACCGAGGTGGTCAAGCACGCGCGCGCGTCGCGGGTGGAGCGGACCCGCAAGGGCGTGCTGGTGCACCTCGAGTCGGGCGGGACGGTCGAGGCGTCACACGCACTGATGACCGTCGGCTCCGTGCCCAATACGAGTGACCTGGGGCTGGACAAGGTCGGGCTGAAGACGGCCGCCGGCGGGTTCGTGTCCGTCGACCGGGTGTCGCGTACGTCGGTTCCCGGTGTCTACGCGGCTGGTGACTGCACCGGCCTGCTGATGTTGGCGTCGGTGGCCGCCATGCAGGGCCGTATCGCCATGTGGCACGCGCTGGGCGAGGGCGTTGCCCCGATCAAGCTGAAGACGGTCGCGGCGAACGTGTTCACCCACCCGGAGATCGCGACGGTGGGCATCTCGCAGCAGTCGATCGACTCGGGCGAGGTCCCGGCCCGCACGATCATGCTCCCCCTGGCGACGAACGCCCGCGCCAAGATGGAGGGCTTACACCGGGGCTTCGTGAAGCTGTTCTGCCGCCCGGCGACGGGTGTGGTGATCGGCGGTGTGGTGGTGGCCCCGACAGCGAGCGAGCTGATCCTCCCGATCGCGCTGGCCGTCCAGAACCAGCTGACGGTGGAACACCTGACCCACACGTTCTCGGTCTACCCGTCCCTGTCCGGCTCGATCATCGAAGCGGGCCGCCGCCTGATGCGCCACGACGACCTGGACTAACCGCGAGTCCAACCGCCACGACCCGCGTGTCCAACACTCCAGACCGGTGAGTTCAACAAACGGGGCTATCGACGTTAGCCGCTTTTGTTGAACTCGGGGGTCCCGAATGTTGGACACGCGGGTTTCTGGTGTTGGACACGCGAGGTTCTGGTCAGAGTTGTTCTTCGTGCAGGGCTGTCACGTGCTGTAGTAGGCGGCGGTGGTCTGCTGGGGAGATCGTGGTCCACGGGGCCTGGTCTTCTTCGGTGCGGCGGGTTTGTAGGTAGCGGCCCGCTGCCGTGTCGAAGAAGCTGATCACCCTCGGGGCGCGGACCCGGCGGCCCCAGCGGTCGCGGACCGCGCTGCCGTACTGGCCCTGCCTCACGATGTCGCCGATCATCTCCGCCAGGGTCGTCGCGTCGGAGTCGCGGACGCCTCGGGTACGCAGGGCGGACGCCAGTTCCTCCTGCTTGCGGGCTTCTTTCGCCGCTGCCTCGAAGTCCGCGGTCGGGAGGGTGATCGACTGGCCGGGGCCTGCCGGGGCTGGCGGCAACACCGACACGGCGAACCTCGGCAGGCCCGTGGCGTCCGCCGGTGCCAGGGCCAGCCGGCCGTGCGAAAGCGTGGCCAGCACGGCTTCGTCGCCTGTGGCGGCGGCCAACAGGCGCAGCTCACCGCCCAGCCACATGCGGCCGTCGATCTCGCGTTCTGGGCGGTGCAACAGGTGCAGCAGCCGGGTCAGCACCGGATGCGGGTCGACGGGGGTGCCGAGCCCGCGTCGCGCGAGCCCGGCCCACACGTCGTGGACGATCCGCTTGCGCTCGTCGTCGGTGCGACCCGGTGACGGGACCTTGAGGACCAGCGGCATCTGTTCGAGCCCGTAGTGGTGCTCCCACAGGACATCGAACTCGAGCGCGCTGATCTCCACCGGTTGGGTAGCGGCAGCGCCGATCGTCATGCCGTGACTACCGGCCGCCGTCCCCGATCACGCCGGGTGGCAACTGGTTCTCGTCGTCCAGGATGGACATCGACTCGTTGTCCTCGGCGGACTCCCGCAGGTCGAACCGGCGCTTCGGGTTCTGGCCGGGCACCGGTTCGTCGGTGTCGCCGAACCACTGGCTCGACCCGATGGCCTCCATGCCGAACCGGCGCATAGCCATCTTTTCCTGGGCGCCGACCGGTCCGGCACCACCGGGCGCGATCGGCGTGCCGGCCTGTGCCCCGGCCGCGGCCTGCTGCGCCGCGGCCGCCTGCTGCGCGTGCTGCATGTCCGACCCGGGCAGGCCACCCATGCCAGCAGCGGACTTCGATCCCGCGCCAGGGAAGCCGCCCGAACCACCGGAACCGCCGGAACCGCCGGACCCACCAGAACCGCCGCCGGAGCCACCGGAACTACCGCCTGGCGAGCTGCCGACGATGTTGCCGCGCCGCGGAGTCTCCTGGTTACGGCTGCTACCGCTCGCCGCAGGAGCACCGAAGAACGGGTCGGTCGAGATGCCGGTCATCCGGCCAGGAGCGGGCGTCGGGGAGGTCGGCCGCCGTGGTCCGTCGTACCTCCCGCCGGACGTGTAGGTCTGTCCGTGGTGACCGCCGCCTCCGCCACCGCCGCCACCACCGCCGTTGCCCTTGCCCTTGTCGGGCCCGGGCTCGTTCTGGTAGTGCTTCCCGCCGCCGAAACCGCCCGGCACGGTCAGCCCGAGACCGAGCAGGCCGCCACCCCGGCCCTGATGGATGCCGGTGGACGGCAGCAGCGGCTCCGGCGTGGTGAACGCGGGCAGCGCGGCGGTCGTCGCGTTCGTGTTCGTCTCGTAGGCGGTCATCACCTCGACCGCCTTCTCCTCCGCCGTCGACGCGGCGGCCTCGGCCGGCTCGGCGTCGGTCTGCGTCTGGAGCACCTGCACCGCGGGGGCGACCGCCGGATCCGGTTGCGTGGCCGGCACCTCTTCCGGCTGCGGCATCTCCGCGCGGGCCTTCGCGATGTGGCTGGCCTGGTCCTCGACCGAGGTACGCATCGTGGCGGCGTTCGTGCCGGACGTGGCCGCCCACTTCACGGTGGTGGACAACCGGGCGTGCGCGGCGCCGGCGGCCGTGCCGGACCAGCCGGTCTGGTCGAGCGCGGTCTTCAGGTCCTGCCCGATCTCGGTGAGGGCAGCGGAGATCTCGGCCCAGCGGCGCGACGGCTCGGCGGACGCGGTCGCGCCCGGTCCCTCGTGCAACATCCGGTACAGATCCTTGTGAGCGAAGCCGCGCCAACGAGTGCCGTCGGTCGGAGCAGCGGGTTCGGTCATCGATAGCCCTCTCAGCCCTCGTTCTTGCCGGTGCCGACGGCGTTGTCCGAGTCGATTCTGTCGTACTGCTCAGCGGTCGCGTCGAGGTTCTGGACAGCGGCGTCCAATTGCGCGCGATAGAACTTCAGCAGGTCCACGACCGACTCGTCCGAGTCGAGAGTGCGGTCGTTGTAGAGCGCGCTCGCGCCGGTGCTCACCGGGTCGCCGGCCCACGAGGTGACGCGCAGCTCCTTGTCCGCGAGCTCGATCTGCCGGTCTACCTTGGTGATCGCGTCGGCGAACGCACTGCGTAGACCGGGCACCGCGTCTCGCGCGACACGCAGGACCTCGTTGTGCGAATCCCCACCGCCCCCGTGGTTTGGCACTAAGCCGCCCTCCCAGTCGGTTTCCTGTGGTCGATCAACCATATCCAATGGGGATGATCGGATTCGACGGTTTAGGCAGTTTTCATGAGAACTTTTGCAGGATTGTTCCGGTTGGCTCAAGCCGTTCGTCTGGTGTCTAGCCGCGCTCCTGCCAGACGCGCCCCCGCCCGCGCGGCCGGTGGTGGCCCCGCCCGTTGTTGATCACCAGGAACAGGATCAGGAACGGGATGAAGAACGGCAGCTTGAGCGCCGCGAACACACCACAGATGAGCACGACCGCGACGATCGGCACGACCTTCTCGGCCGTCGTCTTCGGCCGCGGCGGCGCCCCGGCGGGCCTCGGCACGGGCTGACCGAACGTCGGCTTCGGCTCCGGCAGGTCACCGAACAGGCCCAGCAGCTCGCCGCGCGTCTTGGCGGTCGCGACCTTGGCCGACCGCTCCCCGTACTCGTCGATGTCCAGCCGACCAGCACTCATGTGCTCGCCGAGCTTCGCGAGGGCATCCTCGCGCTCGGAGTCACTGACGCGGATCGCGGACGGCTGGTACTCGCTCACATCTCGATCGTACGTCTGTAATCGGGTAATCAGCCGTGACAGATGTCGTGAACCTGAGGACCCTCTCAGTGACATGGCCTCGCTGGAGCTCGGCGTTCGCGGGCCTCAATCCGGCGTCTTCCCTCCTGCGCGCGGAGATCCCTGGGCTCCTTCGTCGCGCAGGGGATCTGCGCGCTCGTCGGTCCAGACGCCGGCGGCCCGCTCAGGTACATGGCCTCGCTCGGCGGTCCGCTCAGTTCTTCAGCTCACACAGGACACTGCCCTGTGTGACGGTCTCGCCCTGGGCGATGGCGAGTCCGGTCACTGTGCCGGACTTGTGCGCGGTGACCGGGTTCTCCATCTTCATGGCCTCCAGCACCACGATCAGGTCGCCCTGCGCCACCTCCTGGCCGTCCTCGACCGCGATCTTCACGATCGTGCCCTGCATGGGCGCGGCCACCGCGTCGCCGGACACTGCGGTCGCCTTGCCGCCGGCCCGTTTGCGTGGCTTGGCCGCCGCCGCGGCCTTCGGCGCGCTGGCGCCGACCGCGAACCCGCCGGGCAGCGACACCTCCAGCCGCCGGCCGCCGACCTCGACCACCACGTTCTGGCGCTCGTCCGGCTCCGGCAGCTCGTCCGTTGCCACGAACGGCTCGATGGTGTTGTCGAACTCGGTCTCGATCCAGCGCGTGTGCACGGAGAACGACGTGCCATCACCCACATAGGCCTGGTCACGCACGATCCGCCGGTGGAACGGCAGTACCGTCGCCATCCCCTCGACGACCATCTCGTCCAGCGCGCGGCGCGACCGTTCGAGCGCCTCCTCGCGGGTGGCGCCGGTGACGATCACCTTCGCCAGCAGTGAGTCGAACTGTCCGCCGATCACCGTGCCGGACTCGACCCCGGAGTCGACCCGCACGCCAGGGCCCTCCGGTGCCACGAACCTCGTCACGACGCCGGGCGCCGGCAGGAAGTTACGGCCGGCGTCCTCGCCGTTGACGCGGAACTCGATGGAGTGACCGCGCGGCGCCGGGTCCTCGGTGAACCGCAGCTTCTCGCCGGCCGCGATGCGGAACTGCTCCCGCACGAGGTCCACCCCGGCGGTCTCCTCCGACACAGGGTGCTCGACCTGCAGGCGCGTGTTGACCTCCAGGAAGGAGATCGTGCCGTCCTTGCCGACCAGGTACTCGACGGTGCCGGCGCCGGAGTAGCCGGCTTCCTTGCAGATCGCCTTCGCCGAGGAGTGGATCGACGCGCGCTGTGACTCGGTGAGGAACGGCGCGGGGGCCTCCTCGACCAGCTTCTGGTGGCGCCGCTGCAGCGAGCAGTCGCGGGTGCCGACCACGATCACGTTGCCGTGCTGGTCGGCGAGAACCTGCGCCTCGACGTGCCGGGGCTGGTCCAGGTAGCGCTCGACGAAGCACTCGCCCCGCCCGAACGCCGCGACCGCCTCGCGGACAGCCGAGTCGAACAGCTCGGGGATCTCCTCGATCGTGCGGGCCACCTTCAGGCCACGCCCGCCGCCGCCGAACGCGGCCTTGATCGCCACCGGCAGCCCGTGCTCGTCGGCGAACGCCACGACCTCCTCGGGCCCGCCGACCGGCTCCTTCGTGCCAGGTACCAGCGGGGCGCCGGCGCGGGTGGCGATGTGCCGGGCGGTGACCTTGTCGCCGAGGTCGCGGATGGCCTGTGGACTCGGCCCGATCCAGGTGAGGCCGGCGTCCAACACGGCCTGCGCGAAGTCGGCGTTCTCGGACAGGAAGCCGTAACCGGGGTGGACGGCGTCCGCACCGGACCGCTTCGCGACGTCCAGCAGCTTGTCGATGTTGAGGTAGCTCTCCGCCGCCGTCGACCCACCGAGCGCGAAGGCCTCGTCGGCGAGTCGGGCGAACACGGCGTCCCGGTCCGGATCCGCGTACACCGCCACACTGGGGAGGCCGGCGTCCTTGCAGGCACGGATGACGCGAACAGCGATCTCGCCGCGGTTGGCGATCAGGATCTTGTTGAGCTGGGGCACGCCCACTCTCCCTCGAAAGGCGGCACACTGTCGTTGGTTGGGGAGTTTACGGATACCGCGGGTATGTGGGGCCGTAGAGCAAGCTAGGTCACGGGGAGAGAATCATGGCGGGGAGGTCGTGGGCGGTCGTGATCACCGCCGCCGCGTCCGCTCTGGTGGCGGCCGGTGCACTGATCGCGTCCGCCATGCTGCGGGATTCCGGCGTGACCACCGCCGAGACGACCGTGTCCACCACGGCGACGACGCCCGGCGTCGGCATGGACGGCTGCCTGGGCGAGAAGTGCACCGTGCTCGCGACGCTGCCCGTCGGTGACACCATGGTCGAGCTGGTCGCCGAGGCCGACGGCACGGCAGGGCGCCTGCGGATCGGCGGCGCCGGTTCCAGCGAGGTCATCGAGCTGACCGTCACCAAGCTGGGAGCCGCCCTCACCACGGAGTCCCTGCGATGCGTGGCCGACTCGTTGTCCGCGTGCCTCGTGGGTGGTCCGTACTCGCAGGGCTACGCGGCGGAGGTCGTGGTCGGCCGTTCCGCCCAGTGGAGCGAGATCACCGAACCGTTCCTGTCCGACGCCGGGTTCGTCACCCTGGCGAACGTCACCGCCGATCCGGGCGCCGAGGTCCTCACGGCACAGCACCGCTGCGACCCGCAGGTGACCGCGGACTGTGCCACCACACCGGTGTTCGTCCGCGTCCACAACCTGCGCCACCAGGAACTGGGATGCACGAGAACCTACGCCCGCCTCGACGCACTACCGGGCTGGCCAACGGTGACGCTTCGGTCAACGGACCTGAAACCCTGCGCCTAACCTGTCCACAGCCGCATCGGTTATCCACAGGCAAGATCGACTTCGCGGTGACTGTCACCCCCCCACCGGTAGACTGGCACGGCGGGACGCCCCCGGGATCGGGTGGGGGTTGGGCAACGCGCGCGCGAGGATGATGATCAAGCGCGGAGCCGATGTTGGAGGGTTGGTCCTGTACGGGGCCACTGTTTCCGCTGCGGTCAGGTGTCCTGCGTCGTCCATTGCCCCGAGTGGTCTTGTGGCGAACGGCGCGTCGGTGGGCTGTCGGTGCTTGATGTCTCAGGGGTGTCCCATGGGTGCGCCGCGACGCTAATTCCAGATCCACCGGGGATCTTTCTCAACACATCGCCCGGGAAGACCGGTGCCGCGAGCGGCGTGTTTGTGCCACCAGCGCTGTCTCGAAGGACGCTTTCAGGTCGTTGAACGTCATCGGCGCGTCTTTCGAGACAGCGGCGATGCCCTGAACGCGTCTTTCGGGACCCAGCGGATGCGCGTCGGGCGCGCAGCGCCCCGCGCCCGCGATCGGCCTGGGCATGGCTCAGCCCGGGCGGAGGTCCGTGACCGGCAGGCCGTGCTCGGCGTGCAGGCGCGCGGCCACGAGTGAGCGGTGGCATGCCTCCGGGTCGCGCTCGACGCAGAAGAGCGCGGTTGTC
The DNA here is from genome assembly GCF_036378875.1 of Actinophytocola sp. Lineage (GTDB taxonomy): Bacteria > Actinomycetota > Actinomycetes > Mycobacteriales > Pseudonocardiaceae > Actinophytocola. The sequence goes on from NZ_DASUVO010000128.1 coordinate 81,374, forward strand.
GAGTCGCTCGGAAGTACGGACACGAGCGCGCCGAGGTCGAACGGGTCGAGGATCTCCCGGGTGTAGCGCTCGACGTAATCGGGCGCCAACGCGACGCGGTTGCGCTTGCCCACGCCCTGGCGGTCGTCCTCGCGGTACTGGAGTTGGCGCATCTCGGTCGTCGGTGCCAGGTCCTTCACGTGTCGGTAGCCGATGTCCGCCGCGGCGAGCGTGTGCTGGAGCCGCGCCGAGTTCGCCCAGGCGTATTCAGGGCCCCGGACGCCGCGTCGCTGGCGGACGTCGAGCAGCAGCCCCACGCCCTCGCCGGTGAGCTTCTCGATGAAGGAACCGGCCGTGAAGCCGTAGACGCCGATCGTCGCGATGCGTCTCATCGTCAACACCTCCGCTGTGCGGCGGTGGGCTCGGCCGAGCCCACCGCCGCTCCGCTACGGCACGAGCACCGGCTGGTCCACGGCCCACAGCCACGACCCGTCCGACTGGCGACGGGCGATCTCGACGGTCATCTCGCCGGTGGTCAGCGTCGACGCCGTGAGAGCCAGATCCTCGCCCACCAGCGCTGGATGCTGCCTGCCCGGCGTGAGCACCGGCGCCGCCGCGACGAACTCCTCGAACACCTTGCGGATCTCCGCGTGTCCGGTCGCGATGTTGCCCGGCGGGAACGCCAGCACGGCGTCCGGCTCGTACAACGCCACCAGCCCGTCGACGTCGCCGGCGTTGGCGCGTTCGATGAAGTACCTACCCAGGTCGTTCGGCTCGGTGGCCACTGTCTTGCTTGTCATGCCGATGAGCCTCCCAGCGAATCACGACATCCTGTGTCGTGTATTCCTGGCACAATTTTCGTATGCGTGCCGACCGGTTGGTCTCGCTGGTGTTGCTGCTGCGCCAGCACGGTCGGCTGTCCGCGCCCGCGCTGGCCCGCGAGCTGGAGGTGTCCACCCGCACCGTGCTGCGCGACATCGAGGCGCTGTCCTCGGCCGGTGTCCCGGTCTACGCCGAACGCGGCCGGCACGGCGGTTTCGCGTTGCTGCCCGGTTTCCAGACCGAGCTCACCGGACTGAACCACGACGAGGCACTCGCACTGCTTGTCGCCGGATCGCGGCGCGGCGCGCAGGCGTTCGGCCTCGGCGCGGCGCTCGCTTCGGCCATGCGCAAGGTCGTCGACGCGCTACCCGAAAGCTATCGGGCCACCGCGGCCGGCGCCGCCCAGCGACTGCTCATCGACCCGGAGACCGACCTCCTCGCGCGCCGGCAGGTCGCCGAGGAGGTGCCGGACACCATCGTGGCCGAGATCCGGAGCGCGGTGTTCGCCGGACACAAGCTGCGCATCCACTACGCGGCAGCGGGCCAGGCCCCGACGTGGCGCACGGTGGACCCGATCGGCCTGGTCACCGTGCGCGACCAGGGCTACCTGCTGGCCACGAGAGCCGGCACGGACCGCACCTACCGGCTGTCCCGGGTCCTGGCCGCCGAGGAACTCGCCGAACCCGCGCAGCGACCGGACCGCGTCGATCTGGACCAGGCCTGGCAGGAACGCAGCACGCGGTTTCGTACCGGCGGCGACCAGGTCGCCGTGCTGGTACGGGTGAACCCGGCGCGGCGTGAGGACCTGGTGGGCACCGCGCTGGCGATCGTCGCAGAAGAAGCCGACGCGGACGGCTGGCTGCGGCTGGAGGTCACCTTCCAGGACGCGAGACACGCCGAGTGGGCGTTGTGGCAGCTCGCCACGAACGCGGAAGCCCTTGCCCCGCAATGGTTGCGCTCCTCGTTGCGTGACCGCGCCGCCGCGGTCACGACCTGCTACGAACTAGTGCCAGAGGTCGACTACCGAGACCTCGACGTCACGGAGTAGGCGGCGGGTCAGTGGGAGGCTGATGCCGATCACGCTGGACGGGTCGCCGTCCACACCATCGATGAACCAGCCGCCAAGGCCGTCGATCGTGAACCCGCCGGCCACCTGCAGCGGCTCGCCGGTGCCCACATAGGCCTCGATCTCCGTCTCGCTCGGCTCGCCGAAACGGATCGTCGTGCTGACCGTGCCGGTGGCGATCGCGGTGACGGCGCCGTCGCGTACTCGCAGCACGGCGTGCCCGGTCAGCAGTTCGCCCGTGCCGCCGGCCATCTTTGTCCAGCGGGCGAGCGCCCGTTCGGGTGTGCCCGGCTTGCCGACGAGCAGGCCGTCGTGGAACAGCATCGAGTCGCAGCCGACGACCACCGCGTCGCTGTGGTCCGGGGCGACCGTGCGGGCCTTGGCCTCGGCGAGTGTCGCGACCGTCTGCTCCGGACCGGCGTCGGCCGGGAGCGACGCGATGATCGCGTCCTCGTCGACACCGGAGACCTGGACCACCGGGTCGATTCCGGCCTTGCGGAGCACTGTCAGGCGGGCGGGGGACTGGGAGGCGAGGACGAACTGCACGCCCGCGACTCTATCCGCGCCCGTCCGCGGATCCCGGTGGCCGCCACGATGCCCAGCACCAGCACAGCGATCGGCAACATGAGGCTTGCCTTCGCGGCCACCGTGAAGCCGCTGTGGAAGACCTCGGTGACGATGCGCCGCACCAGGTCCGCGACGTCCGGGTCCAGATCGGACGGTACGGGCGGGCGGCTCGAGTCGAACTGGCTCGGTGTGTTCGCGGCCTCGGTGACCCGGCGGACGAACTCCTCGCGGTAGCGCGGCGGCAGCCGTTCCGCGTACTGGCGGGCGGCGTCCGGCACCGCGAACGCGATCCCCAACTGCAGCACCAACCCGACGGCCGCGCTGCCGAGAACACCGCCGATCTGGCGGGACGTGTTGTACACACCGGACGCCGCGCCGGACAGCTCCGGGGGCATCCCCGAGGTGGCCGCCGTGGTCAGCGGCGAGAACACGAACCCGATGCCGATGCCCGCGATCGCGAGGCCGGGGATGAGCGTGGTCGGGTCCGTGTCCGTCTCGGCCTGGTAGACGAGCACACCGACGGCGGCCGCGAGCGTGGCGAACCCGGCGATGATCAGGTTCCGCGCGCCGATGCGATGCCACACCGCCCCGGACACCCCGGACGCCGCGGCAGCGGTCACCGCCATCGGCAGCGCGAGGACGGACGCCTCCAGCGGGGTCTGCCCCAGCACGGTCTGCAGGTACAGGACCAGCGGGAGGAACATGCCGGTCATCGCGAAGCCCATGGCGGCGTGCGCCAGGTTGGCGTAGGTGAAGGTCGGGTCGCGGAACAGCTCGTTCGGCACGAGCGGCTCGCGGCTGCGCACCGTGACCTGCCGGTACACGAACGCGGCGAGCAGCACGAGGCCCACGACGAGGATGTGGACGATCGTGACCGGCCCGAAGACCGGACCCCAGTGGTAGTGCTGTCCGTTCTGCACACCGAAGACCAGCCCGAGCAGCCCGGCCGCGCAGAGCGCGGTGCCCACCAGGTCGAAGCGGAGCTCGCGCCGAGGCTGCCAGTTCGGCAGCGCGACCACGGCGATCACCAAACTGACGACGCCGATCGGGACGTTGATGAGGAAGATCCCCTGCCAGCCGACGTGCTCGACGAGCAGCCCGCCGAGCACCGGCCCGGCGAGCGTGGCGACCCCGGCCACCGCACCCCACAGCGAGATGGGCAGGCCGCGTTTCTCCGGTGGAAACAGCCGGGTGACGAACGACAGTGTCTGTGGCGTCATCAGCGCCGCGCCGAGCCCCTGGACCGTACGTGCTGCGATCAGTTCACCCGGTGTGGTCGCGAGCCCGCTCCACACCGACGCGGCGGTGAACGCGACCAGACCGGCGACGAGCACGTTCTTCGGTCCGAACCGGTCCCCGAGCCGCCCGGTGATCAGCAGCGGGACGGTGTTGGCGAGCAGGTAGACGCTGTTGACCCACACGACCTCGTTCAGGTTCGCGTGCAGGTCGGTGAGCATGGTCGGGATCGCGACCGTGACGATCGTCGAGTCCAGCATGATCATGAAGAAGCACGCGCACAGCGCCCACATGGCTGTCCACGGGCTCCGCATGGGGTGCAGTGTGTCAGTTCGGTTCGGAAGCTTGTCGATCGCGGCGGCGGTGATGAGTATGTGCGTATGCGGCACTCAGAGCGCACACGGCGCACTCTCCGTGCGGCGCAGCTGCCGACCAGCGCGAGCGGTAACCGGCTGTGCCGTCACGAGATCGCGGGCGGGTGTACGTCCTGGTGCTCGTACCGGCTGTTCGCCAAGGTCGTCGCCGTCACGGTGGTCGTGCTGGCCCTGATCTGCGTTGGCGTGTGGCTGACCGGCGAGGGCAAGGGGCGGGTCCGCGAGGTCGTGTTCGGAGTGGGGCTGTACCTGGCGATCGTGGTGCCGGGCATCGTGGTGTTGAACAGTCGCGGACGTGATCAGTAGTAAGGCAACGTTTCGGCGTGCCAGGACGTCATTACGCACGTGAAGATCATCAAACGACTGCTGTCAATTGTGGTCATCGGGGTTTCGGCAACACTGGGGACTGGGGTGACGGCCAGCGCGACGACAACCGGCCTGCCACCGTTCGTGGCGACCGTGGAAACGGTCACCGCGGAACGGCTCGGCCTGAGCTGGCGGGAGGGTTGCCCGGTGGGGCCCGACCAGTTGCGACTGGTCAAGATGAGCGTGCTCGGCTTCGACGGCAAGGTGTACCGCGGCGAGCTGATCGTGGCCACCGACGTGGTCCGTGACGTCGTCGGCACGTTCGCCGACCTCTACCGCCACCGCTACCCGATCGAGCGCATGCTGACGGTGGAGAAGTACGACGCGGACGACGACAAGTCGATGGAGGCCAACAACACCTCAGCGTTCAACTGCCGCCCGATCACCGGCGGCACCGCCTGGTCGAACCACTCCTACGGCCGGGCGATCGACGTCAACCCCGTGCAGAACCCGTACATCTCGGGCAGTGGCGCGGTGTACCCGCCCAACGGTGCGCCCTATGTGGACCGCACCCGAACCGACCAGGGCATGATCCACGCCGACGACGCGACCGTCCGCGCCTTCGAACGCCGCGGCTGGGAGTGGGGCGGCTACTGGGACACCCCGATCGACTACCAACACTTCGAGAAGCCAGCTGCCTGACCTGTCCTGAAGGGCCCTTCGCTCCCGAAGGGCCCTTCAGGACTCACGAGTGTCCCATTCGCTCGGACTG